>JBKPMR010000022.1:0-105307 GCA_046732255.1 Actinomycetota bacterium
TCAGGTCACCGGCCAGTCGAGCGAAGCGGCGGCGGGAGACAGGTCGGATTCAAGGCACCAAGATCCGCCAGCATGGTTGAGGGTCATCCCGTCGCCGCCTCGCACTCTCAGCCGCCCGTCGGACAGAGACGGCCCGCCAGCGACGCTACACAGCATGGTTGACTAAAGCCAGCGCTTGTAACGGAAGAAACCGACCAGGCCGGCGGCGAGGCCGATCATCACGCCGACGATCACCCAGAACGCCTCGGCGGTTTCGAAGCCCGGGAAGTGGACGTTCATGCCGAAGATCCCGCTGATCAGCGTCAGCGGGAGCAGCACGACGCTGAACACGGTGAGGATCCGTAGGACGTTGTTCTGGCGGTGGGAGATCACGGATTCGTTCGTCTGCTCGAGCCCCTCGACGACCTCCTTGTAGTTGTCGAGCAGATCCCAGATCCGTTCGGCGGCGTCGACGATGTCGTCGAAGTAGAGGTCGAGCTCCTGGGGCAGGTACCGCTGCACCCGGCCGTCCAGCACACGCAGGGTGGAGCGCTCGGGCTTGATGATCTTCCGGTAGGAGATGATCTCCTGCTTGACGTTCGAGAGGTCGCGGACGACGTCCTCGGCACGGCCCTCGAACATCTCGTCCTCGATCGAGTCGAGCTTGTGCCCGATCTTGTCGAGGATCGGGAAGCAGTAGTCGAAGAGGTCGTCGAGCACGTGGTAGAGGAGGTAGCCCGACCCCTTCGAGAAGAGGGTCGCGCGGAGGTCCTCGTCCTCCTGGCAGCGTGCGAACAGCCGCGTCACCGGCAGCAGCTCGACGTTCGGGAGCGTGATCAGGAAGTCGGGGCCGAGGAAGACGTCGAGCTCGGCCGCGTTCAGCCGCTGGATCGCCTTGTCGTAGGCGGGGAAGTGGAGAACGGAGAAGAGGTACTCCGGGTACTCGTCGATCTTCGGGCGCTGCCGCTTCGAGAGGACGTCCTCGAGGTCCAGCGGATGCCAGCCGAACCGCTCCGCGAGCTGCGCGGCCTCGTCGCCGCCGGGGCGGTCGAGGTGGACCCAGGTCAGACCGTGAGCGGCGAGCTCGGCGAGCCGAGGCTCACGCGGGCCGACGGCCTCGGTCGCGGCACGCGAACGCTGCCGCTTGATGCGGGGCAGGCTCGGCACAGGGACTGAGAGGGTCGTCGGTCAGGAGCATGGCCGACGAATCTTACCCGCCTGGACAACAGATACACACTCCGCCGTTCGAGTGTCAGGCCTCAGAAATGATCACACAGCGCGAATCAGTGGTGGCCGCGGCGGAAGGGGAGTACTGCCGCCTCGTTCAGAAGGTTCTTCGGACGGCCGAGACGGGGCCTACTGTGAATGGTGTATCCCCGGCCTGTCAGTGCCACGCTCATCGAGTGCGTCGCGGTCCCTCGCGGACGGTCGGACACGTAGTCCTCGATCGCGGCGAGCACCTCGAGCACGTGCCGGTCGCCGCCTAGATCAACCGAGACGAAGCAACTCCCGTTCGCGTCAGGCTCGAACTCCGGATGGAACCGGTAGAGCGCGCTGTAGAGGGCACGCCCCGATTCGAGGGATGCCGCATGAACGGTTAGCGTCTGCACCTCGCCACGTCCTTCCCACCAACACTGGTAGAGGTTGTCTCGGCGAGGATGAGGAGCAGCTCCCTGTGCGAACACTACACGCGCGAGGACGAGAAACCCCACCCGTGCCGGCGCGAGGAGAGACCCCGCGCAGACCAGGGCCTCTCACCGCTGCCGTCCGTCAGGCGATTTCCCCAGTGGTGCTTGCCGCCCAGGTCCAGCCCGGAAGTGTTTCGAGGAGGCCGGCACGCTTCTCATCGAGACCGTCGGCTCTGTATGCGGCGCGCTGCTGCGATACCCAGTGGCCAAGCTCCGATTGACGCTGAACGTTGAAGCCGCTCCGAGCGATCAACTCCATCAGCTGGCAGAACATCGTCTGCCAGACTTCCCATTCCCTCTCGATCTGCCGCTTCACCGCGCGTCGCCTAGCACCCGGCAGCCAAGCGAGCTTCACCAGGCTGTCGTGCTCGGCCTCGGCCAACAGCTGCAGCTGTCGGTCACGTCCCGCGCCGAACTGATCGAAATTCGCCGAGTGATACATGCGGGGACCTACCTTCTGACCCTTGCAGAAGAAGTGTTGTCGCGAGAAGCTCAGGGCCGCAGAGCCGCCACTTCTCTCAGTCCTGTTCACGTCACTAGACGGCGCGTGCACCAGGAATCTTCCGCGTTGAACCGAAGCAAAGTTATTCATACGGCGCGGCCGCGAGTCGAATGCGCCGGATCAACCGCCTATTGACGGAAACTGTCTGCGAGTTGGGCGTGCCAACTGCGTGCGCACCCAGTCGAGCAGAACGGATCGCCGTTCCTGACCGCGATCTCGGGGCGGCTTCGGCGGCAGCTCACGCAACGTCCGTCTCCCCGCCGGGGAGGATCAGCTGGTGGCGAGCGCCGCTCGCCCAGCCTGAACCGGGCTTCCTCGGCCAGTTTCCCGTAGTGGCTGATCGCTGTCTCGGGTGGAGGCCTCCACCAACTGCGATCTCTCGAGTTCACGGCGAACCTCCGTTTCCGCTCGCGGCGGAGGTGGCGACCGCAGTGAATAGCAGGGCGCGTGGCGGGACGGCCTTGGATCGGTATGCCTCGTAGGCCTTGAGTGCCTGGTGGTCGTGGCGCCGCCGATTGGGAAAGCAGCGACTCAAGAAGGCGTACCACTCGAGCCGGGCGGGAGAAACTTCGACGCAGCCATCGACTTCCCGCTCCAGCTGTTCGGTCATCGTCAGGCCCTCGGTGTACCAACGTGGGTCGAAGTGTCCGTGTCGGCGTGCTCCTTCGATCATCGCGTCTCGGTGCCGGCGCGGTCACGAACCTCGCCGTGGCGCTCCGCGCCGCCTACCGGACACCGGATGCGGTGCGAGCTGAGGGCGGTCGTCTCACGGTAGGGATCGACGCGAACCAGAGCTGTCATGACGCACTCCTCTCTGAAGCGGGGCAGCACCCCGGAGGTGACGACCTCCACGGGCTGGCTCAGCGCAATGCTGAGACACGATTCATCGAGGAAGAAGAAGCTGGCGGGCTAGACGGTTGATGCAATTGCCGTCAGCGCGACTGACTCGGCGTTTCGAATGTGAATTTTAGCACTAATACGAGACTCCGGGGCGCGCGGGACGATCCGGCTCGCCTGCGCTACGATTTCGCCGCCTCAACAGGTGTAAGGGCTCGGGCCGTCGATCAAAGGCCGAGCAGGGGGGAATTGGGCTTGGCACAGCCGAATCTAGCCGATTGGCACGGCAAGGATTTGATCGACAGCGCGGGGCAGAAGATCGGCAAGCTCCAGGACGTCTACGTCGATGTCGAGACCGATGAGCCGATGTTCGGCACGGTCAAGGAGGGTTTCATCGGCCGCCACCTCACGTTCGTCCCGCTCGCCGGCGTGACGGCGGGCCCCGACTACTTACAGGTCGCCGTGTCCGCCGACGCAGTCAAGTCCGCACCGAATATCGAGCTGCACGGAGACGAGCTTTCGCAGGCCGATGAGTCGAGGCTGTACCACCATTACGAGATGAACTACACCGCTCCGACCACTGTGAGCGGCCGCCGTCTCGCGCGCCGCTGAGCCGACCCGCGTAACAGAGGGAATCAGCTTGGCCGCGCGGATCTCGTTGCGCCTGGCAGGAATCGAACCTGCGACCTCGCGCTCCGGAGGCGCGCGCTCTATCCCCTGAGCTACAGGCGCGGGAGGACGAAGTGTACCGGCCCTCTGCTTCTCGCTTCATCGCCGCGACCGACATGGCGCGCGCGGCTCAGTGCCGCTCCATATCCGGGGCGGATCCCGAGCGAATCGTCATGCCCGTGCGCAGCGCGGGCGGATTCGCTCGGGCAAAGTACCGGCGTGGAGCTGAGCGCTCGGATCGTCACCCTGGAGCTCGCCGAGACGTTCACGATTGCGCGCGGGTCACAGGACACGGCCGAGGTGGTCGAGGTCGAGATCCGGCACGACGATGTCTCCGGGTTCGGGGAGGCGGCCCCAATCGCTCGCTACGGCGAGTCGGCCGAGTCGGCGCTCGCCTACGTGGAGGGTGTCGCCGGCGAGCTCGGCGACGACCCGTTCGCGCTCGACGACGTGATGCGGCGGCTGCCCGGCGAGCAGTTCGCAGCGCGGGCCGCGGTCGACGCCGCGTTGCACGACCTCTGCGGGAAGCTCGCGGGCGAGCCCGTCTGGCGGTTTCTCGGCCTCGGGCGCCACGGGCCGCCGACGTCCTGGACGATCGGACTGTCGACCCCGGACGAGATGGCCGCAAAAGCGCAGCGGGCGGACGAGAGTGGCCGCTTCCGGCGGCTGAAGCTCAAGCTCGGCGGCGGGGACGGGCGTGACGTCGACCGCGTCCATGCGGTGCGCGAGGTCACCGAGGTCCCGCTGCAGGTGGACGTGAACGAGTACTGGTCACTCGACGAGGCGATCGAAACGCTGCCCCGTCTCGCCGAGCTCGGGGTCGAGTACTGCGAGCAGCCGCTGCCCGCCGGTGATCTGCGCGGCGCGGGACTGAAGAAGGCGGCGGCGATCCCGATCTATGTCGACGAGGACTGCCACACGCTTGCGGACGTCGCCGGCTGCGCCGAGATCGCGCACGGCATCAACATCAAGCTGGCCAAGTCCGGCGGGATCGGCGAAGGCGTGCGCATGGCGCACGCCGCCCGCGCGCTCGGGCTCGGGGTGATGCTCGGCTGCATGATCGAGTCCGGGCTCGGGATCGCCGCCGGGGCGGCGATGGCGAGCCTCTGCGATCACGTCGACTTGGACGGGAACCTGCTGATCGCCCACGATCCGTGGCCGGGCGTCGAGCTCGTCGACGGCGTCCAGACCCCGTCGGAGGAGCCGGGCCTCGGCGTCCGGCCCGCGCCTTAACGGTGCCAGGCACGGTAAAGACCCTGCTCTGAGCGAGCGTTTCGGGCGGTTCGTTGACAGTGCCTGGCACGGTAAAGCGCTACTTGATCCTCGCCGAGGGGCGTTCGGACGATCCTCACTACGGCAAGACCATGCGCGGCGTGGTCAGGTACGCCGCCGACCCGACCGTGGCGGTCCTCGATTCCGGTCGGGCGGGGGAGAGCTACGAGGGGATCCCGATCGTCGGCACCGTCGCCGACGCGCTCGCGTACGAGCCGACGACCGCGCTCGTCGGCGTCGCCACGCAAGGCGGTCGCTTCCCGCCCGAGTGGCGCGAGCTGCTCACGGAGTGCGTCGAGGCCGGGCTCGACGTCGAGAACGGCCTCCACGAGTACCTCTCGGACGACGCGGAGCTCGTCGCGCTCGCGGCGCGGCACGGGGTCGAGCTCCGCGACCTGCGCAAGCCGCCGGCCGGCCTGAACGTTCCCATCGGTGCGAACCTCGAGCTCGACGCGCGGATCGTGCTGACCGTCGGGTCCGACTGCGCGATCGGGAAGATGACCGTCGCCCTCGAGCTCGACCGGGAGGCGAAACGGCGGGGTCTGAAATCCGTCTTCGTGCCGACGGGCCAGACCGGCATCGCGATCGCCGGGTGGGGGATCTCGGTCGATGCCGTCGTCTCCGACTTCGTTGCAGGCGCGGCCGAGCAGCTCGTCGTCGAGGCGGTCGACCGCGGCGGCGAGCTCCTCTGGGTCGAGGGACAGGGCGCGTTGCTCCATCCCGCGTACTCCGGCGTCACCCTCGGCCTGATCCACGGGTCGGCGCCGCACGCCTTCGTCCTCTGCCATCTCGCGGGCACGACCGAGATCGAGGGCTACCCCGGCCATCCCTTGCGGTCACTCGCGGAGCTGGTCGAGCTGCACGAACGCATTGCCCTCCCGCTGCGGCCCGCAAAGGTGGCCGCGATCGCGCTGAACACACGGGACCTCGACGAGGCCGGCGCCGAGGCGGCGATCGCGGCGGCCGAGGCGGAGACGGGCCTGCCGGCCGACGACCCGGTGCGCTTCGGCTCGGGAACGCTCGTCGACGCCCTGCTTCAGATGTTGCCGTGAGGCTTGACACGAACATGTGTTCCCACTATCATCGAACACATGTTCGCTCGGATCGTGGTCATCGTCGCCTTGCTGACGCTGGCGGTTGCCTGGGGCGCACGGCGCTCGGACGGCGCCGGGCCGGAGCAGATGTACGTCGTGAAATCCGGTGACACCCTGTGGTCGATCGCCGCTTCGCACTACGGCGGCGACCCGCGCGAGGCGGTCTGGCGGCTGGAGGACCGGAACCATCTGGCCGGCTCACTGGTGCACCCGGGCCAGCGTTTGCGGCTGCCGTAACCTCCTTACACTCCGAGGGTGGACCTCGACGTGGTCTTCCTCGGTACCGCGGGCTCGATGCCCACGGCGGAGCGCTCGGCGACGGCGCTGCTCGTCCGGCGCGGCGGCGAGCGCCTCCTGTTCGACTGCGCCGAGGGCACCCAGCGGCAGTTCCTCCGCTCGTCGCTCGGGCTGATCGACCTCCGCGAGGTCTTCCTGACCCACTACCACGCCGACCACTACCTCGGTCTGCCCGGCATGCTGAAGACGTTCGCCTTGCGCGGCCGCGAGGTGCCGATCACGATCTACGGGCCGCCCGGACTCGAGCAGCTGTTCACTTCCCTCCGGCGAATCTTCGGGAAGCTCACCTACGAGTACGACCTGGTGGAGCTTCGGCCCGGCGACACGCTCGACCGCGAGGGGTACCGGCTGACGACGTTCCCCGTCCAGCACGGCGTCTCGTCCGTCGGCTACGCGCTGGTCGAGCACGCGCGTCCCGGCCGCTTCGACGTCGAGACGGCGGACGCACTCGGCGTCCCCTTCGGCCCCGAGCGCGGTGCGCTCCAGCGCGGTGAGCCGGTCACGCTCGCGGACGGGACGACCGTCGTGCCCAACCAGGTGCTGGGCGAGGCCCGGCCCGGCCGGACGATCGCGATCGCCGGCGACACCGCCCCGGCGCGTAGTGTGCTCGAGGCGTCGATCGGCGCCGATCTGCTCGTGCACGAGGCGACCTTCCTCGAGGACGAGCGCGGGCGCGCGGAGGAGACGTCGCACTCGACCGCGGTCGACGCCGCCCAGATCGCCCAGGCCGCCGGGGTGCGGATGCTCGCGCTGACCCACCTGTCGCCTCGTCACTTCGCCCGCGAGACGGCCAAAGAGGCCCGGGCGATCTTCGCCGAGACGGTGGTTCCAAGGGACTTCGATATCATCGACGCGCGGTTCGAGGAGCGGGGTGGACCGCACCTGATCAAGGGCGGTGCGCTCCCGCGCCGAGAACATCCGACCTCCGTCGAGCACAGCCCAGTCCACGAAGCCCCAGTCCAGATCGTCCCCGAGGAGACCGCCAGATGACCAGACTCGTCCAGGTCGCGCTCGCCGAAGACGTGACCGAAGCGGAAGAGATCCAGGCGATCCTCCACGCGGCCGGAATCACGTCGGAGCTCGAGACCGCCGTCGAACACCATCCGCGCTCGACGGAAGACGCCCCGCAGAAGGTGCTGGTCGAGGAGTCGTCGCTCGAAGCGGCCCAGTTCGCGATCGAGGCGATGACCGACCCCGACGAGCTCCTCGGCGACGCCTAGCGCGTCAATCATGAGACGTCTCCTCGTCTCGGCAGCCGTGCTCCTTGCAGTCACGGCCGGGCCGGCGCGCGCCGCCACGAAGACCTACTCGACCGGCAACATCGACGTGCCGGTCGGCGCGAGCCTCGACCGCTCGCTGACCGTGGCCGACCGCGGCCCCGTCTCGTTCGTGCGGGTCTCCTTCCGGATCACGACGCCGGACACGTCCGCGCTGGCGATCTCACTCGTCGGCCCGAGCGGAACCGAGGTACCGCTCGTCGTCCACCGCGGCACCGGCGCCGACTTCGGCAGCGACGAGACGGGTTGCGGCGGAATCCTCACGGTGCTCGACTCGGACGAGAGCACGAATCCGATCGCCGACGGCACGTCCCCCTTCGTCGACACGCCGTACCGTCCGGAGGGGAAGCTCTCGTCGGTCTACGGCGAGGACGCGCGCGGCCGCTGGACGCTCCGAATCGCGAACCGCGGCGGGCCGGCGCGGCTCAAGTGCTTCACGCTCGACCTCTCGCGCGACGTGCCGCAGTCGCTCTCGGCCCACAGCGGGCCGGTCAGCGCCGCGATCCGGTTCACCGAGCGCGACTTCCTCTACGAGAAGCTCCGCCTGTCCGTCGTTCGGGCCGGGCGGAGAGCGCTCGACGTCCCGATCGAGCGGCTCGCCTGTCCGGACTGTGGGGGGAGCAGGCCTGTCGACATCGCGGTGCGCGACCTCGACGGCGGTGAGCCCGAGATCCTCGTCGACCTGTTCACCGGCGGTGCGCACTGCTGTGCCGTCTCGTTGATCCTGCGCTGGGACGCCGGCGCGCACACCTACCGATCGACGTTCCGCTACTGGGGCAACTACGGACGCCGGATCGTCGACCTCGACCACGACGGGCTGTCCGAGTTCTCGGCCTTCGACGAGCGCTTCATCTACGAGTACTCGGCCTACGTGTTCTCGTCAGCCCCGATCAAGATCGTGGACTACCGCCACGGCGCCTTCGTCGACGTGACTCGGCGTTTTCCGGAGCAGATCAAACGGAACGCGGCGCTGAATCTCGGCTACTACCTGAAGGGCCGCCGGACGATCAAGAACACCGACGTCAGGTCGTTCATCGCCGCCTACGTCGCCGACGAGTACCTCCTCGGTGATCCCGCGCAGGCCAGGCGCGTGCTCGACCAGGCGCTGAGGCGGGGCGACCTGGGCCGCGGGAAGACGCTGCTCGGCTGGCCGGCCGGGTCGGCCTTCGTCGCCAAGCTGATGCGTGACCTCAAGAAGTGGGGTTACATCAAGCAGTAGTGACCGCCGAGCGAAGCGTGGAATCGCTGCTTGCCGACGCCCGCGCAGGGCTCCGCCGGCTGACGCCCGAGCAGGCTTTCGCCGCTGCGCAGGACGGTGCCGTGCTCGTCGACACGCGCTCGGCCGACGAGCAGCGGGAGCAGCGTGGCGTGATCCCGGGCGCCGTCCACCATCCGCTCTCCATGGTCCTGTGGCGGCTCGAGGAGCTACCGCGCAATACCCGCGTGATCCTGATTTGCCGGCACGGCTGCTCGTCCAGCTTCGTCGCGGCCCAGCTCCAGGAGCTCGGCTTCGGCGACGCCACGGACGTGGACGGCGGATTCGACGCCTGGGCGGCCGCGGGCCTGCCCGTCGACGCCGTCGGCCCGGACCGCTAGGCTCCTGCCCGCAACGTCCTTTAACCCGGTCCTGTGAGGCCGGAAAGGAGCCGAATTTGACCGCTGCACACGCACCCGCGACCGAGCGGGTCCTGCTCGACGGAGACCACCTCGGACGCACCCTTCACCGCATCGCCCATGAGATCATCGAGGCGAACGCGGACCTCGACCAGGTCGCTCTGGTCGGCATCCATACGCGGGGCGTCCCGCTCGCCTACCGCCTGCGCCGGCTGATTCAGGAGTTCAGCGACACCGAGGTCGATCTCGGCACGATCGACATCACGTTCCACCGCGACGACGTCCACGTCCGAGGCGGCGGGGCGCCGCTGCATCCGCAGCCCCTCGTCCGCGAGACGAAGCTCGACTTCCCGCTCGAGGGACGGACCTGCATTCTCGTCGACGACGTCCTCTACACCGGCCGCACGATCCGGGCGGCGATCGAGGCGCTGTTCGACTACGGGCGGCCCGCGCGCGTCCGCCTGGCGGTCGTCGCCGACCGCGGCCACCGCGAGCTGCCGATCCGGCCCGACTACGTCGGCAAGAACCTCCCGACCGCCCGCTCCGAACGCATCCAGGTGCAACTCGTCGAGGTCGACGAGATCGACCGCGTGCTGCTCATCCCGGAAGAGGCTGCCCAATGACGGTTCAGCTCGTACGGGACGACCTGCTTCCGCCGTCCGATCCGCCGCCGAGGCGGCACCTGATCTCGATCGCGGATCTGACCCGCGACGACGTGACCCGGCTGCTCGCCACCGCCGGCACGTTCGAACGGTCGCTCGAGCGCGAGATGAAGAAGCTCCCGACGCTGCGCGGGCGGACGGTCGTCAACCTCTTCTTCGAGGCCTCGACCCGCACCTCGTCGAGCTTCGAGCTCGCCGCCAAGCGGCTCTCCGCGGACGTCATGGCCGTGAAGTCGAGCGGCTCCTCGGTGGACAAGGGCGAGTCGCTGAAAGACACGGCGCTGACGCTGAACGCCTACGACCCGGATGTGATCGTGATCCGTCACCCGCACATCGGCGCGCCCGATCTCGTCGCCCGCGTGACCGGCGCTCATGTCGTCAACGCCGGCGACGGGAAGCACCAGCACCCGACGCAAGCGCTACTCGACCTGTACACGATCGAGCGGAACGTGGGACCAATCGAGGGGCTCCACGTCGCGATCGTCGGCGACGTTCTGCACTCGCGCGTCGCCCGCTCGAACATCCAGGCGCTCACGCTGATGGGCGCGCGCGTGACGCTCGTCGGCCCGCCGCCGCTGATCCCGCGCGGGATCGAGGCAATGGGGTGCGACGTCTCGACCGACATCGCGGCGATCGGCGACGCGGACGTCGTCTACGTCCTGCGCATGCAGCGGGAGCGGATGGAAGCGGGCGAGAACTTCGTGCCGAGCCTCCGGGAGTACAGCGCCCGCTGGGGCGTGACGCCCGAACGGCTGCGGCCGGGACAGAAGGTGATGCACCCGGGGCCGATGAACCGCGGCGTCGAGATCGATCCCGTGGTCGCCGACTCGGGCGACGCGCTGATCGAGACCCAGGTCAGGGCCGGCCTCGTCGTCCGGATGGCGGTGCTCTACGACCTGCTCACGCACGGTCCCGTCGAGGTCAAGGCCGAGGTCGCGGAGGAGGTGGCCTGATGGGTCAGATCCTGTTCGGGAAGGAGGGCCACGACGACCTGGTGGTCCGCAGCGCACGGGTGCTCGACCCCATCGGCGGCATCGACGCTCTGCTCGACGTCCGCGTCGACCAGGGCGTGATCTCCGACATCGGTCTGAACGTGAATGCCAACGGCCACCGAGTGGTCGAGGGGCGCGGGCTCGTGCTGGCGCCGGCGTTCGTCGATCCGCACGTTCACCTCCGGACGCCCGGCCGCGAGGACGAGGAGACGATCGCCTCCGGCACGGCCGCGGCCGCGGCCGGGGGTTTCTGCGCGATCCTCGCGATGCCGAACACGGAGCCGGTCGTCGACTCGGCCGCAGTCATGGGCTCGCTGATCGAAGCCGCCCACGAGGAGGCTGAGGTACCGGTGGGGTTCCTGGCCGCGATCACGAAGGGCCAGCGGGGTGAAGAGCTGACGGAGATGGGCAAGCTCGCCGACGCCGGCGCCGCCGGCTTCAGCGACGACGGCCGTCCGGTCGAGGCGCCCGGCCTCATGCGGCGGGCGCTCCAGTACCACGCGGTTGCCGGACGGCGCGTGGCCGTGCACTGCGAAGAGCCGACGCTCTCGCGGACGGGTCAGATGCACGAGGGGCCGGTCTCGGCCGAGCTCGGTTTCGCCGGCTATCCGTCGGTCGCCGAGAGCGTGATGGTCGGCCGTGACCTTGCGATCGCGGCCTATGAGGGTCAGCCCGTCCACCTGCTGCATCTCTCCGCCCGGGAGTCGGTGGACGAGCTCCGCCGGGCCCGGGACGCCGGGGTGCAGGCGACGGGCGAGGCGACGCCGCACCACCTCGTGCTGACGGACGAGGCGGTTCGGTCACTCGATCCCAACCGGAAGATGAACCCGCCGCTCCGCAGCAGCGACGACCGCGCCGCACTGATCGCCGCCGTCCGGGACGGCACGATCTCGGTGATCGCGACCGACCATGCCCCGCACGCGGCGCACGAGAAGGACGTGCCGTTCGAGGAGGCACCGTTCGGGGTCACCGGGCTGGAGACCGCGTTCGCTGCGCTGAACACTCACCTGGTCGGTCCGGGGCTGCTGACGCTGCCGACACTGCTCGAACGGATGTCGGCCGGCCCCGCGCGGGCGTACGGGATCGAGCCGCCGCGCATCGCGGTCGGCGAGCGCGCCGACCTCGTCCTGCTGGATCCGGAGGCGGCCTGGCGGGTGGGGGAGGGCGGATTCCGGTCGAGGTCGTCGAACTCGTGGCTCCTCGGCGAGACCCTCCGGGGCAAAGTACGTCTGACCGTCGCCGCCGGCCGGATTGCGTTCGCCGCATGACTGCGACCGACACTCAGGTCGAGGCCTACCTGGCCGCGGTCGTCGACGCGGTCGATGCGGTTGCTCCCGTCGCGGGGGCGTACGTGCTCGGCTCGGCTCTGCTCGGCGGCTTCGATCCCGCCCGGAGCGACCTCGACCTGGTGGTGGTCGTCGAGCGGGCGCCGGACGCATGGGAGAAGGAGGCGATCAAGAAGACGTTGGACGAGCTTCCGCGGCCCGTGCGGAAGCTCGAGCTCGTCGTCTACGCGGCCGGCGCGAAGCCGCCCGCCTACGAGTTGAACTATCCGGACGGCGACGGCGAGCCATCGTTCTGGTTCGTGCTCGACGCTGCGATCGGCCAGGAGCGCTCGCAGCCGCTGCGTGGGCGGCCGTGGCGTCATCTGCTCGAGCCGGTGACGAAAGCCGAGACGCGCTCCGCGGCGGAGGAGCTGCTCCGGTGGGCCGAGGAGCGCGACGACGAGCTCTCCCGCCCACATGCGCTCCGGGCGCGCTACTTCCTCGAACACGCCGAGTGGATCACGAAGGAGAAGGCGAGAGCGTGACCGGGTTCCTCGTTCTCGAGGACGGTACCGTCTTTCCGGGCGAGTCGGTCGCTGCGGACGGGCGCGCCTTCGGCGAGGCCGTCTTCACGACGTCGATGAGCGGCTACCAGGAGACCGTCACCGACCCGAGCTACGTGGGGCAGATCGTCTCCTTCACGGCACCGATGGTCGGCAACTACGGCGTCGCGGAGGAGCGCTCGCAGTCGCCACAGGTGCACGCGACCGCGGCGGTGATGCGCGAGACCGGAGGAACCGCCTGGGCGGACTGGCTGCGCGAACGAGGGGTGGTGGCGCTGCGCGGGATCGACACGCGCACGCTCGTCCTCCACCTGCGCGAGCGCGGAGCAATGCGGGCGGCGGCCGTGTCCGGCGACGAGCCGGTCGACGACATTCTCGTCGACGTCCGCGCCCAGCCCTCGATGGAGGGCCTGGCGCTGGTCGCCGGCGTGTCGCCCTCCGAGCCCTATACCTTCGTCGAGGAAGGGGACGTCCGGGTCGCCGTCGTCGACTACGGGGTGAAGCGCGCGATCCTGCGGCTGCTCGCGGACGCGGGAGCGGCGGTGGACGTCTTCCCGCACGACGTCGACGCGGACACCCTCGCTGCCTACGACGGCGTGCTGCTCGGCAACGGGCCCGGCGACCCCGCGCCGCTCGCCGACGAGACACGCACGGTTCGCGACCTCCTGGGCCGCACGCCCGTGCTGGGCGTGTGCCTCGGTCACCAGCTGCTTGCGCTCGCGACCGGCCACGAGACCTTCAAGCTCCCGTTCGGGCACCGTGGTGCCAACCACCCGGTGGTCGAGCACGCGACTCGGCGCGTGCTCGTCACCTCGCAGAACCACGGCTTCGGGGTCGCGCCGGGGGACGGCAACGGCGTCACCCACACGTCGCTGTACGACGGCACGGTCGAGGGTCTCCACTTCCCGGAGCTGCGGGCCGCGTCGGCCCAGTTCCACCCCGAGGCGAGCCCGGGGCCGCACGACGGCGCGCCGATCATCGCCGCGTGGGTCGAGGAGCTGCGCGCTGCCTAGGCGGCTCGACATCGAGTCGGTCTGCCTGATCGGGTCGGGCCCGATCGTGATCGGCCAGGCGTGCGAGTTCGACTACGCCGGCTGCCAGGCGCTGAAGGTGCTGCGCGAGGACGGGTTCCGCACGATCGTCGTCAACTCGAACCCGGCCACGATCATGACCGACCCGGGCTTCGCCGACCGCACGTACCTCGAGCCGCTCGACCTCGCCGGGGTCGCGAACGTGCTCGAGCGCGAACGGCCGGATGCGCTCCTGCCGACGATGGGCGGGCAGACCGCCCTCAACCTCTCGCTCCAGCTCGTCGAGGCGGGCGTGCTCGAGGCATTGGGCGTCGAGCTGATCGGCGCCGGGCTGGACGCGATCCGGCGCGCGGAGGATCGCGAGCTGTTCCGGGAGGCGGTCCGGAGCGTCGGCCTCAGCGTTCCGAGCTCGCGGATCGTCACGTCGCTGGAGGACCTGGCGGCGGTGTCGCTACCCGCCGTCGTCCGGCCGGCGTTCACCCTCGGCGGCCACGGCGGAGGATTCGTCGACACGCGGGCGGCGCTCGCCCGTCAGGTCGAGCGCGGCCTCCAGGAGAGCCCGATCGGCCAGGTGCTGGTCGAGGAGTCCGTGCGCGGCTGGGACGAGTTCGAGCTCGAGGTCGTGCGCGACAAGCGGGACAACGTCGTCGTCGTCTGCTCGATCGAGAACCTCGACCCGATGGGCGTTCACACCGGGGACTCCGTGACGGTCGCGCCGCAGATGACCCTCTCGGACGAGGCGTACCAGGAGCTCCGCGACGCCGCCGCCGCGGTCATCCGTGCGGTCGGGGTCGAGACGGGCGGCTCGAACATCCAGTTCGCGCGGGAGCGCGAGACCGGCGAGCTGCGGGTGATCGAGATGAACCCGCGCGTGTCCCGCTCGTCGGCGCTGGCGTCCAAGGCGACCGGCTATCCGATCGCGAAGGTCGCCGCGAAGCTCGCGGTCGGCTACACGCTCGACGAGATCCCGAACGACCTGACTAAGACCACTCCGGCCAGCTTCGAGCCGACGCTCGACTACGTCGTCGTCAAGTTCCCGCGCTTCGCGTTCGAGAAGTTCCCGGGTGCCGATCGGGCGCTGGGGACGCAGATGAAGTCGGTCGGGGAGGCGATGGGGATCGGCCGGACCTTCCGGGAGGCGTTCTGGAAGGCCTGGCGAAGCCGCGAGGTCGATCCTTCCACGCCCACGCCGTGGAAGGATCTCGACGACCTTCCCGAGGACGTCCATCCCTGGTTCAAACACGAGCTCCAGCTGCTCGAGCACAGCGGGCCGCCCACGGGACGACGCGTCTTCCGTCGCATCGACTCCTGTGCCGGCGAAGTGGCGGCCGAGTCCAACTACTACTACTCGACGGTCGGTAACGAGGCGGACGAGCCACTAGGCGAGCGACGGAAGCCGGTCGCCGTGATCTTGGGCTCGGGTCCCAACCGGATCGGCCAGGGGATCGAGTTCGACTACTGCTGCGTCCACGCCGCGCAGAGCTTCCGCGCGCTCGGTTTCGAGGCGGTGATGGTGAATTGCAATCCGGAGACGGTCTCGACCGACTACGACACCTCCGACCGGCTCTACTTCGAGCCGCTCGGCGCCGAGGAGGTGCTGGCGGTCTGCGAGCGCGAGCAGCCGGAAGGGGTCGTGATCCAGTTCGGCGGCCAGACCCCGCTGAAGCTTGCCCGGGCGATCGAGGCCGGGGGCTTCCGGATCCTCGGGACGCCGTACGAGGCGATCGACCTGGCCGAGGACCGCGAGCGGTTCGGCGAGCTTCTCGCCGGGCTCGGGATCCGTTGCCCGGCATGGGGGATCGCCGAGAGCGGCCGCGAGGCGGCGGAGATCGCGCACCGCATCGGCTATCCGGTGCTCGTCCGGCCGTCCTACGTCCTCGGCGGCCGCGCGATGCGGGTCTGCTACCGCGGAAACGAGGTCGTCGACGCCTTTCACCGCGACCTGAGCGGCAAGGTGCTCGTCGATCGTTTCGTGGAGAATGCGATCGAGATCGACGTCGACGCGCTCTGCGACAGCGAGGAGACCTACGTGGCGGCGGTCATGCAGCACGTCGAGGAGGCGGGCGTGCACTCCGGCGACTCGGCGTGCGTCCTGCCGGCGCCGTCGCTCGACGTCGCCACCGCCCGCGAGGTCGAGGGCGTGGTGCGACGGCTTGCACCGGCGCTCGGCACGGTCGGGCTGATCAACGTCCAGCTCGCGGTCGGCGAGGACGCCGTCTACGTGCTGGAGGCGAATCCGCGCGCGTCGCGGACGGTGCCGTTCGCGTCCAAGGCGACCGGCCTCAACCTCGTCGAGGCGGCGTGCAAGCTGGCCTCGGGACAGAAGCTGCGCGATCTCGCGCTGCCGCCGGAGCGCCCTCCGGCGCAGGTCAGCGTCAAGGCGGCCGTACTGCCGTTCGCCCGCTTCCCCGGGGCCGACCCGGTGCTCGGGCCGGAGATGCGCTCGACCGGCGAGGTGATGGCCTCGGCGTCCGACCTGCCGACCGCCTTTGCGAAGGCCGAGCGGGCGGCCGGCAGGCCGTTGCCGACCAGCGGTACCGCGTTCCTCTCGGTCCGCGACGCCGACAAGCCTGCGCTGCGCCCGGTGGCGGCGGCGCTCGCGGGGCTGGGGTTCAAGCTGGTCGCGACCGCAGGCACCGCGCGGGAGCTGCGCGATGCCGGGCTCGAGGTCGAGCGCGTTGCGAAGGTGGCAGAAGGGGCCGAGGCCAGCGTGGTCGACCTCGTCCGCCGCGGACGCTGCGACCTCGTCATCAACACGCCCTTCGGCGGCTCGCTCCAGCGGACGGACGGCTACCGGATCCGCGAGGCGGCGCTCGTCGCGCGGATTCCCTGCATCACCACCATCTCGGGAGCCGCCGCCGCCGTGCACGCGATCGCGAACGCGCGCACGGAGCTCGCCTTGTCCCTGCAAGAACGGATCGAAGTTGAGACGCGAGCGGTCAACGGTCACTAGACGGCACGGGGGAACCGAGGGTTCCCCCGTGAGCCCCCTCCTTCTCGTGGTCGGTCAACGATCGCGACCTTGGGCTCCCGCCGGGCAAAGCCCGGCTCCGCCGGCGAGCGGGCACGATCATCGGGATGGTCAGCGTGCTTAGGCGCGAAAGGCTGCCGGTTCGCGCGTGCCAGGCGGTCGGGCCCTACGTGCTGCTGAGGCTCGAGCGCGGCGGGCTCGAGCCGGGCGTGCCCGGCCAGTTCTTCATGCTCGAGGCGCCGGGGCGGCTGCTGCCGCGGCCGATGAGCCTCTGCATCGCGCCGTCCCGTGAGCTCGGCTTCCTGATCGACCCGATCGGCCCCGGCACCCAGGCGCTCGCGGCGCTCGAGCCCGGTGACGCGATCCACGTGCTCGGGCCGCTCGGGAACGGCTTCCGGCTGGACGTCGACCGCCCGCTGCTCGTCGGCGGCGGGATCGGGATCGCGCCGCTGCCGTACCTCTCGCAGCACCTCGGCTCGCCGCCCGCTGTGCTCGGTTTCCGCTCGGAGTGGCACGCCGAGGCCGCCGCGCTCGTGCCCACCGCCGAGGTGGCGATCGACCCGAGGCTGGTCACGGAGCTGATCGAGCCCGGCATGGACGTGCTCGCCTGCGGGCCGGAGCCGATGCTGCAAGCGGTTCGGGCGCTCTGTCGGGATGCGCAACTCGCCTGGGAGGCGCCGATGGCCTGCGGCTACGGCGCCTGCTACGGCTGCGCGGTGGAGATCGACGGCGAGTGGCAGCGCCTGTGCATCGAAGGGCCGGTGTTGGCCGGAACGGGCATGTCCGGGGTCAGACCCCGGCCATGTCCGGACGAGGCGGCGACGTGAGTGCTGCAGCCGGATTGCGCGCGCGGACACGGCCCGAACCGCACCGTCCGGCACCGCGGGACGGGGTCAGGCCCCGGACCTGGCTGGAGCGGACGTGCTGCTGAACGCCTCCGGCTGTCTGGATGCGCTCAGCGCTCCCGACGCCGCCCGGTCGCTCGATGCATTCGTCACGAAGACGGTGACGCCGCGGCCTCGCGGCGGCAACGCGCCCGTCCGGATCGCCGAGACGGATGTCGGGATGCTCAACTCGATCGGGCTCGCCAACCCCGGTCGCGAGCGGTTTCTCGCCGAGACGCTCCCCCGTCTCCGCGAGCTGGGCGTGCCGCTCTGGGTGTCCGTCGGCGGCTTCTCGGCACGGGAGTACGCGGAGACGTGCGCCCTCCTCGAAGACGTCACCATCGAGCTCAACCTGTCGTGTCCGAACGTGGACGAGGCGCCGGAGTCGGCGGCCGAGATCGTCGCCGCCTGCCGCGAGGCGACGGCCCTGCCGCTCTACGCGAAGCTCTCCCCTGCTGCGTGGGACATCGCCGAGGTCGCGCGAGCCGTGGAGGCGGCCGGCGCCGACGGACTGTCGCTTGTGAACACGTTGCGCGGCATGAAGGTCGACGCCGACCTCCGGTCGGTGCTCGGCACGGGGACGGGCGGCCTCTCGGGCCCGGCGCTCGGGCCGGTCGCCCTGGCCGCCGTCCACGCGTGCTACCGGGCGACCGAGCTGCCGATCGTCGGCATGGGCGGCGTCTCGACGGGGCGCGACGCGCTCGAGCTGATCGCCGCCGGGGCGGGTGCGGTCGCGCTCGGAACGGTGCTCTTCTCGGATCCGTCCGCGCCGGTCCGGATCCGCGAAGAACTGGATGCAGAACTGGCAACACATGGGCTCCGGTCAGCCGAAGAGGCGTGCGGGATCGCCCACGAGAGGGCGTTGCCACGGAGAAAACACCTCGATATCAGGTCGAGAGTTTCCTAAAAACTCCTGCAAAACAGCCGATTCACACTCGGTTGACCGACGGGAGCAAGCTGTTAGACTCGCACACTCGTATGCCGACGAAGACCCAGGCAACGGCGCCGGTTCGCTCTCTCGATCAGCGCATGGAGGCCCTCGCGAGGGCAAACGACATCCGCGTCCGCAGGGCGCAGCTGAAGAAGGACCTCAAGAACGGAACGGTCCAGATCGAAGAGATCCTCAACGACCCGCCGGAGTACGTCTCCACGGCGAAGGTGTTCGACATGCTGATGGCGGTCCCCAAGTTCGGACGGGTCAAGGCGGCCCGCTTCCTGAACCAGTGCCGCATCAGCCAGTCGAAGACCGTGGGCGGGTTGTCCGACCGCCAACGCGCCGAGCTGATTGGGCTCTTCCACCGGACCGTCTGACGGCACGCCCGTCTTCGTGATCACCGGGCCGTCGGGGGCCGGCAAGGGAACGCTGATCAGGGCGCTGCTGGAACGCGTGCCCGAGCTCGAGGTGGCCGTCTCGGCGACCACCCGGCTGCGCCGTCGGGGGGAAGAGGATGGGTGTGAATACTGGTTCCTGTCCGACGCCGAGTTCGTCCGGCGCGTGCACGAGGGCGAGTTTCTCGAGCACGTCACCTACGTCTCCGGGAAGCGCTACGGCACTCTCCGCTCCGAGGTCGACAGGATCGCGGGCGAGGGGAAGATCCCCGTTCTCGAGCTCGAGACCGAGGGCGCGCTGAACGTCAAGGAGGACGTCCCGGGGGCGGTCACGGTCTTCATCACCGCGCCGATCCCCGAGCTGGAGCGGCGTTTGCGCGAGCGGGCAAGCGAGAGCGAGGGCGAGATCGGCGAGCGCATCGGCCTGGCGCGCAAGCAGCTCGCCCAGGCAAAAGAGTTCGACTACGTGGTCGTGAACGACGAGATCGACCGGGCGACCGGGGAGCTGGAGCGCATTGTCCAACGAGAGTTAGCGATGGCCGGTACCATGGGCCGGCCGTGATCCATCCAAGAATCGATGAGCTGCTCGACAACGTGGACTCGCGCTATGCGCTGGTCATCGTCGCCGCGAAGCGTGCCCGGCAGATCAACAACTACCACCACCAGCTCGGTGAAGGCACGTTCGACGAGTTTCCACCCCTCGTCGAGTCTCGCTCGAAGAACTACTTGACCATGGCCCTCGAAGAGACTGCCGAGGGCAAGATCAAGTACACGTACAAGGCCTAGCGGCCTTGTACTAGAGGGAGGCAGGGCGTCATGGCCCGCGTTCTTCTCGGGGTAACGGGTGGAATCGCCGCTTACAAGAGCTGCGAGCTCTGCCGACTCTTCGTCCGGGCCGGACACGAGGTGACGCCGGTCTTGACCCCCGGTGCGGAAGCGTTCGTCACCTCGGAGACATTCGAGGCGCTAGCGCGGCGCGAAGCGCCGCGCGTGATGTACCCGCATCTGGTCGACGCCGACCTGCTGGTAGTCGCGCCGTTGTCCGCGAACACGCTGGCGAAGCTCGCCCACGGGTTGGCCGACAACGTGCTGACACAGCTGGCGCTGGCCTTTCGCGGGCCTGTCCTGGTCGCGCCCGCGATGAACGTCCGCATGTGGGAGCACCCGGCGACGCAGGCGAATGCGGCGACGCTCCGCGAGCGCGGCGTGGAGCTGATCGGCCCGGAGGAGGGCGAGCTCGCAGAGGGCGAGAGCGGCCTCGGCCGGATGAGCGAGCCGGAAGCGATCTTCGCCCGTTCCCGGGAGCTGCTCGGCGAGACCGACACGCTCGCCGGCAGGTCCGTCCTCGTCAGTGCGGGCGGCACGCGGGAGCCGCTCGACTCGGTGCGCTTCGTCGGCAACCGCTCGTCGGGGCGGATGGGCGTGGCGCTGGCCGAGGAGGCCCGCCGGCGGGGGGCTCAGGTGACGCTGCTGGCGGCGAATCTGGGCGTGCCCGCGCCGGGCGGGGTCGAGGTGGTCGAGACGCCGACCGCCGCCGACCTGGCCCGTGAGGCGAAGGCGCGGGCGGCGGCCGACGTGGTGCTGATGGCGGCGGCGGTCGCGGACTATGCGCCCCAACCTCTGGCCGGCAAGCGGGCGAAATCGGGCGAGCCCTGGGAGATCCGCCTGGAGCCGACCGAGGACGTGCTCCGCGGCCTCGGTGAGCGGAAGAACGGTGTGCTCTTGGTCGGCTTCGGGGCCGAGGAGGGCGAGGCCGGGCTCGAGCGGAAGCGCCGCATGCTGACGGAGAAGCACCTCGACCTCGTCGTCTTCAACGACGTCTCGCGCGAGGACATCGGCTTCGACGCGGCGGAGAACGAAGTCGTGCTGGTCAGCGCCGACGGCGAGCGGACGGTGCCGAAAGCTACGAAGGAGCGGATCGCGGCCGAGATCCTCGACGAGGTCGAACGCCTGTTGGGCAAGGAATCGGTGCCGGGATGAAGCCTGGCGCCGACGCTCTAGCTCGGTGGTAGCCGGAAGCCGCCGGCCTCCTCGAGGCGGCGGATCCGGTCCTCGAGGGGCGGATGCGTGTCGAACATGCCCCGGAATGCCGTGCTGACGCCGGTCGCCTGGTTCTGCGGATTCTCGATGTAGAGGTGCGCGACCGCACGGCTCGCGTGCCGCGTGTTGGTCGTGTCGATCAGGAGCTTCCGCAGCGCCAGCGCGAGACCCTCGCCGTCGCCGGTGATCTCCGCCGCCGACGCGTCGGCGAGGTACTCGCGGCGGCGCGAGATACAGAGCTGGATCAGGACCGCGGCGATCGGCGCGATGACCAGCGCCGCGATCCCGAGTGCGAAGGCGATCAGCCCGGCGCTGCCGCCGCTCCTCCGGCCGCCGCCGAAGAACGAGATCCGGAGCAGGAAGTCGGAGAGGAGCGCGACGACACCGACGAGAACGGAGACGAGCGTCATCAGGCGCACGTCGTGGTTCCGGACGTGCGAGATCTCGTGGGCGATCACTCCTTCGAGCTCGCGCTCGTCCATCAGGTTCAGCAGACCGGTGGTCACGCAGACGTACGCCTTGTCGGGGCTGCGGCCGGCCGCGAAGGCGTTCGGGGCCGGGTCGTCGACCACGTAGATCGGGGGCGGTTGGGGGAGGCCGGCGGCGATCGCGACCGTCTCGACCACGTGGTAGAGCCGGGGGTACTGCGCCTTGTCGGCCGGCTGCGCACCTGTGGCACCGGCGACGATGCCGCCCGCGGCGATCCAGCTGAAGATCCCGTAGACGATCCCGACGACGCCGACGACGATCAGGAGCGACGGCTGGAAGGCGTACCCGAGGACGGCGCCGAGCAGGCCGACCATCAGCGCGAAGAGCACCAGCAGCCAGAGCGTCCGCCAGCGGTTCGCGCGGATCTGCTGCTGGAGAGTCATTGCTGCCGGAACTGCACGACCGGCGCGTCCCGCCCCTCGTCCGTCCCGAAGAACTCGCGCCTCTGGAATCCGAACGGCTTCGCGATCAGCACGGCCGGAAAGGTCTGCATCGCGTTGTGGTACGCGTACACGGTCTGGTTGTAGTAGCGCCTGGCGGCGGCCAGCTTGTCTTCGATATCCGACAGCTCCTGCTGGAGGGCTTGGAAGTTCTCCGAGGCGCGAAGCTGCGGGTAGGCCTCGGAGACGGCGATCAGCCGGTCGATCGCTCCGCCGAGATGCTCGTTTGCCTGCGCCGCCTGGGCGGGCCTCGTCGCCTGCTCAGCCGCGGCGCGTGCCTGCGTGACCGACTCGAACGTCTCGCGCTCATGGGCGGCGTACCCCTTCACCGCCTCGACGAGGTTGGGCACGAGGTCGTAGCGACGACGGAGCTGCACGTCGATGTTCGCCCAGCCGGTTTCGGTCTCGTTCCGGAGCCGAACGAGCCGGTTGTAGGTGTAGACCAGGAAGAGGAGGAGCAGGACGACAACCGCGCCGACGACGATCGCCACCCACACCGTGCTCGTGATACTAGAGCCGGTGGAGGTTGTCGTGATGGCGGCAGGGGAGGGGCGCCGGCTCCGCCCGCTGACCGACCGGTACCCGAAGCCGGTGTTGCCCATCGACGGCCGTCCGGTGATCGTCACGCTGCTGAACGAGGTCCGTGCGGCTGGAATCGAGCGCGTCACCGTCGTCACGGGGCACCTCGGCGAGCAGGTCGAGGAGCTCCTGGACGGGTTTCCGCTCGACCTTCGATTCGTTCGGCAACCGGAGCCGATTGGCTCGGCGGACGCAGTGCGACGTGGGTTGCGGGAGGTGCCGGCCGTGGTCGTCGCCGCCGACACGGTGTTCTCGCCGGGCGACATCGGACTGTTCGCGGCCGTGGACGGTTCGGCGATCGCGGCCCGACGGGACCCGCCGCCCAACCCGCCGCAGCGGTACGCCCTCGGGGTCGAGAACGGCCGCGTGACGAAGGTGCTCGACGACGATCCCGCGAACCCGCTCGCGTCGGCGCCGCTCTGGCGGCTGGGGGAGTCGTTCGACCCGGCGCTGCTGGACGATCTCGGCGGGCCGCCGTTCGAGCTCGCGCAGGTCTTCCAGCGGATGGTCGACGCGGGGGAGACCGTGCACGGCGTCGAAATCGGCCCGACGCGTGACTTGACGCATCCGCTTGACTGTCTGGAGGAGAACTTCCCCTATCTGCAGTATTTGCTGCAAGTCTCACCAGGCGGAGCCCGGTGAGACGCACAACCAGGGCATTGTGAGCGAGGTCTACGACTACTTCCAGCAGGGCCGGCGGCATCTCGAGCAGGGGATGGCCGCCCAGGCGACCGTGGCGCTCGAGAAGGCGAAACGGCGCGAGCCGAACAAGGCGTCGATCCGGGAGTCACTCGGCATCGCCTATTTCCGGATCGGCCGCTACGACGAGGCCGCGGACGAGTTCCGCGCGATCCTGGAGCTCTCGCCGGCCGACGACTACGCGCACTACGCACTCGGCCGCTGTCTCGAGAAACAGGGCCACGCGGCGCAGGCGAACGGCCACTACAAGCTCGCGCGCTCGCTGCGGCCGAGCAGCAAGCAGTACGCGGCGCGCGTGATGGAGCTCGAAGGCTCCGATCCCTCGTCATAAGGTCTGACCCCCGAAGGGGTCTGACCCGTAGGCGGTGACCGCGACGCATCTTTGGGGACAGTCCCCTACGGGGACAGTCCCTATGGAGCGCTGCGAAGATCACCCCGTGAAGGCGGTCGTTCAGCGCGTCTCCCGGGCCCGCGTCACTCCGGGCGGCGAGATCGGTCCGGGTCTGTGCGTGCTCCTCGGAATCGCGCACGCGGACACGATCGAGGACGCGCAGCGGCTCGCGGGCAAGATCGCGAGGCTACGGATCTTCCAGAACGACGAAGGCAAGTTCGACCGCTCGCTGCTCGACAACGGCGGAGGGGCGCTTGTCGTCTCGCAGTTCACGCTCGTCGCCGACACCGCGAAAGGGAATCGGCCGAGCTTCTCGCAGGCTGCCCCGCAGGAGGAGGCGGAGCCGGTCTACGAGGCGTTTGCGGCAGCCCTCCGGGAGCAGGGCGTCGAGGTGGAGACCGGTGTCTTCGGTGCGAGGATGCAGCTCGAGCTCGTCAACGACGGCCCGGTGACGATTGTGATCGGCGACCGATAGTTTTCGCTGGTCCCGTTCGTCTGATAGGTGTCAGAGATCTCTCGACTCCGGAGGTAAAGGCGATGGCACGGACTGTTCTTCTGGTCGGCACCCGGAAGGGGTGCTTCCTGCTCGAGAGCGACGGCGACCGGCGTGACTGGAAGCTGCGTGGGCCGTTCTGCGAAGGATGGCCGGTCTACCACGCGATCTACGACCAGTCGTCGGGATCGATCTACGCGGCTGCGGCGAGCGAATGGCACGGCTCGGCCGTCTGGCGGAGCTCCGACCTCGGCGAGACCTGGGATCACTCCAGCGAAGGCCTCGCATACGAGGCAGACGGCGAGAAGAAGATGTCCAAGGTCTCGAACCTCGCCGCGAAGGACGGACGCGTGCTCGTCGGCGTCGAGAATCCCGGGATCTTCGAGAGTCGAGACGGCGGCGTCACGTGGTCGCTGCTGACGACGCTCGCCGGGCAGCCCGGCAGCGAGGGCTGGGACGATCCTGCCAACCAGCCGCCGGGGCACCTCGGGATCTCGGCGATGATGTTCGACCCGGAGAACGACAAGCGCTTCTGGGCGATCGTCCAGGGCGTCGGCCTGTTCGAGACGGAGGACGACGCCAAGTCGTGGACTCCCCGCAACAAGGGTCTGCGCGCCGACTGGCCGCGGGAGCACGAAGAGGTCGGCTTCTGCGTGCACAAGCTCGTCCGGTCACGGGTCGACGGTGACCGGATGTACCAGCAGAACCACGTCGGCATGCACCGCAGCGACGACGCCGGCCAGACCTGGACGGAGATCACCGAGGGTCTGCCGACCGAGTTCGGGTTCGCGGCTGCCGTCCACCCGCACGACCGGGAGACTTTCTACGTGGTCCCGCTCGACCCCGGCCATGGGCGCACCATGCCGGACGGCCATGCGTCCGTCTGGCGCACGCGTGACGCCGGCGCGAGCTGGCAGCAGCTCGACAACGGCCTGCCGTCCCAGGACGCCTGGGTGGGAGTGCTGCGCGAAGGGATGGCGATCGATGCCGAGGACTCGCCCGGCCTCTACTTCGGGACGAGCACCGGCCAGGTCTTCGCCAGCGTCGACGAGGGCGACAGCTGGAGCCAGATCGCCGACTACCTGCCGGCGATCTCCTCGGTCGAGGTGGCCGTTCTTGAGTAGGATGCCCGCCTTTGCGTGGGTGTCGGGCTTCGCTCGACACCGACTACGGGCTTGAGGCACGACGATGGCCGAGATCTACCTCCCGTCCACGCTTCCGCCGCTGTTTCCCGGCCTGCCCCGCAGGCTGGAGCTGGAGGCTGCGACCGTGGACGACGTGATCGGACAGCTCGACGCGTCGTGGCCGGGCTTGCGTGACCGGTTGTGCGAGCCCGGCCCGGCCATCCGGCCGCACATTCACTTCTACGTCGACCGGGAGCGGGCGCAGCTGAGCACGCCGCTCGAGCCGCGCTCCCGGGTCGACGTGATCGCTGCGATCAGCGGCGGCTGAGGAAGACGGGCGGCGGGCCGAAACGGCCCGCCGTTGCTATCCTCTCCTCACCACATTTCACCGGCTTGGCGAAATGGGCGCGCGGCGCCCATTTCTTGTGTAGGAGGTCTTTTGGCGCAGGTTTACGAGCGGGAGCGGGAGCTGACGAGAGAGGTGACGACCACCGTGGAGCAGGGGCTCCCGGACGTCGAGGTGCTCGCCGTCGAGCTGTCCGGGCCTGAGCGGTTCACGGTCTACATCGACCACTCCGCCGGCGTGGACCACGCGCTCTGCGAGCGCGTCACGAACCTGCTGCGCGGCTATCTCGACCGGTACACGGTCGACGTCTCGTCGCCCGGGATCGAGCGGCCGCTGCGCACCCCGGCGCATTTCCGCAACGCCGTCGGCCGGAAGGTTGCGATTCGGACCGAGAGCGCGATCGGTGGACGCAAGCGATTCCGGGGCACGGTCGCCTCGGTCGACACCAACCAGCTCGCGCTCGCCGGCGCAAACGGCGAGCGCATTTCGATCCCGTACGACGCGATCGTGCGGGGCAACCTCGTCGACGAAGGCGAACACACGGGAAGGGCGTGACTGAGATGAGCAGAGAGATCATCGAGGCGGTCAGGACGATCGAGAAGGAGAAGGGGATCGAGGAGGACACCCTGATCCATGCGCTGGAGGACGCGCTCCTGGCTGCGTACAAGAAGACTCCCGGATCGTCCCGGCACGCCAGCGTCGAGCTCGACCACGACACCGGCGACTTCCGCGTGTACTCGATCGAGCTCCCGAAGGACATCGAGGAGCGCCTGATCGAGGAGGCCCGCGAACGCGCGATCACCGAGCTCGAGGAGCAGGAGCAGGAGACCGGCGAGCACTCGCACGTGCTCGTTTCCGACGACGACCTCCAGATCGACTGGTCGGACGTCGACCCGGCCCTCGTGCGCCGCACCGACGTCACGCCCGAGAACTTCGGCCGCATCGCCGCGCAGACCGCCAAGCAGGTGATCCTGCAGCGGATCCGCGAGGCTGAGCGCGAGATGATGTACGAGGAGTACATCGACCGCGTCGGCGAGGTCGTCACCGGGATCGTCCAGCAGGCCGGCGACCGCAACAACGTGCTCGTCGACCTCGGCAAGGTCGAGGCGCTGCTGCCCCGTTCCGAGCAGGTGGACGGCGAGCGGTACGAGCAGGGGAGCCGGATCAAGGCGGTGATCACCGAGGTGCGGTCCGGCACGAAGGGCCCGCAGGTGATCCTCTCCCGCCGCGACCCGGAGCTGATCCGGACGCTCTTCGAGCTCGAGGTGCCCGAGATCGCAGACGGGCTCGTCGACATCAAGGGGGTTGCCCGCGAGCCGGGCTACCGCTCCAAGATCGCGGTCGAGTCGCACGCCCAGGGCGTCGACCCGGTCGGCGCCTGCGTCGGCCCGCGCGGGTCGCGGGTACGCATGGTCGTGTCGGAGCTCCGCGGCGAGAAGATCGACATCATCCCGTGGAACCCCGAGCCGGCCCGCTTCGTCGCCAAGGCGCTGTCGCCGGCGCGCGTCCGCGAGGTCTACATCGACGACGAGACCAAGGAGGCGACGGTCGTCGTCCCCGACGATCAGCTCGCGCTCGCGATCGGCAAGGAGGGCCTCAACGCCCGCCTCGCCGCCCGCCTCACCGGCTGGAAGGTCGACATCCAGTCCGACACCGAGTTCGCCCAGGCCGAGGCGGAGGCCGCCTTCGCCGGGGCAGACGGCGACGACTTCACGGGTCGCTGCGTCGCGATCCTGTCCACCGGCAAGCGCTGCCCGAACGCCGCGCTCCCCGGCTCCCGCTTCTGCGGCGTCCCCGCCCACCAGGAGCTGGCCAAGCGGGAGGAGGCAGGCGAGGAGCTCGGCGACCTGATCGTCCAGCCCGGCGCGCCGGAGACCGAGGATGCCGTGGAGAGCGAGGAGCTCGCCGCCCAGGCAACCCAGGAAACCGTCGAAGAGTCCACCGAACCGGTCGCGGCGAAGCAGCCGACGACCGAGTCGGCTGCACAAAGCCAGGATGCCGCACCAGCCAATTAGGACGTGTGCCGGCTGCGGGCGGAAGGCGCCTCAAGCCGAGCTGATCCGCTTCGTCTCGAAGGGCGGCGTGCTGATGCCCGGGCGTCGAGAGCCCGGCCGCGGGGTCTACACCTGCCGCCGCCTCACCTGCTTCGAGCGGGCCGCGGGAAAGCGCGCGTTCGCCCGCGTCCTGCGCCGCCCGGTCCGTATCGAACCGGCCCTGACGGCGCTCTACACTGAGGCTCATGGCTGACGGCCCGAAGAGACCGATCAGGCCGCGCCAGGGCGGCGGCGGCGGAGGGCGTAGACGCCGAGTCGTGATCGACACCGGCGCCGCTCGTCCGCGCGACGACCGCCGTGCGCGCGATCAGCGCGCCGCGGCCCCGCCGAAGCAGCCGCGCGAGGTCGTCCAGCCGACCGGGCCGATCAGCATCGAGTCCGGGATCACCGTCCGCGACTTCTCGCAGGCGCTCGGCGTCGGCATGCAGGACATCATCAAGATCCTGATGGGGCTCGGCGCGCTGAAGACGGCGACCCAGTCCCTCACCGACGACGAGGTCGAGGTGCTGGCCGCCGAGCTCAAGCGCGAGGTGACGATCAAGCACGCCGGCGACGAGGACATCGAGCCCGAGATCGTCGAGGACGAGCCGGAGGACCTCGTTCCGCGGCCGCCCGTCGTGACGATCATGGGCCACGTCGACCACGGGAAGACGACGCTGCTCGACGCGATCCGCAACGCGAAGGTGGTCGAGACCGAGGCCGGCGGGATCACGCAGCACATCGGCGCGTACCAGGTGGCGGTCGACGGACGGAAGGTGACCTTCCTGGACACGCCCGGCCACGAGGCCTTCACGGCGATGCGGGCGAGGGGCGCGAAGGTGACCGACATCGCCGTCCTCGTCGTCGCCGCGGACGACGGTGTGATGCCGCAGACCCGGGAGTCGATCTCACACGCGCGCGCCGCCGAGGTTCCGATCGTCGTCGCGGTGAACAAGATCGACCTGCCCGACGCCAATCCCGACCGCGTGCTCGGCGATCTCGCCGCGGAGGGACTCCAGCCCGAAGAGTGGGGCGGGGACACCCAGGTCGCCCGCGTGTCCGCCCGGGAGCAGACCGGCCTCGACGAGCTGCTGGAGAAGGTGCTGCTCGTCGCCGACGCAGAGCTCGAGCTGCAGGCGAATCCGAAGGCGGCCGCGTCCGGGCCGATCATCGAGTCGCGCCTCGACGTCGGCCGCGGCCCGGTCGCGACGATGCTCGTCCAGCGGGGTACGCTCAAGGTCGGCGACGCCGCCGTCGCCGGGGACGCCTGGGGCAAGGTCCGCGCGCTCTACAACTACAAGGGCGAGAAGCTGAAGGAGGCGAAGCCGGGCGATCCGGTCGAGATCCTCGGCTTCGACAAGCCGCCGCCGGCCGGCGAGCTTGCGCGTGTGGTCGAGAACGATCGCGACGCCCGCGACCTCGCGCAGAAGCGCGCCGAGCGGCTTCGCCGCGAGCAGTTTGCGACGCGGCCGTCGTCCAGCGTGTCGCTCGAGAACCTGTTCGAGCAGCTCCAGGCCGGCGAGGTCAAGGACCTCAACCTCGTCGTCAAGGGCGACGTGCAGGGATCGATCGAGGCGATCGTCGGCGAGCTCGGCAAGATCCAGCACTCGGAGGTGCGGGTCAACGTCATCCACCAGGGCGTCGGCGGGATCACCGAGAACGACGTCATGCTCGCCTCTGCCTCCGGCGGGATGATCATCGGCTTCAACGTCCGGCCGAACGCCGAGACGCGCTCGCTGGCCGAGCGCGAGGGTGTCGAGATCCGGACCTACAACGTCATCTACCAGCTCACCGAGGACATCCAGCAGGCGCTGGTCGGCATGCTCACCGCCGTCACGACCGAGGAGACGATCGGCGAGGCAGAGGTGCGGGAGACCTTCCGCGCCTCGCGCGTCGGCACGATCGCCGGCTGCATGGTCACGAACGGCGTCATCCGCCGCGGCGCGAACGTGCGCATCGTCAGGGACGGCACGGTCGTCTACACGACCACGATCGACTCGCTCAAGCGCTTCCAGGACGACGTCCGCGAGGTGCAGGAAGGCTTCGAGTGCGGCCTCCACCTCGCCAACTACGACGACGTCAAGATCGGCGACGTGCTGGAGGTCTTCGAGACGCGTGAGGTCGAGCGGACGTCGCTCGACAGCTGACGACAGCTAACGACAGCATGCGTGCCAGGACTTGTCCTGGCTTGCATTCCGTTTCCTAGGCGCTGCCCGTCGAACCGCCGAGCCTTAACCGCGGTCGATACTGCACGTCGGGCATCGCGCCGCTCTGACCGGCGATCAGGTTCCTCAGCGTCGTCACGGCGGTGCGGGCGATGTCGAGGATCGGCTGCTCGACCGTGGTCAGCGGCGGGTCGGTCCACCCGGCGGCGTCGATCCCGTCGAAGCCGACGATCGAGACGTCGTCCGGCACGCCGAGCCCGCGCGCCGTCGCCTCCCGCAGCGCCCCGATCGCCATCAGGTCGCTGGAGCAGATGACGGCCGTCGGCGGCTCGGGCCTCTCCAGGAGCGCCGCCATCGCCGCTCGACCGCCGTCGACGCCGAACTCCGCGTGGGCGACGAGGCCGTTCGGCGCGATGCCGGCGGCGTCGAGCGCGAGCTCCCTGCCCATCGCCTTCTCGCGCGTGGGGCGGAAGCGATCGGGGCCGGCGACGAATCCGATCCGCCGGTGCCCGAGCTCGATCAGGTGCTGGGTCGCGATCTGGCCGGCCGCGCGCTCGTCGACGCCGACGTGCGGCACGTCGAGGGTCTCGACGGCGCCGTTGACGAAGACGATGCGCGCGCCCTGGCCGAGCAGCCGTGCGTAGTGGCTGTGGTCGGCGCGGAGGTCGGCGGCCTCGCTGGAGATGAAGATCATCCCGTCGACGCGCCGCTCGAGCAGCATCTGCATGTACTCGGCCTCGGCGAAGGTCGAGCCGCGGATGTTGCAGAGGATCGTCGCGAACCCGGCCTTCGTCGCCTGCGTCTCCATCACCTGCGCGAGGGCGGGGAAGATCGGGTTGGCGAGCTCGGGCACGAGCAGCCCGATCGCGCCCGTGCGCACCGCGCCGGGCGCCACGTAGAGCAGCTCGCGTATGGCCCGCTCGACGCGCTGGCGGGTCTCGTGGCGCACCCGGGCGGACCCGGTGATGACGCGGGAAGCGGTTGCGGTGCTAACCCCGGCCCGCTTCGCGACGTCTCTAAGCGTTGCGGTCTCGTACCGATCGGAAGGCATCTGCACGCGGATGAAACACGCTTACCGGAAGTTTCGCAAGCCGGAATGGGCGCAATCGAGGGGAATCCTCCCCGGCGCGACACCGCTTGACAGAGCCATCCCGACGGCTTAGGGTCGCGATGTTTCAGAATGATGAAAACGAGTTTCACGGACTTCGGGCGCCCACTCGTGCCCGGGGGGAAGGAGGGACACCTCTCATGAAGTTGACCAAGTGGCGCACCGCCGCCTTGGCGCTGCTCGCCGCGGCACTCGCCGCGGGGGCGGCGCTCTCGACGGCGGCCGCGTCGACGTACTCCGCCAAGGCGCTGACGCTAACGATCTGGACGGACGCCAACCGCGCGCCCGCCGTGAGCAAGATCGCCGACCAGTGGGCGGCGAAGAACGGCGCGACCGTCAAGGTCGTCTCCAAGGACTTCGGCTCGATCCGCTCGAACCTCTCGACCGTCGCGGCGGCGGATGCCCCCGACGTCGTTCTCGCGGCGCACGACTGGACCGGCGAGCTCGCCGCCAACGGCCTGCTCGAGCCGCTCTATCCGTCGGCGGCGATCCGGGCGCAGTTCCCGAAGTACACGCTCGACGCGTTCTCCTACGGCACCGCCGTGAAGAAGCTCTACGGCGTTCCCGTGCAGGTGGAGAACGTCGCGCTGCTGGTGAACACGAAGCTGGCCAAGGTCCCGAAGACGTTCGCCCAGCTCGAGTCGAGCGCGCTCGCGGCGAAGAAGAAGAACCACCTCGCCTTCGGCATCTGCGTCCAGCAGGGCACGAACGGGGACGCGTACCACATGTATCCCTTCTTCTCGGGCCTCGGCGGCTACATCTTCGGGGTGAACAAGGCCGGCAACCTCGACCCGTCCGACATCGGCGTCGCGAACCCGACCTTCCTGAAGAACGCCTCCCTCATCGACAAGTGGAACAAGGAAGGCCTGATCAACTCGAAGACCGACTACTCGACCTGTGACAACGCGTTCACGAAGAACCAGGCGCCGTACTGGGTCACCGGCCCATGGGCCGTCTCGGACATCCAGAAGGCCGGCGTCAAGTTCCGCGCCGTCCAGGTACCGCCGATCAAGAAGGCGTCCGTGCCCTTCCTCGGCGTCAACGGCGTCGCCGTGACGAAGTACGCCTCGACGCACAACGTCGACTCGGCCGCCAAGGACCTAGTCGTGAACTTCTTCTCGACCCCCGCGGCGCAGACGGCGCTTTCCGCCGCCGCGGGTCGACCTCCGGCCAACACCAAGGCGAAGGCGAGCGACCCCGTCCTGGCCCAGTTCAGCGCGGCCAGCAAGGGCGGCGTCCCGATGCCGAACATCCCGCAGATGGGCAGCGTCTGGAGCGACCTCGGCCAGGCGTGGGTCCGCTCGACGAAGGGCGCGGGCGCGATGCCGGCCAAGCGCTCCTTCCAGGGCGCGGCGCGCGCGATCGCTGCGAAGATCGGCTAGCCAGACGAACCAGTGGAGCGGGTGCCTCCGGCGCCCGCTCCACATCCACGCCCGCCCCCGGCCAGTGAGCTCCGTCAACTCGCCCGTCACCCCGGCCCCGACCCCGATGGTGTTTCGTCAGGGCGTGATCGCGCGGGCGGTCGCCGTCTTCTCGGGACGGACGGGATACGCGGTCAAGATCGCGCTGCTCGCGGTCTCGAACGCTCTCGCCGCCTGGGCGGTCTACGTGTTGATCGACCACCACCGCTGGCCGGCGGTGGCGGTGCTGATCGCTGCGACCGCCTTCATCGACTACGTCTACTTGATCCCGCGGAAGTGGACCTTGCCCGCGAAGTTCCTGATCCCCGGGACGGTGTTCCTGATCGGGTTCCAGGTCATCCCGATCATCTACACGATCAACGTCGCGTTCTCCAACTACTCGACCGGCCACATCCTCACCAAGAACCAGGCGATCGACTCGATCAAGGTCAACTCGCTCGACCAGCTCCCGAACAGCCGCCAGTTCGACATGGCGGTCGCCCGCGACTCGTCCGAGAACCTCGTCCTGCTCCTCCACGACCAGGGGAAGCGCGGCAGGGTCTACGTCGGCACCGAGAAGGGGCTCACGCCGCTGCAGAAGAGTGCGTACACGCTCGGCTCGCTCGGTCAGCCCGTCTCGGCGAAGGGCTACACGCTGGTGAAGGGGGCCGAGCTGTTCTCGCTCGATCAGCAGCTTCGCGACTTCAAGGTGCCGACCACCGGTGTGAGCGCGATCCAGCCGCAGGGGACATCGAACGCGGTCGAGCTCGCGCCCACGCTCCGCTACGACCCGAAGACCGACACCTTCGTGCGGCTCGGCGACGGCGTCGTCTTCCGCGACAACGGCCGCGGCTCCTACGCGAGCGAGAACGAGCAGCTCGAACCCGGCTGGAAGACGTACGTCGGCTTCGGCAATTTCGGAAAGATGATCCACGACCCGCTGATCCGGAAGCCGTTCCTCTCGGTCTTCGCGTGGACCTTCGTCTTCGCCGCCTCGGTCGTCCTGTTCTCGTTCGCGCTGGGCCTCTTCCTCGCGATCACGCTCGACAAGAAGGGCCTCCGCTTCCAGAAGTTCTACCGCTCGGCACTGGTCATCCCGTGGGCGATCCCCGGGTTCCTGGCGCTCCTCGTGTGGGCCGGCCTGCTGAACGACGACTTCGGGGTCGTGAACCGGATCTTCCACATTCACGTGCCCTGGCTGTTCGGCGGCAACGTCTTCTCGTGGCTGCCGTTCGTGACCTGGCCGCGGATCGCGGTGATCCTCGTCAGCATCTGGCTGACGGTGCCCTACTTCTTCCTCGTCTCGCTCGGCGCGCTCCAGGCGATCCCGGAGGAGCTGACCGAGGCGGCGCGGGTGGACGGAGGCGGCGCCTGGCAGATCTTCCGGCGCGTGACGCTGCCGCTGCTGCTCGTGGCGGTGTCACCGCTGCTGATCGCGTCGTTTGCGTTCAACTTCAACAACTTCAACAACGTCTACCTGCTCACGCACGGCGGCCCGTACACGGGCGAGTCGTCGATCGCCGGGAATACGGACATCCTGATCAGCTACACGTACAAGGTCGCGATCGCGACGGACAAGGGCGGCAACTACGCGCTCGCGAGCGCCTTCGCGATCGTCATCTTCTTCGTCGTCGCCGCGATCTCCGGCTTCTCCTTCCTCCGGACGAAGGCGCTGGAGAACCTTCGGTGAGGTCGACTCGCCTTCGGCTCGCTCCCGTGGGGGAAACCATGTTTCCCCCACGAACCCCCTTCTTCCAGAGGCCGATTGAGCTGGGGAACCTCCCGGTTCCCCTGGGACCCCTCCCCCCTCATCGGCCGGAGAGCGCCCGATGAGTCAGGCCGAGATCACCAGCCCGGCGGCGGTCGAAGTCGCGGCAGGCACCCAGGCGGTCGCCCGGAGGCCGTCCGGCCGGCCGAAGCTCAAGGACACGTGGTGGCGGCACGTGGTCGGCGTGATCGGCGTCGTCATCTCGCTCTTTCCGGTCGTCTACATCGTCTCGTCCTCGTTCAACGCCCAGAACAACCTGAGCACGGCACGAGTGATCCCGAGGCACGTCACGCTGAGCAACTACTCGGACCTGCTGCACAACAAGATCCAGGGGAACACCGGCGCGATCCAGGACGCGCCGTACCTGCACTGGTTCCTGAACTCGGTCCTGATCGCCGGATTCACGGCACTCTTCACGACCATCCTCGGCGCCCTCGCCGCGTATGCGTTCAGCCGCTTCCGATTCCAGGGGCGGCGGCTCGGGATGCTCATGCTGCTCCTGATCCAGATGTTCCCGCAGCTCGTCGCGGTGGCCGCGATCTACCTGATCGTGCAGAACATCGGCGGCGTCTTCCCGCAGATCGGTCTCGACAAGCAGGCCGCGGTGGTGATCGTCTTCCTCGGCGGAGCCATGGGCGTTCAGGCCTGGTTGATGAAGGGCTTCTTCGACACGATCCCGATCGAGCTGGACGAGTCCGCGCGCGTCGACGGCGCGACGCCCGCCCAGATCTTCTGGGGGGTGGTGCTGCCCCTGGCGGCGCCGGTGCTGGCCGTGGTCGCCCTCATCTCGTTCGTCTTCACCTTGAACGAGTTCGTGATCTCGTCCGCGCTGCTGCAGACGACAAGCCACTTCACGCTGCCGGTCGGCATGAACCAGCTCGTCTTCAATCAGTACGACCAGACGTGGGGGCCGTTCACCGCCGGCGCCCTGCTCGCGGCGGTGCCGGTCGTGATCCTCTTCCTCTTCCTGCAGCGCTGGATCATCGGCGGCCTCACCCAGGGGGCGGTAAAGGGATGACGCTCGTCGAGCTGCCCCAGACGTCCCGGGCGAGCCTCCTCTCGGAGCCCCACCACGACGGCTCGGAGCTGTACGTCGAGGGTGGGACGGGGCCCGGCGAGCGTGCCGCTGTCCGCCTGCGCGCCCCGCGGGGCTTCGCCGACCGCGTCGTCCTGCGCACCGTCCACGAGGGCGAGGCCGGTACCGCCGAGGCGGTGATCGTGGACGAGACCGAGACAGAGACGTGGTGGCAGGCCGAGTTCGACGTGACCGCCCCGGTCACCCGCTACCGCTGGCTGCTCTGGGGCGGCGAGGCGGGCTACGTCTGGGTCAACGGGCTCGGCCGGGTCGGGCAGGAGGTGCCGGACGCCGACGACTTCGTCCACGCTCCCGCCGCCGGCGGCCCGGAGTGGCACCTCGGCTCGGTCGTGTACGAGATCTTCCCCGACCGTTTCGCCTCGAGTGGGCTCGCAGTCGAGACGCCCGATTGGGCGGTCCGCCGTCCGTGGGACTCGCTTCCGGACGGACGTTCGCCGAACACGCCGCACGAGCTGTTCGGCGGCGACCTGCGCGGGATCGAGGAGCACCTCGACCACGTCGAGCGGCTGGGCGCGAACGTCGTCTACCTCACGCCCTTCTTCCCCGCTCGCTCTACACACCGCTACGACGCGACCACGTTCGACCGCGTCGACCCGCTGCTCGGGGGCGACGAGGCGCTCGTCGCACTGGCCCGGGCGGCGCACGACCGTGGAATCCGGATCATCGGCGACCTCACTCTCAACCACACGGGCGACGACCACGAGTGGTTCCTCGCCGCGCTGAGCCGGCCGGAAGCGGTCGAGCAAGGCTTCTACTACTTCGACGAGTCGCTTCCGCACGGCTACGCGGCCTGGTGGGGGATCCCGTCACTGCCGAAGCTGAACCACTCCTCGGCCGAGCTCGCGCGGCGGCTGCACCAGATCACCCGCCGCTGGCTCGAGCCGCCCTTCGACCTCGACGGCTGGCGGATCGACGTGGCGAACATGGCCGGGCGCTACCGGGGCGAGGACCACGCGCACGAGCTCGCACGATCGACCCGGCTCGCGCTCGAGCAGGCGAAGCCCGATGGGCTCCTCGTCGCCGAGCACGGCTACGACTACCGCGACGACCTCCGCGGCGACGGCTGGCACGGGGCGATGAACTACGCCGGTTTCCTGCGGCCGGTCTGCTACTGGCTCCACGGCGACCTGCCGCCCGAGCTCCGCCGAAGCTACTGGGGCTACCCGGTCGGCATGGCCACCGTGGACGGGCCCGCGGCGGTGGCGACGATGCGCGCCTTCACGGCCGGCACCCCGTGGGCCTCGATCCTGCACTCGTGGACGCTCGTCGACAGCCACGACAGCGCCCGCTTCGCGAGCGTCGCCGGCTCGCGCGATCGGCAGCTGGTCGGCGTCGGGATGCAGATGACGCTGCCGGGCGTGCCGATGGTCTTCGCCGGCGACGAGGTCGGCCTCGAGGGCGCGTGGGGGGAGGACGCGCGCCGGACGATGCCGTGGGATCGGCCCGAGACGTGGGACACGACGCTGCTCGAGCGCTACCGCGAGCTGATCGCGCTGCGCCGCGGCTCGGCCGCTCTCGCGCGCGGCGGCCTGCGCTACGCGGCGGTGACCGACGAAGCGGTCGCCTGGCTGCGCGAGACCGCGGAGGAGCGCTTGCTCTGCCTGGCCGCCCGCTCGTCCCATGAGTCGATTCGCCTGCCGCTCGCGGCTCTCGGCTGCCGCGGCCTGGAGACCTTGTACGGCGGGGATGCGGCGGCCGAGGGCGGCGAGGCCGTCCTGCCCGGCGACGGCCCCGCGTTCCACGTCTGGAGACTGGAGGAGTAGCGGCTATGGCCGGAGTGACCTTCGAGCACGTCGACAAGATCTACCCCAACGGCGTCCAGGCCGTCTTCGACCTGTCGCTCGGCATCAACGACGGCGAGTTCCTCGTCCTGGTGGGGCCGTCGGGGTGCGGGAAGACGACCGCGCTGCGGATGGTCGCCGGCCTGGAGGAGATCTCGGGGGGGACGCTCTCGATCGGCGATCGGGTGGTGAACGACCTCACGCCGAAAGAGCGCGACATCGCCATGGTGTTCCAGAACTACGCGCTCTATCCGCACCTCTCCGTCGGCGAGAACATCGCCTTCGGGCTTCGGCTTCGAAAGGAGCCGAAGACCGTGATCAACGACCGCGTCGCCTGGGCGGCGAAGCTCCTCGATCTGACTCCCTACCTCGACCGGAAGCCGAAGGAGCTCTCCGGCGGACAGCGGCAGCGCGTGGCAATGGGCCGGGCAATCGTGCGCCAGCCGCAGGTCTTCCTGATGGACGAGCCGCTGTCCAACCTCGACGCCAAGCTGCGCGTCCAGATGCGCGCGGACATCGCCAACCTCCAGAAGGACCTCGGCACGACCACCCTGTACGTGACGCACGACCAGGTCGAGGCGATGACGATGGGCGACCGCGTCGCGGTGATGAACAAAGGCATTCTCCAGCAGGTCGACGCGCCTCAGCGGCTGTACGACCGCCCGGAGAACGTGTTCGTGGCGGGATTCATCGGCACTCCGCCGATGAACCTGCTCGAGTGCACGGTGTCGGTCAACGGCGGCGTCTCGATCGACCTGGGCGGCAACCGGGTCCCGATCGACGAGAAGGCGGTCGCCAACTACCCGGGCATCCAGGGCTATGACGGCCGGAAGGCGATCGTCGGGATGCGCGCCGCCGATCTCCATCCGACCCAGGGCGACGGGAGCCTGCCGCACATCAACGCCCGGGTGCAGCTCGTCGAGTCCCTCGGGGGCGAGTCGATGGCGTACTTCAAGGTGGACGCGCGCAGCCTGAAGAGCGAGGCGGCCGAAGAGGAGGAGATCCTGGAGTCCGAGAGCGGCGAGACGGTCGTCGGCGCGAGGCCGAACCTGGTCGCCTCGTTCCCGCCGCACGTGCAGCTGCAGCTCGGGACCGACGTGCCGGTCGCGATCGACACCAAGAACCTGCATTTCTTCGACGAAGCTTCTGGTGCCCCGTTGCGCTAGTTGGACTGGCGCAATCGCTGGCGCGATTGCGCTAGCTGTCGGGCTCGTCGGATCGTCCACGGCTGCGCCCCCTGCGCCCCCTTCCGGTGCTGCATTGGCTGCTTTGGCCAAGCCGGGGCCGATCAGCTCGCTCGCGGCGCAGCGGATCTACTTCGTCATGCCCGACCGCTACGCGAACGGCGATCCGTCGAACGACCGCGGCGGGCTCTCCGGGTCGCGGAACGTGACCGGCTACGACCCGACCGACACGGGCTACTTCCACGGCGGCGACCTGAAGGGGCTGACGGAGCGCCTTCACCGGATCCGCAACCTCGGCTTCACCGCCCTCTGGATCACGCCGGTCGTGAAGCAGCAGACCGTCCTGACCGGGAGCGCCGGCTACCACGGGTACTGGGGCCTCGACTTCTCCGCCGTCGACCCGCACCTCGGCAGCGAGCAGGACTTCGCCGACCTGGTCGACCGGGCACACGCTCTCGGGCTGAAGGTCTACCTGGACGTGGTCGTCAACCACACGGGCGACGTGATCACGCTCTCGAACGGCGGAACGTACTCGGACATCCCCTTCCGGGACTGCCGCGGCCGCTTCTTCCGGGCCGACCGGTACGTGACCGCCCGGACGTTTCCGTGTCTCGCCGCGCGGTACATGCCCGAGGTGCCGTACGTCGCCCCGGCAGATCGGCACCTGAAGAAGCCGGAGTGGCTGAACGACCCGCTGAACTACCACGATCGCGGGAACATCGACTTCGGCTCGTGCAGCCAGCTGTGCTTCGAGCAGGGCGACTTCTTCGGCCTCGACGACCTGTTCACCGAGAAGCCGAAGGTGATGAAGGGGCTGGCGCAGGTCTACGCCTCCTGGATCGCCCGCTTCCACGTCGACGGGTTCCGGGTCGACACCTCGAAGCACCTCAACGCCGCGTTCTTCCGGCTCTGGGTGCCGCGGATCAGAGCGGCGGCAAAGGTGGCGAAGACGCCCGCCGACTTCCCGATCTTCGGCGAGGTCACGGTGAACGACGCCGTCGACCTCTCCGCGTACGTCCGCGACCGGGGCGTGCCGCAGGTGCTCGACTTCCCGTTCCAGCAGGTCGCCTCCGCATACGCGGCCGGCTCCTCCGGCGCGAAGGGCATCGCCCAACGGCTCGAGGACGACGACTACTTCCGGCTGCCGGACGGCCGCGACCCCGCGTACGCGACCTTCCTCGGTAACCACGACATCGGCCGCGCGGCGCAGCAGATCCTCTCCCAGTCGCCCGGGCTCTCGCCGGCTGCGCTCGTGAAGCACGTGCTCCTGGGCTACGACCTGCTGTACCTGCTGCGCGGCGCGCCGGTGGTCATGTACGGCGACGAGGTCGGCATGATCGGCTCGGGCGGGGACAAGGCCGCCCGGGAGGACATGTTCCCGACCCAGGTCGGCGAGTGGCGGACGGAGAATCGGGTCTTCACGTCCCCGATCGGCGCGGCGTCCTCCTTCGACGTCACCGACCATCCAATCGGAGCGTGGCTGCAGACGCTGTCGTCTCTTCGTGACCGGTTTCCGGCGCTCTCGACCGGCGCGTCGGTCGTCCGGTATGCGAAGGGCCCGTTGCTGGTCGTGTCGCGGATCGACGTCGCGACCGGCTCGGAGGTCGTGGCCGCCTTCAACGACGCCGACACCGGCGGCAAGGTGACCGTGTCCACCGGCACGCCCGGGTCGGCATGGAGCGTCGTCTTCGGGCAAGGGACCGTGACGCCGGGACCCGGCTCGAGCGTGTCGCTGACGATCGCGCCCGCCTCGGCTGTCCTGGTGAAGCCGGCCGCCTCGATCCCCTCGTCGGTGCCGCCCCGGCCGACGCTGAAGGCGGGCGCAGACGCGATCTCGTCGTACTTCGCGCTCCACGCAACAGTCGCCGGGCCAGCGGTCACCGTCGCGTTCGCCGTTCGCCGGCCGGGAGGGAAATGGGCGCGCGTCGCCGTCGACGACTCCGCGCCGTACCGCGGCTTCCTCGATCCGCTCCGCTACCGGAAAGGAGCCCGCCTCCAGGCGGTCGCAATCGCCCGTAGCACCGATGGAGCAATCTCGGTCTCGAAGGTCGTGACCGTCGTACCCCGTGGCTAGAGTGCACGCCGCGATGCGCCGGAGAGAGGCACCGTTGTCGCGCCGTGCGAGCGGCGTACTGTTGCACGTCACCTCGCTACCCGGCGGACGGCTGGGTCACGAGGCGTACGAGTTCGTCGATTGGCTCGTGGAGGCTGGGCAGTCGTGGTGGCAAGTGCTGCCGCTCAACCCACCCGACGCGTTCGGCTCGCCGTACACGTCCTCGTCCGCGTTCGCAGGGTGGCGCGGGCTCCTGGCGGAGCCGGACGCACCGGTCGCCGCCGCAGAGATCCGCCGGTTCACGGCGCGGCACGGCTACTGGGCAGCCGACTGGGAGCGGTATGCCGGTGACGGCGCGATCGCCGACCAGGTGCGGTTCGAGCGGGAGTGGGGCGCGCTGCGAGCGTACGCGGCCGAGCACGGCATCCACCTGATCGGTGACCTCCCGATCTACGTCGCCGCGGACAGTGCCGAGACGGCGGCCCATCCGGATCTCTTCGCCCGCGACCTCGTCGCCGGGGCGGCGCCGGACGTCTCGCATCCGGATGGCCAGCTCTGGGGGCAACCCGTCTACGACTGGCGGGCGATGCGCCGCGAGGGGTACCGCTGGTGGATCGAGCGCTTCCGCCGCACGCTCGAGCTGGTCGACGTCGCCCGGATCGACCACTTCCGCGGCTTCGTCGCCTACTGGGCGATCCCGCGCGGCGCGACCGGTCCGCTCGAGGGCCGCTGGCATCGCGGCCCCGGCGGAGCGCTGTTCGAGGCGGTGGAGCACGAGCTCGGTCACCTGCCGCTGATCGCCGAGGACCTCGGCCTGATCACGCCGGCGGTCGACCGGCTGCGCAAACAGCTCGGGCTGCTCGGGATGCGAATCGTCGGGCGCGGGTTCGTCAAGCGCCACCGCCACCGCCACGCGGTCGCAGCCCACGTCGAGGACGCGGTCGTCTACACCGGCACCCACGATCATCCGACCATGGCCGGCTGGCTCGCCTCCGCCTCCGAGGAAGACCGCGCACTCGCCGAGCGCGACCTGGCCGCGGCGGGGATCGAGGACGACGACCCGGTGCGGGCGCTGGTGCGACTCGCGCTCTCGTCGCGCGCTCGGATCGCGATCCTGCCGATGCAGGACGTCCTCGGGCTCGGCAACGAGGCGCGGATGAACTGGCCCGGCACCGTCGGCAACGGCAACTGGCAGTGGCGCCTCGAGCCGGGGCAGCTGTCGGCTGAGGTCGCAGGACGTCTCCGCGAGGCGACCGCCGAGAGCCGGCGGCTCGCGCCGGCCGCCCGGCCGCTGCTCGCCACGGCGTAGTGCACGGGTACGTCGGGATCCTCTCCATCGAGCTCCACTTCCCCGAAGCCGGGTCGCTGAAGGGGAAACGCAAGCACGTCCTGTCCGCCAAGGCGCAGCTCCAGAACCGCTTCGGCGCCTCGGTCGCCGAGGTCGACCACCACGACCTGTGGCAGCGGTCCGCGCTGGTGATGGCCTGCTCGGCACGGCAGGTAGGTGAGCTCCACGAGTTGCTGGACGGAGCGGAGCGTTGGCTGCACGGCCAGGAGTGGGTGGTCGCCCGCGTTGACCGGCGGATCGTGTCGCTCGGAGACTAGGCATACACCGACAGGTGTACGAGGGTGTAGAGTTCGCCTGTGAGTCGTACCAACATCGACATCGACGACGAGCTGGTCGGTAAGGCGATGGAGCTTTACGGGCTCAGGACCAAGCGCGAGGCGGTCGATCTCGCCCTGCGCCGGCTGGTTGGCGGCATCTCGAAGGATCCGCATCGCGGCATGCTCGCGCTGCAGGGCATCGGCTGGGAGGGCGACCTCGACCAGCTGCACGCCTCCAAGGTCGACCCCGACCAGTGATCCTGGTCGACAGCTCGGCGTGGATCGATCTGCTCCGCGCGACCGAGCGGCCCGCCCATCGCACGCTGCGGCGCCTGCTCGCTGGGGGCGAGGATGTCGCGGTGACAGAGCCCGTTGTGATGGAGGTGCTGTCCGGAGTGGGGAGCGCCCGTGAGGAAGAGGCGGTGCGTGGCCAGCTCGCCGGTTTCCCGCTGTTGCCCGTCGGCGGCATCGACGCCTACGAGCAGGCCGCCGAGATCCACCGCGCTTGCCGGTCGGCCGGAGAGACCGTGCGACGCATCCTGGACTGCCTGATCGCCGTGCCGGCGATCAGGGCCGGCGTGCCGATCCTGTACTCGGATCGCGACTTCCACGTGATTGCGCGGCACACGTCGCTGGAGGTGTTTGCGCTCGATGACTGAACGGATGCGCAGGGTGAACGAGTCCGTCCGCCAGGTGCTCTCGGAGGCCGTCCCGGAGCTGAAGGACCCGCGGATCGGGTTCGTCACGGTCACCGGCGTCGAGACGTCGCCGGATCTCCGGCACGCCCGCGTGTTCGTCAGCGTGTTCGGCTCGGAGCGGAAGCGGCAGGCGACGCTGGACGGCCTCGCCGCCGCCCACGGCGTTCTCCAGTCTCGGATCGCCCGCGAGCTCCGACTGAAGCGGACCCCGCAGCTGGCGTTCGAATACGATCGATCGGTGGAGGAGGGGGTTCGCATGAGCAAGCTGATCGACGAGCTCGCGCCGGATGGCGAGTGACCTGACCGCGGTCGCGGACGCGATCCGCGCCAACGACCGCTTCCTCCTCGTCACCCACGAGAACCCCGACGGCGACGCGCTCGGGTCGATCCTGGCGATGAAGCTGGCCCTCGACGCGCTCGGCAAGGATGCCGTGATGTTCGTCGGCGGCGAGATGACCCTGCCCCCCGACTACGACTTCATGCCCCTCGACGACATCCGGCGCACGCTGCCGGACGACGCGCGCGAGCGTGTGATCCTCGCGCTCGACAGCGCGACGGCGGCGCGGACGCAGCTCGATCCGGCGCTGCTCACGGGCGTGCCGCTCACCGTGGACATCGACCACCACCACGACAACACCCGGTTCGGGGACGTCAACCTGGTCGTTCCGGACGCGTCCTCGACCGGCGAGATCGTCCGTGACCTGCTGGCCGAGCTCGGCGTCGACCTCACCCCCGAGATCGCCGAGGCGATCTACGTCGCGCTCGACACCGACACGGGCCGGTTCCAGTACACGAACACGACCCAGAAGGCACACGCCCTCGCGATCGAGCTGATGCAGCACGGCGTCGTCCCGCAGCAGGTCTACCGGCAGATCTACGAGTCGGTGCCGTTCGAGCGCCAGCAGCTGATCGGGAAAGCACTCGTGCGCGCCCAGCGGTACGAGAACGGCCGGATGATCGTCAGCTACCTGCTGCGCAGCGACTTCGAGGAGCTCGGCGTGGGGGAGGAGTTCGCCGAGGGCGTGATCGACGAGCTGCGCAAGGTGAAGGGGGTCGAGCTGGCGATGACCGTCCGCGAGCCGCCCGAGGACGGCGCCAGGCGGCGGATCTCGATGCGGTCGGCGACGGACGCCCTCGACGTCTCGGCGATCGCGCGGCAGCGGGGCGGCGGCGGGCACATGCGTGCCGCCGGCTTCTCGACGGACGAGTCGATCGACGAGGTCATCGAGTTCGTGCGCAGCGAGTTCGCGAATGCCGCCGCGCGGGCTTAGACCGACGGGCCTGATCCTGGTCGACAAGCCGGCGGGCCCCTCGTCCTTCCAGGTGATCGCCGCGATCCGCCGAAGGACGGGGGCGCGGACCGGTCACGCGGGCACCCTCGACCCGTTCGCGAGCGGTCTGCTCCTCGTCCTCTCCGGTGCCGCGACCCGGCTCGCGCGCTGGCTCGTCGGCCTCGACAAGCGCTACGTCACCGAGGTCGACCTTGCGGCGCGCACCTCGACCGGCGACATCGAGGGTGACGTGGTCGAGGAGTCGGTGGTTCCCTCGCTCGACGACCTCGAGGAGCAGCTGGCGGGGCTGCGCGGGGAGATCGACCTGCCGGTTCCCGCGGCGTCGGCGGTGAAGATCGCGGGCGAGCGTGCCTATCGCCTGCACCGGAGCGGGCAGACGATCGAGATGCCGGTGCGGCGCTCGGTGGTGTCGTCGCTCGAGCTCGTCGAGTATCGCGACGGCGTCGCCAGCCTCGACCTGCACGTGGGGTCGGGCACGTACGTCCGCGCGATCGCCGACGCGCTCGGCGGCCACTGCCGGACACTCCGACGGCTCGAGGTGGGACCGTTCTCCGTCGACGACGCCGACGAGGAGCGGATCCTGCCGGCGGCGGAGGCGCTGCCGTTCCTGCCGGCGGTCGAAGTCGATGCGGAGGAGGCGGCCTCGATCCGCACGGGACGCCGACGGGCGCAGGAGGACGTCCGAACGGTCTGCGCCGGAGAGCTGGTCGCCGTCGGCCGGGTGGTGATGCCGGCGTGAAGATTGCACGGGACGTCTCCGAGCTCGAGCGCCTGCCCCGGGCAGTCGCGATCGGAACGTTCGACGGCGTCCACCTGGGACACCGGCGGGTGATCGACGTAGCGCTCGCCGCCGGGCCGAGGCCGACGGTGGTCACGTTCGACCCGCACCCGAGGCGGGTGCTCGGGTACGCGGTCGAGCAGCTCGCCACGCTCGAGCGGCGGCTCGAGCTCTTGGCCGAGCTCGGCGTGGAGGAAACACTCGTCGTCGAGTTCACCCTCGAGACGCAGCGGATCGAGCCGGACGACTTCGCCGAGCAGTACCTGCGGGCGATCGGCGCCGAGATGATCGTCGCCGGCGAGGACTTCCGTTTCGGGCACCGGCGCGCGGGCGATCTTGCACTTCTGGCAGAGCTCGGCTTCGACGTGCGTCCCGTTTCGCTCCTCGAAGGCGTCTCGTCGTCGGACATCCGGCATCTCCTCCACGAGGGCGACGTCGTCGCAGCGGCACGGCTGCTCGGGCATCCGCCCGAGGTGGAGGGGCTCGTGGTCGAGGGAGACGCCCGCGGCGGCACGCTCGGCTTCCCGACCGCGAACGTCGCCGCCGATCCGACGCTGCTCGTCCCCTTGCACGGGATCTACGCGGGCTTTGCGGGCGGGCACCGCGCCGCGATCTCGATCGGCACGAACCCGCACTACGGCGGCGACGAGCTCCGGATCGAGGCGTTCCTGCTCGGCTTCGCGGGCGATCTGTACGGCAGGCGCCTGATCGTCGAGCTCTGGAAACGCCTGCGGGACGAGCAGGTCTTCGAGAGCGAGCAGGCGCTGATCGACCAGATCGCACGTGACGTCGAGGCGACCGAGCAGGCCGAGCGGCCTGCCTAGGGACAGTCCCTTAAGGGACTGTCCCCGCGAACCCGCTCCGGCGGGGATCGGCGGCGGGACCTGCGCGCGCGACCAGGCTGACGCCGCCGAAGTAGTGGTGACGGGCGGACCAGCGCCTAACCCAGAGTCCACGACGCTCGAGCGCGGCGAGCGCCGGCTCGTCGGCGCCGGGTTCGGCGTTCACGGTCGTGCCCGCGCGGTGGACCCGCGGCCGGTCGACGGCTGCCTGAGGCGGATCGCCCGCGTCGAGGATCGCGGCGGCAACGCCGACCAGTGCCGTCCGCAGCCGCGTGCCGCCGGCGGCTCCGATCCCGAGCGCCGGCCCGTCGGCGTCGAACGCGACACTCGGCGCCATCATGCTCTGCATGCGGGTATCCGGCTCGAGTGTGCCGACGAGCAGATCCACCTCGCCGAGCATGCTGTTCAGGTGCAGGTCGAGGCCGGGGAGCCAGTCGCCGGAGCCGAGCCCGAGGCTCGTCGTCAGCACGCAGACGCTGCCCGTGCGGTCGACGGTCACCAGGTTGGTGGTGTGGCCTTCGCCGCCGCCTCCGCCGAGGGCTTCGACCAGCGCCAATGTCCGCTGCGTCTCGTCGAGCCCGGCGAGCGCGGGGAGGTGCTCGAGCGCGGGCGCGATGCCGGCCAGGCCTCCGCGCGTCAGGAACCGGGTTCCCGCATAGGCCGTCTCGATCGGCTCGGTCCACGCCGCTTCGTACCCGGCCAGGTCGACCGGTGTGACCACGCCGCCGCGCTCGGCGACGAGCTCGAGCAGCGACTCGGCGATCGACCCCGTGTAGACGCTCGCGGCGCCCTCCTCGACGACGAGCTCCAGCGCCCGGACAAGCGCGGGCTGCTCGAGCCGCTCGCCCGGCCGGAGCAGCCGCCCTTCGGGCGCGTAGATCCGAGCACCCTCGCGCATCGTCATCACCGGCTCGAGCATCTGGAGGCAGGCGACGTGCGCCGGCGGCATCGGCACGCCTTCGCGGGCAAGCCGGAGCGCCGGGCCGCACAGCTCCGCCCACGGCAGGCGTCCGTGCGCGCGCCAGAGCGCGTCCAGGCCTGCCGGGACGCCGGGCACCGCGCAGGACGCCGCGCCGACCGCGTAGTGGACGAGCTCCTCCCCGAACGGCACCTCGAGCTCCAGGAGCGGCGCTCCGGAGCCGCTCGGGACGGCGCAGAAGCAGTCCAGGTTCCGCACCGCTCCCGAGCCGGCGTCGAAGTAGATCGCATGCCCCCCGCCGAGCAAACCCGTCATCACCGTCTCGGCGACGCAGGACGCGAGGCAGGCGGCGACGGCGGCGTCTGCGGCGGTGCCGCCGGCCTCGAGAACCTCGATCCCGGCAGCGGTGGTGGCCGGATGGCCGGCGGCGACGGCTGCCGGAAGCATCCCTGCTACCCTACGGCCAGACCGCGACCTCGGCCGTGCGTCCGCTTCCGACGGCGCGCTGGGATCGCGGAGACGTCTACCCGGAGGTTTTATGACTCTGACCAAGGAAGCCAAGCTGGAGATCGTCGGCAAGCACGGTCGGCACGAGGGCGACACCGGCTCGCCGGAGGTGCAGATCGCCCTCCTCACCACCCGGATCAACGAGCTCACCGAGCACCTGCGCACGCATGCGAAGGACCACTACTCGCGCCGCGGCCTGCTCAAGCTCGTCGGCCGCCGCCGGCGCCTGCTCGATTACCTCCAGCGCACGAACCTCGAGAGCTACCGCGCCCTGATCAAGGAGCTGGGCCTGAGGAGGTAGGAGCGGCAAGAACTAGCACGGAGAGTGGAAGTTTGAGCGAGCGGCGGCGAAGCCGGCGCTGACTCAAACCTCCACTCTCCACGAAGAGTGGAGGAACACATGACAGTCGTAAGTGACGTCGAGGAGCGGGTGCAGCGTGCTTCCGCCGTCCTCGGCACCACCACGGTCTCGCTGACCGTCGGTGACCAGGAGATCAGCTTCGAGACCGGCAAGCTGGCGAAGCAGGCGGACGGGGCCGTCCTCGTCCGCTCCGGCGAGACGATGGTGCTCGCCACCGCCCAGGGGCGGATGGAAACGCGCGAGGGCGCGGACTTCTTCCCGCTGACGGTCGACGTCGAGGAGCGGATGTATGCCGCCGGGAAGATCCCCGGCGGTTTCTTCAAGCGGGAAGGGCGCCCCACCGAACGGGCGATCCTCACCGCGCGGATGATCGACCGCCCGATCCGGCCGCTCTGGCCGAAGGGCTTCCGCAACGAGGTGCAGGTGATCTGCACCGTCCTGTCCGCCGACCTCGTCACCCCGCACGACATCCTGTGCATCAACGGGGCGTCGGCGGCGCTGATGATCTCGCCGCTGCCGTTCATGGGGCCGGTCGGAGCCGTTCGTATGGGGATGATCGACGGCAAGCTCGTCGTCAACCCGACGCTCCAGGAGTCGGAGGAGGAGTCCAGTCTCGACCTGATCGTCGTCGGCACGCTCGACGGGCTGACGATGGTCGAGGCCGGCGCGGCGGAGATCCCCGAGGCGGAGCTGCTCGAGGCGCTCGAGCTCGCGCACCGGGAGATCAAGCGGATCTGCGAGGTGCAGCTCGACCTCGCACGGCAGGTCGGCAAGCCGAAGTGGCTCGACACCTCGCTGACCGAGGAGCTGAAGGGCGCGCACGGCGACCGGATCCGCTCCGCGATCGCTGAGCACGGCCTGCGCGAGTCCGGGGCAGCCGTCGAGGCAATCTTCTCGGAGCTCTGCCCGGAGCTGACGATGGAGTCGACCGAGGACGACATCACCCGCCAGCTGCAGGTTCGCCAGAGCCTGAGCACGCTGCTGGAGACCCTCCGTCTGCAGGCGGTCGAGGCCCCGGTCCGCAACCAGTTCGAGAGCGAGCTGCGGGCGCTCACCGACGCCGAACAGGACTCCAAGGAGCTGAAGTCGGCGAAACGGTCCCTCCTGTTCGACCGGATCGTCGAGACCGTCGAGCTCCCCTTCCCGGTCGCTCCGGCGTCCGGCGAGGACGAGGCGGCCGTCAAGGACACGCTGACGAAGCAGTTCGTCAAGCGCGCCGCCGAGGCGATCTACAAGGACCTCGTCCGGAAGAAGATCGCGGTCGAGAAGCGCCGGCCCGACGGCCGCGGCGCGGAGGAGATCCGCCCGATCGAGACCGAGGTGGGCGTCTCGCCGCGCACCCACGGCTCTGCGCTCTTCACCCGCGGGCAGACGCAGATCATGAGCCTGCTGACGCTCGGGACGGCGAAGGAGGGACAGCGGATCGACGACCTCTCGCTGGAGACCGACCGCCGGTACATGCACCACTACAACTTCCCGCCCTACTCGGTCGGCGAGACCGGGTTCATGCGGGGCCCGAAGCGCCGCGACATCGGCCACGGCGCGCTCGCGCAGCGGGCGCTCGAGCCGATGATCCCGGGGCCGGAGGACTTCCCGTACACGATCCGGATCGTCTCCGAGACCCTGGAGTCGAACGGCTCGTCGTCGATGGGATCCGTCTGCGGGTCCACGCTCGCCCTGATGGACGCGGGCGTACCGATCAAGGCGCCGGTCAGCGGCATCGCGATGGGCCTCGTCAAGGAGGGCGACGACTACGTGATCCTGACGGACATCCAGGGTGCGGAGGATCACCTCGGCGACATGGACTTCAAGGTCGCCGGCACGCGTGACGGCGTGACCGCGCTCCAGATGGACATCAAGATCACCGGCGTCACGCAGGAGATCATGCGCCAGGCGCTCGCCCAGGCGAAGCAGGCCCGCGAGTTCATCCTCGGCCGGATGGCCGAGACGATTGCGGAGACCCGCACCGAGCTGGCCGAGAACGCCCCGCGGATCTCCTCCGTGAAGATCGACCCGGAGAAGATCGGCATGGTGATCGGCAAGGGCGGCGAGACGATCCGCGCGCTCGAGGCCGAGAACGACGTCCAGATCGACATCGAGGAGGACGGGACGATCCTGATCTACGCCACCGAGGGGACGAAGGCGAGCGCCGCGATCGCGGCGATCGAGTCGATCACGAAGGAGCCCGAGGTCGGCGACACCTACACCGGCAAGGTCGTCAAGACGACCCAGTTCGGCGCGTTCGTCGAGCTGAAGAAGGGAACCGACGGGCTGCTGCACGTGTCCAACGTCGGCCCCGGCCGAGTCGGTCACATCGAGGACGTGATCGCGCGCGGCGACGTGCTCGACGTCATCGTCCAGGAGGTGGACAAGGCGCGCGGCCGGATCGGCCTGAAGCTGGTCGCGAAGCACGAGAACGGCTCGCTGGTCCAGCCCGAGGAGCTGATCGAGCGGGCGAAGAACGCCCCGCCCCGCCCGCCCGAGGACGATCGCCCGCGCGGCGACCGCCGCGGCGGACGTGGCGGCGGCCGCCGCGACCGCTAGGCGTTGAAGGCCGAGGGACCGTCCGCTACTTCAGGGACGGTCCCTCAGCCGAGGCTGTTGCGCGCCTCGGTCCGGGCGATCGGCGTCGCCGCGATCCGGATCGCGCTCGGCGTCGTGTTTGTCGTCGTCGCTCTGCTGCGCGGCCTCGACGGCGGTCCGGCGGCCCTCGCTGCGATCGCCGGTGCGCTCGTGCTGACGATGATCGCGCTGGGGCAGCGCAGCCGGGCGGGAACCGCCGATCTCGGCGACGCGCTCCCCGTCCCCGCGGAAGCACGATTCGATCCCGGCTGGGTGGGGATCCTGCTCGCCTGCATCCCGAGCACCGTGGGCGTGTCCGGGATGGCGGTGCTCGCCCTCGTGTTCTCGCCTGCGCTCGGCGCGGTGCTCGGCGGAGTCCTGCTCGCGCTCGGCGCGCTGGCCGCGGTTTCGTGGGCGCAGCTGCAGCTACGCGAGCGGCGCGAACACGTGCACTACTGGGTCGAGCGCGGCCCGCACCCTCGCGTGTTCAAGACTCCACGCGCAAGCCACAGTGCCGTTGGCATTGCCACGACCCCGCGCTCAGGCGACTGAGCCTGAGCGCACGGAACAAGCAGCCGAGCCTGAGCGCACTGACTGACCAGCGCCGGGCTTGCCTCTGTACATCGCCTGGTCGGCGAGGCGCCACGCCTCCGCCGGCGTCGGTGCGGGCGGCGTCGCCGCGAAACCTACCGACGCTGCGAGCGGATAGCCCGCGAATCCCTCGTGGTCGAGTAACGCCCGGTTCAACCGCCGTGCGATCTTCCGGCACGTGGTCTCGTCGGCGTCGGGGAGTAGGATCGCGAACTCGTCGCCGCCGATGCGGGCGATCAGGTCTCCTTCGCGGATCGTGGCGGCCATGGCGGCGGCCACGGCCTGGAGGTACTCGTCGCCGACGTGGTGCCCGCGCTCGTCGTTGACCGTCTTCAGCTGGTCGACGTCGACCACGACGATGCCTGCCGGGCCGTCGGCGACGCTCTCGAGCGCCTCCTCCCAGGCGCGCCGGTTGGGCAGCTTCGTCAGTGGGTCGATCCGGGCGTCCCGGCCGACGAGGTCGAGCTGACACTCGAGCTCGTACAGTCTCAGCGCCGAGAGCAGGAGCGGTTCCGCGGCCTCGGCGAGTCGAACGCCGACCTCCCGGCAGAGGAGGGTGAAGCCGCGCGGCCTCGCCTTCGTGTGCAGCAACGCGAGCACGCCGAGCACCGGCCGGCCGATGGGGAGGACGTAGTGTGAGGTGACTCCGCACTCGGGCAGCTGTGCGGGCAGCGGATCGGCGGTCGAGTCCTGGGCGCAGAGAGGGAGCGCGTCCGCCTCGGCGAAGAGCTGCCGCAAACCCGGCAGAAACACCGGGGGATCGATCCCGAGCGGCTCGTGCTCGGCGATCTCCAGCGCGTCGAGCTCCGCGACGTAGACCAGGGCGAGGTCGCACGAGAGCGCCGCGAGGGCCGACTCGGCGACGTGCGTCATCACCTCCTGGATGCGGATGCCGTTGAGCTGCGCGAGGTTCTGCACCGCGTGCAGGAGCTCGAGCTCGTCCGCGAGGCGCTTGGCCGGAGAGATCTGCGCGACGGCGGCCGCCGCCTGCTCCGCGGCAGCCTCGAGATTCTCCTTCCGGCCTGCGTCGAGCCTGTCGGCACCGACGCCGCCGAGGACGACGAGGACGTCCGGTGAAAGAGGCACCAAGACGGCGCTGTGCTGGTAGTAGGGGCCGAAGATCTGGACGGGCTCGTCGGCGGCCACGAGCACGATGCTCCCCGAGCTAATCGCCTTCCGCGCACGCGAATCCTCGGCAGGGAACAGGTCGACGTTGCCGGCCCAGGTCTCACCCCGACCGAGACCGCCGACGTGCACGAAGCGCTCGGCGGTGACGCGACGGAACACGAAGACGTCCTGCGCGCCGACGGACGCCGCTGCCTCGGCAAGGGCCGTACGATCGCCCGCCGGGTCGGTGGAGTCGGTCGCCGCCGCCATGTTCGAGGTATCGACGCGCGCCAGTCGGGTCTTGATGCCCCTCGAGGGCGGTCTGGTTGCCGGTCAGCCTTGACGAGACCCGCGGCATGGGCGGAGCGTACGACGGCGTTCGGCGAGTGAAACGCCTAGGTGGGCTCGGTCGCCAGCTCTCCGAGCTCCTCGCGGCGGATCATCACCAGCGTCGCGAACAGCGCGGCTGCGGCGAAGCCGACCGCAACCCAGAAGGCGAGGGTGAAGCCGCTCGTGAGGGCGGCGGCCCGCGACTCGCCCTGCCCGAGGAGAGTGGAGGTCCGGTTCGTCGCGACCGTCGAGAACACCGCCACGCCGAGTGCGCCGCCGATCTGCTGCGAGGTGTTGAACAACCCCGAGGCGAGTCCCGCCTCGTACGGCGTCACGCCCGCGAGCGCGGCGATCGAGAGCGGGACGAACGAGAACCCGAGGCCGACGCCGATCGCGAAGAACCCCGGGAGCAGGTCGATCCAGTACGAGCCGTCCGCGGAGACCTGCGTGAACCAGACGTTGCCGAGCCCCATCAGGATCACTCCGACGACCAGGACCGGCTTCACGCCCACGCGGGTGACCAGCGCCTGGGCCACCCCTGCCGAGACGATCGCGGTGAGGGCGACTGCGAGGTAGCCCGTGCCGGTCTGGAGCGCCGACAGGCCAAGCACCTGCTGCATGTAGAGCGAGAGCATGAAGAACATCGCGAAGGTGAGGCCGCCGACCAGGAAGCTGACGACGTTTGCGCCCGTCAGCGTCCGCAGCCGGGCGAAGATCCCGAGCGGCACCAGCGGCGCCGGGGACCGCTGCTCGACCAGGATGAACGCCCCGTGCAGGACGACCGACGCAACGAGGATCCCGATCGTCCTTGCGGAGGTCCAGCCGACGCGGTTCGCCTGCGTGAGCGCGTAGACGAGGAGCGACAGCGCGCTGGTGATCAGGACCGCGCCGACGGCGTCGAAGTGACGTTCTGCCGCGCCGAGGCGGCTCTCGCGCACGATCGACCGGGTGAACGCGAACGCGGCAGCGCCGATCGGCACGTTGACGAAGAAGATCCATTCCCAGCCGAGCGCCTTGGTCAGGACGCCGCCGAGCAGCACGCCCACGGCGGCACCGCTCCCGCCCATCGCGCCCCAGATCCCGAGCGCCTTGTTCCGCTCGGCCCCCTCATCGAACGTGGTGGTGATGATCGAGAGGGCCGCGGGGGAGAGAATGGCCGCGCCGAGCCCCTGCACCGCGCGGGCGGCGATCAGCATCCCCTCGGAGGTCGACAGGCCGCAGACCAGCGAGGCGACGGTGAACAGCGCCAAACCGCCCATGAAGACACTGCGGCGGCCGAGCAGATCGGCCGTCCGGCCGCCGAGGAGCAGGAAGCCGCCGAAGGTGAGCGCGTAGGCGCTGAGCACCCACTGGAGGTCACCCGGGGAGAAGTGGAGGTCGGTCTGGATCGACGGCAGCGCCACGTTCACGATCGAGACGTCGAGGATCACCATGAAGTACGCCGAGCAGAGCAGGGCGAGAGCCCACCAGCGGCGCGGATCGGGAACGGCGGGTGCGGCGATCTCCACGAGCGATCCTCCTTTAGGGACTGTCCCGTGCTTCGGGACAGTCCCTGGAACGTAACGTCTGGGCAGCCTATTCCGTCGACGAACGAGCAAGGCCGAAATGGACACGGGAGTACGATCCGTCCGTGCAGGAGTACGTCCTCTCGGAGCTGGACTCGGGCGAGCGCCTGATCACGGAGCGCGTCCCGACCGTCCGGTCGGCGTCGCTCGGCTTCTGGATCGCCGCCGGCTCGCGCGACGAGCCGGTCGGGAAGGCCGGGGTGACCCACTTCATCGAGCACCTGCTCTTCAAGGGCACACGGGACTACGACGCGCAGCGGATCGCCGAGGTGTTCGACGAGATGGGCGGGGAGCTGAACGCCGCCACGTCGCGCGAGCACACCGTCGTCTACGCGCGTGTCCCCGACCGCCACCTCGAGGACGCCCTGGATGTGATGGCCGACATGGTGTTCTCACCGGCCTTTGCCGACATCGACTCCGAGCGAGAGGTCGTGCTGGAGGAGATCGCGATGGTCGAGGACGCGCCGCAGGACCTCGTCCACGACCTGCTCTCCGCGGCGGTGTTCGCCGACCACCCGCTCGGCCGGCCGGTGATCGGGCAGGCGGAGGTGATCTCTTCGATCAGCCGCCGCTCGATCGCCGCCTACCACCGGCGCGCCTATGTCGCCGGCAACGTCGTGCTCGCCGCGGCCGGCAACCTCCAGCACGAGCAGCTCCTCGGTCTCCTCGAGCAGGCCGCGCGCCAGCGCGTCGAGCCGCCGGCCCGGCGGACGCGCGTACGCTCGGCGCTGGTGCGCGAGCCGGGGCCCGGCATTCGCTTCCTGGAGAAGGACACCGAGCAGTTCCACGTCTGCGTCGGCGCGCCCGGCATCTCCCGTTCCGACCGGCGCCGCTTCGCCGCGTCGCTTCTCGACGCGATCCTCGGCGGTTCTGCGTCCTCGCGCCTCTTCCAGGAGATTCGGGAGAAGCGCGGGATGGCCTACACGGTCTACAGCTTCGGCTCGCAGTACACGGACACCGGCCTCGTGGGCGTGTACGTGGGCACCCGGGAGGAGAACCTGGACGCGTGTCTGGCGATCGTGGCCGAGCAGATCGCCGACATCGCCGCCGGGAACCTCCGCGAACGGGAGCTCCAGCGGGCGAAGGAGAACCTCAAAGGGCGGATCGCGCTGTCGATGGAGTCGACCTCGAACCGGATGAGCCGGCTCGGCCGCTCGCTGATCACCGACACCGAGCTTCTGTCGCTCGACCGGGTGATCGCCGAGATCGACGCCGTCGACGGCCGGATGATCGCCGAGCTCGCGGGCGTGCTGCTCGAGCCCGGGCGGTTGTCGGCGGCCGGGATCGGGCCCAGCGAGGAGCGGTTCCGGTCGGCGGTCGAGCGGATCCATCCGGGCCTCGCGGCAGCCGCCTGACGCCCGAATGCTCATCGTTCTCAACGGGCGTGGCGGGAAGGTCGGCTCGGTGCTCGCGCCGGCGCTGGAAGCGTCGGGTCACGAGCTGGTCGACGGGCTTGCGGAGGCCGAGGCGATGGTCGACTTCACCCGGCCGGATGCGGTGATCGGCAACGTCGAGGCGGCGCTGGCTGCGGGGGTGCCGTCCGTGGTGGGGACGAGCGGCGCCGATCTGAGCGGGGTGGGGGATCGGGCGCGGGAGGCCGGGCTGCCGCTCTTCTACGCACCGAACTTCGCGCTCGGCGCGGTGCTGATGATGCGCTTCGCGGCGGAGGCAGCGGGGCGCTTTCCTCGCGCAGAGATCGTCGAGCTCCACCACGAGACGAAGGTGGACGCCCCGTCGGGGACCGCCAAGGCGACCGCGGCGGCGATGGGAAACGATCCGGTGATCCACTCGGTCCGGCTTCCCGGCATCGTCGCGCACCAGGAGGTGCTCTTCGGCGGCCCCGGGGAGCTGCTCACGATCCGTCACGACACGCTCTCGCGCGAGGCATTCGTCCCGGGCGTGCTGCTTGCCTTGGAGAGACTGCCGGAGTTGCCGCCGGGCTTGACCGTCGGCCTGGACGCCCTGCTCTAGTCCTACAATGCAGGGCGTGTTCGGCGAGATCCTGACGGCGATCATGACGCCGTTCCGGGAGGACGGCTCGGTCGACGTCGAGAAGTTCCGCGAGCTCGCCGGGTATCTCGTCGACAACGGCTCGGACGGCGTCGTCGTCACCGGTACGACGGGCGAGGCGCCGACGCTCACCGACGACGAGCGCTTCGAGCTCTATGCCGCTGCGGTGGATGCGATCGGCGACCGCGCGACCGTGATCGCCGGCACCGGCACCTACTCCACGGCGCATTCCGTGCACCTGACGGCGCGGGCGCACGAGCTCGGGGTCCACGGCTTCCTGATCGTCACGCCGTACTACAGCAAGCCGCCGGCGCGCGGGATCGTCGAGCACTTCCGTGCGATCGGCGAGGTCAGCGACCGCCCGATCGTGGTCTACAACATCCCCGGCCGGGTGGTGGTCAACATCGAGCCCGAGACGATTGCCGAGCTCGCCGAGCTGCCGACCGTGAGGGCGGTGAAGCAGGCCAACGACGACCTCGACCAGGCCCGACGGATCGTAGACCTCGAGCTCGATCTCTACGCCGGCGACGACAACCTGATCCTGCCGTTCCTGCGCCTCGGCGGAGTCGGCGGCGTCTGCGTGCACACGCACGTCGTCGGCCCGCAGGTCAAGCGGATGGTCGAGGCGTTTCGCGCCGGGGACGAGGCGGAGGCGGCCCGGATCGACGAGGAGACCCGGCCGGCGTACGACCTCTTGAAGGTCGCTCCCAACCCGATCGCGATCAAGGCGGCGATGAACCTCCTCGGCCACGACGTCGGCGGGCTGCGGTTGCCGCTCGTGGCCGCCACCGACGGGGAGCTCGCACGTGTGCGCGACTGCCTCGAGCGGCTCGGTCTGAGGGTTCCGACCCCCGCCTGAGTCGCGCAACCCCCCGGATACACTCTGCGGGTGACAGGACTTCTGCGTGTGATCCCGCTCGGCGGGCTCGGCGAGGTCGGCAAGAACATGACCGTGTTCGAGCACGAGCACGGGATGCTGGTCGTCGACGCGGGGCTTGCCTTCCCGCGGGACGAGCATCTTGGCGTCGATCTCGTCCTCCCGGACTTCTCCTACCTCCAGGAGCGGCAGGGTACCGTCCGCGCGGTCGTGCTCACACATGCGCACGAGGATCACGTCGGGGCGCTCCCGTACCTCCTGCGTGAAGTCAAGGTGCCGGAGGTCTGGGCGACGAGGCTGACGCTCGGTCTGGTCAAGTCGAAGCTCGACGAGCACGGGCTGCTGAACGCGGCCGAGCTCCGCCAGATCGACCCCGAGGGCGACCCGGTCGAGCTGGGGCCGTTCAGGCTCGAGTTCGTGCGGATGGCGCACTCGGTTCCGGACAACGTCGCGGTCGTGATCGAGACCGACGCGGGCCGGGTGCTGCACACGAGCGACTGGAAGCTCGACCACACGCCCGTCGACGGCTTCCGCACCGACGTCGGCCGTCTCGCCGAGCTGGGGAACAGAGGCGTCGACCTGCTCCTGTGCGACTCGACGAACGCGGAGCGACGCGGGTTCACGGGCTCGGAGCGGCTGGTCGGCGAGGCCTTCCGCCAGATCATCCCTCAGCGGCAGGGCCGCGTCCTGGTCGCGTCGTTCGCCTCCAACGTCCACCGGATGCAGCAGGCGATCGACGTCGCAGTGCAGGCAGGACGGAAGGTCGCCGTCGTCGGCCGCTCGATGCGCAAGAACCTCAACATCGCGGGCAACCTCGGGTACCTCGAGGTGCCGGAGGGCACGCTGATCCGCCCGCAGGAGCTGGAGGAGTATGACCCGCACGAGGTGCTGATCCTCTGCACGGGCAGCCAGGGCGAGCCGATGTCCGCGCTGACGCGGATCGCGTACCGCGACCATCAGACGGTGTCGGTCGAGCGTGGGGACACGGTGATCATCTCGGCGCGGCCGGTTCCCGGAAACGAGCTGCGCGTGCACGACACGATCAACCAGCTCTCGAAGGCGGGCGCCGAGGTCCTGCACGAGGAGAACGCGGCCGTGCACGTGTCCGGACACGCCAACCAGGAGGAGATCCGCACGCTCTACGGGCTGGTGCGCCCGAAGGCTGTGATGCCGATCCACGGTGAGTACCGCATGCAGGCCGCGAACGCCCGGATGGCCCAGGAGGCGGGCGTCCCGGCGGCGTCGATCGTGCTCGCGGAGAACGGCTCGGTCGTCGAGCTGCGGCCGGACGGGGTCGGAATCGTCGACCGGATCGAGCCCGGGGTCACCTTCGTGGACGGGCTCGGCGTGGGGGACATCGGCGACGTCGCCCTGCGCGACCGCCGGCACATGGCGGAGGACGGCGTGCTCATCGTGGTCGCGACGCTCGCAGGGACGAACGGCGTCCGGTCGGCGGCGGCGGAGGTGATCGCCCGGGGCTTCGCCGAGACCGAGCCGCTCCTCGACGAGATGCGGCTGGAGGCGGAGAGCGTCCTCCGCGGCTGCATCGACGACGACATCGTCGAGATCAAGCTGCTGCAGGAGCATCTCCACGACGGGCTCGGACAGCTGATCTACGACCGAACGCGGCGGAGGCCGATGATTCTCCCCGTGGTGGTGGAAGTTTGACGCTCGCCGCGCTTCGCGCGAACTCGCTCGCATCAGGCGGTGGTGCGACGTGAGTGTCAGCCTGGACGGTTGGGCCGGAGTGCTGGCGGACAACGCCGCTGAGGACGAGACCGCGCGGCGGCTGATCGCGCAGCTTTCCGCCTGCGAGGTGGCCGCGCTCGCGTTCTGCCGGCTGCTCGAGCGCTGGGCCCGCGGCGACGCCGACCCCTGCACGCCCGGCAAGCGCCAGGCCGCCCTGCGGCGCGCTGCCGAGCGCGCCGAGACGGCGCTCTCCGGGCTCGAGCGGCCCCTTGGCCGCTACCTGCTCGAGCTCGAGGCGGACCAGGCCGAGGGGCGGTCCTGGTACGGCGAGCCGGGGGCGGGCGAGCTGCGGGACTGGCAAGACGTGCTCGACCGGGCCGGCGTGAGCGTCTCCGCGGTGCGCGTCGCGCAGTCGTACCTGGAGCTGGCCGTGCTCGTGCGGGCGCTCGAGGGCCTGAGGTCGGCCGCCGACATCGGCTCGGAGCCGGACCGTTCGTCCCTCTGGGCCGGTCTCTTCGACCTGCGCGAGAATCTGCTCGGCCGCACGCTCGAAGACCTGCGCGCGATTGCCGCCTAGCCCGTCGATCGCGGTCGTCGGGTCGATCAACCTCGACCTGGTCGCCCGCTGCGAGCGGCTGCCGCGGGCGGGGGAGACGTTGACGGACGCGACGTTCGAGCGGGTCCCGGGCGGCAAGGGCGCCAACCAGGCGCTGGCGGCTGCCCGGCTCGGGGCAGGCGTGTCGCTGTACGGCGCGGTCGGCCGGGACCCGTTCGCGGACGAGGCGCTGACGCTGCTCGACGAGGGCGGCGTCGCGCTGGAGGGCGTCGAACGGGTGGACGAGCCGACAGGCGTCGCGCTGATCGTGGTCGGCGACGACGGCGAGAACCAGATCGTCGTCGCGCCGGGGGCGAACGGGACGGCCGGCGCCCCTTCGGGCCTCGACCGGGCAGACGCGGTGCTGTGCCAGCTCGAGATCCCGGTGGAGACCGTCGTCCGTGCGGCCGCCGACGCACGGTTCTTCTGCCTCAACGCCGCACCCGCCCGGCCGCTCCCGGAGGAGCTACTCGCAGCGGTCGACCTGCTCGTCGTGAACCGGTACGAGCTGGAAGCGGTCGGACGCTTCGAGGGGATGGTCGCGCTCACGCTCGGCGCCGAGGGAGCGGTGCTGGTGGAGGGCGGGGAGGAGGTCGCGCGCGCCGCGCCGCCGTCGGTCGATTCCGTCGACGGCACTGCGGCGGGCGACGCGTTCACGGCGTGCCTACTCGTGTCGCTGCTCGAGGGACGGACCCGCGAGGAAGCACTCGCCCGGGCCTGTGCCGCCGGCGCGATCGCCGCCTCGCGGCCGGGAGCCCAGCCGTCGCTCCCCACCGCGGCGGAGGTAGACGGGATACTGCCGGCATGAAGATCCTGCTCGACTGCGACCCCGGTCATGACGACGCGATCGCGCTTCTGCTCGCGCTGGCGAGCCCCGAGGTCGACCTGGTCGGCGTCACCACCGTCCACGGCAACCAGACGCTCGAGAAGACGACCCTCAACGCACTCAAGCTGCTCGAGTTCGTCGGCCGCACGGAGGTGCCCATGGCCGCGGGGGCTGACCGGCCGCTCCGGCGCGAGCCGTTCGTCGCGGAGTACGTCCACGGCGAGAGCGGGATGGACGGCCCAGCCCTGCCGCAACCGACCACGGCGCCGGTCGACGGCCACGCGGTCGACTTCATCGCGCGCACGGTCTTGGAGTCGGCCGAACCGGTGACGCTCGTGCCGACGGGGCCGCTCACCAACATCGGCCTCTTCCTGTCTCTGCACCCCGACGCCGCGGCCCGCGTCGAGCGGATCGTGCTGATGGGCGGCGCGATCGGCGAGGGGAACGTCACGCCGGCGGCGGAGTTCAACATCTGGGTCGATCCGGAAGCGGCCGACCGGGTGTTCTCGAGCGGGCTCGACGTGACCATGGTCGGACTGGACGTCACGCACCGGGCGATCTTCGGCCCCGAGCCGACTGCGCGGCTGAAGGCCGCAGGGCGCGTCGGGGCGATGGTCGCGGAGCTGCTGGAGTTCTACGGCCGCTTCCACCGCGAGACCTACGGCTGGGACGGCTCGCCGATCCACGACGCGGTCGCGATGGCTCACGCGTTCCGGCAGGGGATCCTCGAGACCGTCCGCACCGGCGTCCGCGTCGACTGCGGCGACGAGCTCGGCCGAGGCCGGACGAACGTGGACCTGCGCGGCCGCGTCGGCTGGGAGCCGAACGCCGAGGTCGCGGTCGAGATCGACGCCGACGCGTTCATCGAGCTGCTGGTCGAGCGGCTCTCGTCGCTCGGTTGAAGCTGACGTTGACTGCGTTAAAGGGGTAGGCCTGCGGCCGTCGAAGTCGCGGACATGGCGCGGAAGAAGCGTCCCGCGAAGCTTCGCCCGAAGACTCCGGCTCGGATCCGGAAGCGCACGCGCCGGAAGAGCAGCCTGCGCGCGCATCACCATCCGGAGCTCGTCGGGCTCGCTCTGCTGGCGTTTGGGCTGTTCATGGCGACCGTGCTCTACGCCGGCTGGAACGGCGGCTACGTCGGCCGGGCGATCGGCGACGGCCTCGTCGCCGTCACCGGGGGGATCGCGTACGCGCTGCCGGTCGCGTGTGTCGCCGTCGGTGGGCTGATGGTGGCGAAGAGCGACCTGCCGCGGGTCGCGCCGTTCCGGACCGGGCTGGTCGTCTGCGCGCTCGGACTGGCGCTGATCCTAGGCAGTGCGCACGGCGGCTACCTCGGCAGTGGGCTGGGAGACGTTCTCGGCCGTCCGATCGGCTCCACCGGCACGCACATTCTCGGCGTCTTCCTGCTCGTGGCGGGCGCGCTGCTGGTCAGCGGCGCATCCGCGGGGGCGATCCTGCGCAGGTCGGCGCACTCGGTTCGCGGCGCGGCACGGCGTCCGGCGCGCCGCAGAATGCGGCCCGAGCCGGCGCCGGTCGAGGTCGCGCCGCCGCCGATGGTCTCCGCCGCCGCGCCCCCGCCGGTCGACGGCGTCGAGGCCTTCCCCGACGTGGTCGCGCCGACCCCGTTGCTCGTGCTCGACGGCGCAGCGTCGGCGGGCGAGCCGGAGGACGACGACCAGCGCTCGCTGTTCGACGTCACGGAGACCGGCGACGACGGCGTCTACACGCTCCCGGATTCCGGCCTCCTGCGCCGGTCGAAGGCCGCCGCCAAGGGCGACGCCGACCAGAGCGGGCGCGTCGCCGGCCTGCTCGTGCAGGCGCTTGCGAACTTCGGCGTCGACGCAACCGTCGTCGGCGAGATCTCCGGCCCGCGCGTGACCCGGTACGAGCTCCAGCTCGCCCCGGGAACCAAGGTGTCGAAGGTGGCCGCGCTCAAGGACGACCTCTCCTACGCGCTCGCCACCACGGAGATCCGCATCCTCGCTCCGATCCCCGGCAAGCAGGCGGTCGGCGTGGAGGTGCCCAATCTGTCGCCGAACCTGGTCACCCTCGGGGACATCTACGGCGAGCTCCCGGCGACGTCGAGCCCGCTCTCCGTCTGGCTCGGCAAGGACATTTCCGGCAACGCGGTCTGGACCGACCTCGCCCGGATGCCGCACCTCCTGATCGCCGGGACGACCGGCTCGGGCAAGTCCGGCTGCATCAACACGATCCTCACCTCGATCCTGCTCCGGGCGACGCCGGACGACGTGCGCATGATCCTCGTCGACCCGAAGCGGATCGAGCTCGGGTTCTACGAGTCGATTCCGCACCTGCTAACGCCGGTGGTCTCGTCGCCCAAGCAGGCGGCCGCGGCGCTGCTGAACGTGGTCGGAGAGATGGAGCGCCGCTACGAGCGGATGAGCCACGTCCGCGCGCGGAGCCTGCCGGAGATGAATCGCGCGCTCCGCGGGCGGGGGGAGAAGCAGCTGCCGTACCTGCTGGTCGTGATCGACGAGCTCGCCGACCTGATGATGATCTCGCCGCAGGAGGTGGAGGACGCAGTCATCCGGCTGGCGCAGAAGTCGCGCGCGGTCGGCATCCATCTCGTCCTCGCGACACAGCGTCCGTCGGTGGACGTGATCACGGGCATGATCAAGGCGAACGTCCCCTCGCGGATCGCGTTCGCGGTCTCCAGCCAGACCGACTCCCGGGTGATCCTCGACCAGGCCGGGGCGGAGAGCCTGCTCGGCCAGGGCGACATGCTGTTCAAGCCGCTCGGCACCTCGAGGCTCCAGCGTGTCCAGGGCGCCTACGTGAGCGAGGAGGAGGTCGCGCTGGTCGTCGAGCAGTGCCGGGCACAGCGCGAGCAGGAGCTCGACGAGTCGATGCTCGAGGCCCCGGAGCGCGACGTGCCGGAAGGCGAGGACGAGGACGGGGACTTCGACCCGGACGAGGACCCGCTGCTCGAGCGAGCGATCGAGGTCGTCGTCCAGGCGCAGACCGCGTCGGTCTCGCTCCTCCAGCGCAGGCTGCGGGTCGGCTACACCCGGGCGGGCAGGCTGATCGACATGCTCGAGCGGCGCGGGATCATCTCGCCGTACGAGGGCTCGAAGCCGCGGCGGGTGCTCGTCGGCGAGAGCGAGACGCTGGCCTCATAAGATCGACATGTGACTCGCATCGCGGTCGTCGGCAGCTACGGCGTCGGGCTTACCTTCGGAGTCGACCGCGCGCCCGACCGCGGGGAGACGCTGATCGGCTCGCTCTTCCGCACCGACCACGGCGGGAAGGGCTCGAACCAGGCGGTGGGCGCCGCGCGGCTGGGCGCCGAGGTCGCGCTCCTGACCGCGGTAGGCGAGGACAGCTTCGGCGACGGAGCGTTCGAGCTGTGGGCGGAGGAAGGGGTGGACGCGGCGGGCGTGATCCGCACGCAGTTGCCGACCATGACGGCCGCGATCGTGGTGGAGGCGAGCGGGGACAACCGGATCGTGATCGTTCCGGGCGCGTTGAGCGCACTCACGCCGGGACACGTCGACGAGTTCTCGCCGCAGATCACGGCCGCGGACGTGCTCCTCGTGCAGCTCGAGATCCCGGTCGAGACCGCCCTCCACGCGCTCGAGGTCGGCCGTGCGGCAGGCGTCCGCACCGTCCTCAACCCGGCGCCGGCTCCGCCCGCCGCGATCGCTCCCGCAGCCGACTACCTGACCCCGAACGAGAGCGAGGCATTCGCGGTCGAGGGAGCGGACGGAACGCTCGTCGTCACCCTCGGGGAGCAGGGAGCGCGGTTGCGAGGCGACCAGGTTCCGGCGTTCCCGGCCCGCGCAGTCGACTCGACCGGGGCCGGAGATGCGTTCTGCGCCGCGTTCGCGGTCGCGCTGGCCGAGGGCGCCTCCGATGCCGACGCTGTGCGGTGTGGCTGCGCAGCGGGTGCGCACATGGTCGAGCACGAGGGAGTGATTCCGGGTCTGCCGACACGTGCGCAGCTCGAGGAGCGGCTCGCGGTCACCGTATGAGCCGGCTGATCGTCGACACAGACACCGCCGGCGACGACGTCTTTTCGCTGCTGATCGCGCTCCGCCACCCGGCCGTCGCGCTCGAGGCGATCACCGTCTGCTGCGGCAACGTCGCGTTCGACCAGGAGGTCGAGAACGCGCTCTACACCGTCGAGACTGCCGGCCATGGCAGCGACGTGCCCGTGTATGCAGGTTGCCGGGAGCCGCTGGTCGCGGAGTGGGTGGGAGCCGAGTACGTCCACGGCCAGGACGGGATGGGCGATTCGTTCTTTCCCCGGGCGACACAGCGCCCGGAGGCGGAGCACGCGGTCGACGAGCTGGTCCGCCGCGTCGATGAGAGCCCGGGCGAGCTGACGATCCTCGCGCAGGCTCCGCTCACGAACCTGGCGGTGGCGGTCACGCGCGACCCCTCGATCGCGCAAAAGGTGGCGCACCTCTACGTGATGGGCGGCGGCGTCGGCAACATCACGCCGGCCGCGGAGTACAACTTCTACGTCGACCCGGAGGCGGCCAAGATCGTCCTCAACGCGGGCTTCCCGCTCACCCTCTTCACCTGGTCGCTCACGCGCACGCACGGCGTGTTCGACGACCGGAAGCTGGCGACGATCGCGGCGCTCGGAACGCCGCTCGCGGATTTCTTCGGCCGGGTAAACCGGAAGGCCCGCGAGTTCGACGACAAGGTCAACCACCTCGGCGGCTCGACCCATCCGGACTCGATGGTCTGCGCGGCGATCGCCGAGCCCGCGCTCGTCCTCGCGACGGAGGAGGCGGTCGTGGACGTCGAGACCGCCGGAGAGTTGACCCGCGGCTGGAACCTGATCGACACCCTCGGTCGGGTCGACCGCGAGCCGAACGCCACGGTCGTCACCGACTACGACACTGACGGCTTCTTCGAACTGATGCTCGAGGTGTTGCGGTAAGCCGTCTGCCGTCAACCCGCGCTCTGCGGGTCCGCCTGGACACCGCACAGGCGCTGACGCGCCTCTTCTACCGCGAGCAGGCGGTCGTGCTGGCCTGCGGCGGGTGGGTCCCACGGGTCGCGCCGCTGGAGCACAAGGCCGAGCTGGCGCGAACGGCCTGGGAGTCCGCACTTGCGGCCGACGCCCTGCGTGAACGTGTCTTCGAGCTGCGCTACCCGGTGCGCTTTCTCGACGAGCAGGCGGAGGGGCTGGCCGTGGCGGCGCCGGACGAGTTGCGGAGCGTGGTTGCGGCACTTCACGACGAGTACGTCGCCTACCTCGAGGACGCCGACGAGCTCGCCGACGGCCCCTCGATCCGGATCGGCGAAGCCGCCCTCAGGGACAAGGTGCGGCAGATCGAGGGGCTCGCCGCCGTCGAGCTCGAGGACGGCGACCCGGCCCGGGATGCTCGCTACTTCGCGTCGAGCTTCTACTGGCCCGACGTCCTCGATCCGTCCTACCCTTACGGAGAGGGCGTCGCGCTCCAGCTGCGCTCGGCGGTGAGCCACCTGAACGAGGTGTGGGCGGTCGAGACCGCAGGCGTCATCCTCCACGACCTCTCGCCCGAGCTGGGCTGGGAGTTCACGAGGGACGCCGCCCGCTGGCTCTACGACGAGAGCCGGCACATGCTGATGGGCAAGGAGCGGCTCGCCCGCTGGGGGTTCGAGCTCGCCCAGATCCCGCTCGGCGGCTACATCTACGAGGCCTGTGCCGGGCAGGACGCGCTGTACCGGCTCGGGATGCTCGGTTACTTCGAGACGAAGAACATCGGCCGCAAACGGGAGCGCGCGCAGGCGTTCCACGAGATGGGCGACGCGACCAGCGAGACCGACATGGAGTTCGACTGGGCCGACGAGACGCTGCATGCCGAGTACGGGCGGCGGTGGCTGCGGAGGCTCCTGGAGGTGCGCGGCGAGGATCCGGAGTCGTGGCCGGCGGTGCTCGAGCGCTGCGAGCGGCTCGTGGACGAGCGAATCGCCCGCGCGACCCCCGCGGAGCTCGAGCGGATCCGAACCGCCGCGGACGCGCTCGTGGCGGCCGCGCGGGCCCGAGCGTCCTAACGGTGCCAGGCACTGTAAAGTCCCTGCTCGGAGGGGACTTTTCGAGGTTCGTCTCAACCGTGCCTGGCACGGTTAAGACGCGCGGCTCGTGCCCATGCGCCCGGCAGGCCGTGCCGCGCTATCCAACTCGAAACCGATACGTCTTAGTTGTTGACCCCAGGTTCTGAGGGGGTAGGATCAGGCGTCCCCGCCTGGGGGACTGTGGTGAACACTTGCATCGAGGGAGGAATTGGGTGACCAAGAAACGCTTCCTGCCGGTTGCGCTCGTCGTGCCGGCGATCATTCTTGCCGTCGCACTGCTGGCCGGGACCGGCGGCGCGGCGTCCAAGGTGACGTTCAGGGCCGGTCTCGTCAGCGACGTCGGCCGCTTCAACGACAAGGGCTTCAACCAGAATCAGCTCACCGGGCTGAAGCTGGCGAAGGCGAAGCTCGGCATTCAGACCAGCGCGATCGAGTCGCACTCGGCCAACGACTACGTCCCGAATCTCGCCTCGCTCGCGCGGCAGCACTACGACGCGGTCGTGGCGGCGGGCTTCCTGCTCGCCAACGCCGAGGCGACGGTCGCGAAGAAGTTCCCGAACACGCAGTTTGCGATCACGGACTACCCGGTCGAGGCAGCCCCGTTCTCGGACAAGAAGGGCAAGCTGCTCGTGAAGAACATCACGGGCATCACCTTCAAGTCCGAGCAGCAGAGCTACCTCGTCGGCTGCCTCTCCGCCCTGATGGCGAAGAAGGGCGGCGGGAACACGATCAGCGCGACGGGCGGCGTCAAGATCCCGCCGGTCGACTCGTTCATCGCCGGCTACAAGGCCGGTGCCGCGAAGTGCGTCCCGGGCATCAAGGTCCTCGTCGGCTACTCGCAGGACTTCATCGCCCAGGACAAGTGCAAGGCGGTCGCGGAGAACCAGATCCAGGCCGGTGCGAAGGTCGTCTTTGCAGTCGCAGGCCCCTGCGGCTTCGGTGCTCTGGCGGCGGCGAAGGAGGCCGGCGTCTGGGGTGACGGCGTCGACGTCGACCAGGCGTACCTCGGTCCGCACATCCTGACGAGCGCCGTCAAGCGCGTCGACCTCGGCGTGTTCCGCTTCGTCCAGGCGGTCAAGGACGGCACGCTCGTCCCCGGCCACGACTTCGTCTTCGATCTGAAGAACGGCGGCGTCGCGGTCGGCAAGATCAGCCCGAAGGTTCCGGCTGCCTACAAGGCGCGGATCAAGTCCCTCCAGGAGCAGATCATCGCCGGGAAGATCAAGGTTCCGTCGTCCTTCTAGACGGACGCCTGAACGTTGCGCGTGAAGGCGGGCCGCAAGGCCCGCCTTCCGCGTGAGAGAATCGCCGACGTCGTGACCGAGCCCCCCGTACTCGAGCTCCGCGGGATCACGAAGCAGTTCCCCGGCGTCCTCGCCAACGACCACGTCGACCTCGACGTCCTCGGCAGCGAAGTTCACGCCCTGCTGGGCGAGAACGGGGCGGGCAAGTCGACGCTGATGAACATCCTCTACGGGCTCTACCACCCGGATGCGGGCGAGATCCTGCTGAACGGGAAGCAGGCCTCGTTCTCGTCGGCGAAGGACGCGATCGAGAGCGGGATCGGGATGGTGCACCAGCACTTCATGCTGATCCCGGTGATGACGGTGGCCGAGAACATCGTCCTTGCCGAGGAGCCGACCTACGGAGGCGTGATGCTCGACTTCGCCGAGGCGAGGAGGCGCGTCCGCGAGCTCTCCGACCGCTACTCGCTCGCGGTCGACGCCGACGCCCGTATCCAGAACATCACGGTCGCCCAGCAGCAGCGCGTCGAGATCCTGAAGGCGCTCTACCGCGGGGCGGAGATCCTGGTCCTCGACGAGCCGACCGCCGTGCTGACCCCGCAGGAGGCAAGGGAGCTGTTCGCGATCATCGCCGAGCTGAAGACTCAGGGGAAGTCGATCATCTTCATCAGCCACAAGCTCCACGAGGTGCTCGAGGTCGCCGACCGGATCACCGTCCTGCGACGGGGCAAGCGGATCGACACCGTCCCGAAGGAGGGCGCGACGGAGGAGAGCCTGGCTCGGGCGATGGTCGGGCGCGAGGTGCTCCTGCGCGTCGACAAGCCCCCCACGACGCCCGGCGACGTCCTCCTGTCCGTCGAGGACCTCCAGGTCTTCGACGCGCGTGGGCTCGAGAAGGTCCGCGGCATCTCCTTCGACGTCCGCGCGAACGAGATCGTCGGGATCGCCGGCGTGGACGGGAACGGCCAGACGGAGATGATCGACGCGCTCACGGGCCTGTTGCCGCCGAGCAGGGGGCGGATCACGGTCGCAGGCAAGGCAGCCGAGCGCCACGGCTCCGCCCGGGACATGCTCGACCTCGGGCTCGGTCACATCCCGGAGGACCGCCAGCGCCGGGGACTCGTGCTCGAGTTCTCGATCGCCGAGAACATCGCGCTCCACGACTACAACGACGCGCCGGCGGCGAAGTGGGGGTGGCTGTACCCGCAGCGCCTGGTCGCCCGCGCGACGCAGCTGATCAAGGACTTCGACGTCCGCGGCGGCGGGGCGAGAACGCCGGCCGGTGCGCTTTCCGGCGGCAACCAGCAGAAGGTCGTCGTCGCCCGCGAGGTCGCGCGGAACCCGAAGGTTCTGATCGCGGCACAGCCGACGCGCGGGCTCGACGTCGGGGCGATCGAGTACGTGCACCGGCGGCTGGTCGCCGAGCGCGACGCGGGCCGCGGGGTGCTGCTGGTCTCGCTCGAGCTGGACGAGGTGCTCTCCCTGTCCGACCGGATCCTCGTCATCTTCGAGGGCGAGATCGTTGGTGAGTACGGTCCCGACGTGAGCGAGGAGGAGCTCGGGATCGCGATGACGGGCGGGCGCCGCAAGGAGCCTGCCCTCCACGGGGGAAACGGGTTTCCCCCGTGACCCCCCTTCCGAGCTCCGCCGCCGGCTTCGCCGGCGGCGTTCGCGGCTTCGTCTCGCAGCCGGCCGCGGCGAGCCGCGCCCGCCATGTCGGTCGCGGCCACGTTCACCGCACGAGCGCTGACGTATGAGCGAAGGCCCGTTCGATCCGCGCGAGGAGCAGCGTCTCGAGGCGCAGGAGGAGCAGCTGCTCGAGACGCCGGGAGGGGAGCCCGGCGGCTATGCGCCCAGCGTCGCGGCTCGGATGGCCGTCATGCAGCGTGCGGGTGGGGTCGTCATGCCGATCGTCACCACCGTCTTCGCGTTCGCGGTGGCAATGGTCGTCATCGCCGCAACGGGGCACAACCCGTTCAAGGCCTTCAAGGGGATCTTCGAGGGCACCGGCCTGGACTGGCTCTTCCCGTGGGTGACGGGCGACTCGCGCACAGAGGCAGCGTTCAACCTCCAGCAGACGTTGCTCCTCACGACCGCGCTGATCCTGACCGGGTTCGCGGTGTCGTTCGCCTTCAAGTGCGGTCTCTTCAACATCGGCGGCCAGGGCCAGTACCTCGTCGGCGCGTTCGTCAGCGTCTGGGTCGGATCGTCGTGGGTGAACATGGCCTCGGGCCTCCACATCTTCCTCGCGGTCGTGCTCGCGGCGCTTGCGGGCGCCGTGTGGGCGGCGATCGCGGGCTTCCTGAAGGCGACCGTCGGGGTGCACGAGGTGATCTCGACGATCATGCTGAACTGGATCGCGATCTGGGTCATTCAGGCCCTCGTCGGCCAGGGCGGCCAGCTCCAGAACTCGACCGACAAGTCCGTGCCGGTCTCCAACGACATCGCCGAGAAGGCGCACCTGCCGGTCTTCTGGGGCGACCCCGTGCTCCAGGGGCTGCACGTCGGGTTCTTCATCGCCCTCGGGGCGCCGCTCGTCTACTGGCTCGTGCTCAGCCGGACGACGCTCGGCTACGAGGTGCGCGCGACGGGCTTCAACCCGGAGGCGGCCCGGTACGGCGGGGTGAACGTCAAGCGAAGCTACGTGTCCGCGATGGCGATCTCCGGCACCTTCGCGGGGCTCGCCGGGGCGATGGACATCCTCGGCTGGCAGTTCCGGCTCGGGGTGCTCGACGTCCAGGTATCGACGGTCGGCTTCATCGGGATCGCCGTCGCCCTGCTCGGGCGCAACTCGCCGATCGGCGTTCCGCTCGCCGCGCTTCTCTTCGGGGCGCTGCTCCAGGGCACCTCGACCCGGAACCCCGCGATCCAGGACGTGATCCGGCCCGAGCTCGCCGGGAACCTGACCCTGATCATCCAGGGGCTGGTGCTCCTCTTCGTCGGCGCCGACCTGTTCTTCCTCTGGATCTGGAAGCTGCGGAAGAAGGTCCGCCGCGCGCCTGCCGCGGCGCCTCAACCGGGAACGGTGACCTCGTGAGCGCGCTGTCGCCGGCGGTTCAGGGAGCGATCCGCTCCGAGGTGACCGCGAAGTATGTCGGCTGGGCGTCCGCCGGCCTGGCCGCGTTCGGCCTGTGGCTCGCGCTCCCGCCGGTCGAGCTCCGCTCGCCCGTCGTCCCGTTCGTCTTCGAGGCGGTCGCCGCCCTCGGCGGCGCCTGGGCGGCCGCGCGGGGAGAGCGAAAGCTCGGGTGGGGCGTCGTCGCGGCGGCCGGCATCTGCGCGCTGCTCGCCTACGGTGCGACGCGGTCGAGCGTCGCGCACCTCGACGGCGCCTATGTGACGAACTCCCCCGGGATCATCGACTGGGGCGCGCTCGTCAACAACATGTTCATCTTCGCCACGCCACTGGCGTTCGCGGCGATCGGGGGCATGTTCTCGGAGCGGAGCGGGGTCGTGAACATCGGCCTCGAGGGGATGATGCTCTCCGGGGCGTTCTTCGGCATCCTCGGCGCCGACAAGCTGAACTCGTGGGAGCTGGGGCTGCTCACCGCGGCCATCTCGGGAGCGGCGCTCGGCCTGATCCACGCCTTCTTCTCCGTCCACATGCGCTCCGACCAGATCGTCGGCGGGACGGCGATCAACTTCCTCGCTCTCGGCGTCACGGGCTACTTCTTCATCCAGATCTACGGGCTGAACGGGACGCCCGGCACCGGCATCCCCGACATTCCGGACGTGAAGCTTCACTTCCTGAACCACATCCCGCCGAAGAATGCCGGGCGGAACAGCTTCTGGTACGAGGCCTTCGGCCACCTGAACCTGATGATCTGGATCCTGTTCGGCGTGATCGTGCTCTCGTACTTCGTCCTGTTCCGGACCTCCATCGGCCTCCGCCTCCGCTCGGTCGGCGAGCACCCGCGCGCCGCCGACACGGTCGGGATCGACGTCTACAGGACGCGGTACGGCGCAGTGATCCTCTCCGGCATCATCGCGTCGCTGGGCGGCGCGTACCTCTCGATCGGCTACGTCCACTCGTTCACCGAGAACATGACCAACGGCCGGGGGTTCATCGGGCTGGCCGCGCTGATCGCCGGGAACTGGCGCCCCGGCGGCGCCTTCGCCTTCGCGCTCCTGTTCGGCTTCTTCGGCGGACTTGCCTACCGCGTGCAGAGCTACGGCTACGAGTACAACGTGCTCGTCCAGGCGCTGCCGTACGTGATCACGCTGATCGCGGTCATCGGCGTGATCGGCAGATCGATCCCGCCAGCCTCCGTTGGACGGCCATACATCAAGCAGTAGCCTCGCGCGCGGGAACCCGCGCGCCTGGTGGTCGCTCGTCTGCGGGATCGCGTCGATCGCCGCCGTCCCGGCCGGGACGCTCCTCGCGCGCGAGTCCGAGCGGGTGACGCTCGTCGACTCGTCCGGCTCGGTCGTGGTCGCGGCGCTGCTCGGCTGGGCGGCGATCGTTCTCGCCCGCCGCGCGCAGGACCGCCTTCAGATCAGCCTCGGCCGCGCGGGCGGCGGCGGCGCTGCGGGCGCCGGCCGGATCCTCGGGATCGTCGGCCTGCTCGTCGCCGGGACGGCCGCGCTCGCGCTCGGTTTCTGGGGCCTCCTGTCTCTCTTCGCCGAGTAGTCCGACCGGCCGCGATACCGCCTACAATCGACCGACATGTTCGAGATCGGGAACAGCCTCCGCGAGGCGCGTACGCGCAAGGGCCTCGACTTCCCCGAGCTCGAGCAGGGGACAAAGATCCGCGCCAAGTACCTGCGTGCGCTCGAGGACGAGGCGTTCGAGACGCTCCCATCGGCGACCTACGTCAAGGGGTTCCTGCGCACCTACGCGGACTACCTCGGCCTCGACGGCCAGCTGTACGTGGACGAGTACAACGTCCGCTACGGGTCGGGAGACGAGGTGCTGGAACGGCGCGTTCGCAGCTCGGCAAGCGTACGTCGCCCGCACGTCCGCAGGCGGCGCCGCCTCGAGGCGAAGCTGGTCTGGCTGACCCTGCTGGGGATCGCGCTCGTCACCGCACTCGTGATCGCCGCCTGGCGCTTCGGCGGCAACTCGCACCAGAACCTCCCGCTGAGCACGGCCACGACGCAGGCGCCGGCCAAGCGGCCGTCCGGCCTGCTGATCCGTGCCGTCGGCGGCAACAGCCTGCTGATCGTCCGGTCAGGGTCCGAGAGCGGCCGACAGGTCTGGAACGGGACGCTGACCGCGGGCAGCCGACAGGTGTTCGGCACCGGCAAGCGGCTCTGGGTCTACATCGGCTCGCCCGAGAACGTGCGGATGCGCCTGAACGGGCGCGCCGTGCTGGTCGGCGAGTCGAGGCCGCGCAGCCTGATCGTCACGTCGGGTGACATCGTCCCTGCCGGGCCCGGCACCTAGATGCGACTCACGCGCCGGGCCGTGAGCCGTCTTCTGCGTTGACGGAGAAGCAGCCGTTTGCGCGCGGAGGCGAGACCGCGCTCTCGCCGGAGCTCACGGGCGATGCGGCACGCGAGCCGAAGGAGGGGGTCCGTGGGGGAACCATGGGTTCCCCCACGCGAAGGCCGCGGGCCGCGATCGTCGTCACGGGCAGCGAGCTGGTCCGAGGCGAACGCAGCGACCTGAACGGCCCGTTCCTGGCCGCGCAGGCGCTCGAGCTGGGGCTGGAGCCGGCCCGGATCACGATCGTCGGCGACGGGCCCGCGGAGCTAGAGGCGGTGCTTTCGGAGGCGATGGCCGCGGATCTCTGCCTCGTCTCCGGCGGTCTCGGGCCGACGCACGACGACCGCACCGTGGCGGTGGTCGCGAAGGCGGCGGGACGCGCCCTCGTGCTCGACGAGGGGCTGCAGGAGGAGATCGGCGGGATCTCGCGCTCGATCGCCGCGCGGCTCCGCCGGCCGTACGCCGACTTCGAGGCCGGCGTCCGCAAGCAGGCGACGCTGCCGGCGGGTGCGGTCTCCCTCGGCCTGGCGGGAACGGCGCCCGGGATGGTGCTCGAGAACGGCGGCGGGGCGGTGGTCGTGCTGCCCGGCCCCCCGACGGAGCTCCGCCGCCTCTGGCCGAGAGCAATCGAGACCGCACCCGTTCGGCGCATCCTCGAGCAGGCGCGGCGGCCGGGACGTCGCGTCCTTCGCTTCTACGGCGCCAGCGAGTCCGCGGTCGCGAAGGCGCTGGCCGACGCCGGCGGCGACGGAGACGGAGTGGAGGCGACGATCTGCGCGCGCGAGTTCGAGATCCACGTCGACCTTCTGGTCGAGCCCGGCGCAGACGAGCGGGCCGACGCGCTCGAGCGCGCGCTGGCCGAGCCCCTCGCCAGGTATCTGTTCGCGCGCGACGAGCGCCCGGTCGAGGCCCTGGTGCTCGACCTCTGCCGCGCGCGCGGCTGGTCGCTCGGGACGGCGGAGTCGTGCACCGGCGGGCTCGTCGCTGCACGGCTGACCTCTGTGCCCGGCTCGAGCGACGTGTTCGCAGGTGCCGTCGTCGCCTACGCGAACGAGGTCAAGGAGGCGGAGCTCGGGGTGCCGGCCGCGCTGCTCGCCGAGCACGGCGCCGTCTCGCCGGAGTCGGCGGCGGCGATGGCGGCGGGCATACGGGCGCGGCTCGGAGTCGACGTCGGGGTGTCCGTGACGGGGATCGCCGGCCCGGACGGCGGGACGCCCGACAAGCCGGTGGGGCTGGTCTACCTCCACGCCGAGACGCCGGACGGAGGGCACGGGATCGAGTTCAGCTTCCCGTCCGACCGCGACACGATCCGCGCGCGCGCGACCGTCGCGGCCCTGCATCTGGTGCGGCGTCTCTTGACACAGGAGCGTGACATTCGCGCGTGAATGCCGCTGGTACCGTCGAGGGCGATGACTCGATCCGGCTCTTCTGCGCCCTCACGCTGCCCGACGACGTGCTCGACCGCCTCGTCGGCTGGCAGGCGCGTCTTCCAGCCGGTGGCTATCGACCCATCGGCCGTGACAACCTCCATGTCACGCTGGCCTTTCTGGGATCGCGGCCTTCCGACGAGGTCGAGCCGACCCGGGTCGAGCTCGAGGCAGCCGCAGCCGGTGCGCGGCCGATCGTGCTTCGCGAACGTCGGTACCGCGAGACGCGCAGCGTCGGGATGCTCGTCTTCGACGACGAGGGCGGTGCCGCGGCAGGGCTGGCGCGTGACCTCCACGGCCGGCTCCAGAGGCTGGGCGTCTACGAGCCGGAGCGGCGCCCATGGCTGCCGCACCTCACGGTCGTCCGGTTCCGCGAGCGGCCGCGGCTCGCCCCGCCGCTGCCCGGCCTCGGGCCCGTCGGTCCGTCCGGTGCCGCTGTCTACCATTCCGTGCTCCGCCGAACGGGCGCGGAGTACGTTGTCCTACATTCGGTTGGGTTAGGAGGCTGATCGTGGATCGCGAGCAAGCACTCGACGCGGCGCTCGGGCAGATCGAGCGCGCATTCGGCAAGGGCTCGGTCATGCGGATGAGCGACCGGCCGCAGGTCTCGGTCGGCGCTGTCTCCACCGGCTCGCTCGCGCTCGACCTCGCGCTCGGGATCGGCGGGCTGCCGCGCGGGCGGATCGTCGAGATCTTCGGCCCGGAGTCCTCCGGGAAGACGACGCTCGTGTACCACGTGATCGCCGAGGCGCAGCGTCGAGGCGGCATCTGCGCCTTCATCGACGCCGAGCACGCGATGGATCCGAGCTACGCCAAGCGGATCGGCGTCAACATCGACGAGCTGCTCGTCTCCCAGCCGGACACGGGCGAGCAGGCGCTCGAGATCACCGAGCTCCTGATCAGGAGCGGAGCCCTCGACATCGTCGCGATCGACTCCGTCGCCGCGTTGACTCCGAAGGCGGAGCTCGAAGGCGAGATGGGCGACAGCCACGTCGGCCTCCAGGCGCGGATGATGAGCCAGGCGATGCGCAAGCTCGCCGGCACCCTCAACCGCACCGACACGATCTGCATCTTCACGAACCAGCTCCGCGAGAAGATCGGCGTGATGTTCGGCAATCCGGAGACGACGCCGGGCGGCCGGGCGCTGAAGTTCTACTCCTCGGTGCGCCTCGACATCCGCCGGATCGAGACGCTGAAGGAGGGGGTCGAGGCGATCGGCAACCGGGTGCGCGTGAAGGTGGCGAAGAACAAGGTCGCGCCGCCGTTCAAGCAGGCCGAGTTCGACATCCTCTACGGCCAGGGAATCTCCTGGGAGGGCACCGTGCTCGACGCCGCGCTCGAGCGGAAGATCGTCCAGAAGTCGGGGTCGTACTTCAGCTTCGAGGACGAGCGGCTCGGCCAGGGCCGCCAGAACGCGACCGCGTTCCTCCGCGAGCATCCCGACGTCACGCAGACCGTCCTCGTCCGGATCCAGGCGCAGCTCGGAGACGACCAGATCGCCTCCGCGCGGCTCCTGCCGCTTGCCGACCGCGGCGATCAGGAGGCGGCGGCGAAGAAGAAGGCCGCGGCCACAGCGGTTGCAGGCAACGGTGCTCAACAGGCCGAAACGACCGTGCCGGGCGGGACGGTCGAGGAGCCGATCGAGGCGTAGCGCACATGGCCGGTGGGGCGGCGGACGAGCGCGACGTCGCGATCGACCGCGCCGTCCGGGCGCTGGCGCGCCGGGACCACTCCGCAGCCGGTCTGCGGGCGAAGCTCGGCCGCACAGGGTTGTCGGAGCAGGCCCAGACCGACGCGCTCGACACGCTCGAGCGGATCGGGTATGTCGACGACTTGCGGTTTGCCCGCGACCGGGCCGTCGTGCTCGCCGAGCGGGGCTACGGCGACGACTGGATCAGGGCAGACCTGGAAGCCCAGGGTGTCGACGCCGAGACGGCCGCGGCGAGCGTCGCCGCCCTCGAGCCCGAAGACGAGCGCGCCGACCGCGCAGCGGCCGGCACCGGAGACGCCGAACGCTGCCTGCGCCGGCTCGCCCGGCGCGGGTTCTCGGAGGAGACGCTCGAGCGCCTTGCGGCGGCGTTGCACGCCGGCGGCTGGAAGGAGTAGGATAGGAGAGCTTCATCTGACGTTTTGCCTGCATACGACGCTTTTCCGAATCGAACCGAAACGCAGAACCACTGAACCGACCGAAGTGACCATGCACACGACGACGGCTTTCCGGAGGATCACGACCTAAGGCGAGTCCCGAGCGACCCTGGCGGTCGCCGTTCGTGCGCTTCGATTCGCGGGATGCGTCCGCGCCGGCCCGGCGGCGGATGAGGCCCTACGGCGCTCGCCGTGGGACCGTCGACCCAGGAGCGGCATGGCGATCGTCATCGGCATCCTCATCGGCCTCGTCGCCGGCGCCCTGCTTGCGGTCGGCGCCCTCGTGTTGAGCGGAGGATCCAGGCTTGCAGCCGCAAGACGCCAGCGCCAGTTGTTGCTGCAGGAGGCGCGCCGCGAGGCCGAAGCGCTTCGCCGCGAGGCGCAGCTGGAGGCGAAGGAGGAATCCGTGCGGCTCCGGCAGGAGCTCGAGCGTGACGTCAACGCGCGTCAGGCGGAGTCGCTACGGATGCAGGAGCGGCTGGCCACGAAGGAGGGTGAGCTCGAACGGCGGATCGTCGAGCTCGACCGTCGGGAGCAGGGAATCGCCGACCGCGAGGTGCATGCGCGCCAGCTGCAGGAGGAGCTCAAGGCGGCCAAGGAGGAGGAGCTCGCCGAGCTCGAGCGCCTCTCGGGGATGACGGTCAACGAGGCGCGCGCCGAGGTGCTCGGCCGCTCAGAGGAGCTCGTCCGCCACGAGCTCGCCCGCCGGGTCCGCCAGATGGAAGAGGAGGCGCAGTCCGAGGCCCGCCGGCGCGCCCGCAACCTCGTCGCCGACGCGCTCCAGCGGGTTGCGGCGAGCCACGCGGCCGAGACCACCGTCTCCCTGGTCGAGCTGCCCTCCGACGACATGAAGGGCAGGATCATCGGCCGGGAGGGCCGGAACATCAGGGCCCTCGAGCATCTGACCGGGGTCGACATCATCATCGACGACACGCCGGGAGCAGTGGTGCTGTCGTCGTTCGACGGCATCCGGCGGGAGGTCGCGAAGATCACGCTGACGAAGCTGATCGAGGACGGCCGGATCCACCCGGCCCGGATCGAGGAGATGTACTACCAGTCGAAGGCGGAGCTGGACGACCACATCCGCCAGGCCGGGGAGCAGGCGGTGTTCGAGGCCAACTGCGGTGACTTTCCGGAGGAGATCGTCAAGATCCTCGGCCGGCTGCGCTACCGGACGAGCTACGGGCAGAACGTCCTCAAGCACACGCTCGAGGTCGTCCAGCTGGCCGGAATCATGGCCAGCGAGCTCGACGCCAGCGTGAAGACGGCGAAGCGCGCGGCGCTGCTCCACGACCTGGGGAAGGCGCTCACGCACGAAGTGGAGGGCTCGCACGCCTTGATCTCGGCGCAGTACGCCCGACGGTACGGCGAATCGCAGGGCGTCGTCCACGCGATCGAGGCGCACCACTACGAAGTACAGCCGCAGACGGTCGAGGCAGTCCTTCTGATCGCCGCGGACGCCATCTCGGCGTCGAGGCCCGGGGCACGCGGCGAGAGCCTGGAGGGCTACATCAAGCGGCTCGAGTCACTCGAGGAGCTGGCCGGCCAGATGAAGGGCGTCGACAAGGTGTACGCGCTCCACGCCGGCCGCGAGGTGCGCGTGATCGTGAAGCCGGAGGAGATCGACGACGACCAGGCGGTGCTGCTCTCACACGAGATCGCGCGCGAGATCGAGGAACACCTGGAGTACCCGGGGCAGATCAAGGTCACGGTGATCCGCGAGTCCCGGGCGATCGAGTACGCGAAGTAACGCGGTCAGAAGCGGGGTGCTGTGCGGCCTGCCTCGATCGACCAGTAGTCCCGGTGGTCGACCACAAGCCCGTCTGGCCCGAAGCGGATCACCGCGATCCCGGCGAGCGTCTCCTCGCCGCGACCCGACCGCACGATCGCCCAGTACTCGACCGCCGCGCGGTCGCCGTCGACGATCGGCTCGCCGAACCGGCACTCGACGAGATCCTCCTCGGCGAAGGCGCGCAGCGCGTAGTCGCGGGCGCTCACCTCGGGCTCGCGGAACGCATGCGACCGGAAGACGGCGTCCGCGGCGTAGAGGGCGGCGATCGGCTCCGGGTCGGCCTGCTCCCAGCCGCGTGTCCAACCGTCGACCCACTCCCGGGCCGCCGCCCGCGCGTAGGCATGCGACTCCTGCGTTGGGGCACCCCGGCCCACCACCCGCTGCGATCGTATCGACGAATTTGTCACGTGTCTGTGTCGATTCCGGGCCGGAACCGCAGCCGTCGCCCGGTACCCTGTCGGCCGTGAAGCGGTACTTCGTCACCACCTTCGGCTGCCAGATGAACGCCCACGACTCCGAGCGGATCAAGGGCCTGCTCGAGGACCTCGGGCTCGGGGAGGCGGTCTCGCAAGACCAGGCGGACGTCCTCGTCTTCAACACCTGCACGATCCGGGAGAAGCCCGACCAGCGCCTGGCCGCGCACCTCGCGCAGGCGAGAGCGCTGAAGGACCGGGACCCTGAGCGGGTGATCGCCGTCGGCGGCTGCTACGCCGAGGCGCAGCGCGAGCGCATCTTCGAGCGGTACCCGTTCGTGGACGTCGCCTTCGGTCCGGGCTCGATCCGGCATCTGGGCGAGTGGCTCGGCGCCGGGGGGATCGGAGTCGACCGTGCGGCGTTCGGCACGGGCGGGGAGCGTCGCTTCGCGGCGACGCTGCCGCTGCACCGGGACCGCCGCTTCCAGGCGTGGGTGCAGATCTCGATGGGCTGCAACTCCGTGTGCTCGTACTGCATCGTCCCCAAGGTGCGGGGCCGCGAGGTCAGCCGGCGGCCGGGCGAGATCCTGGCCGAGGTGACGCGGCTCGCGACCGAGGGCGTCAAGGAGCTCACGCTGCTCGGCCAGAACGTGAACTCGTACGGCCGCGACGTCGGGACCAGCTTCGCTGAGCTGCTGCGCGCCTGCGACGCGGTGGACGGGATCGAGCGCATCCGATTCACCAGTCCGCACCCGAAGGATTTCCGGCCCGACCTGATCGAGGCGATGGCCGACTGCGCCGCGGTCTGCGAGCACGCGCACCTGCCGCTCCAGTCGGGCTCGACGCGCGTCCTCAAGCGGATGCGGCGCACCTACTCGCGAGAACGGTTCCTGCGGCTCGTCGACGACATGCGCGCCGTGATCCCGGATCTCGCCCTGACCACCGACCTGATCGTCGGCTTCCCCGGCGAGACCGAAGACGACTTCCGGCAGACACTCGAGGCGGTCGAGGAGGTCGGGTTCGACGGGGCGTTCACGTTCGTCTATTCGCCGCGCGGCGGTACCGAGGCGGCGACGATGGCCGACCAGGTCGACGAAGGCGTCAAGGGCGACCGGATCGAGCGGCTGATCGACGTCGTCCAGCGTTGCGCCGCCGCTCGAAACGACGAAAGAATCGGCCGGGTCGAGGAGGTGCTCGTCGAAGGCCCGAGCCGCACGGATCCGACCGTTCTCCGCGGCCGGACCCGGCGGAACACGACCGTCAACTTCACCGGCTCCGCAAGTGCAGGCGAGCTCGTCCGGGTCGAGATCACCGGGGCCACGTCGACGACGCTCCGCGGCCGGCGGGCCGCCCTCGTAGCCGCGTAGTGTCGACGCGCGATCTTGTCTGGGACGGCTGTCTCAACGTCCGCGACCTCGGCGGCCTGGCGACCGAGGACGGCGAGGAGACCCGCTTTGGCTCGGTGATCCGCGCCGACAGCGTCGGCCTCCTTTCACATGACGGCTGGCAGACGCTCGCCGACGCTGGGGTGACGAGGATCGTCGACCTGCGGCAGCAGTTCGAGGCGGTCGACGATCCCCCGCGCGAGCTTGCGATCGAGGTCGTCGACGTCCCGATCTTCGAAGATCTCGACGACGAGGACTGGGCGACGGTGGAAGGGCTGGCCGCCGCCGCGCCGACGAACGCGGAGTCGCAGCGGCTCGTCTACCTCCATTTCCTCGAGCGCGCGCGCCGCCGCTTCGTGGCCGCAGTCGCGGCGGTCGCAGGAGCCCCCGACGGTGCGGTCGTCGTCCACTGCCACGGCGGCAAGGACCGCACCGGAATCGTCGTCGCCCTCCTGCTCCGGCTCGCGGGCGTTCCGATCAACGAGATCGCCACGGACTACGCGCTCAGCGGCGAACGCCTCCGCCCACGTCACGAGGAGTGGTTCGCCTCTGCCGAGAGCGACGAGGAACGGGCGCGCATCGAACGCATTGCGGCCACGCCCGCCGAGGCGATGAAGGCAGTGCTCGAGGCGATCGAGGAGCAGTACGGCGGCGTCCGGCGCTACCTGCTCGACGGCGGTCTCCCGTCGGACTTGCTCGAAGCCGCCCGTCGTCGCCTGCGATGAGCGACGGGGCCGTCAGCGTCATCGCAATCTTCGGTCCGACGGCCTCGAGCAAGAGCGCGGTCGCCGAGGAGCTCGCGAGACGTGTCCCCGCGCAGCTCGTGTCGGCAGACTCGGCCCAGCTGTACCGCGGGCTCCCGATCCTGACGAATCAGTCGCCCGCGGCCCTCGTGGGGATCTGGGAGCTCGACCACGAGGCATCGGTCGCCGAGTACCAGTCGCTCGCCCACCGGGAGATCGACGCGGCGCTCGCCGCCGGGCGGACGCCGATCGTCGTCGGCGGCACCGGCCTCTACTTCAGGGCCGCGCTGGCAGACCTCGACGTCCCGCCGGCGCCCGAGCCCGACATACGAGCCCGCTGGCAGCGGGTCTACGACGAAGAAGGAGCTCAGGCTGCGCACGCTCGGCTTGCGGCGGTCGACCCCGAGGCGGCATCTGCCGTCCATCCCAACGACCGCCGCCGGGTGGTGCGGGCCCTCGAGCTCGCGGAGGCGGGGCACTCGCTGCGCGGAGACCGTCTCTGGAGCTCGGAACTGCGCCGTCCGGCCGTGGTCGTCGGCCTCGACGTCGCCGCCGCCGAGCTCGACGCCAGGATCGAGGCTCGCACACGGTCGATGTTCGAGGCCGGCGTGGAGGACGAGGTGCGCCGTGCGCTCGACGGGCCGCTCTCGTCGACCGCCCGGAAGATCATGGGCCTTCGCGAGATCGCCGAGCTTCCGCGCGGCGAAGCCGAGGCGGAGCTCTGCGCACGCACACGCCGCTTCGCCGCCTACCAGCGCAAGTGGATGCGCCGGATCCCCGGCCTCGTTACCGTGGCGGCGAACCGGTCCCCCGACGAGGTGGCGGATGAGATTCTCGCGTTGGCGCGCAGCGGGCAACGAGTACCTGCTGGCCGAGCGGGCTGAGCTCGGCGGCCCGCTCACTGCCGAGCGCGTTCGTGCGGAAGTCGGCGAATCCGACGGCATCCTCGAGGTGGTCTCCACCGAGGGCCCGAACGCCGAGATCGTGATCTGGAACCCCGACGGCTCGGTCGCCGAGATGTCCGGCAACGGCACCCGGATCGCGGCACGCTGGCTCGCCGAGCGGACGGGCGAGGACGAGGTCACGATCCGCGTCGGCGGGCGAGAGGTGCGGGCGCGCCTGCTCGCCGGCGGCGAGATCGAGCAGGAGCTGGGCCCGGTGGAGGTCTACGAGCGCGAGCGGGTCGCCGGTCTGGACGTGGTCGCCGTCTCGGTCGGCAACCCGCACGCCGTCGTCGCCGGCGATCCCGACGACCTGCCGCTGATCGGGCCGCTCCTCGAGACGCATCCGCGCTACCCCGAACGCACGAACGTCCAGGTGGCGAGAGTCGATGCCCCCGGGCGGGTGACTGCTCGCGTGTGGGAGCGGGGGGTGGGTGAGACGCTCTCCTCCGGGACGAGCGCCGTCGCCGTCGCGGCCGCAACGCACGGCGAGGGGGACGTGGTCGTGTCGTTCCCCGGCGGCGACCTGCGCGTCCGCCTCGAGCACGGATGCGCCTGGCTGGTTGGACCCGCGGAGCAGGTCGACTAGGCCAGATGGACCATTGATTCGCGTCCGTAGCGGAATACGGTCTCTCTCGTGGGAGAGGCTCGGATGACGCGCGCGCTGGTCGGCGCTGCCTTCGCAGCGCTCATCGCCGTCGCGGTCGCCGCCGGCAGCCCGGAAACCGTCCGCGTCGGGCTGACCGCGACGGGGACGGACGGTCTGACCGTGGGGGTGAAGTCCAAGCTGACCGCCTCGGCACGGTTGCCCAAGGGTGCCCGCATCCAGTCGGCCGCTCGGCGCGCGTCAGCGTGTACTGGACCGAGCCTGCTCCGCCGCCCCCGCCGCCGCCTCCGCCTCCGGCCGCCGTGCCCGGCCACTACGACGGCCACACGCAGGACAACGAGATCTTCTCCTTCGACGTCTCCGCCGACGGCTCCCGGATCACCGGCCTTCAGACGGGCCAGATCAACCAGTCGTGCAACCCGCCGGACTACTACCTCTCCGCCGGGAACCTGCGCAACTGGTCAGGCCCGGTCGCGCGCGACGGGACGTTCACGTTCACGGCGGAAGGGCCGACGACGGTCGACGGCGAGGCCGCGACGAGCAAGGTCAAGATCACCGGCCTGGTGGCTGGAGGCAAGGCCTCCGGGACGATCCGGGTCGACCTCAACTGGACGCACGGCGACACGAACTACGCCTGCACGAACGGCGACCAGACCTGGTCGGCGGCCAAGGTCTAGCTCGCCTCGCCGACGCTCGCTAACCCCCGATCCCGAACTCGCGCAGCGCGTCGTTCAGGCTGACCTTCAGGTCCGTCGACTCGTCGCGGCGGCCGATGATCAGCGCGCACGCCAGCTGGTACGTTCCGGCCGGGAACTCCTTCGGCCTCGTACCCGGGACGACGACCGAGCGCGGCGGTACGTACCCGCGATGCTCGACCGGCTCCCCGCCGGTGACGTCGATGATCGGCACGCTCGCGGTGAGGGAGACGTTCGGACCGAGCACGGCCCCTTCGCCGATCCGGACGCCCTCGGTGAGGATGCACCGGGACCCGACGAAGGCGCCGTCCTCGACGATCACGGGCCGGGCGTTCACGGGCTCGAGCACGCCGCCGATGCCGACCCCGCCGGCAAGGTGGACGTCGGCGCCGATCTGGGCGCACGAGCCGACGGTCGCCCACGTGTCGATCATCGTCCGCGGGCCGACCCAGGCGCCGATGTTCACGTAGCTGGGCATCATCACCACACCTTCCGAGAGGAACGAGCCGTACCGCGCCACCGCCGGCGGGACCACCCGGACGCCGAGAGACGCGTAGTCGTGCTTGAGCGGGATCTTGTCGTGGTACTCGAACGGGCCGAGCTCGATCGGCTCCATCCGACGCTCCCGGAAGTAGTCGAGAATCGCCGCCTTCGCCGCCTCGTTGACCACCCAGTCGTCGCCGGCGCGCTCGGCCACGCGGATCTCGCCGCGATCGAGGGCGGCGATCACGTCATCTGTGGCGCTCATGGTTGGTCTCCTTCCCCGATCTGCCCGGAGGTTTGCGGCGCCGCGACCGACATGGCGGGCGCGGCACCGCACCGCGCGATGTGAAACCCGTCGCAAACGCCGATGGCGAAGCCAGCGGCGGAGCTCGGAGGGGGGCTCGCGGGGGAAACCAGCCGTTTCCCCCGCGAAAGCGAGCCGGAGGCGAGCGACTTCACAAGACGTCCTCCAGGATCGCCGCCGCCCGTTCGCACTCCGCCGGCGTCGGGACAAGGGCGATGCGGATGTATCCCTCGCCCGACTCGCCGAGGTAGGCACCCGGGGCGACGACGATGCCGTGTCGGAGGAGCCGCTCCGCGCACGCCTCCGACGTCTCGTCGCCGGGCACTTCGACCCAGAGGTACATGGTCGCGCTGCTCGCCGCGACCCTCCAGCCCCTACGCTCGAGAACGGGCAGGAGCACCCCGCGTTTGCGCCGATAGGCGTCGCGGGCCCGCTCAACATGCTCCTCGTCGCTCCAGGCGACTATCGACGCACGCTGCACGAACTCCTGCGGCGCCGCGCCGGTCGACGGGCGGTACGTACGCAGGGCGGAGACGATCTCCGGCGCCCCGGCCACGAACCCCGAGCGGTAGCCCGTCATCGACGAGCGCTTCGAGAGCGTCTGGAAGACGGCGACATTGGAGCGGTCGGCGAGCTCGAGCGCCGATCGCGGCGGCTCGTCGAACCACAGCTCGCTATAGGCCTCGTCCGAGCAGAGGACGAAATCGTGCAGCCGACCCAGCGCGGCCAGCTCTTCGTAGAAGGCGAGCGGAGCGGTCGCACCGGTGGGGTTGTTCGGGTAGTTGACCCAGAAGAGCGCGATCCGGTCCCAGTCCTCGACCGCGTCGAGGTCGGGAAGAAAGCCGTTCGACTCGAGCAGCGGCAGGGCCTGGACGCGGGCACCCGCAAAGGCCGCCCCGCGCGCGGGGACCGGGTAGCCCGGCTCCGTGACGACGACCGTGTCCTTCGGTCCGTGCGGGTCGAGCATCAGCTGGGCGAAGCTGAAGATCGCCTCCTTGCTGCCGTAGGTCGGGATCACCTCGGCGTCGGGATCGAGCCGGACGCCGAACCGCCGCCCGCACCACCCGGCGATCGCCTGTCGCAGCTCCGGCAGTCCATCGGCCTTCGGGTAGCTCATGCGCTCCGCGAGCGCGTCGACCAACGCCTGCCGGATCGCGCGGTCGGTCGGCTCCCGCGGATCGCCCTGGCCGAAGTCGATGATCTCGATCCCGGCCGCTGCCGCCTCGCGCTTCGCCCGCTCGATGCGGACGAACGGATAGGTGCCTTGCGCGGTGAGGACGGGGGAGACTTTCACGGGGGAAACGGCTGGTTTCCCCCGTGAGCCCCCTTCCGAGCTCCGTCGCCGGCTTCGCCGTCGCCGTTGGCGAGTGTATTCACAGCAGGCGCCTCCGGGCCGCGCACGTCATGCCGGTCGCGGCCGAGAACGGAGGACACATACAACCCATACGCCGACCTAGCTTACGAAACGGCGGAGGACGTCGAACGTCCGCTCGAGCGCTGCAATCTCGACCCGCTCGTCGGCCCGGTGGGCGTAGCGCGTGGCGCCGGGCCCCACGTTGACCGCGGCGAGGCCCTGCCCGGCGAACTCGGCGACCGGCGTCCATGCCTGCTTCGGCTCGACGACGAGGTCGCCCACCTGCCGCAGCCGCTCGACCAGCGGCGAGTCGGTCGCCGGCGCCGCCGGCGGCGAGTTGGACGTGATCTCCACCTCGCCCGGAACCAGCTCGCGCAGCCGCGCTTCCGCCTCCGTCCGCGTCCGGTTCGGGGCATACCGGTAGTTGAGCCGCACCTCCACCCGATCGGGGACGACGTTGTCGGCGATCCCGCCCGCGATCCGCGTCGCGCTCAACACCTCGACGAAGGTCAGCCCGCCGAGCTCGACGTCGAGCGGCGCGCAGGCGACGACCGGCGCCAGGCCCTGAACGGCGAGGTCGATGGCGTTCACACCCTGCCAAGGCCGCGCCGAATGGGCACTCTCGCCCCGGAACACCACGGTCGCGTTCAGGTTGCCGAGGCAGCCGGCGTGGACGGCGTTGTCCGTCGGCTCGAGCATCACCACGAGATCGGACTCGAGGACGAGCGGCGCTTCCGCGAACACCCGCGGCAGCGCGCTCTCCTCCGTGGGCAGCTCCTCGCGCACGAAGAACAGGAAGGCGAGATCGCAGGTCAGCGCCGAAGTCGCATCCGCCGCCCACTCGGCGAGCTCGACCATCACCGCCAGCCCGCCTTTCATGTCACTCGCCCCGAGGCCGACCACGTAGCCGTCCTCGATTGCGCCCGGGAGGTTGTCCTGAGGCGGCACCGTGTCGAGATGCCCGGCGAGGAGGACGAGCGGCCGCCCGGTGCGCGGCGTCGCGAACAGCAGCGCCTCCTCCGTTCCGTAGGTGAGCGGGAGGGTCACCTCGTCGCGAATGTGCGCGATGATACGAGCTTCGTCGCGGCTCATGGACGGGATGTCCACCAGCTCGAGCGTGCGCCTGGCGAGATCCGGAGGCATTGCAGCCAGGTTAACCGGGTGGGAGCGAGTTGTAAGCGTCTCGGAAGGAGCCGTTTCCGAACGTCGCGATCGGGGATCGACGTCCGGCAAGGCAACGCGAAGAGACGAAAGGGGTTGGGCATGAACACCATGCAGAGGAAGCGCTGGATCGCCGTCGGCGCAGCGTTCGGCGCCGGTGTCGCCACGATCGTCGTGTCGGCGCTCGGCGCCTTCGCGGGCTCCGGTCATGCTGCACGCACGGTCGCTCCGGACAACACGTCACCGCCGACGATCAGCGGCACGCCGCAGGAGGGGAACACCCTCAAGGCCGACCGCGGACAGTGGGCGAACAACCCGACCAGCTACGACTACGTCTGGCTGCGCTGTGACAAGAACGGCGGCAGTTGCGCGAGCATCAGCGGCGCAACGTCGCGCTCGTACAAGCTGACGTCGGCCGACGTCGGCAACACGGTCCGGTTCCGCGTGAGGGCCACGAACGGCAGCGGGTCGACGAACGCGACGTCCGTTCCGACGGCCGTGATTCAGAAGGCCTCCACGACGCCGCCGCGTGGGAACGGCTGTCCGGCGAACGGCAACCCGGACCAGGTCAGCCAGATGTCGCTGCCGGCGAAGCTGATCGTCGATCAGTTCCAGCCGCAGCCGTCGAACCTCAGCCGTAGCACCGAGTCGTTCGTGCTCCGGGTCCACGTCACCTCGACGTGCGGCGGCCCGGTGCAGGGCGCGCTCGTCTACGGCACGCCGACGCCGTTCAACCAGTTCGGTGAGACGCAGAGCAACACCGGTTCCGACGGTTGGGCGACACTCAGCTTCAACCGTCAGGCGAACTTCCCCGTGAACTCCAAGCAGCAGATCCTCGCGATGTTCCTCCGCGCGAGCAAGCCGGGCGAGAACGTCCTCGCCGGCATCACGGGCTATCGCCTCGTCAACGTCCCCGTTCGCTAAGTGGGCCACGACGGCAGGGGCCGCCTGTTCTGGGCGGCCCCTCGTCGTCATAATCGTCCTGTGACCCACCGCCAGCCCGATCCCGCCCCGGGGGCGGATCCGGAGCGTGGGTTCGTCGTCGCCGTCCTGCCCAAGGGAGCCGATCCCGAGGAAGAGCTCGCGGAGATCCGCGAGCTTGCGCGGACGGCCGGCGTCGATCCCGTAGCGACGCTCGTGCAACCGCGCCTGCGACCGGACCCGACCACGTATCTCGGCAAGGGGAAGCTCGAGGAGCTCAAGCGCGCCTTCGGGGAGTCGACCGCGGAGTCGCTGCTCGTCGACGACGAGCTCGCCCCGAGCCAGCAGCGACGGCTGGAGAACCTGCTCCAGGCACGCGTCGTCGACCGCACACAGCTGATCCTCGACATCTTCGCCCAGCACGCGCGCAGCGCCGAGGGAAAGCTCCAGGTCGAGCTGGCCCAGCTCGAATACAACCTTCCGCGCATGCGCGGCATGTGGCAGCACCTGGAGCGCCTCGGCGGCGGCGTCGGCACCCGCGGCCCCGGCGAGTCGCAGCTCGAGACCGACCGGCGCCTCGCTCGAAGGCGGATCTCGCTGCTGAAGAGCCGGCTGAAGGACCTCGGCAAGCAGCGCTCCACCCGGCGCAAGGGCCGCCGCCGCTCGGAGACGCCCACGATCGCGCTCGCCGGCTACACCAATGTGGGCAAGTCGACCCTGTTGAACAGCCTCACCGGCGCCGAGGCGAGCGTCGACGACCGTCTCTTCGAGACGCTCGATCCGACCACCCGCTCCTTCGAGCAGGACGGCCGGCGCTACCTCGTCACCGACACGGTCGGCTTCATCCGACGGCTGCCGCACCAGCTGGTCGAGGGTTTCGCCGCGACGCTGGAGGAGACGCTCGTCGCCGACCTCGTCCTGCACGTCGCCGACGCGTCCGCTGCGGAGGAGCGGCTCCAGGAGCAGCTGCGGGCGGTGAACGCCGTGCTGGAGGAGATCGGCGCCGCCGAGCTGCCCATGCAGCTCGTCCTGAACAAGATCGACGCCGTGGACGCGCTCGGCCGCAGGCGCCTCCGGAACCGCTTCCCCGACGCGCTCCAGGTGTCGGCGCGGACCGGGGAGGGGGTCGACGAGCTCCGCGCCCGGATCGCCGAGCACTTCGCCGATCGCTTCGAGCTGGTCGAGCTGCTGGTGCCGTACTCCGAGGGCAGCAAGCTGGCCGAGCTCTACGCGCTCGGGCCGCCGATCGAGTCGCGCACCGACCGCGAGGACGGGGTTCTGATTCGAGCGCGCCTTCCCCAGCGTGACGTGCGCCGCTTCGCACGATTTCTCGATGATGAGTACAGAGAGGGACAGGTCTGACAGACCTGTCCCCGGTTCGGTTGTCGGCGGCGTGATCGAGATCCCGGTCACGCGCCTCCGCGACGACGCGGTGCTGCCGACGCGCGCCTATCCCGGCGACGCAGGCCTCGACCTCGTCGCCTGCGAGCGCCACGAGCTCCGTCCCGGCGAGCGCGCCCTGGTCGGCACCGGGATCGCAGTCGCGATTCCAGCGGGACATGCAGGCTTCGTCACTCCGCGCTCGGGCCTCGCCGCCGAGCACGGGATCACGATCGTGAACACGCCGGGGCTCGTCGACTCCGGCTACCGCGGCGAGCTGAGGGTGATCCTCCACAACACGGACGGCCGGGACTCGTTCGTGGTCGAGCCGGGCATGCGGATCGCCCAGCTCGTCGTGGTCGCGGTCGCCGACGCCGCTCTCCACGAGGTCGACGTCCTGCCGGCGAGCGAACGCGGTGAGGGCGGCTTCGGGTCGTCCGGACGGCACTGATGCACGTCGAGCCGCGCATTCGAGTTTCCGCGCTCCTCCGCTGGAAGGAGCTCATCCTGCTCTGCCGCCACGAGAAGCCGGGCCGCGAGTACTGGCTGCTCCCCGGCGGCGGCGTCAACTCGGGCGAGTCGCTCGTCGACGCACTGCGGCGCGAGCTGTTCGAGGAGGTCGGGATCGACGATCCGGTGCCGTTCGAGGGCCCGATCGCGATCGTCGACTCGATCTCGCCCGCGCGGACGAGCCAGGCGAAGCACGTCGTGCACATCATCTTCTCGGCCGACCTCGGCCAGCGGTCGCTCGAGCGGGTGACGTCCGCCGACGCGGCCGTCCGCGGCCACCGGCTGTTCGGGCTGGGCGAGCTCGACGACGTCGTCCTCCACCCGCCGATCCAGCGCTTCCTGGCCCGCTGGCAGCCCGGCGACCCGACGGTGTACCTCGGGCCGCTCTGGGCGGCTTGAGCCGGTGCGCTCAGCTCGGTCGCCTGAGCGCGGCGTCTGTCGCGGCCGGTGGGTGTGACTACGGCGCCAGGGGCTCAGAACCGGCCCCCGCGGGCTCGTGCCCGCGCTGCGGAGACAGCATGTGCCTCTGCCTCGAGCGTGTCGTCGAGCGGTTCCAGCTCCGGCGGCTCGCCCCCGGAGCGGTGCGCGAGCGCCTGGGCGAGGAGCCAGTCGGCCAGGCGAGGGTTGCGCGGAAGAAGTGGGCCGTGGAGGTACGTGCCCAGCGCGCGGCCAACCCGGCACCCCTCGAGCCCGCTCGTCCCATCGTTCCCGAAGCCGGCGATCACACGGCCGAGCGGCGTTGCGTCCCCATCCAGGATCGTGCGCCCGGCGTGGTTTTCGAAGCCGGCGACGGTCAGCGTCGAGCCGGGCTCCAGCTCGCTCTCGATCAGCACGTCGCCGATCATCCTCCGCCCGCCGGCGATCGTATGCAGCGGGAAGAGACCCGCTCCGGGGAGCTCCGAGCCGTACCGGTCGCGGTAGAAGCGGCCGAGCAGCTGGTACCCGCCGCAGACGGCGAGCACGGCGGTACCGCCCTCGACGGCTTCGCTGAGCACGGGCCCCTTCGCGGCCAGGTCGGGCGCGATCAGCGCCTGCTCGCGGTCCTGCCCGCCGCCGACGTAGAGGAGGTCGTACGCGCCCGGCTCGGGCGCCTCCCCGGGCCCGATCGCGGTCACGTCGAAGTCGATCCCACGCTGCACCGCCCGGCGTGCGAGCACGGCGATGTTCCCGCGGTCGGCGTAGATGTTCAAGTAGTCCGGATAGAGGTGGCCGACGCGAATGTTCATGAGGAACCGGGGACAGGTCTGTCAGACCTGTCCCTCTCCGTGCTCATCATCAGGAACCAGACCTGTCCCTCTCCGGGCTCATCATTGGTGTCCGCTCCCAGTACCGGCGGACGTGCCCGCGGTCGGAGACGACCTCGCGCAGCGCGAGCATCGCCGTGTAGGTGGGGAGGACGGTCAGCTCTCCGCCGCCCGGCGTCAGCTCGAGGCCGCGGTCGAGTGCGGCCCCGAGGTCGGGCACGATCTCGAGGCGCTCGCGCGGGAATCCGGCGTAGGTGCAGCGGAGTGCCAGCTCCGCCGCGCGGCGGCCGGTGACGATCAGCCGCTCGAGCCGGTCGAGCAGGGGCTCGAGGTCGGCGTCCCAGATCCACGAGACGTCGCGGCCGTCGGCGATCGCGTCGTTGAGGGCGATGACGGCGAGCCGGGGCGCGCCGGCGGCGACGACCGTCCGGACGACCTCGTTTGCGCCCGCCGGGTTCTTGATCGTCAGGATCAGCACGCTGCGGTCGTCGATGTCGATCCGCTCGGCGCGCCCGAAGGCCGGCCGAGCCTCGGCCAGTCCGGCGGCGATCTCGCCGGGCGCGGCGCCGAGCGCACGGGCGAGCGCCGCCGCGGCGAGCGCGTTGTAGACGTTGTAGAGCCCCGGGAGAGCGACCCGCATCCGCCGCGTCTCCTCGGGGGTCACCAGGTCGAAGGAGACTGCGTCGAGCCCGTGCAGCTCGATGCTCCGAGCGGCGAGGTCGAGCGGCGGCCGGCCGTGACCGCAGGACGGGCAACGGTAGTCGCCGAGGTGCCCGACGTACGCGGCGCTGTAGGCGTACGGCGTCCCGCAGCGGAGGCAGTACTTCGAATCGGCTGCGTGCTGGAGGGAGGGCCGCGCGTGGGCGGGGTCGTCCAGGCCGAACGTGACGCTTCCTGCCTGTAGCGAGGCAAGGTCACCGACCTGCGGGTCGTCGGCGTTCACGACGAGCGCTGCGCTCTCCGGCAGCTCGGACACCGCAGCCCGCCAGCGTTCGGCGATCGCCTCGAGCTCGCCGTAGCGGTCGAGCTGGTCGCGGAAGAGGTTGCCGAGGCAGACCGCGCGCGGGTGGATGCGCCGGACGATCTCTGGAAACGCCCCCTCGTCGACCTCGAACAGGCCGAGCTCGGCGCCGGGGGCATCGATCAGCGTGGAGGTGACGCCCGATAAGAGGTTGGCCCCAGACCGGTTGTGGGCGAGGCGGACGCGCGGAGAGAGGATGGCGGCGACGAGCGAGGCCGTAGTCGTCTTCCCGTTCGTGGCCGACACCAGCGCGGTCCCGCTCGGCAGCCTCGCGGCCAGCGTCGCGAGGGCGGAGGGGTCGATCGTCGCCAGGATCTTCCCCGGCAACGTCGTCCCGCCGCCGCGGCCGGCCAGGCGCGAGAACCGGCCTGCAGACCGGGCGAGGGCGAGCTCGAGCGCGAGACGCATCGGGCCAGTCTAGTCCTGAGCGGCCTCATTTGCACTTTGTTCAAGATGCTCTAGTGATGTTGATCGAGTTCTTTGCAGACTGATCAAAACGCTCTATTCTTTTTGCTCCCATGCCGCGCAAGCGTCCGTACCGCGCGATCACGAGCATCAATCCCGCCGACCTCGCCGCCTTCCAGGCCGAGATCAGGCGGCGCTACTCCGACGAGGAGATCCTGGAGGAGCTGCGTGCGAGCGCGGAGCGGCTCGGGCGCTCACCGACGATGAAGGAGTTCGCCGCCGATCCGGAGACGCGCGTGCACCCGCAGACCGTGATCGAGCACTTCGGCAGCTGGAACAAGGCCAAGAGGCAGGCCGGCCTGGTACCGCGGCGGTTCGCGACCCGGGAGGAGTTGCTCGGACTGCTCCAGGAGCTCGGACGGCGCCTCGGGCGGGTCCCGACTGCCAAGGACGTGGACGCGAATCGCGGCTGGATGCCGTCCAAGTCGCTCTACTGGCACACGTTCGGGTCGCTGACGAACGCGCTGAAAGAGGCGGGGTTCGACGTCCCGGTGGGAGAAGAGCGGCTCGAGCGCGCGATCGAGCAAGGTGCCACGCTGGCCCTGCGGCTCGGCCGGCTGCCCAAGTTCACCGACTGGGCCGACGCGCGGCGCGAGGACGCAGAGCTCCTCACCGAGTGGCAGGTCTACCGGATGTTCGACGCGCGGCGAGGGGCGTGGTCGACGTTCCAGTACCTCGTCCGGGAGCGCCTTCGAGAGGAGGGCACGGCCGTCGAGCGGGACGGCTCGGTGCGGCAGCAGGGGAGCTGACGATGAGCAAAGAGAGGGACAGGCAGATGGTGAGCACAGAGAGGGACAGGTCTGACAGACCTGTCCCCGGTTCAGTTTCCCCTAAGCCGCAGCCAAGGCGGCAAGCCGCTCGAGGCAGAAGGCGCCCTCGTGCGGCGCTCTGACCGCCGGGAGCGGGTCGGGCTGGTAGGTCAGGTCGGGCGTGAAATGCTTGATCCGGACGGCGCGCGCTCCCTTGATCGCTGCGACCGTCCCCTCGGTGACCTGCCGTTTCCGAAGCATGACGCCCGTGTAGTGCTCCGCGATCTCGAGCGCCCGCTCGGTGGAGGCGAAGAAGAGCTCGCGGCGGGTGGTGCCGACCCAGAGCGGCCGACCCACCCCGCGGGCGAGGTAGAGCAGGTGCGGATGTCGCTCGTCGAGCCACGCGGCGGCCATCGAGCCTCGGAATTCCTCGAACGCGCGGGCGTCGTTACCGGTCAGCTCGGCGACGGCGAAGATCACCTCGGAGTCGACGGTCATTCCGGGCTCCGCGCGCTCGAGCCCGTAGCCGGCCATCAGCTCGTCGTCGTTGAGGATCGTCCCGTTGTGCACGCCGACGACCGTGCCGTGGCGGACGGGGTGGTTGTTGGCGGCGACGCGCGGGTGGCCCTTCGTGTAGTCCCGGACATGCAGCAGCACCTGATGCGCGTCGTGGGGGATGGTGATCTGCTCCAGGACGGCGCTGGCACCGGACCGCTGTTTGTGCACAGCGAGGGGGCGTGAGCCTGCGCGGTACGCGAAACCGACTGCGTCGGCACCGCGCTCGGCGATTGCGGCCAGCAGCGCCTGGGCAGCGCGCGTCCGGTCGACGCTGCTCCCTGGACTGATGCTGTAGCCCGCAATGCCGCACATATGCTGCTCCTTCGATCCTAGCCCGGCTGCCGGAGGTCCCCGGTGACGGACACAGACACTCAGACGATCGACTCGGCTGGAGGTTTGCTTAAGGAACAGGCCCCCGGATGCCGATATCAGGGGTGTGACGGATCAGTCTGCCTCCGAGCCTGCCGCGGATCAGCCCAAGCTCGAGCTCGTCCCGTCGCTGGACGAGCCCGAGGCGGCATCGGTGTCCAAGGACGAGTTCGACGCCGCCGGGCCGACCCAGGATCCGCTCAAGCTGTACCTGAGGCAGATCGGCGACGGCCGCCTGCTCACCGCCGCCGAGGAGCGCGCGCTCGCGCAGCGCAAGGACGAAGGCGACGAGGAGGCGAAGCGTCGCCTCGTCGAAGCGAACCTCAGGTTGGTGATGTCGATCACCCGGAACTACACGAAGGCCGGCGTGCCGCTGCTCGACCTGATCCAGGAGGGCAACCTGGGCCTGATCCGCGCGGTGGAAAAATTCGACTGGCGGATGGGGTACAAGCTCTCGACGTACGCCACCTGGTGGATTCGCCAGTCCGTGACCCGGGCGCTCGCCGACCAGGGCCGGACGATCCGCCTGCCGGTACACGTCGCCGAGCAGGAACGTCGGGTGATGCGGGCACGTCGCGTCCTCACCCAGAAGTTCAACCGCGAGCCGACGATCCGCGAGCTGGCGAAGGAGACGGGCTTCACGGAGAAGAAGGTGCGCGACCTGCTCGAGCTGATCGAGGACCCGGTCAGCCTGGAGACGCCGGTCGGCGACGGCGACAGCGACTATGGCGACCTGATCGAGGACGTCAACGCCGACCTCCCGGAGGAGACGACGGCGCTGGGCATGCGCTCGGAGGAGCTCTCGGAGGCCCTCACGCGCCTGAACCCGCGGATGCGGACGGTGATCGCGAGACGATTCGGTCTCGACGGCCAGCCGCCGCAGACGCTCGAGCAGGTCGGTGTCGAGCTCGGAGTCACGCGCGAACGGGTCCGGCAGCTGGAATCACGGGCGCTCCGCGAGCTCCGCTCGCAGGCGCCGCAGCTGTACCTCTACCTGCGCACGGCGTGACCGTTCCGTTCGCGGCATGAAGTCGGTCGCGGTCCTGCTCGCAGCGGTGACCCTCGTCGGCAGCCTGGCCGCCACGCTCCTGGCCTGGTTCGTCGAATCCTTTCCGTTCGAGAACACGATCGTGCCCGGGCTCCTGGCCTTCGTCTGTGCCTGCTTCACGCTTGCCTGGATCGCCAGCGACCGCGTGCATCTCGCGCTCAGTGCCTATGCCGTTCAGGCGGTCGCCGGCTTCATTCTGCTGATGCAGACGGTGGGCGAGTCCGACCACGGCAACGGGAAGCTCGCGCTCTTCGCCCTCGTGGTCGAGCTGCCCGCAGCGGCTGCGCTCGCGATTGCGCTCAGGCGCAGGCGCTCGCCGCTGTATCAGTGAGCGACGGACTGGATCTCGCGGAGCGTTGCGAGGCGGCGTAGCGCCTCGACCTCGATCTGACGTACGCGCTCACGCGTGAGCCCAAGCCGCCGACCGATCTCCTCGAGCGTCTTCGGCTCGAAGTCGGCCAGTCCGTAGCGGAGGACCAGCACCTCGCGCTCCCGGTCGGCGAGCGCACGAAGCGCCGTGGCGAGTGCCTGGCTCCGCAGCGAGAGCTCGACCTGCTCTTCCGGCAGCGGCCCCTCGCCGGCGACGAAGTCGCCGAGGACGGCGTCCTCCTGGTCGCCGACCGGCTGGTCGAGGCTCGTCGCCGCCCGCGCGGCTGCTCGCACCTCGCGCGCCTGCTGGAGCGGCAGGCTCGCCTCGATCGCGATCTCCTCGAGCGTCGGCTCGCGGCCGAGCTGCGTCCAGAGGTGCCGCTCGGCGCGGTTCATCTTCTGGAGCCGCTCGACGATGTGCACCGGCATCCGGATCGTCCGCGCCTTGTCCGCGAGCGCCCGGGCGACCGCCTGGCGGATCCACCAGGTCGCGTAGGTCGAGAACTTGTAGCCACGCCGCCAGTCGAACTTCTCGACCGCCCGGATCAGCCCCAGCGTGCCCTCCTGGATCAGATCGAGGAACGGCAGGCCCTGGTTGCGGTAGTTCTTGGCGATCGAGACGACCAGCCGCAGGTTCGACTGGATCATCCGCTGCTTCGCCTGATGGTCGCCGCGCTCGATCTTCTTGGCGAGCTCGACCTCCTGGGCGGCAGTCAGCAGCGGGTGGCGGCCGGTCTCGCGGAGGAAGAGCTGGAGGGCGTCGGTCGTCGATTCCAGCGTCGGCGCCGGGGGTGGGGGAGCCGGCTCGCGCTCCTGCGCGCCCTGCTCGACCACTTCGATTCCCCGCTCTTCGAACATCCTGTACACGGCGTCGACTTCGAGCGGCCCGAGCTCGTGCGGCTCCAGGACCTCGAGCAGGTCGGCAGCATTCACCGAGCCCGCTACCTCGGCGATCTCGAGGAGCTGAACGACCTCCTCCGACTGGACGATGCTGTCAATCGTGGCTATGGGTGCTTCCAACACGTGCCGGGCCTGATTACCCGCCCCCGCGTTCGATTCAAACAGGTTGGCCCCATAAAGTCGAGCAATCGTCTGCACGAGAGTCGACGTTATGTCAAGTTGACGGCTGCGGACTGACGCGGCAGCACCTGTCCCCCTTCGGACTCATCGTTAGGATCGGGCGCATGCACCTGAGGCCGCCGAGCATCGACCCGGGAGTGACGTCGTTCATCTGGGCTTTCGTGCTCGGCGTGCTGCTGTGGGCGTTCCTGCTCGCCGTCGGCATCTCGAAGCCGACGGCCTTCATCGTCGCGGCGCTGGCCGCGTGCGCGATCTTCGTCTACGTCCGCCTCTGCGGCGGTGACGAGCTCCGGCGGCGCCGGCCCTGACGATGAGCACAGAGAGGGACAGGCAAGGTTGAGCACGGAGAGGGACTGGTCTTGCAGACCTGTCCCCGGTTCCGTTTCCAGACCTGTCCCCGGTTCCTTAGCTTCGCCCTGCCGGGACCCGCTCGGGCTCCGCGTCGGCCGTCCGGCCGTCGTGCACGACCGTGGGCTCTGACGTCGCCACGGTTGCCGGCTCCTCGCGCGCGGTCGTCTCCCACACCGGCTCACCCGGCATGCGCGGGCCGGACGTGTCGAACGTGAAGCCGAAGACAAGGCCCACGCCGAACGCCAGCACAGCGATCAGGCCGCGCAGGTCGTCGACGAGGCCGTCGATCGCAATGCTCCCCGACCAGGAGTCGACGTGCCGCTGGAACCAGTTGCCGTCGGGCTGCCCGGCGAGGATCACCCAGCCGGCGGCGATCAGAACCGGCAGGAAGCCGATCAGGAACACGCCGGCCGAGATCTTCGGCACGCCCCACTTCGTCCAGCCGCCGAAGAGCTGCGACAGCGCCATCGTCAGGCCTGCGCCGGCGAGAATCCCCACTGCGGCCCAGTAGCCGCCGGTCGATCCCTGCCCGATCTGCGTGGAGAGCCAGATCAGAACGCCGGCCGCGCCTGCGCCGGCCAGTGTGCAGAGGCCGCGTACTGTTCCGAACATCTACAAACCACCTCCGGCCGGGGTCCTACCCCGCTCGTGCGATCCCTACTCTCCGGAGCCGTCCTCATCAAAGCAACAGCCGGCGGGCGTCGAAGCTGGCCGAGTTGAGCTCTGCGCGGAACTCGTCGATCGCGCGGAGGGCGTCGTCGGCGAACACGTGTTCGACGACCCCGATCTCGCCGTCATTGTGGAACGGCAGATCGACGTGTTGGTGCGAGACGAGGTTCACGGAGATGGAGCTGCAGACCGGGCAGCGAACCGCCACTCCGACGCCGTGGTCGCCCTCGGCGAACAGGAAGAACGACGACGGGAACACCGGCCGCGGCCGCTGCTCGGGGTAGCAGAAGAAGCTCCAGGGCCACTCGCCCGACTCGATCCGGCGTACGGCGATATCGGCGAGCTCGATCTCGACCGGCTCCAGTCGTGCGGTCATCAGGTTCAGGAACTCGCCGCCGCGGAACCCGAGCGGCGCCCAGTCGAGGTCGTCGTGCGCGACGAGGCCCGGGTGCTGTTCTCCGCATGGGCACGCGAAGTCGACGCGGTACACGACCGGATGCGCGGCGCCCGGGAGACGCTCGAGCGCACGAAACGACGACAGACGCACCGCCGACTCGCCTCGAGTCGGGCACGGGAACGTGTACGTCGTGGTCAGGACGTCGTACATCTCTCCCCTATGATGAGCACAGAGAGGGACGGGTCTCACAGACCTGTCCCCGGTTCCTTTGATGAGCACAGAGAGGGACGGGTCTTACAAACCTGTCCCCGGTTCCTTTGATGAGCACAGAGAGGGACGGGTCTTACCGACCTGTCCCCGGTTCCTTCGTACCGGATGCGGCGGTCAGTACTGCAAGAGCGAGAACACGTCGTAGCCTTCTAACCGCTCGCGGCCGTTCAGGAACTCGAGCTCGATGATGAATGGCAGGCCGACGACCTCGCCGCCGAGCTGCTCGACGAGCTCGACGGTCGCCTTGGCCGTCCCCCCCGTCGCGAGCACGTCGTCGTGGATCAGGACCTTCTGGCCCCTCACGATCGCGTCCGCGTGGATCTCGAGCGAGTCGAACCCGTACTCGAGCGCGTACTTCGCCGCTACGGTCCGCCAGGGGAGCTTGCCCGGCTTCCGCGCCGCGACAAAACCGCAGCCGAGCCGGCAGGCCAGCGCGCCGCCGGTGATGTAGCCGCGCGCCTCGGCCCCGAGGACGAGATCGGGCGTGCGTGGCTCCGCCCACTCGGCGATCTGGTCGACCGCGCTCCGCAGCCCTTCGGGATCGGCGAGCAGCGGCATGATGTCCTTGAAGACGATGCCGGGCTTGGGGAAGTCCGGCACGTCCCGGATCTTCGCGGCGATGTCGACCGTCATAGGGCGGAACCGACGCGTTGGCGCAGCGCCCGCCAGAACAGGAGCTGGCTGAGCTCCCGGGCGAGCTCGGCGAGCACGTGGAGGTCGTCCAGTGCGCCCTGGCGCGCTTCGGGATTGCGCGAGCGGAGCTTCGGGACGAGCGCCTCCAGCAGGTCGGCCTGGTTCCCGGCGGCGTTGGCGAACTTCCGCAGGTGGCGGACGTCGGCGCCGGCGGAGACGAGCCGCGCGCAGACGGCGGCGGTCTCGGTGTCCGATTCGGTCAGCGGCGGCTCCAGCAGCCCGTAGTCGGTCAGCTCGCGGGCCTGCTGGGCCGAGATCCCGGCGCGGGCGCAGAGCTCGTCGAGATCGATCTCCGGCTCCTGCCCGGTCAGCCCGGCGCGGCGCCGGCGCCGTTCCTTCGTCGACGGCGAGTCGAGCTCCTGGCGGATCACCCTCAGCGGCAGGAACTCGTCGCGCTGGAGGCGGAGGATCGTCTCGAGGCGCTCGACGTCGTCCTCGCTGAAGAGCCGGTACCCCCCACGCGTGCGCCGCGGCGAGAGCAGCCCCTGGTCCTCGAGATACCGGATCTTCGAGATCGAGATGTCCGGAAAGTCGCTCTGGAGCCGCCGGCAGACGGAGCCGATCGTGTGCAGGCGCTGTGCGCTGGCGGCGGTCGTCGTGGTCATCGGGCGAGAAAGATGAGCCGGTACTTGCCGATCTGGAGCTCGTCCCCGTTCTCGAGGGCGCCGTTGTCGATCCGAGAGCGGTTCAGAAAGGTTCCATTCAGACTGCCGAGATCCTCGATCGTGAAGCCGCCGTCGCCGCGCGTGACGACGGCATGGCGACGGGAGACGGTGACGTCGTCGAGGAAGATGTCGCATTCCGGGGAGCGTCCGATCGTCGTCTGCGGGCGCTCGAGCGCGAACGTCTCCCCCGTTCGACCGCCTCCGGAGCGGATCACGAGCGCCGGGCCTTCGATGCCGAGCCCGTCGAGCAGGTCGGACCGCTCGTCGTGGATCTCCTCGGCCGAGAACGTCTGCGTCGTCTCGTCGGGCTCTCCCTCCGTGACGAGCAGCGCGCCGCAGCGCGAGCAGTAGTGCGCGGACTCCATGTTCTGGAACCCGCATTCCGGGCAGTAGATGTGGCTCACGGGCCGGTCTCCAGCCCGTGAGCGGGGAGGGGTCCCCTGGTTTGCCGGCTGGGCGTCGCCGGCTCTGCCGGCGATGCTTCCGGCCTGAGCGGAACCGGGAGGTTCCCCGACTCAGTCGGCCTCTGAAAGAAGGGGGCTCGTGGGGGAAACATGGTTTCCTCCACGGGAGCGAGCCGAAGGCGAGCGACGCTCACGTCTCCGCCGGCGGCGTGGCCTTGCCGGCCAGGATCTCCGTCAGCCGGTCGAGATCGACCTGGCCGAGCTCCCCCTCCCCCTTCTTCTGCAGCCGCGCGACCAGCTCCGCGCGGAGGATGTCGAGCTTGCCGTGGAGGAGCCGACGCCGGTAGGAGATGTCGTTCTCCTCCGCTTCGAGCTGCTTGATCAGCTCCTTCAGGTCCGAATCGGACAGGCTCGCGAGGTCCGGAAGAGCTTCCATCACATCCTTTCGTCCATTCGACGGCCGGCAGCGGCAACGGAACCGGGGACCGGTCTGTCAGACCCGTCCCTCTCCGTGCTCGTCAATTGAAGCAGTCGCCGCACAAAGGTTCAACCTCAGCTTGAGATTTGCGCCCCGACCGCCGATTCCTGCCCCGCCATCGCCTCGTCGACGAAGGCGTGCAGCTCGGCCTCCAGCTCCGCCGACGCCTCTGCGTTCCGCCCCTCCGAGTAGATGTGGACGAGCGGCTCGTCCGGGTCGGGAAGCACCTCCACCCAGCCGCGGTCGTCGCGGACCTTGATCCCGTCGGTCAGGTCGAGCTCACGATCCTTCAGGCGCTCCGCCAGCACGCGCATGACGAGCCCCTTCAGCGCCCACGCGCAGGCGATCTGGCGGTGGACGACGTGCGAGACGGGCAGCTCCGCGACCAGCGCCGACACCGGCCGGTCGACGCGGGCCAGCAGCTCGAGGAGGGTGCAGAGGCTCGCGACGGCGTCGTAGCCGGGGAGGAACTTCGGAAAGACGTAGACGCCTCCGATCCCGCCGGCGAAGACGATCTCTTCGGCGATCGCCGCCTTCGACAGCTCGGCCGGCGCCGACGGCGTGCGCACGACGTCGAGCCCGAACGGCTCGGCGATCTCCTCCACCCGGCTCGTCACGGTGACCGGGACCGCAACCTTGCCCGCCCAGCCGGCCTCGCCGATCAGGCGCAGGTACAGGAGGAGCGTCTGTTCGGCCGGGATCTCGCGCCCCTGCTCGTCGACGACGAACAGACACTCGCCCGCGCGGTCGAAGACCGCCCCGAGCTCGGCACCGATCGCGACGACGAGCCGCTTCGCCTGGCCGATCGACTCGCGCAGCGAGGACTCGGTCGCGGCCGACTCGGTCGTGAACCCGTGTGCCGAGACTGCCTCGAGCCCGAGCGGCCCCAGCACCAGCGGGAGGACGAACGAGGAGGCTGAGTAGCCGTAGTCGACGACGATCCGGAAGTGGCGGTTGCGGATCGCCTTCACAGCGAGCGTCGAGAGCAGGTCTTCCGCGTACTCCTCGCGCACGCGGGCCGGATAGGTGACGTTGCCGATGTTGCCGAACGGCACGCGCCGGAACTCACGGCGGTTGAAGTGCTTCGCGACCTCCTTCTCCTGTTCCGGGGTCATCTGGATCCCTGGCTGCTCGAAGAAGCGGATCAGGATCCGCTCCGGGTCGCTCTGGCTGACCCCGACGTGGATGCCGGCGTCGTAGCCCTGGGTCTTCATCATGTGCCGGCTGACCGCCGGGGGGAGGACACGGAGGTCGGCGACGTCCACGCCGGCCGAGTTGAGGCCCGTGATCATCGCCCGCTTGATCGTGCGGCACGCACGCGGCGCCTCGCGGCTGGCGACCACCTTCGCGCCGCGCTTCAGCGCCGTGCCGAGCGCGGCGGCGAGCCTGACGGCGGCATCCGGCGTCAGGTCGACGTCGATCAGGCCGCTGACCCCGTCCTTGCCGAACAGCGCGGAGGTCGCGCGCGACTCCCAGATCAGGCTCTCGTGGATGTGCGCCCCTGACTCGACCTCCTTGTACGGGTAGATCCGGACGCCCGGCAGCACCTGACTCTGCGCACCAAGGACGACCTCGTCGCCGATCGCCGCGCCCTCCTGGATCCGGACGTGCGAGCGGATGTCGCAGCTGCGGCCGACGACCGCGCCCTCGACCAGTGCGCTGCGCCCGACGTGCGTGCTCGCGTCGATCACCGACCTCACCGTGCGTGCGCGCTCGCGGAGGGTGACGCTGGCCGAGAGCACCGAATACGGGCCGATTGACGCCTGCGGCGCGATCCGGCAGTAGTTGCCGATGAACGCGGGACCCTCGACGTCCTCCAGGTCGTCGATCTCGACGCCCTCGCCGAGCCAGATGTTCCCCCGCAAGCGGAGACCCGGGATGTGCAGGTCGACCTGGCCGTCCAGAGCGTCGAAGTTCGCCTGGCGGTACTGGTCGAGGTTGCCGATGTCCTGCCAGTAGCCGTCGCAGACCTTGCCGTACAGCGGCCGTCCCATCTCGAGGAGCAGCGGGAAGAGCTCCTTCGAGAAGTCGTACGGACGGTCGGTCGGGACGTGCTTCAGGACCTCCGGCTCGAGCACGTAGATGCCGGTGTTGATCGTGTCCGAGAAGACCTGCCCCCACGACGGCTTCTCGAGGAAGCGCTCGATCTTGCCGTCCTCGTCGGTGACGACGATCCCGAATTCGAGCGGGTTCTCGACCGACTTCAGGCCGATCGTCACCGCTGCGCCTTTCTCGCGGTGAAACTCGACCAGCGCGCCGAGGTCGATGTCGCAGAGGGCGTCGCCGGAGATGACCAGGACTGTGTCGTCGAGCCTGCCCGAGGCAAGGCGGACCGAGCCGGCCGTGCCGAGCGGCGACTCCTCCACCGAGTACTCGATCGCCAGACCGAGCGACTCGCCGTCGCCGAAGTAGCTGCGGATCGCCTGGGGCATGAACGCGAGCGTGACGATCACGTCGCCGAAGCCGTACCGTCCGAGCAGCTCGAGGATGTGCTCCATGCACGGCTTGCCGACGATCGGCACCATCGGCTTCGGCTGGTTCGAGGTCAGCGGGCGGAGGCGCGTTCCCTCGCCGCCGGCCATGACGACCGCTCTCACGCCGACTCCCTGGTCCTGATCGTCCCCCACGCCGACGAGACGTAGAGCACCGCCGCCGCGACGGCCATCCCGAGGCCGATCCAGAACAGCCACAGCGGCCACTGCGTTCCCGGGACGGTGACGAGGAGGAAGGCCACGCCCGCGTACAGCACCCACGTCGCCGCCTTGCCGAGGAGGCTGACGGAGAACTCGTAGCCCCGTGGCAGGACGACCTTCGTCCCCACGATGAGGAACGCGTCACGCGCGATGATCACTGCGAGCGCCGCCCACGGCAGGCGGTCGGCCAGCACGAGCATCACCACCGCCGTGTCGATCATCAGGCGGTCGGCGAGTGGGTCGGCGTACCGCCCGAACTCGGATTCGACATGCCACCTGCGGGCGAGCCAGCCGTCCACCTGGTCGGTGATGCCCGCGACGCCGAAGATGATCCCGGCCGCCCAGCTGTGGCCGTTGTCGGCGGTCGCGTAGACGACGACGAACACCGGAATCAACGCGAAGCGGACGATCGTCAGGGCGTTCGGGAGCCGCGCAAGTGCCGGCAGCGGTGCAGAGGAGGTCGCCACGGTCATCCAAGGATAGTTCCGGGAGAATCTTCTTCCGTGACCGTCGCTCGCCTTCGGCTCGCTCGCGCGTGGGAAACGGCTGGTTTCCCCCGCGAGCCCCCTTCCGAGCTCCGCCGCGGGCTTCACCAGCGGCGATCGCGAGCGCCTTTCCAGCCGGCCTCGCGGTGCCGCGCCCGCCATGTCGGTCGCGGCGTTGGACACCGTGCGAAGAATCGCGAGATTCACGAGATTCAACAATCATGAGCGAGCGTCTCGCCATGCCGGGATTTGTCAACGCCCACTCGCACACGTTCCAGCGGGCGTTGCGCGGACGCGCAGGCGGCGGCGACTTCTGGGCGTGGCGCGACGAGATGCTGATCGAGGCCGACCGGCAGTCGCCCGACTCGGTGCGCCGGGGCTACGCCGCCTGGTATCGCGAGATGCGCTCCGCGGGTTTCACCGCCGTCGGTGAGTTCCACTACCTCGGCCTCCAGGAGGCTCTGGCAGCCGTCAAGGCGGCCGCCGAGGCGGGAATCGAGCTGGTGGTGCTCCTGGCCGCGTACGGGCGCGGAGGGCTTCCCCGCTTCCGCCAGGACTCACCCGAAGCGTTCCTTGCTCAGGTCGAGGCGCTGCGGGCGTCTGGGGCCAGGGTCGGCCTCGCCCCCCACTCCGTTCGCGCCTGTCCCGCCGACTGGCTCGAGGCAATCGGCACCTACGCCGCCGCGGAGGGCCTGCCGTTGCACGTCCACGCCGACGAGCAGCCGCGCGAGATCGAGGAGTGCCTGGCCGAGCACGGGGTCCGCCCGATCGAGCTGCTCGCGCGCACTGGCTGCCTCGGCCCGGCCACCACGGTCGTGCACGCCACGCACGCCGAGGGCCACGAGCTCGACCTGCTGGCCGACGTCGGCGCCCGTGTCTGCCTCTGCCCGACCACGGAGGCGGACCTCGGTGACGGCTACGCGCCGGTGGAGGCGCTGCTGGAGCGCGGGATCCCGATCTGCATCGGCTCGGACTCGAACGTCCGGATCGATCCGCTGGAGGAGCTTCGGCAGCTGGAAGGGATCGCCCGTCGCTCCTCCGGGCGCAGGAACGTAATCCCGGTGGAATCGTTGCTTGCGTTCGGCGCCGCCGAGGGAGCAGCCGCCATCGGTCTCGAGGAATGGCGCGACGTCTCGGTCCGGCTCGAGCACCCCTCGCTGGCGGGTGTCGCCCGGTCACACGTTCCCGACGCGCTCGTCTCGGGCTGCTCGGCAGATGTGTTCGCGCGCTAGCCGACGGCCCAGGGCCGCACGCGCCGTGAGCGCAGGAAGAGGTCGGACCAGTGCAGGGTTCGGTCGAGGTACGCGTGCTCGGCGGAGATGCCGCTCCGGCCGTAGGCGCCGTCGTAGCTCTGGAAGCTCGCGCTCGCCGCGGTGCCGGGACGGCGGGCACGCGCGGGCTCGATCTGCGTTCCCTCGTGCCACTCGTTGTAGCTCGTGATCGTCACTCCGTCTGCGCTGGAACGAAGCGCGGAGCGCCACATCGCGTCGTACGTCGCCCCGTCTCGCCGTGACTTGACGCGAACGTCGGACGTGGCGTGCGTCGCGTCGTACCCGGGCCCGACCGACGGCAGGCACAGGAGGCCGACGCGGTGCGCCTGGGCGCAGAGACGCGAGAAGGAGTCGCCGCCCCAGAGCAGGACGTCGTACGTGTAGATGCCGTCGAACCTGGCGGCCGCGGCCTTGCCGACCAGCGTGGTCTGGGCGTACAGATGGATGTCCGGCTCCCGTGTCCGCAGGTCGGCCCAGTCCGAGGCCGGGATGTCGAACGGCCGGTAGACGTAGACGTGGGTGATCCCGAGCGTCCGGAGATGGTCGAGATCCGCCTCGACCGTCTCGATCGAGCGGCCGGGGTAGGGCTCGAGGTGGACGGCGACGGCGAGCCCGGCCGCGTTCGCCTCCTTCACGATCATCGGGAGGCGGACGTCCTCGGCGGAGCCCCAGCCCCACCACGAGGAGACGACCTCCTGGATGCCCGCGAACGCGATCTCGTCCATCTGGGCCCGGACGACCGCGGGGTTGGAGCTCGAGTACAGCCCGCGCGCCGGATAGAAGCTCGACGCGATGTCTACGGTCGCACCACCCGGGACGAGCCAGTGCTCCCACCCGCCGTCCCGCGCCGGGTTGCCGTACCAGGGGTAGTAGAAGATCGAGACCCTGGCTGCCGCCTGCGCCGCAGCCGGAAAGGCCAGCAGCGCGAGGAGGACTGCAATCAGACGAAGGGCTCGCAAGGCCGGGGGAACGCTCCGGGCTGATGATTGCACGGTTCCCGGCGGGAACAAAGGGCTCTACGCCGTTCAGACATTGTGGTGGCGGCGGCGCCGCGTGGAGCGGCACGGTGTCGGGCAGCGACGGCGCTCCGGCACCGTCACGATCTCGATCATGCCCTTCCAGTCCGGCTCGTCGCGCAGCACTGCCCTGAGCGCGCGCTCGGCCTGCTCCCGAGACCCGTAGAAGGCGATCACCTCGCCGACGAACAGGTCACTCAGTCCCCAAACCATCCCGCAGCTCAGCGTAGGCAGGCGCCCTGCCGCCGCCAAGCACCCGTTCGAGGGATCAGAGGGGAAACGGAACCGGGGACAGGTCTGAGAGAGGAACCGGGGACGGGTCTGTCAGACCTGTCCCTCTCCGTGCTCACCACCTGCCTGTCCCTCTCTGTGCTCATCAATTGCCGCGGCGGCGGCATCGGCCTCCGCGCGTGCCTTCTCCGCGACCCGCCGCGCGTCCGCGGCGGCCTTCTCCGCCCGGTCCGCCTCGCGCTCGGCTTCGCGGGCGGCCCGCTCGGCCGCCCGTGCCTGCTCCCGCTGCTCCGTTCGTCGCTGCCGTTCCTCCTGCTCGCGCTGCCGCCGCTCGTCCGGCTGCTCGCGCCCACGCGAGGACTTCCGCCCCGGGCGGGCCCGCAGCCCGGTCGGTGTGAACGCGTCGAACCCGGCCGGCTCCAGCTCGGACGTCAGGCGGCCCGTCTCCAGCAACGTGCGCCCCTCCTCGGTGACCGCGGCGGCGCGGAGCGTCGTGCCGACCCGGTCGAGCACGGCCGCCGTCGCCGGCCGGTCCGCGTCGGCCAGCAC
>JBKPMR010000023.1:0-6842 GCA_046732255.1 Actinomycetota bacterium
AGGACCGCCACCCAGATCGCGTTGTTCTTGATCGCCGTCGTGATCGCGCTGGTCGTGAACAGCGCCTTGTAGTTGTCGATCCCGACGAAGTCGCTTCCCGACTGGCCGTAGAAGCTCCGGATGATCGTGTAGACCGCCGGGTAGACGATCCAGACGCCGAGGAGGACGAACGCGGGCGCGATGAAGGCGGCGGCGACCGCATAGGTGCGGAGGCCCGGCCGGTCGACGGGCGGAGCCGCAGTCTGCGGCTCCGCCCGGATGGTCGCTTCGCTCACGTTGCTACTTGAACGCCTTCGCCGCAGACGACTCGAGCGCCGCCGCGGTGCCGCTGATGTTGTTCGGGTTCTTGAGGAAGTCCTGGAAGATCTTCCACTCGCCCTGTCCGGTGGTGGCGCCGAACGCCGCCGGCTCGAGATCGGACAGGTCGAATCGCGACGCCTTGGCGGTGACCAGCGCCTTCGCCGACGCCCGCGTGAGGGCATCGCTGTACGCGCTGAGCGGCACCTTCTTGTTCGGGGACGTGAACCCGCCGCGCTTCGCCCAGATCGTCGAAGCCTCCGGCGACGCGAGGTACGTGATCCACGCGCGGGCCGCCGGGCTGTCCTTGAACATCACGACCGTGTCGCCGCCCGTAACGACCGACGGTGGAGAGCCGTTGATCGACGGGAAGGCGAACATGTTGTAGTTGACGAACGGCTTCAGTCCCTTGGTCGTGGCTACGCCGGGGACGAAGTCGCCCTCGATCACCATCGCCGCCTTCGGCGACGTGGTCAGGACCTGGTCGACCGACTGCGGAAAGCCGGTCTGGAGCGCTCCCGACGAGCCACCCGGGATGTTGGACGTGTCGCCGAGGATCTGCGCCATGAAGCCGAGCGCCTTCTTCACCGACGGATCGGTCCACTTGATCTTGTGGTCGGTGAGCTGGTCGTACTTCGCCGGCCCCGCCGTGCGGAGATAGATGTTCTCGAAGAGGTCGGTGAGCGTCCAACCCTCCGAGCCTCCGATCGCGTAGGCCGGAAGGCCGGAACCGCGAATCGTCTTCGCGGCCGCCAGGAGCTGCGGCCACGTCTTCGGCGGCGTGACGCCGGCGTCCTTGAACGCTTTGACGTTGTACCAGACCGTCGACTTGTTGGCCGCCTTGAAGAAGAGGCCGTACAGCTTGCCGTTGACCGAGCCAAGCGCGATCCCGTTCGGGCCGTAGTTCGCCCTGATCACGCCCTGGGCGAAGGTGAGCGGCTTGAGCTGCCCCTTCGACGCGAACTCCCGCACGAGCGCGGGCTGGCCGACCGCGGCGACGTCCGGCGGCTTTCCGCCGGCGATCCTCGTCTTCAGGACCGTCGGCGTGTCGTTCCCGGCCGACGTGTAGCTGACATTCACGCCCGGGAACTTCTTGTGGAAGCCGGCGATCACCGCCTGGATCGACTTCTGCTCCGTGGCCGTCCAGATGCCGATCATCGAGACCTTCCCGGACACGGCCTGATGACCCGCCCCCGCCCCGCCCACGCTGAACGCCGCGACGAGCGCCGCAACGAGTGCGACGAGCGCAGCCGCTGACACGCGGTACCTCATGCCGAATCTCCTTTCTTCGCGGTTGCCTGGTCGTAGATGCCGAGCCCGGTCTCGGGATCGAAGAAGTGCATCGAGCGCGTGTCGACCGCGACCTCGGCGGACTCGCCCTCTCGCACGTGCGACCGTGCTCCGAACCGACCGATCATCGTCGTGTGAGCTTTCCCCTTCGTCGCCGCTTGGACACTGACGGCGTCCGTGTCCTGCGCGAGCTCGCGAACGTCCTCGGTGAACGCGGGCTTGGCGTCGATGTCGAAGTGCACCATGATCTCGGAGCCGAGCGCCTCCCGGAGCCCCACGTTCCCACGCAGCCGCCGGTCCGCAGGCGTATCCGTGGCCAGCGCCGCATCCTCGAGGTCCTCCGGACGGATGCCGACGATCACGTCCTTGCCGACGTAACCGGCGAGGCCCGGGTGAGCGGCGAGCGTCTCGTCGTCCAGAGCCAGGGCGGTGGAGCCTGCGGACACGACGTAGCCGCCGTTTCGACGGTCGAGGGTCGCTTCGATCATGTTCATCGCCGGTGAACCGATGAAGCCCCCGACGAACAGGTTGACGGGACGCTCGTAGAGCGTTTGCGGATCGTCCACCTGCTGGAGCTCGCCCTTCCTCATCACCGCGACCCGGTCGCCCATCGTCATCGCCTCGATCTGGTCGTGGGTGACGTAGATCGTCGTCACCCCGAGGTCGTGCTGGAGACCGGCGATCTCGGCACGCATCTGGACGCGCAGCTTCGCGTCGAGGTTCGAGAGCGGCTCGTCCATCAGGAACGCCTGCGGCTCGCGCACGATCGCCCGTCCCATCGCCACCCGTTGGCGTTGGCCGCCGGAGAGCGCGCGTGGCTTGCGCTTCAGGAACGGTTCGAGGTCGAGGATCCGCGCGGCGTTCTTCACCCGCCGGTCGATCTCGTCCTTCGGCACCTTCTTGACCCGTAGCCCGAAGGCGATGTTCTCGTACACCGAAAGGTGCGGATACAGCGCGTAGCTCTGGAAGACCATCGCGATGTCGCGGTCCCGCGACGGCACGTGGTTGACCACCCGGTCGCCGATTCGGATCGCGCCCTCGCTGACCGACTCGAGGCCGGCCAGCATGCGGAGCGCGGTGGTCTTCCCGCACCCGGACGGCCCGACGAGCACCATGAACTGGCCGTCGGGAATCTCCAGCTGGAGGTGAGAGACGGCTCTGGTGCCGTCCGGGTAGATCTTGCTTGCCCGATCGAACGAGACGCTGGCCAATGCACTCCGGCCCGACCGGAGAGGGTCAGCCTCCTCTGGGTTGAGCCCTCCGCGGCTCGGGTGCGCGCACCCTAAACGATCTGTCGCGCAGGCGCGCCGGCGATGCTCAGCTGGGCGTCCTCGGGCACTTCGACCCTGACGTAGCCGAGAGCCCGGCCGGGCACGGCGCTCGTCACCCTGCCGACCGCCTTCCCGTCGTGCTCGATCTCGTCACCAGGGGACGCTGCGTCTACTTCGAGCACGCGCAGCCGCCGGTTGGCGTGGCCGCGATGGCGGAGGCGCGCGATCGGCTCCTGACCGGGGTAGCAGCCCTTCGTGAAGGAGATGTGCGTCTCGTCCAGTCCCGCCTCTGCGGGGAGGATCGAGTCGTCGAGCTCCTTGCCCCAGGCCGGCACGCCGGCCTCGATCCGAGCCCGCTCGAGCTCGCCCGCCGCGACGGTCGCACGCACCGGCTGGTCGAGGACCTCGACGGTCCCCGGGATCTCGCCCGGCAGTCCGTCGGCGTCGCCGAACACGACCGCCGACGTGTGCTCCTCCGGCTCGATCTCGCACTTGGCCGCGAACCGGGAACGCACCAGCACCGCTCGGACGACCTCCCCGAGCTCGGGCTCGGTCAGGAGCAGGAAGTCCTCCGACGCTCGCCGCCACACGCGCACGGGTGCAATCAGTCGCCCCTTCGGCGTCAGCAGCAATGCGTCGACGAGGTCGCCTGCTGTGACGTCGTTCGAGAGCATCCGCTGCAGGTAGTCCTCGGCGTCCGGGCCGGCAACGCGGACGTACGATCGGGGACGATTCGCGACGCGAACTGAAACGCTCAGCACCCTCGTTAGTCTAGGCAGCGTGCCCCTGTTCAGATCGAAGGCCGAGGCGAAGGTGGCGGAGGCCGGGTACGACCCCGCGCGGTTGCCGCCGGGTCAGTACCTGACCGAGAAGTGGCCAGTGCTGCACGCCGGCTCGGTGCCGAAGGTCGACCTGGCGACCTGGACGTTGACCGTCTCCGGCGAGGTCGAGTGGCCGCTGACACTCACTTGGGAGCAGCTCCTGGAGCTGCCCAGCCGCGAAGTCACCGTCGACATCCACTGCGTGACGCGGTGGAGCCGGTTCGACACCACCTTCAAGGGCGTGCACTGGAGCGAGCTCGCGAAGCTGGTCTCGCCGAAGCGGAGCGCACGCGTCGTCGTCGCCCACGCGGAGCAGGGCTTCACCTCGAACATGCCGCTCGCGGCGATCGAGGACGAGCAGGCGCTGGTCGCGTACGAGGCCGACGGCGAGCCGCTGACGCCGGACCACGGCTGGCCCGTCCGCCTGGTCGTCCCCTCACGCTACTTCTGGAAGAGCGCGAAGTGGCTGACCGGCATCGAGCTCCTCGACCATGACGAGCCGGGGTTCTGGGAGCGCTACGGCTACCACAACGACGCCGACTACTGGCAGGAAGAGCGCTACAGCTTCTGAAGACGCCGGGCCGCGCGCTCGAGCGTCGGCTCGGGTGAGGCAGCGAACCCGACCACGAGGCCAGGCGACTGCGGCGTCAGACAGTGCTCGTTGACGCCGTCGAGCGCGTAGCCCTCGCAGCGCAGCTGCTCGAGCGCCCCTGCCTCGTCATCGACCGCGAGGCCGACGAACAGCCCGGCGGCCGCGCCGGTCACCGGGAAGGCACGGACGAACACCTCCCGCCGGCGGCGGTAGGCGGCACGCGCTCGGCGCAGGTGCCGGTCGAGCGCGCCGGTCTCGATCAGCCGGGCGAGCGCGAGCTCCGAGAGACGCGAGGCCGAGATCGCCGTCGCGAACATGCGGTTTCCGACCGGGAAGAGGATGCGGGCCGGCAGCACGGCCCAGCCGAGGCGGACTGACGGTGCGAGGAGCGAGCTCGCGGTGCCGACGTACGCGACGTGCTCGGGCGCGAGCGCCTGCAGCGCGCCGTGCGGCTGCCCGTCGTAGCGGAAGACCCCGTCGTAGTCGTGCTCGATGACGATCCGGTCGCCCCGCGCCGCCCACGCCACGAGCGCGCGGCGCCGCTCCGGCGGCAGGACGGCGCCGGTCGGGAACTGGTGCTCCGGGCTGACGACCAGCGCGTCCGCGTCCGGCAGCTCCGCCAGCCCCGCCGGAACGGGGACGACGTCCAGGCCGGAAGCCGCCAGGGCGCGCGTGCGCCAGCGATGGCCAGGATCCTCGACCGCGACCCGGCGCGCACCGAGCTCGCGCAACGCGGAGGCGATCGTGAACAGGGCCTGGGTCGACCCGGAGAAGACCGCCAGGCGCTCCTGCGTCGCGACGACCCCGCGCAGCCGCGCGAGGAACGGCACCAGCAGCGCGCGCAGACGCGTCGCGCCGATCGGCTCGCCGTAGGCGAAATCGTGGTTGGGCGCGCCGTACAGGGAGCGCTGGCACGCGCGCAGCCAATCGGCACGCGGGAAGCGGGAGAGGTCGGGAAGGTCCGGCCGCAGGTTGACGCAGACCCCGGCGATCGGCACGTCGAACGCAGGCCCCAGCGGCTCCACCGCCTCGGCCGAGACGGCGACCACGGGCGGCGTGCCGCGACGCACGGCGATGAAGCCCTCGGCCGCGAGCTGTGCGTACGCGCCGACGACGACGCCGCGCGAAACGCCCAGATCTGCAGCGAGCGCTCGCGTCGAGGGCAGCGGCGCGCCTAGCGGCAGCGACCCGGCTCGGACGAGCTCACGGAGGCCGTCCTCGAGCTGGCGGCCGAGCGGCTTCGCCCGGTCGAGCTGCAAACGGAGTACTGGTCCTGTAGACACGTCCGGCAGTGGCCCTTTCCGCTGTACCAGCGCAGATTACGGTTCTCGTGTGCTTCGCACGACCGTCGTTGCCGCCGCGACCTTCCTCCTTGCGGGCTCCACGCATGCTGCGGCCCGGCCGGCCTACACCTTTCGGCCGGTGCTGACCACGTTCGCACCCACTCACGTGGCGGCGCCCCGGTCGGCGCCGGCCGACCGCCTCTATGTCGTCGGCCAGGGCGGGACGATCCGCGTCGCGGTCAAGGGGAAGCTCCTTCCGAAGCCGTTCCTGAGCATCGACCGGCTCGTCCTCTCGCGGGGCGGCGAGCAGGGGCTGCTCTCGATCGCCTTCAGCCCGAGGTTCGCCACGAACCGCCTCTTCTACGTCGACTACACCGGCACCGACGGCGGCGACTCGGTCTACGAATACCGGGCGACGAAGGACGGCACCGCAACCGTCCCCGGTTCGGCGCGGAAGGTCTTCTCCGTCCCCGACCCCGGCCCGGAGCACAACGGCGGGCAGCTGGCGTTCGGGCCCGACGGGAAGCTCTACGTCGCGCTCGGGGACGGGCACTGCTGCGACGACCCGGAGAACCGCGCGCAGAACCTCGACGAGCCGTTCGGGAAGATCTGGCGGATCGACGTGGCAACGAGGAAGGCGGAGATCGCCTTCTACGGTCTCCGCAACCCGTGGCGCTTCTCGTTCGACCGGGCGACCAACGATCTCTACATCGCCGACGTCGGGGCCGGCCTCTGGGAGGAGGTCGACTACGTGCGGCGCGCGCAGCTCGGCGAGCTCCTCAACTTCGGCTGGGACGCCTGGGAAGCCAACGCCGTCAAGGAGGCGAAGGGGCCGAACCCTGCCGGGAAGCTCGTCTCCCCCGTCCACGCCTACGACCACGCAGGCGGGCGCTGCTCGATCACCGGCGGCTTCGTCTACCGCGGGTCAGCGGTTCCCGCAGCGCGCGGACGGTACTTCTTCGGCGACTACTGCGCCGGGTCGATCTGGAGCCTGCGGATCCTCGACGGCAAGGCGACCGACGTCCGCAAGGAAACGACCGTGATCAAAGGGCTTTCGACGTTCGGCGAGGACGCCCGCGGTGAGCTCTACGCCGCCTCGGTGACGACGGGCCGCGTCTACCGGCTGGTCCCTGAGAGCTCCTAACGTAATGAGTATTCGTTCCCGGGGTGCGATGGGCGAGTGCGATGCAAGGACGCAGGGAGCCCCGATAGTGGGCTAACTATCGGGGCGACTGAGGACGCCGCAGCGCGCCGCCCAGCGCGGCCCGGGGACACAACTGCTCATTGC
>JBKPMR010000024.1:0-7345 GCA_046732255.1 Actinomycetota bacterium
GATCGATACGGCGGCGAAGCTCGCCCGCGCCTACTGGGCCGCCGTCGGCAAGCCGGACAAGCACGTCGTCGTCTCGCGGCAGTTCGCGTACCACGGCTCGAACGCCTACGGCACGTCGCTGGGCGGGATGGCCGCGCTCACCGACGTGTACGGACGGCTCGTCCCCGACGTCGACCAGGTGCCGTGGGACGACGCCGAGGCGCTCGCGGAGGCGATCGACCGTGTCGGCGACGAGCGGGTGGCGGCGTTCTTCGCCGAGCCGATCATCGGCGCCGGCGGCGTGCTGATCCCGCCGGAGGGCTACCTCGAGCGCATCCAGGAGATCTGCCGCGAGCGCGAGGTGCTGCTCGTCCTCGACGAGGTGATCACCGGGTTCGGCCGCACGGGCGAGTGGTTCGCCACCGGACGGTTCGGTCTCGCCCCGGACCTGATCACGGTCGCGAAGGGGATCACCTCCGGCTACGTCCCGCTCGGCGGCGTGATCGCCTCACACCGAGTCGCCGAGCCGTTCTGGACGGCCGGCACGCAGCACATGTTCCGGCACGGCTACACCTACGCCGGCCATGCCACCGCCTGCGCAGTGGGCCTCGCGAACCTCGACGTGATCGAGCGCGAGAACCTCGTCCAGCGGGTGCGCGAGCTCGAGCCGGTACTGGCCGATGCGCTCGCGCCGCTCGCCGACCATCCGGCCGTCGCCGACGTCCGCGCCGGGGTCGGCCTCCTCGCCGCCGTCGAGCTCGCCGATCCGTCGAAGCTCCAGGCTGTGATCGACGCTGCCTACGAGCGCGGCGTCCTCGCACGCGGCATCCGCGGCGTCGCGCTCCAGGTCTCGCCCCCGTTCGTGATCACGGAGGACGAGATCGCGACGACGGCGCGGGTGTTCGGCGAGGCGCTGGACACGGCCGCTTAGACCAGGCGGTGCTCGGTCGCCCAGCGCGTGAGCTCGTGGCGAGTTGACAGCTGAAGCTTGCGCAGCACGCTCGAGACATGGCTCTCGACCGTCTTCACGGACAGACCGAGGCGGGCCGCGATCTCCTTGTACATGTAGCCGCGGGCGATCAGCTGCAGCACCTCGCGCTCGCGCGGGGTGAGCTCCTCCAGCTCCGCGTCGCCGCCGACCCGCTCGCCCGAACGGAAGGCGTCCAGGACGAAGCCGGCCAGCCGCGGCGAGAAGACGGCGTCCCCCGTCGCGACGCGACCGACGGCGGCCGCCAGCTCGTCGCCGGAGATCGTCTTCGTGACGTAGCCGCGCGCGCCGGCTCGAATGACGGCGATCACGTCCTCGGGCGCGTCCGAGACGGAGAGCGCCAGGAACCGAACCCCGGGCCGGTCGGCAGAGACGGCGTTGATCACCGCATCGCCGCTGCCGTCCGGCAGGTGGACGTCGAGCAGCACGACGTCGGGGTCCTGCTCCTTGATCACGGGCACGGCGTCGGCGACGCTGCCGGCCTCGCCGACGACTTCGACGGCGTCGCCGAGCTCGGCGCGCACGCCGGCCAGGAACAGCGCGTGATCGTCCACGAGCACGACCCGGGGCTTCGGCCTCACCGCGCCCGCCTCGGGAGCCGCAGCTCGATCTCGGTGCCCGCGCCGGGCTCGGTCATGACGGTTGCCCTACCTCCCGCCCGCTCCATCCGGGCCTCGATCGACTCGGCCAGCCCGCGGCGACCCGCGGGGACGGCGCGCCGGTCGAACCCGATCCCGCGGTCCCGGACGAAGACCGCCACCTCGTCGTCCGTGACCTCGACGTAGACGTCGATCTCGTCCGTGCCCGCGAACTTCGCTGCGTTCGTCATCGCCTCGCGCGCGGCGAGCACCAGCGCCCCGACGGCGGCGTCGACCGGGCAGTCGCCCGCGCTCGCCAGCTCGATCCGGACGCCGTGCAGCTCCTCGACGTCAGCTGCGGCCACCGAGAGCGCGGCGATCAGCGAGGCGGTCTCGTCCCCGATCGGACGGTCTGCGTAGAGCCACCCGCGGAGCTCGCGCTCCTGCCGGCGCGCGATCACCGCCACGCGGCGCGGCTCCTCGGCGTGGCGCTGGATGAGTGCCAGGGTCTGCAGCACCGAGTCGTGCACGCGGGCCGCGACCTCGGCACGCTCCTCGGTCCGGATGCGCGCAGCGCGCTCGGCGTCGCGGTCGAGCGCGAGCCGCCAGAGCCAGGGCCCGCCGACCATCAGGAGTGCACCGGCGACGGCCCCCGGAGCGAGGACCGCGGCGTTCGGACTCCCCCCGGAAAGAAGGAGAACGGCGCCGGCGGCAGCCACCGCAAGTCCGGCGTAGGACACCGGCGCGTCGGCGCGGAAGCTCCCCCCGCGACGCCAGGCGAGCGCAAGACCGACGGCGATCAGGGCCACTCCGGCGACCGAGCGATCGGAGAGGCCGATCGCGTGGAGCAGGAGCGAGCCCGCGATCACCAGCGCCAGCACGAACGGCCAGACGGTCTGGGACCGGTTGTGGAGCCAGAGCGCGAGGTAGAGCACGATGCCCGCCCCGCCGGCCAGGGCGAGCAGCGTGAAGACGAGACGGACGAGCGTGACGTCGACGGCGAGAGACCGCGCGATCCCCGCGCAGATCCCCGCGATCACTCGGTCATCGCCGACGGCGGCGACCCTCGGCAGCGGCATCGGTGCTCATGGTAGGCGGCGGCTCACCCGCAGCGACCCGGCGCCCACGTGGGCGTCGAGCACGAGCACGCGCGCGCCCCGCTCGGAGACGGCGTCGTCGACGTTGCGGCCGTCGTTCGTCTCGCCGAACAGGTTCAGTTGGCCGAGCCGCACGTCGGCCTTCACGCGGACAGCGGCACCGGGAGGGACGATCACGCGCAGGCCGCCGACGTCGACGCGGGTCGTGAGCTTCGTCTCGCCCACCGGCAGGCGGACGTTACGCAGGTCGAGGAACAGGTCGCCGACGCCGAGCGTGTAGCTCCGGTGGAGGTCGGATGCGGAGGCAGGTACGTAGGTCTCGTTGCCGACGCCGCGGCTCAAGTGCACCGGGAAGACGGCGACGAAGACGGCGACGGTGACCAACAAGAGCGCGAGCAGGCTGCCGAGGACGATGAGGAGCGTGCGCCAGAAGTGGCCGCGCCGGGGCGGCGCCGCAGCCATCGGGACCGTCGGGGCGTCCGCGGCGTCCTCGCCGCCGGGAGGGACGGCCGGGGCAACCTGGTCGTCGGCCCCGCTCCGCCTGGTCAGCAGGAAGACCGCGCCGCCGCCGATCAGGAGGAGCACCCAGGCGGCGTCGCCCGAGGGCCAGAGGCTGACGCGGGACAGCAGCACCGCGGCGGCCACCGCAGTGATGCCTAGCCCGATCACGGGCAGCGGATGGTTCCGGCGCTCCCGCAGTGCCGCCGACGCGATCGAATCCTCCTTGCCCTCGTCCGGGATGACCAGAGCGGCGGCGAGATAGATCAGGATCCCGGCGCCGCCGATCAGCGCGAGGACGACGAATCCGACCCGGTAGAACGCGGGGTGGATGCCGAAGTAGCGCGCGAGGCCCCCGCAGACCCCCGCGAGCATGCGGTCGGAACGGCTGCGCTCGAGGCGCTGGACGGCCGGCTGCTCGACACTGTGTTCGCTCATGACGCCAGAGTCGCGGAGCGGCGGCGCACCGGCAATCCGGAATGACCCTGATTCGACCCTGAGTCGGGGCGCTACTCGAACAGCAGTGACAGGCTTAGGCCTGTCACTGCGTGAGCGCCCGGCCCAGCTCGGCGAACACGTCCACGTAGCGGTCAAGCGCCTCGTCGGTGTGCTGCACCGACAGCGTCCACTCCTCCTCGCGGCCTGGGGTGGCGAAGATGCCGCGGTTCAGGTTCCAGAGCCAGCCGAGCTCGGTCAGCTCGACGTCCTGGTGCGCCTTGAACGTCTCGTAGTCGACGACGCGGACCGGCGAGAAGGTGACGCAGCCCTTGGCGCCGATCCCGACCGCATAGCCCGGCAGCCGGAACTCCTCGACCACCCCGCCGCACCCCTCCATCAGGCGGTCGTTCAGGCGGTGGAGGTGCGCGTACCCCTCCGGCGTGAGCACGTCGGCCAGGCTGGCCCGCGCCGCCGCCATCGTCAGCGGGTTCCCGTTGAAGGTTCCGACCTGGTTGACGCGGCCGTCCTCGACGCAGGCCATCACCTCGTCGGTGCCGCCGATCGCGCCGGAGGGAAGACCGGCCCCGAGCGTCTTCGCCAGCGTGACCATGTCCGGGACGACGTCGAAGTACTCGACGGCGCCGCCCGCGGCGATCGTCAGCCCGGTCTTCACCTCGTCGAAGATCAAGACGATCCCGTGCCGGGCCGTGATCTCCCGGACCGCCTCGAGGTACCCGGGCTCGGGGAGGACGACCCCGAGGTTCATCATCGCCGCCTCCATGATCAGGCAGGCCGGCAGGCGTCCCTCTACGGCGAGCCGCTCGATCCGCCGCTCCATCGCGCCGGCGTCGTTGAACGGCACGACGACGGTCAGGTCGACCACCGCCTGCGGAATCCCGCCGCCGTAGGGCAAGGAGGCCAGGTGCTCCCGGTCGCCGATCTGGTCGTAGGCGACGCCGATCGAGACCATCACGACGTCGTGGTGACCGTGGTAGGAGCCGAAGATCTTCAGCACTGTGTCGCGACCGGTGTAGCCGCGCGCGATCCGGATCGCGTCCATCGTCGCCTCCGAGCCGGAGTTGGTGTAGCGCCACTTCGGCAGGCGGAAGCGCCGGGCGAGCTCCTCCGCGACCGCGACGCCGTCCTCCGTCGGCGCGGCGAAGTGCGTCCCGAGCGCCGCCCGTTCCTGCACGGCCCGGGTCACGACCGGATGCGCATGTCCCTGCGTCATCGACCCGAAGCCGTTGTGGAAGTCGAAATACTCGGTCCCGTCGACGTCCCAGACGCGCTGACCTTCGCCGTGGGTGAGGTAGATCGGCCACGGGTCGCGCACCTGATACGACGACGCCACGCCGCCGGCCAGCGTCCGGCGCGCGCGGTCGTACATCGCCCGGGATGCCTGCGTCCGCTCGTCCAGGCGCGCCCCCTCGCGGGCGATCAGCTCGCGGATTCGAGCGCGGTCGATCTCGACTGCTGCCGACGGAGAAGCGGTCACGCCGGAGCAGCCTCTGGAACCACGGCCGTCTCGACCTCGAGCGGGACGGCGACCTCGCGGTCGCGGACCGGCTTCCCGAGGGCGTAGCCGCCGAGCGCGATGAGCAGCACGACGGCGAGCGTCCCGAGCGTGAGCGCCTCGTACTTCCCGCGGTGGACGCCCCACGTGCCGTAGAAGTCGTACTCGATGCCGGTCCACTTCTCGATCGTGCCAGGGAAGATCGCGACCCAGGACCCGAGCGCGACCCACCCGGTGATCAGCAGCGCACCGAACCAGATGCCGAACTCGCCGAAGGGGACGCGGTACGGTCGTCGGACCTCCGGGAACTTGTGCCGCAGGACGGCGCACGCCGGGAAGATCCAGAGGTATGAGATCAGCGTCGTCGAGATCGCGATCGTGAGGACGACGTAGAACGCCGCATCCTGGCCGCTGTCGAAGACCGAGATCGCGAGGATGCAGAAGACCGAGGCGACGATGCCCGAGAGGGTGTTGACCCGGACCGGCGTCCCCAGCTGACGGTTGAACACTCCGAAGAACCCCGGAAACGCCCCGTCGTACGCGGCTACGGCCTGGATCCGATCGGAGCCGATCATCCAGACCGCACCGGAAGTCATCAAGGTGAAGATGAAGAAGAGGACGGTGATCGCGAAGAGCGTGTCCGCTGCGCCTCCGTAGACCGTGAAGACGGTGTTGATCGCGTCGATGAAGCCGCCGATGTTCGTGATCGCCGTGGCGGGGAGCACGATCAGGATGCAGAGGATCGGAATCGCGTAGAGCAGCACGCCGCTGATCGCTCCCCGCGCGACGGACAGCGGTACGTCGCGCTGCGGGTTGACCATCTCCTCGGCGGCGCCGTTCTGCAGCTCGAAGCCGACGTAGTTGAAGAGCAGCACGGGCACGAGCGACAGGAAGACCACCGACGTCGGGGAGAGGTCCCCCGCCGAGATCCCGTGCACGCCGTGCTTCGCTGCGTACACGATCGTCGTGATCGTGAAGAAGCCCATGACGAAGATGCGCGCGAACGCGCCTGCGGTCGGAATCCACTTCCCGCGACGGAGCGCGACGATCGCGACGCCGATCGAGAACCAGATGAACAGCAACTTGAAGATGTAGTCGCCGACACTCCCGAAGCCGATGTCCGGCAGCACGCTTGTGCGCCACGCATCAGTTGCGATGAAGGCGAGCGAGCCGCCGACCCAGAGAGGGTTGGTCACCCAGTAGAAGACGGCGGCGATGCCGGCGTGCAGGCGGCCGAAGGCGAGCTTCGTCCACTCGTAGGGCCCGCCCTCCTGCGTGAACGCGCTTCCGACCTCGGCCATGACGAGGGCATACGGAAGGACGAACGCGACCGCCAGCACGAGCAGCCACGTGAACCCCTCGCCGCCGTTGTTCGCGACGATCCCGAGCGTGTCGAGGCCGACGAACGCGCAGATGGTGAAGAACACCATGTCGAACCGGCGCATCGACTTGATCAGCTTGCTCTTTTCCTGCAGCGCGAGCTCGGTCGTGCGCTCTACAGGTGCGGCCCCCGCTCCGGCACCCGCCACCGATCCGGCCTCCATCCCCGCTCCTTTCTCCGAAGAGGTCAGTCGAGCTTCGCCATCACGTGCTTGATCTGGGTGTAGTCCTCCAGCGAGTAGGTCGAGAGATCCTTGCCGTAGCCGGACTCCTTGTAGCCGCCGTGCGGCATCTCCGAGACGAGCGGGATGTGGTCGTTGATCCAGACCGTCCCGAATTGGAGCCTGCGCGCCGCTGAGAGCGCCCGGCCCACGTCGCGCGTCCAGACCGACGCCGACAGCCCGTAGCGGACGTCGTTCGCCCAGGCGATCGCCTCGTCGTCGCTTCCGAACCGCTGCACCGAGACGACCGGACCGAACACCTCCCGCTGGACGATCTCCGACTCCTGCCCCACATCCGTCACGACGGTCGGCTTCACGAAGAAGCCGCGGTCGCCGTTCGTACCGCCGCCGGTGAGGATCGACGCTTTCGCGCCCTCGGCCCGCTCCAGGAAGCCGAGCACGCGGTCCTGCTGCGCCTTCGAGATCACCGGCCCCATCTCGATCTCGTCGCCCTCGGCGGGATCACCCACCTTCAGCGACTCGACTGCGGGAACGAGCTCCTCGAGCAGCCGGTCGTAGATCCCCGGGCCGGCCATCACCCTGGAGGCGGCGGTGCAGTCCTGCCCGGAGTTCCAGTAGCCGGCGATCTTGATCCCCTCGGCGACTGCGGCCGGGTCGGCGTCGTCGAACACGACCACGGGCGCCTTGCCGCC
>JBKPMR010000025.1:0-92249 GCA_046732255.1 Actinomycetota bacterium
GCGAGCAGCTGCTCGTACGCGGGCGCGGCGGCGCTGACGCCGTCGGGCGTGAACTGTGGCCGCCAGAACCGGCTCGAGTTCGGCTCGTTCCAGATCACGACGTCGTTCACGTCCGGCGCGAGCTCCAGCAGGTGCAAGACGTAGCGGCAGTACCGACGGCGGTACCGGGCGATCAGCGGTGCATGCTTCGCCTTCGAGTAAACGGCGAGCACGAGGCGGCGCCCGGCGGCCGTCTCCGCGGCGCGCCGCAGAGCCCGGACCGTCGAGCCGCGCGGCTCGGACTGGCCCGGCGACCAGCGGAACGTCACACGAACGGCGCCGATGCCCAGTCGCGCCATGTGGCCGCGCACGAGCGACGGCCGAGTCGGCGACCACTTCATCATGTCCTCCGAGACACCGACCAGGAGCCCGCCGCCGGCGTGCGCGACCGGCGCCGACAGGACGGCCGCGAGGACGGCGAAGGGTAGGCAGCGTCGTAGGATCTCTTCCCTCTCCCGCGCGCGATTCTGGAGCGCGGGAGGGCGCCGCTCAATGGGCCGAACGGACTATCTGGTCAACTGAACTGCTCGGCGCGCTTCGGCCTCGTACCCGTTTCGCTCGTACCCCTTGAGGTACGAGAGCGGCATCCGGATCGGGCGGTGCTGCATCTGCCAGACGTGGCAGAGCTCGTGCGTGACCAGGTCGTCGCCCGCGTCTTCGACCGGGCGCCGCAGGACGACGGTGCCCCACGCCGAGTAGCCGTCGAAGCGGCGGAACCACGGGAGCCGGAACAGCCGCGGCCAGACGAGCACGCGTATCCGATCGATTCGCACCGGGCGCGGGTACAGGGCGAGCCGGTCGAGCCGCGCCTTGGCGCGTTCCAGCGCGGCGCGTTCAGCGGCATCGGTCAGCCCGTGACGGGGGAGAGGACCAGCAACGCGCTCTGGTCGGGAGCCTGCTGGAAGTCCCAGTGGAAGACCCGCCCGGCAGTCAGCGCCTCGATCCCGTTTGCCTGCTCCGGTGTCAGCGTGCTTGGCGTCATCTTCACCTCGCCCGGCGGGAGCGCCTCCTTCAGCGGCCTCCGCAGCTCCGGGCCGAACGCAGCCCTGGGGAGGAGGACTGCGCGGTTGTAGAGCGGGCTCTGCTGCGACACGCCTGCCGGTGGGGGCATGAACGCGACCACGTAGTCGGCCTGCGGCATGGAATGGAAGGTGGTCAGAGCGAGCTGGAGCGCCTCGCGCCGAACGAGCTGGCCTCTGGACAGCGTCGCCCGCCCGGGGATCGAGCGATTTGGGGCTGTGCCGGCCAGCTGGTAGAAGACCCCGGCCTGGGGGAAGGCGATGTCGATCCGCTCCTGCCCGACGCCGGCCTTTCCGGAGCGCACGAGGATTGCCGACACGGGGATCGGGCCCTGTGACGACTCGATCTGAGTGGGGCCGGCGATCACCGACGTGAAGAGCGCGCCGTTCTCGAGGTGGTACTGGCTCGAGACGTGCCGAGCGATCTCACGGACGCCGAGCGTGCCCGCCGTCCGCGGTGTCCAGGAGGACCATGCCTGCACCTGCTGGTGGCCGTCGTCGCGGGTCGCGAGCACGACGCCGAGCCCCACCGCCGCGCCGACAATCGCCGCCAGGATGAGGTAGGCGATGCCGAACCGATGCCGTGAGACTGTTGGCTGCGGCTCGGGGCGGGCGAGCGGTGTCGGCTCCTCGCTCACAACGTCGGCCACGTTTCCTCCTTGGACAGGTCAATCGTCGGCTCCTTCAGCGCCACGGAGTTGAGGAGGTCGATCAACTCGTCGCCGTAGAGCTCCTTCCGGGCGACGAGGTGGTCGGCGATCGTCTCCACTCCCGCCTTGTTTTGGGCGATGAGGTGGTGGGCGGTCACGTACGCCTGGCCGATGATCTGCGCGGCGAGCTGGCGCTTGTCGAAGTCCCGCAGCACGGCGGCGATCGAGTCGTGCTGGAAGTCGCCGCTCGCGCGGTTCATCAGCTGGAGCCCGATCGACTCGAACCGCTTCGCAAGCCGCTTCCGCTCCTCCTCCTGCTGCTCGACACTCCGCTCCGCCTCGGAGTCGATCGGGATCGGATCCGGGCCCATGCCGGAGACGCCGACCATCCAGGCAGCGCGGCCGGTGGCGCTCTGCAGGTCACCGCCGACGCCGGTGGCGTTCTCGCCGTAGAAGACCTGCTCCGCCGCGAGCGCGCCGAGCGTCCAGGCCATCTTCGCCATCTCCTCGCTCTTCCAGGAGCTGAAGCGTTCCTCCTTCTCGAGCGCCTGGTGGTGCCCAAGCGAGCCAGCGCGCATGCGGATTGAGATCCGAGTCGACTCGGCGCCTTTCAGAAGGACGTGGGCCGCGGCGGCGTGGCCTGCCTCGTGGATCGCGACCGCTCGGGTCTCCTCCGGGACGTACTCGACGCCCACCGCCGTGCCCGACTCGACCGTGGTCATCGCCTCGATGATGTCCTCGCGGTTGAATTCGTCACGCCCGTCGTGGTGCGCGCGCGTGAGCGCCATCGAACAGACCTGCTCGATCATGGCGGGGCTGTACCCATTGGTGATGCGTGCCAGCTCGTCTCGGGCCCGCTCGGTGTCGAGCTCGGGATCGTGGCTGACCCTGTTCAGGTAGAGGTTGAAGACGTCCTCGCGGTCACGCATCGTCGGCGTCCGGAACCAGACGTGGCGGCCCATCCGGCCTGGGCGGCGGAGCGCCGGGTCGAGCGCCTCGAGCGGCACGTTCGTTGCCCCGATGAAGTAGATCTGATTGCCCGCCGGCCGGGCCGCGGGCAGCCGCAACCCGACCTTGCCGACCCGGCGCGGGACGACGTAGGTTGCGTCGAGGAAGTTGTTGATCCGGTTCGTCCAGAAGCGGCGCCAGAACGGCGGGTTGTCGATGCCGTCCATCGTCACCAGCAGCTGGTTGAGAGCCATGCTGCCCATGCCGCCGAACATGCCCGGGAAGGCCTGGTTGACGATCCCGGTAACCCGGCCGTACCAGCCCGGAGAGGCCGGCGAAGCCTCGCGCTCGGCGAAGATCCGGTCCCGCCAGCCGCGCGTCTCGAGGATCAGGTCACCGGACGAGGTCAGCGCGCCATACGGCCCGTAGAAGACGTTGTCGTCGAACCGGCCTGTGGTCGCGACCGTCATCGACGGCGCGCCTCCGAGTGAGGCCCGGCGCATGCCGACGGCGTCGATCTCGTCGATGAACACGATGCACTGGCCGCCCCACTTCGACGCCAGCCGCTTCGCCTTGCGGGCGAGGAAGCGGACGATGATCGCGTCGAGACCGAGGAACGCCTGCTGGAAGCCGGATCCGGGGATCGTCACGAACGGCGAGTTGAACCCGGTCGCGATCGCCTTCGCGAGCATCGTCTTGCCGGTTCCGGGGGCGCCGTGGAAGAGGAGCCCGCGCTCGCGGCGGCCTCCGGCCTTCTCGAACGCCTCGCCCGACTGCCACAGGTTGACGATGCGACGGACCTCCTCCTTCGCCTCCGCCTGTCCGCGGACGTCCTCGAGCTTCACGCCCCAGTTCGCGTCGCCGGGCTCGAAGCCGCGGATCTGAGAGATGCCCATCAGCAAGAGCGGGCCCATGAAGATGAGGAAGTTCGAGAGGAAGAGGAAGAGGACGAGGAACGCCTGCGTCCACCAGGTCTTGCTGGTGATCGCGTCCGCGACGCCGTTCGCCATCGACGTTGCGGTTCCCCACCAAGTGACGTCGCCGCCGAAGATCCACTGGATCACGAAGACGACCGAGACGATGATCGCGACGATCAGGAAGAACTTGAAGACCGAGTGCCAGAACCACGCGCGGCGGCGGTTGACGACGTCCTCCTCCTGCACGTGCGGGTCGTCGACCGCGAACAAGCTCGGCCACGGGATGAACCGGCGGAAGAGGAGGTCGAGCAGCCCTCGGAACGCGAACACCGCGAGCGCGGTGGCGACGAGTGCCCAGCCGAACGAGACGTCCTGAACCTGCCACAGGTAGATGAAGGCCGCGGGAGCGCAGAGGACGGCGACCACCGTCGCCGAACGCCGAAGGGCCCGCCACTGGTCGTTCAGTGCACGTTGTTCTTCGGGGGCCGAGAGCGCAGGCGGCTGCACGGCATCGTCTGCACTACTCATTTTCGAAGTGTAAAGACGTTCGCTCTGGCAGTGGAGTTAGCCTGACGGGAGTGCATTCGCACGACCACACGCACCGTCTGGAGGGCGATCGGAAGCTTCTGATCGGCGCGCTCGTGCTGATCGCCAGCCTGATGGTCGGCGAGATCGTCGCCGGCATACTCGCCGGATCGCTCGCCCTCCTCGCCGACGCGGGACACCTCGTGTCCGACGCGCTCGCGCTCGGGTTCGCCGTCGTCGCCGCCACCCTCGCCGCGCGGCCCGCGCACGGCCGCTGGACGTACGGTCTCGGACGCCTCGAGATCCTGTCCGCGCAGGCGAACGGCCTTCTGCTCGGGCTCGTCGGCATCTGGATCGTGTACGGGGCAATCCGGCGGCTGGTTTCGCCCGTTGACGTCCACGGCGGCGTCGTGCTCGTGGTCGCTCTGGCAGGAATCGCAGTCAACCTGGCCGCGACCGGGCTTCTGTCGCGCGCGACCCGCGAGAGCATGAACGTCCGCGGGGCGTTCCTGCACGTGGCCACCGATCTGCTCGCATTCGTCGGAACGGCCGCCGCGGGACTGGTCGTCCTGCTCACCGGCTGGGACCGTGTCGACCCGATCGCCGGGCTCCTGGTCGCAGCGCTGATGTTCTGGGCCGCGTTCGGGCTCATTCGTGATTCGACGCACGTATTCCTCGAAGCCTCGCCGGGAAACATCGACCCGGACGAGGTCGCCCGCGTGATCGTCGACGTCCCCGAAGTCCGCGAGGTCCACGACCTGCACGTCTGGACGCTGACGAGCGGCTTTCCGGTGCTCTCCGCGCACGTGCTCGTCGCGCCGGGTGCGGATTGCCACGGCCTCCGGCGCGACCTGGAGGCGATGCTGGCCGAGCGCTTCGGGCTCGACCACTCGACCCTCCAGGTCGAGCACGTCTCCGGCACGGTGCAGCTCGGCCCGTCGTTCCGGCGGCGGGCGCCGCTCAGACAGTAGATTCCGACGATGCCAGCGATCCCCCTCGGCGGCAAGACCGCCATCGTCACCGGTGCCTCCAGCGGCTTCGGCAAGGCGACCGCACAGGCGCTCCAGGAGGCCGGGGTGAAGGTCGCGGTCGGCGCCCGGCGGGTGCACCTGCTGGAGGGCGACTTCGTCCACGAGCTGGACGTCACCGACCCGGGCAGCTGCGCGGCGTTCGTCACTGCGGCGATCGACGCGCTCGGCGGAGGCGTCGACATCCTCGTCAACAACGCCGGCGGCGCGCTCGGCCGCTACCCGTTCTGGGAGTCGAGCGAGGAGGACGAGGAGTGGATGATCGAGTCGAACGTCCACGGCGTGATGCGGATGACGCGCCTCTGCCTGCCGCACATCCGCGACGGCGGCCACATCGTCAACATCGACTCGATCGCGGGCCGCGCCGCCTACGAGAACGCCGCCGTCTACTGCGCGGTGAAGGCGGCGTCGGCGATGTTCAGCCAGGCGCTCCGCGAGGATCTCCTCGGCCGGCCGATTCGTGTCACCGCGCTCGCGCCCGGGCTGGCGGAGACGAACTTCTCGCTCGTCCGCTTCAAGGGTGACGAGGAGAAGGCGCAGGCCGTCTACCAGGGCGTCGAGCCGTTGACCGCGGAGGACATCGCCGACTGCATCCTCTTCGCGCTGACGCGGCCGCTGCACGTAAACGTCGACGAGATCGTCGTCAAGGCGCTGGCGCAAACAGGTGGTGGGCGGATTCTCCGCACCTAGCCATTTGTCCGGAGGAGAAATGGCATGGCGTTGACGATCCTCGAAGGCTCGACGTTCTGCATCAGCGACGAGCGCGGCGACATCTCCGAGCAGACCGGCGGGTTCTTCGCCCGCGACACGCGGTTCCTGTCCGTCTTCCGGCTGACGGTGAACGGGGAGGCGCCGCTCCTGCTCTCGTCGGGCAAGGTCGACTACTTCTCCGCCGCGTTCTATCTCAGCAACCCGCCGTTCGACGGGCTCGTGCAGGACTCGATCGCGATCGTCCGCGAGCGGTTCGTTTCCGAGGCGCTCCAGGAGCGGATCGTGGTCGAGAACGTCGCCAGCGAGCGGGTCTCCTTCGAGCTCGCAGTGCAGGTCGCCAGCGACTTCGCGGACATCTTCTCGGTGAAGGAGTACGACTTCGCGCTCGGCGACCCACGGCGGGCGAAGCCGCTCCCGGCGGCGGCTCCGCTCCGGTTCGACTCCGAAAACGAGCGGTTCGTGATCGACGATCCGGAGGACGGGGCGTTCACGCAGGTGGCGTTCTCCAAGCCGGGCGTCGTCGACGCGGGGACGATGACCTATCGGGTCGAGCTCGAGCCGCGCGCGTGCTGGGAGGTGACCGCCGACGTCGTGCCGAGCGGCAGCCGGCGTCCCAATGTGGCCAGACCGGTCAGCCCGCACCGCTTCGGCGAGGAGCGGGCCCGCGTCAGCGAGACGCTGACCGCGTGGCGACTGCGTGTCCCTCGGATCGAAGCGACCTGGGACCCCCTCAGGCACACGTTCGGCCGCTCGGTATCGGATCTCGCGTCCTTGCGCATGCGCGGCGGCGACGGCGACCTTGCGCGCCTGCCCGCCGCCGGGATGCCGTGGTTCATGACCGTCTTCGGGCGCGACACGCTGATCACCTCGTTCCAGACGCTCCTGTTCGGGCCGGAGCTCGCGATCGGCGCGCTCGAGGTCCTCGCCGAGCTCCAGGCGCTCGAGGACGATCCGGAGACCGACGCCGAGCCGGGCAAGATCGTCCACGAGGTCCGGCACGGAAAGGCGGCGAAGGTGTGGTTCCACCGCTACTACGGCTCGGTCGACGCCACGTCCCTCTACCTCGTGCTCCTCTCCGAGGTCTGGCGCTGGACCGGGGATCAGGCGCTCGCCGAGCAGCTGCGGGAGCCGGCGCTGCGCGCCCTTGCCTGGATCAACGAGTACGGCGACCCGGACGGCGACGGTTTCGTCGAGTACCGGCGACGGACGGAGCGCGGCCTCGAGAACCAGTCGTGGAAGGACTCCGGCGACTCGCAGCGCTTCGCCGACGGGCGGCTCGCGGAGGCGCCGATCGCTCCGTGCGAAGTGCAGGGGTATGTGTACGACGCAAAACGGCGGATCGCAGAGCTCGCCCGCGAGGCTTGGGGAGACGCCGTGCTCGCCCGTCGGCTCGACGCGGATGCCGATGACCTCCGGGAGCGGTTCGACGAGGCGTTCTGGATCGCGGAGCGGGGCGGCTACTACGCGCTCGCGCTCGACGCCGACAAGGAACGAGTCGACTCGCTCTGCTCGAACATCGGCCACCTGCTCTGGAGCGGGATCGTCTCGGAGGAACGCGCCGCCCGCATCGTCGAGTCGCTGATGAGCGACCAGCTCTGGTCGGGGTGGGGCGTCCGGACGATGTCCACCGAGGACGCCGGCTACAGCCCGCTCTCGTACCACAACGGCACCGTCTGGCCCCACGACAACTCGCTGATCGCGGCCGGGCTGGCCCGCTACGGCTACCGGGAGGAGGCGCTGCGCATCGTCCGGCAGATGCTGGAGGCGGCCGTTTTCTTCGACTTCGAGCTCCCGGAGGTCTTCGCCGGGCTGCCCCGCGACACCACCCCGTTCCCGATCGCGTACCCGACCGCCGCGCGGCCGCAGGCGTGGGCGGCGGGGACGCCGGTGCTCCTGCTCCAGATCCTGCTCGGGCTTCGACCCGACCTCGGCCGCCGCCGGCTGGAGACGACCGTCGGAGACGAGGAGCTGCCGGCGTGGGCGGGCTCGCTCCGACTGGCCGGCGTGCGGGCGTTCGACCGTTCCTGGAACGTCCACCTCGAGGGTGGACGCGTGCGGGTGGAGGAAGCATGAACCCGTTGACCGTGCCAGGCACGGTTAAGACGACTGTCCGAAATCCCCCTCCGAGCAGGCTCTTTACAGTGCCTGGCACCGTTAAGGAAGGTGTGTCGTGACGGATCGGCCACTGCAGATCGCCGTGATCAGCCCGGTCTGGTTCCCGGTGCCGCCGACGGGCTACGGCGGGATCGAGTGGATCGTCTGGCTGCTCGCCGACGGACTGGTCGAGGCGGGCCACGACGTGACGCTCTTCGCGTCCGGCGACTCGCACACGAAGGCGACGCTCGCGTCGGTCTTTCCGACCGCACCGAGCGAGCGCATCGGCCAGACGCTCCCGGAGCTTCAGCACTGCCTCGCCGCCTACGCGCGGGCGGACGAGTTCGACGTGATCAACGACCACTCAGGCCTCCCTGCCGCGGCGCTCGGCGGCCTGATCGAGAAGCCCGTTCTGCACACGATCCACGGCCCGCTCGACGGGGAGGGCGGCGTGATCTACGAGCAGATTGCGCAGGTCTCACCCGGGATCGCGTTCATCTCGGTCTCGATGAACCAGCGCAAGCCGAAGCCGCATTTCCCCTGGGTGGCGAACTGCCCGAACGCACTCGACTTCTCGCTCTACCCGGTGAAGCCGCACCGCGGCGACTACCTTCTCTTCCTCGGCCGGATGAGCTCGGACAAGGGCTGCCACCGGGCGATCGACGTCGCCGTCAGCGCCGGCCTGCCGCTGAAGATCGCCGGGAAGAAACGCGAGCCGCTCGAGCAGCAGTACTTCGACGAGTTCGTCGCGCCGCACCTGTCCGACCAGATCGAGTACCTCGGCGAGGTCACCCACGGGGAGAAGGTCGAGCTCCTCCAGAACGCGCGGGTGACGCTGTTCCCGATCGAGTGGGAGGAGCCGTTCGGCCTTGTCATGATCGAGTCGATGGCCTGCGGGACGCCGGTAATCGCCACCCGTTGGGGTGCGGTGCCGGAGGTGATCGAGCAGGGCCGGAGCGGCGTGATCGTCGACGACTACCGGCTGATGCCGGCGGCGATCGAGGAGGCCGACCTGCTCGACCCGCTGGAGCTCGTCCGCTACGCGCAGCAGCACTTCTCCCCCGAGCGGATGGTCGGCGACTACCTGCGCGCGTTTCGGTCGGTGCTCGCCTAGGGACAGTCCCTTAAGGGACTGTCCCCAGAGCGATGCGGCTGGCTAGCATGGGCCGGTGGCCGCCGAGACGATCCGCATGCTGCTCACGGAGGCGTTCCCAGAAGCCTCCGAGCTCGAGGTGGACGATCGGACCGGCACCGGCGACCACTTCCAGGTGACCGTGGCGAGCCCGCGCTTCGAGGGGCTGTCGCTCCTCGAGCAGCACCGGCTCGTGAACGAGGCGCTCGCCGCGCCGCTCGCCGACGGCACCATCCACGAGTTGCGGATCAAGACGAAGGGAGCGGCGTGAGCGAGCTGAACACGAACATCCGGCAGGTGATAGAGGGCGAGGACGTCGCCTTGTTCATGAAGGGGACGCCGCAGATGGTCATGTGCGGCAACTCGCTGCGCGCACTCGAGGCGCTCCGCCGCGCCGGTGCGCCGATCACCGCCGTCGACGTCCTCGCCGACCCGGCGATTCGACAGGAGCTCTCGACCCAGTCGGGCTGGCCGACGATCCCGCAGGTGTTCGTCCGCGGCGAGCTGATCGGCGGGGCGGACATCGTCGAGGAGCTGGAGGCATCCGGCGAGCTCGAGCGCACGCTCGAGGAGAAGCTCGGCCCCGGCTACCGCGACGAGCGCGAAGAGAAGACTCTGGCGGTCACTTCCTTCGCAGCTCCCTGACGTCGCGGACGGCGAACACCGGCAGCGTCGCGGCGATCACGAGCACGGCGGCGGCGTAGAGCGTCGCCGACGTTCCGATCGCGTCGGCCACCGGGCCGATCACCGCGAGTCCCAGCGGCACGAGGCAGATCGAGCCGAGTGCGTCGTACGCATAGAGCCGGGAGAGCATGTGCTCCGGGATCTGCTGCTGCATGGTCGTGTCCCAACAGACGGCGAAGACCTCGAGTCCGACGCCCGAGACGAAGGCGCCGGCAGCGACGGCCGCCGCCGCCGCCGGCGGCGCGAGCAGCAGGAGCGGAAGTGCAAGCACCAGCGTCGAGAAGGTCGCGACCAACAACATGCGGTGCGGCCGGGCACGCAGCATCACCAGCCCACCCCAGATCAGGCCGGCCGCTTCGGCTCCCAGGATCAATCCCCAGGTGCGCGCCCCGCCGTAGTGCGCCTTCGCCTGCACCGGGCCGAGGACCTGGAACGCTCCGACGAAGACGGCGTTCAGGATCGAGAACTGCGCGACGATCGACCAGAGCCAGGACCGCGAGCGGAAGGCGTTCCAGCCTTCGGCGAGCTCGCGGGCGATGTTCGGCGTGTGCTCGCGGACGACCTCGGGCAGGCTCAGCATGGAAGTGAACAGGGCCGCCGCGCCGAAGCTCGCTGCGTCGATCGCGATCGCCCAGCCGGGCCCTGCGGCCGCCACCAACGCTCCACCGAGGGCCGCGCCGAAGACGTTGGCGGCGTTCAGCGCCAGGCGGAGGAGCGCGTTCGCCTGCTGGATCATCGCCTCGGGCACCGTCTGCGGGACGATCCCCTGGGACGCGGGAAAGAAGAACGCTGCCGAGGTGCCGTTCAGCATGCTCAGGACGACGACCTCCCAGAGCTCCGCGTTCCCGGTCAGCAGCAGTGCCGCGACCGTGCCCTGCGTCGCCATGCTGGCCACGTTCGACGTGACCATCACAGCGTGCCGCGGCAGCCGGTCGGCGATCACCCCGCCGAGGAGGATGAACACGGCCTGCGGGATCGCGCGGGCGGCGAGGACCAGGCCGAGCTCGGTCCTCGATCCGTGCAGGCTGTCGAGGACGGCGAATGCCAGCCCGATCGGGGCCATCGCGCTCCCGACGAACGACGCCGCCCGCGCCGCGTAGAGCAGACGGAAGCGGCGCTCGCCGAACGGGCCTAGGCGAGCTGCGACTGTTTGTCCCAGTACCGCCTCATCCCGACGTAGGACTGCCAGAGCGGGGCGGCGCGCTCCCACACGTCGGCTTCGTCGGCACCGACGGCGGATTCCAGGTCGCTGCGGGCGGCGTGCACCCAGGCCTGCTCGTCGAGGCGGTCGCGGCCTCGCTGCGCCCACTTCGTCAGCTCCCCGCGGGCCAGCGCTAGATGCTCGGACGGCGAGTCGGCGACGCCGAAATGGATCAGCGCGAGCCGCTCCGGCCGTCGCTGCTCGATCTCCTCGAACGTCCGGAACCAGGCCTCGACGTCGAGGTCGGGCGGCGGGCAGACCGGCATCACGTGCCGCCCGGGCTGGATCCGGACGCCGGCTGCGTCGCCGGCGTACAGCGTGCCGTCGCCGTGCAGGTAGCAGACGTGGTGCGAGGCGTGACCGGGCGACGGGAAGCAGTCGAGCCCCACCACCAGGTCGCCCGTGACGTCCACGTTCTCGGCCGGAACGGGTGCGAGCTCCCCCCAGAGGATGTCGAAAGCGTCTCCGTACAGCCGGCGGGCGCTGGCTTCGAGGCGGCCAGGGTCGACGAGGTGTGGAGCGCCGATCTCGGAGACGTGCACCCGCAGCGCCGGGTGCTCGCGGACGATCGTGCCGGCGGCGCCGGCGTGGTCGAGATGGATGTGCGAGAGCAGGAGGTGGCGGACGTCGGTGAGCGCGAGCCGGCGGTCGGCGAGTGCCGTCTTCAGCGTCGGGAGGCAGGTGGTCGGGCCGCAGTCGTGCAGCGCGAGACCGTCGTCGGTCTCGAGCAGGTAGCAGCCGACGATACGGTCGGTCTGGTGGTGGAGGTCGATCAGGTCGGGGGCGTCCATGGGACGCCCCCGATCCTACGCGGGGCGCGAACCGGGCTTCGGCACCCCGAGCGCGGCGAGCGTCGAGCGCAGCGCGAACGGGCCGCGATACCAGCCTCCGTGCGTGCCGGCGTCGAAGAGGCGCTGGCCGGCGCGCATGTACGTCACCGGCCCTCCGGCCGCCCAGGGGTACAGATCCTGGCGGATCGTGACTGACCGGCCCCCGCCGACCGGGACGATCCACACGGCGAGGTAGTGCGGCCCGAGCTTCCTCGTCGGCGCCTGCCGCGTCGTCGAGTCCGGAATCTGCCCGAACGCCTGCGGGAACCAGCCGCCGAACTGGACGATCCGGCCGATCCGCGACGTGACGCTGCCTTCGGCGTTGCCCCGCAGGACGATCGGCTCGGCGAGGCCCGGACCGGTGATGGTGACGCCGGTCGGCCCCTTCGCCGCCGCCGGTCCGGCCAGCGCGAGGCCGACCGTCGCGGCGAGCGGTAGCACGACTGCGAGTGAGCGTTTCATGCGGTCTCTACACCGCCGGCCCGCGGGCGGTTCCGAGCGTGGCCGTCCACAGCCGGTGGACGGATCGTTGCGCTTCCTTCACACCCGTGGTCTCAGAGACCGGGGCGCAACCGCTGGCAGCACGCCAACGCCTCTTGGACCAGTGGACGAATCGTTCCAAGAACGTTTCACCCCCGGTCTCAGAGACTGGGACGAGACGCTTCGGACACCCGGCCCGAAAGGGGCTAGGCGGTCGCGGCCGAGCGGACCAGTGCGGCGTCGAGGTCGGCGACGAGGTCGTCCACCGACTCGATCCCGACGGAGAGGCGCACGAGGTTTGGCGGCGACGCGAACGGCGCGTCCGACGTGGAGGCGTGTGTCATCGCCGACGGCACCTCGATCAGGCTCTCGACGCCCCCGAGGCTCTCCGCCAGCTTCCAGATCTTCGTCCGGGCGACGAGCGCAACTGCATCCTCGACGCTCGGAGCGAGGAACGAGACCATTCCGCCGAAATCCGACATCTGCCGCGAGGCGACGTCATGGCCCGGGTGGCCCGCGAGGCCGGGGTACAAGACCTGCTCGATCTGCGCATGTCCCACGAGAAACTCGGCTACCGCCCGCGCGTTCTCGCAGTGCCGCTGCATCCGGAGCGCCAGCGTCTTCAGCCCGCGCAGGACGAGCCACGCGTCGAACGGTCCGGGGACCGCGCCGAGCGAGTTCTGGAGAAACGCGAGCCGCTCGGCGACCGTCGGGTCGTTGGTCGCGGCGAAGCCGCCGACGAGATCGGAATGACCGCCGAGATACTTGGTCGTCGAGTGGACGACGAGGTCGGCGCCCAGCTCGAGCGGGCGTTGCAGGTAGGGCGTGGCAAACGTGTTGTCGACCGCGACCACGGCGCCGACCGCATGCGCGGCCTCAGCCACCGCCGCGATGTCGACGACGTTCAGCAGCGGGTTGGTCGGCGTCTCGATCCAGACCAGCCGTGTGTCTCCGTCGATCGCGTCGACCACGGCGTCGTGCGGGGCGAACTCGAACCGGTAACCCTTGGCCGCGTAGACCTTCGAGAACAACCGGTATGTGCCGCCGTAGACGTCGTTCACGGCGACCACCCGTTCGCCGGGCGAGATCAGGTGCATCACCGTCGTTGTCGCGCCCATCCCGGACGAGTACGCGAATCCGTACCGGGCGCTCTCCAGGGAGGCGAGGCACGTCTCGAGCGCACGCCTCGTCGGGTTCGCAGTCCGCGAGTAGTCGTACCCCTTGTGCTCCCCGACGGCCTCCTGCACGTAGGTGGAGGTCTGGTAGATCGGGACGGTGACCGCCCCGGTGGCCGGATCCGGCTCCTGACCCTCGTGGATCGCACGGGTCTCGAAGTCCATCAGGCGATCGTAGCTCCGAGCCAGCGTGCGAGGCTCCGCAGCGGCCGGTCGAGCGAGACGGGGCGTACCCCGTTCTCCCACCACACGCCGCGGACGTGCAGCAGCCCCGTCTTGCGGTCGTGGACGGGCTCGATCCGGCCGACGACGCGGTCGCCACGGAGGATGGGGAGGACGTAGTAGCCGTACTCCCGCTTCGACGCCGTGACGTACATCTCGAGGCGGTAGCGGAAGCCCCACAGCGCCTCGGCGCGGTCCCGGTCGGAGACGAGCCGGTCGAACGGAGACAGGAAGGTCGCGCGCCGCGGCGCTACCGGCCCGTCGCCGGCTTCAGGATGAGCAACCAGACGCCCCTTCTGCAGCCGCACGCCCTGGGAGCGGAAGCGCTTCTCGTCGAGGCGTCGCCGTGCCTCCGGCCAGGAGATGCGCTCAACCTTCGGGTACCACCGCTCGGCGAGATCCCAGAGCCGCTGTCCCTGCTGCCGGCCGACGACGGCGACCTCGCCCCGGTCGGCGAGGATCATCAGCATCAACGCCATTTTCCGCTCGCCCCACCAGCGGTGGGCCTCCCGGCGCGTGGTCGCGTGATCTTCGATCTCCCGCGAGAGCAGCGGGCCGCGTCGCTCCAGCTGGCGTAGCACGTAGCGCCGGATCGCGGCGTTCTCCTTCAGGAACGAGGCGATCCGGCGCTCGCGTGCGTTGGCCTCGCGCCGGCGTCGCATCCGCGCGACGAGCAGCGGGAGGTCCTCGGCCGGGTAGATGAACGCGTCGACCTCGACGAGCTTCCGCTCTTTCCAGATCAGCCGGTCGAGCTCCTCGCGGTCGAACGGGCCGAGCCGGCTCCAGAGCACGAGGTACTGGGGCGGCGCGACCGTCGAGATCGGGTCGATCTGGAGAAACCCCAGCCGCCGGACGGTGTCGAGCACGCCAGTCGCGGAGCCGTCGAGGAGCTGCGCGCGAACGGCGATGCGCCGCGCTTCCTCGACCGAGACCTCGTTCACGTCTTAACGGTGCCAGGCACTCTAAAAGACCCTGCACGGAGCGGGAATTCGGGCGGCTTTCATAACCGTGCCTGGCACGGTTAAGCCGCCGACCAGGCCACGCGCTCGAGCTCGAGCACGCGTGCGAGGCGGGCGAGCGCCTTCTCCAGCGCGGTCTCGAGCGCCCCCGAGCGGCGCACCTTCGGCTCCAGGTGGAAGGCGCGGACCAGGAGAACGCCTTCGCCCCGATCTGCCTTCAGGTCGGCCCGGCCGACCAGTTGATCTCGGTACAGGAACGGCAGCACGTAGTAGCCGTATACCCGCTGGGGCGCTGGCTTGTAGACCTCGATCACGTGGAGGAATCCAAAGAGCCGCTCGAGGAAGGGGCGATCCCAGACGAGGTTGTCGAACGGACAGACCAGCACACCGCCGCTCGGCGAGCCGTCGATCTCAACGCCGGCCGGCACGACCACCGGCGCGCCGCCGTCGTCCACGGCCACCCGCCGGACGAGGTCGTCGGCCACCAGATCGTCGACAACAGGGCGCATCGCCTTCGCCCCGCCTTGGAAGCGGCAGTGCTCCGCGATCCCGGACTCGGTCAACGCGCCGCGGCCCTGCACCGCCCGCAGCGAGTACCCACGGACGAACTCCTCCTCCGAGGGCGCGGGCGCCTCAAGCTGCGCGCGCGGGATCACCCGCTCCGGCAGGTCGTACAGCCGCTGGAACCCGTCGCGGCCGGCGACCACCACCTCGCCCGCCGCGAACAGATCTTCGAGGATCCGCTTCTCCGGCTTCCAGTTCCACATGCCGCCGCCGCCCCCGCCTTCGAAGAACCGGGTCGGCAGCGCCCCGTTCGTCCGCAGCGCGTCGAGCACCCGTGCCTTCACCTCAGGGTCGTGGTCGTGCTCCCTGCCCCACCAGTGCCGCTTGCGCAGGTGCTCCATCCGCCGCTTGAAGAGCGGGTAGTCCTCGATCGGGACGAGGCACGCCTCATGGGCCCAGTACTCGAAGATCCGGCCGGCCTTCAGCAGGCGCGAGACCGACGACTCCGGATAGTGGCCGATCCGTGAGCCGAGCGTCAGCCGGTGCGCGCGGCCGACGGTCGAGATCGAGTCCAGCTGGACGCAGCCGAGCCGGCGGACGGTGGCGGCGACGTCGTCCGCCCGTGCCCTCCGGAAACGGGTCGCATAGCCCTGGTGCGCGACGAGGTAGCGGCGCAGCTGAGCGACCGATACGGTCTCCATGCGGGAATCAACGTCGGTGGGGCGGCGGATGTTTCGCCCGCGGCGGGGGAGGCCGCCGGTGCGACCGCGGTCGCGGCGGCCGCGTTCAACAACCTCCCGGCCTCCGCGGCGATCGCCGCCCTCCTCGCCGGCCCTGCGGCTTACGCCGCCCTCGCCGGCGTTTTATTCGGCGCGCTTGCAACCGAGCACGGGTCGGTGGCGACGCTGCTCGCCGGGGAGCTGGCCGGGACGCGAGCCTACGACCGCCGCCTCGTTCCTGTGGTCGCAGCGGCGCTGGCGCTGGCGACGATCCTGCTCTACGCCTCGAGCGGGACGTAGCCCGGGACGCCTGCGACCCGTGCGATCCACGCCTGGACGTGCGGATACTGCCCCAGGTCGAAGTCGCCCTCCCCGGCGAGGTGCGTGTACGCGTAGAGCGAGATGTCGGCGATCGTGAACCCGTCGCCGACCAGCCACTCGCGTCCGTCGAGGTGGCCGTCGAGCGCAGCCAGTGCTCGGTTGCCGCCGCGCCACTTCGCCTCGAGCTCGGACGCGTACTGCTCGCGCTCGCCCACGAGCGCGACCCAGAACCGTGCAACCGCGATCGTCGGCTCGAGCTCGTACTGCTCGAAGAACATCCACTGGAGGACGCGGGCCCGCTCGAGCGGATCGGCGGGCACGTAGAGCGAGTCCTCGCCGAAGTACCAGAGGATCGCGTTCGACTCGGCCAGGTACTCGCCGTCGTCGAGCTCCAGCGTCGGGACCCGGAGGGCGGGGTTCTTCCCGCCGAGCAGGTCGGGCCGGTTCGAACGGTCGAAGACGTCCACCTCGACCCGCTCGTACTCGATCGCGCGGAGGGAGAGGATCTGCCGCACCTTCCAGCAGTTGCCCGAGAGCTGGGAGTTGTAGAGGCGCATGCGGTTAGGAACGCCGGTAGCGGCTGGAGACTTCCTCCGCGAGCGGCAGACCGCTCGCGCGGGTCGTAGCCGCGAGCTCCTCGAGGTCGAAGTGCACGCGGTGAAACTCCACCGAGGCCGCCGTTACGATCGCGTACGACGCCCAGGGGTCGAAGCGGAAGTCGTCCTCGGGCTGGAGGTGGTCGTAGCCGAGGCCGACGCTGCCCGGGTTGACGTACCAGGCGTCGCCGACGCGGCGGAGCTGAGGCACATGGACGTGGCCGCCGGCGAGGAAGTCCGCACCGGTTCCGCCGAGCTCGGCGGGCGGATCCTCCGGCAGCACGACGCCGTCGTAGCCGGCGGGAGTGCCGTGGAAGCAGAGAAGCCGGCGGCCGTCGAGGTCGACTTCGACCGTCGGCGCGAACGAGCGCAGGTAGTCGAGGTGCGCCTCGGCGAGCTGCGCGAGCGTCCACTCGCGCTGGACGAGCTGCCGCTCGGTCGGCTCCTCGGCGCCCGCGTGTGGATCGAGTAGGAACGCGTCGGAGTTGCCCATCACGGTGAAGGCACCGGCGCCGCGGACGAGCTCGAGGCACTCGACCGGCTGCGGCCCACCCTGGGCGACGTCGCCGAGCGAGACGATCGTGTCGACCTCGCGGCGCGCCAGGTCGTCCAGCGCTGCGCGCAGCCCGACGGCGTTGCCGTGGGCGTCGGAAACCAGGGCGACGCGCACTAACGCCGGTGGGCGAGGTACTCGAGCAGGTCGGAGCGGGTGAGGACGGCCTCGGGCTTGCCCTCGCGGGCGACCACGACCGCCTGGTTCTTCTCGCGCAGGTCGGCGAAGACCTCGTCCACGGAGTCCTCCATGTCGACCGCGCCGAGCGGGGGCTGCATCGCCGCGGCGACGTCCTCGCCGAGCGCGTCCGGGTTGCGGAAGATGCGGTCGAGGAGCGTGCGTTCGTTCAGCGAGCCGATCACGTCGGCGAGCGACTCGACCGGCGCGTGCCGCACGACCGGGACCTGCGAGATCCCGTACCGCTGCATCAGCTCGATTGCGGCGCCGAGCTTCTCGTGCGGCTCGCAGGTGACCAGATCGGGGATGCCGTTCTCCGCGTGCTTGAAGGCCAGCACCTGCTCGACGGTGTCGGGCGGGCCGTGCCGCTCGAGGAAGCCGTGCTCGAGCATCCAGTTGTCGTCGTAGACCTTCGAGAGGTAGCCACGCCCGCCGTCGGGGACGGTGGTCAGGATCGTCGTGTCGGGGCCGAACCGCTTCGCCACCTCGAGCATTGCGAACACCGACGTTCCGCCAGAGCCGCCCGCCAGGATTCCTTCCTCGCGCGCGAGCCGGCGGGTCATCCGGAACGAGTCGCGGTCGGTGACGCGCACGTACTCGTCGACCACGGACGGGTCGAAGCTCTTCGGCCAGCCGTCCTTGCCGATGCCCTCGACCAGGTATGGGTGGACGGGGCCCCCCGAGTAGATCGACCCTTCCGGGTCGGCGCCGACGACGAGCAGGTCCGGTTTCTGCTCCTTGAGGTAGCGGGCGGTCCCGGTGATCGACCCGCCGGTCCCGACGCCGATCACGATCACGTCGAGCTCGCCGCCGGTCTGCTCCCAGATCTCCGGCCCGGTCGTCCGGTAGTGCGCGTCCGGGTTGCCCGGGTTCGAGTACTGGTCGGGCTTGTAGGCGCCGGGGATCTCCTCGGCGAGGCGGTCGGAAACGGCGTAGTAGCTCTCGGGGGAGTCGGCGTCGACCGCGGTTGGGCAGATGACCACGTCGGCACCGAACGCACGCAGCAGCGCGATCTTCTCCGGCGCCACCTTGTCGGGGACGACGAAGATCATCTTGTAGCCCTTGATCGCTGCCGCGAGCGCGAGGCCGACGCCGGTATTGCCCGAGGTCGGCTCGACGATCGTCCCGCCGGGCTTGAGCTTCCCGGTGCGCTCGGCATCCTCGATCATGCTGAGCGCGATCCGGTCCTTGTTGGAGCCGCCCGGGTTCAGGTACTCGAGCTTGACGAGCAGCGTCGGGCCGAGCTCCCGGCCGATCTTCTGGAGGCGGACGACCGGCGTTCCACCGATCAGGTCGAGCAGCGTCGGGTACTCGCGCGCCACCTCGGAGAAGCCTAACCCCGCTCGACGCGGTCGAGGAAGCCGGCGACGAGCTCACGGTAGCGCTCCGGCTCCTCGACGAACTGCATGTGGGAGGCGTTCTCGAACGTGGCGAGCTCGGAGCCGCGGATGCCGGCGTGGAGCGCCTCGGCCTGGGTCGGCGTGAATTCGTCGTGTGCGCCGGCGGTGATCAGCGTGGGAACCTCGATCTCGCCCAGGCGGTCGCTGATGTCCCAGTGCTTCAGCGTCCCGGTGATCACGAACTCGTTCGGGCCCTGCATCGTCATGTAGACGTCCGGGTGCTCGGCGAGCCCGGCGAAGGTGCGTTGCACGAACTCGGGGAACGGCTGGATGCGGCACACGTGCCGCTTGTAGAACTCCATCGCCGCCGCCTCGTACTCGGGCGAGTCGAGCGTCCCGGCCGCCTCGTGCTCGTCGAGGACCGCCTGGACGTCGGGCGGGAGCTCCTGCCGCAGCCTTCCGGTCTCGGCCTCCCACTGCGGGATGCTTGCCGGCGACGAGGAGAGGACGAGGCTGGCCAGTCCTGAGGGTCTGGTCAGCGCGTACTCCATCGCCAGCATCCCGCCCCAGGACGAGCCGAAGAGGTGGATGTGGTCGAGGCCGAGGGCATCCCTCACCGCCTGCACCTCGCCGACGAAGAGCTCGACCGTCCAGAATTCGGCCGGTCTGTCGACCCAGGAGCGTCCGCAGCCGATCTGGTCGTAGAAGACGACGCGCCGTCCGGTGGCGGCGAGGTCTTCCAACGGCTCGAGGTAGTCGTGGGGCGCTCCGGGGCCGCCGTGCAGGCAGAGGAGCGGCAGCTTGCCGGGCTCCTCGGTGTCGCCGACGGTCCAGTACCAGGTCTCGCTGCCGGCGTAGGCGATGCGGCCCTCCGTGGTCACGCGCGGAGTCTACGGCCGGGCGTGTCGGCTACGCCAAGAGCGCGCGCAACTGGTCGAGCGTCATGTTGCCGCCGCTCGCGATCAGGCCGATCTTCTTGTCGGCGAGGCCGAGCTTCAGCGCGGCCGCGAGCGGCGCGGCGCCGGCGGGCTCGATCAGGTTCCGCGTGCGCTCGAGCATGTGCAGGGTCGCGGCTCGCAGCTCGTCCTCCGAGACGAGCACGAAGTCGTCGAGGTGCTCGCGCAGGATCCGCTGGGGCAGCTCGAAGCCGACCCGCGTCGCCAGCCCTTCGGCCGCCGTGTGCATCTCGTCCTCGATGATCGCGGCCTCCTTCCACGAGCGGTAGGCCGCGGGCGCCGCCTCGGACTGGACGCCGACCACGTCGAGCTGCGGCCGGAGCGCCTTCGCGACGATGGAGGCGCCGGCGGCTCCGCTGCCGCCGCCGATCGGGACGATCAGGACGTCGAGCTCGGGTTGGCGCTCGAGCGCCTCGAGCGTCTGGGTGGCGACGCCGGCGATCAAGTGCGGCTCGTTACCGGAGTGGATGTAGCGGTAGCCGTGCCGCTCGGCCAACGCCTCGCACTGTTCGCGGGCGTCGTCGAAGTCGCGTCCGCGCTCGACGATCTCGCCGTCGAGGCCGCGGATCGACGCGAGCTTCACCGGATTCGCCCGCTCCGGGACGCAGACGATCGCCCGGACGCCGAAAAGGCGAGAGGCGAAGGCGATCGACTGGCCGTGATTGCCGGTGGACGCGGTGATGACGCCGCGCCGCCGTTCGTCCTCCGTCAGCTGCGAGACGAGATTGACGCCGCCGCGGACTTTGAAGTTGCACACCGGCTGGTGGTTCTCGTGCTTGACCCAGACCTCGGTGCCGACGAGCTCGTCGAGTGCCGGGTAGCGGTTGAGCGCGGTCGGGACGAGGTAGGGGGCGATCCGCTCGCGGGCGGCCAGGACGTCGTCGAAGGTCGGCGGGGCGAGCGCGACGGAGGCCATGGGCAGACGCTAACGGACGCGCCCTCCCGAGCCACGTCCGGTGCCAGGCACCGGACGTGACCGTTCGAGCCAACGCGTCCGCTTGTTCATGCGGTCGTGGTGTCTATGCCGGACATGTCCGGTGCCTGGCACCGGACACGTCCCGAACAGACATGCTTACTCGGCCAGCGACGTGTGGAGCGCCTCGAGCTTCCGGCGGGTCCGCTCGTCGGCAGGGGTGAAGGCCGTGATCCGCGTGCCGAGCCGCTGACCGAGCCAGAGATGCGTGTAGACCAGCGAGAGGAGCCCGGCGCTGGGGTGGCGGGCACGCTTCCTGCGGCTCTCGACCAGCTGCACGTCGTGCCGCTCCCAGAAGGCCGTGAACTCGGGTGACACGCGGTGAAGGCGGTCGACGAGCACCTTCCAGTCCGGTTCGTCGAGGTGCTCGGCCATCGCCGCGCGGTACTCGGCGACCATGTTCCCGACGGTCTCGTCCCAGTCGACGATCGTCCGCCGCCAGCTCGGATGGGTGAACGCAAGCCAGAGGCAGTTCCGCTCCTCGATCGGAATCGTCTCCAGCTCACCGCCGAAGAAGCTCGCAAAGACGCGGTTGTACGCGAGCAGATCGAGCCGATCGTTGAAGACGGCAGCCGGGAACGGCTCGAGTTGGTCGATCAACGCCTGCGCAGTCGGACACTGCTGATCGAGACACTGATTCGCGATCGTCGCGGTCGGGACGCCGGCCAGGGTGAAGAGGTGCGAGTGCTCGTGGGCGTCGAACTGGAGCGTTCGCGAGATCGCGTCGAGCACCTGCGGCGACGGATTGATGTCGCGGCCCTGCTCGAGCCACGTGTACCAGGTGACGCCGACCCCGGCGAGCTGGGCAACCTCCTCCCGACGGAGCCCGGGCGTCCGCCGCCGCCTCCCGCCGCGCACGCCCACTTGCTCGGGCTGGATGCGTTCGCGCCGGTTGCGCAGGAACGCACCGAGCTCGCGACGGCGCACATCGCTGCCGTTGGTCGAGATGATCGTTCCGATCTCGGGTGGTGCCGTCGTGGCCACGTACGGCCAGTATGCCCACACCGCTCGAGGCTGAGCCTGGTACCGCTGATACCAGGATAAACACGCTCTGGTACTAGGCTGGCCGCGGCGGCCACGATCGGTGCATGACTCTCGCACCGGTTCCATCTCAGTCTTCGGACGAGCGGCTGAGCCCCCGCGCGCTGGGCATGCTGCTCGTCCTCTGCGGCGCTCTCTTCCTCGACGCGATGGACGTTTCGATGATCGGCGTCGCCCTGCCGTCTATCCGTTCCGACCTCGGGCTGTCGACCAGCTCGCTGCAGTGGGTCGTGAGCGCCTACGTGCTCGGATACGGCGGATTCCTGCTGCTCGGAGGCCGCGCGGCCGACCTCTTCGGCCGCCGCCGCATGTTCCTGGTCTCGCTTGGCGTCTTCGTCGTCGCGTCGGCGCTCGGCGGCTTCGCGGACTCGGGCGAGCTCCTGATCGCAACCCGCTTCGTCAAAGGCGTCAGCGCCGCGTTCACGGCGCCGGCCGGCCTTTCGATCATCACGACGAGCTTCGCCGAGGGAGCCGCGAGGAACAAGGCGATCTCGATCTACACGGCGACCGGTGCGACCGGCTTCTCGCTCGGGCTCGTGTTTGGCGGGCTGCTGACCGAGATCGGGTGGCGGTGGGTGTTCTTCCTGCCGGTCCCGATCGCGCTCGTGACGCTGGTCGCGGCAACACAGCTCGTCCCGGTGGAGGATCGTGCGGTTCCGCGCAGACGCTCGTTCGACCTGGCCGGAGCCTTGACCCTGACGGCGGCGATGTTGCTCTTCGTCTTCACCGTGGTGGAGGCGCCGGACGTCGGGTGGGCGTCGGCCCGTACGCTCGGCTCGTTCGCCGGCGTCGCGGCCATTCTCGCCCTGTTCGTCGCGATCGAGCAGCGCACGGCCGTCCCGCTCGTGCGGCTCGGGATCCTGCGCTCGAGCACGCTCGTCCGCGCGAACATCGCGGCGATGCTGCTCGTCGGCAGCTGGTTCGGATTCCAGTTCATCGCCACGCTCTACATGCAGCAGCTGCGCGGGTGGTCGCCGCTCGAGACCGGCCTTGCGATCTTCCCCGGCGGATTCCTGGTCGCCGTGCTGGCGCCGCGCGTCGGGCCGCTGGTGATCCGGTTCGGGATCACGCGGCTGGTGACGCTCGGGTTCCTCTCGGCGGCGGTCGCGTATGCGCTGTTCGTCCCGATCGGGCTCGATTCCGGATACGCGGCGGCGATGCTTCCGACCTTCGTCCTGGCCGGTTTCGGCTTCGCGCTCTCGTACGGCCCGCTGAACATCGCCGGGACGAACGGCGTCGCCGCCCACGAGCAGGGGCTTGCGAGCGGGCTCGTCAGCTCGTCCTTCCAGGTCGGCGGCGCGCTCGTGCTCGCGGTCGCGACCGCCGTGAACAACGCGGCGGCCGGTTCCGACGGGTCACCACAGGCGCTGCTCGACGGCTTCCACGCTGCGATCGTCGTCTCCGTGATCGCGGCTGGTCTCGGAGCGGTCGTCACCGCCGTGGGGCGCCGACCGCAGGCCGTGCCGGCCGACGAGATCGTCGAGCAGGCGGAGCCGATGGAGGAGGCTGCGTGAGGGCGCGCCCACACCGACACGTCCGCGCCGGGACACGCGGCTAGTGGCGGAAATGGCGGCGGCCGGTGAAGACCATCGTTGCGCCGGCGGCCTGAACCGCCGCGACGACGTCGGCATCGCGCTTCGACCCGCCGGGCTGGATGATCGCCCGCACACCCTGCTCCAGCGCGAGCGCGGGACCGTCCGCAAACGGGAAGAACGCGTCCGAGGCGAGGGCGGCCCCGGCGAGGTCGTGGCCGTGCTCGACCGCCTTCTCGACGGCGAGCCGCACCGCGTCCACACGTGACATCTGGCCGGCGCCGACGCCGATCGTGCGGAGATCCTTGGCGATCACGATCGCATTGGAGGTGACGTGCTTGCAGACCCGCCACGCGAAGAGCAGGTCGCCCCAGTCGGCCTCGCTCGGCTCGCCGCAGACGCCGATCATGCCGTCTCGGTCCTCGACGTCCGCGTCCCGGTCCTGCGCAAGCATGCCGCCGACGACCCGACGATAGTCGCGCTCGTCGCCCGACGAGCCCCGCCGCTCGGTCGAGTCGAGGATCCGCAGCGCCTCCTTCGAACGGAGCACGTCGACCGCGCCATCCTCGAAGCCCGGCGCGAACAGCACCTCGACGAACTGCTCGGCAAGCCGCCGGGCGAGGTCGACCGACACCGGCCGGTTGAGGACGACGACGCCGCCGAAGGCCGAGACCGGATCGGAGCCGAGCGCCCGCGCGTACGCCTCCTCGATCGCACCGGCGACCGCGACCCCACACGGATTCGCGTGCTTCACGATCACGCACGCCGGGAGCGTGAACTCCTCCCCGAGTTGCCGCGCGGCGGACAGGTCGTTGAGGTTGTTGTACGAGAGCTCCTTCCCGCCGAGCTGCTCGACCCGTGACAGCAGGTGCCGGCGCGCGCCGGCCTCGGCGTAGTAGGCGGCGCGCTGGTGCGGGTTCTCGCCGTAGGCGAGGTTCCGCTCCTTCCAGAACGTCGGGATCAGACCCTCTGGGAACGACTCCCGCTCGTTGAACCAGGCCGAGATCGCCGACTCGTACGCGGCGGTGACGACGAAGGTCTCGCCGGCGAGCGAGCGGCGGGTGTCGAGCGAGAGCTCGCCGTGCTCGCGCAGCTCGTCGAGCACGCGCACGTAGCGCTCCGGCCGGGCGACCGAGGCGACGTGGTGGAAGTTCTTCGCCGCCGCCCGCAGCAGGGCAGGGCCGCCGATGTCGATCATCTCCACCGCCTCCTCCTCGGTCACGCCCCGGCGCGACGCGGCCTCGGTGAAGGGGTAGAGGTTGACGACGACCATGTCGATCGGCTCGATCTCGTGCTGGGCGAGATCGAGGAGGTCCTCCGGCACGTCACGCCGGGCGAGGATCCCGCCGTGCACCGCCGGGTGGAGGGTGACGACACGGTGGCCGAGCATCTCCGCGAAGCCGGTCATGGTCTCGACCCGGGTGACCGGGAAGCCGTGCTCCTCCAGGAACGACGCGGTGCCGCCGCTCGCGACCAGCTTCCAGCCGAGCTCGACGAGACCGCTTGCGAACTCGCCGAGCCCGCCTTTGTCGTAGACGGAGATCAGCGCGCGGCGCACAGCTCTCGCACGACCTCGGGGAGCAGCCGGTGCTCGACGACGTGGATCCGCTCGACCAGCGTCTCGACCGGCTCGACCGGGACCGGCTCCTGCCGCAGCACCGGCCCAGTGTCGATCCCCTCGTCGACGAGGTGCACCGTCACGCCGGTCGTCTGGACGCCGGCCGCAACCGCCTGCTCGATCGCCGCCAACCCGGGGAAGTCGGGGAGGAGCGAGGGGTGGACGTTGACGATCCGGTCCGGAAAGCGGTCGAGAAACGCGGGGGACAGCAGCTGCATGTAGCCGGCGAGGACGACGAACTCGACGCCGTGCCCGTCCAGCCAGGCGGCCATCTGGAGGTCGGCGGCCTCCCGGTCGTCGCCGTGCTCGAAGACCGCGGTCGGGATCCCGGCCGCGCGGGCACGCTCCAGCGCGCGCACCTCCGCACGGTTGGACGCGACCGCCGAGATCGGCAGCCCGTGGTCGATCAGCGCCTGGAGGTTCGTGCCTTCCCCGGACGCGAGCACGCCGATCACGCGATCCGCCCGATCACGCTGCGCCCGCCTAGGGGCGCCGGAGGCGCCCCGGTTTCTTGGCCGCGCGTCGCCGGCTTGGCCGGCGAGGCTTGCAGCCCCGGGTCGGGGACGACCGCGCAGTAGCCGATTCCGAGGTTGAATACGCGCCGCAGCTCCTCTTCGTCGACGTGGCGCCCGAGCCAGGCGAAGACGGGCGGCCGCTCCCACGCGTCCCAGTCGATCGCCCCCCTGAGGCCGTCCGGGAGCACTCGGGAGAGGTTGCCTTCGATTCCGCCGCCGGTGACGTGCGCGAGCGCCCGGACGTCTGTGTCCTGCCGCAGCGCCCGGATCTCGTCGAGATAGAGCCGCGTCGGCGCGAGTAGATCCTCGCCTTCGTAGTCCTCGAGCTCGAGCACGCGACGGACGAGCGAGAAGCCGTTCGCGTGCACGCCGGCGGAGGCGAAGCCGACCACCCAGTCGCCCGCCTCGACGCGTGAGCCGTCGATCAGGTCGTCACGCTCGACCAGGCCGACGCACGTCGCGGCGAAGTCCAGCTCTCCCTCGCGGTAGACGCCGGGCATCTCCGCCGTCTCGCCTCCGACCAGCGCGCAGCCGGCCCGGCGGCACACCTCGGCCGCGCCGTCCACCAGATCGGCGACCTGCTCGAGGTCGAGCCGGTCGGCGGCGACGTAGTCGAGCAGGAACAGCGGCTCGGCGCCGGTGGTCGCCACGTCGTTGATGCAGTGCGCGGCCATGTCGGCCCCGCAGTTGCGAAGGAGACCGCGCTCGCGGGCGACGATCGGCTTCGTCCCGATCGAGTCCATCGACGCGGCGAGCAGCCGGTGCTCGTCGAGCGGATACAGCCCTGCGAACGCGCCGAACCCCTCCGCGCCCGTCGACTCGACGGCCGCGCGCAGCCGCTCGACGACCGCCCCCGCGGTCGCAAGCGAGACCCCTGCCGCCCCGTAGGTCGGCTCGTCGTCCACGTCTGCGAGTGTAAGCCTAGGCTTCGGACATGGATTGGCCGTACGAGGTCGCGGAGCGTGACCACGAGATCCAGAACCCGATCAGCGACGAGAAGATCCTGCTGCTCGGGAGCTACGTGCGACTGGCGGGGGAGAGCCGCGTGCTCGACGTCGCGTGCGGCAAGGGCGGTCCGGCGACCATCCTCGCGACCGCCTACGGCTGCCGGATCACGGGCATCGAGATCCGGCCGGGGTTCGCCGATGCCGCCCGCGAGCGTGTCGCTGCGGCGGGCCTGAGCGAGCTGGTCGAGATCCGGACCGGCGACGCGGCTGGAAGCGAGCTCGAGCCTGACAGCCTCGACGTCGCTCTTTGCCTCGGCGCCGCCTTCGTCTGGGGATCGATCGCCGATGCGGCTGAGGCGCTCCGGCCGGCCGTGCGACCAGGCGGCTTCGTCGCGATCGGCGAGCCCTTCTGGCGCAACCGGACGCTCCCGAACGGCGTCGATCCCGAGGATTACGTGACGCTTTGCGAGACGGTTGCGCGCTTCGAGGGGAAAGGCTTCTCGCTGACGGGGCTGATCGCTGCGTCCGAAGACGACTGGGACCGCTACGAGAGCCTGCACTGGCGGGCGATGGAGGAATGGCTGGCCGAGCGGGCCGACGGGGAGCTCCGCGCACGTCACGAGCAGCGGCGTGCCGACTACCTCCGCTCTCAGCGGTCGCTTCTCGGCTGGGCGATCTTCGTCGGGCGCAAGGCCTGACTTCTACACTGGCCGAGTGGGCCCGTCGCCCCTGACGAGCTGGACGTTCGATCCGGCCGCGTTGACGCTGATCGCCGCCTCCGGCTTCCTCTATTACCGGCGGACGGCGACGCTCGCTGCCCGCGGGACACCGGTCGAGCTCTGGCGGCGGCTCGTCTTCGGTCTCGGACTGACGCTCGCGCTTCTCGCGGTCGCCTCGCCGATCCACGAGCTCGGCGAGCAGCAGTTCTTCTTCGTCCACATGATCCAGCACATCCTGCTCGGCGACCTGGCGCCGCTCTGCTTCGTCGCCGGGTTGACCGGGCCGATCCTCCGGCCCGTGCTCGCGCTGCCGGCGGTGATGCGGATCCGGTTCCTCACCCTGCCGTACGTCGCCCTTCCGATCTGGGCGGCGAACCTCCTGCTCTGGCACCTGCCGGTCGCCTACCAGGCGGCGCTGCACCACTCCGGGATCCACGCCGTCCAGCACCTCCTCTTCTTCACCTGCGGCGCCCTGATGTGGGCACCGGTGGTCGAGGTGCTCCCGGGGCCCGAATGGTTCGGGACGGCCATGAAGCTCGGCTACATCGTGGCCGTTCGCCTCGTCGAGACGGTGCTCGGCAACATCTTCATCTGGTCCGGAGGCGTCTTCTACAACGCCTACGAGCATCCGGCCGAGCGGTGGGGGATCTCTGCGCACGCCGATCAGGGGATCGCGGGCGGGGTGATGATGCTCGAGGGCTCGCTGGTCACGCTCGGCGTACTGGCCTGGCTCTTCCTCCGCTGGGCCCGGGAGAGCGAGGAACGGCAGCAGCTGCTCGACCAGGGGGTCGATCGGCGGGCGGCGACGCGGGCCGTTCGATACGGCCGCGGTCAGCGTGGGGGAACCCCTGGTTCCCCCACGGGCCCCCTCCTCTAGAGCGCACTATCCGGCTCGCCGCCGATGATGTTGTGGCAAGCAGGTGCGCTCCACCGGCTTTCACCACGTCGACCTCGTCGTCAGCTCGATTCTCCGCAGCCTGCCGTTCTACCGGGAGCTGCTGGAGCCGCTGGGCTGGCACCGCGTCGGCGAGGTGGAGGGGGAGCGGGGCGAGACGATCTGGTACATCTCGGGCCCCGGCAGCTCCCTCGGCCTGAGACAGGCGCAGACGCCGTCGGAGGAGCCTTTCGACCGCTACCGCGTCGGCGTCCACCACGTCGCGTTCGAGGCCTCGGCGCGCCACGACGTCGACGAGCGTGCCGACTGGCTGCGCGGGCGGGGCGTCTCGATCGAGAGCGGACCAGAAGAGTACTCGTACATCCCCGGGTACTACGCGGTCTTCTTCTTCGACCCCGACGGGATCAAGCTCGAGATCGTCCACGTGCCCGGCCACGCGGCCTGAGCTGTCCACCGAGCATCCATCCAGGAAAGGAGCGTCGATGTCCACCACCGAAGAGCCCACGCAGAGGTCGTCAGGCGGGGGAGGCGGCTACCGGTTCCAGCCCGTCGCGGGCGCCCGGATGCCCATTCCCGGGAACGCCGAGCTGGCCGTCTTCCTGATCGTCTGGATCATCATCGCGATCATCTGGGCGGCGAGCGACCAGGTCGGGGCGGGTGCCTTCGTCACCGCCACGACCGCCCTGACGTTCGGCTACCTGATCAGCCGCGGGATCGCGAAGGCAAGCAGGGTTCTCGAGCAGTAGGGACGGGGCGGGCCGGCGCGGGCTCCTACGCCCGGGCCGGCTCGAACCTGAGCTTCGCGAGCCGCCGGCCCGCCGGGATCCGCGTCGGGTACTCGCCGGTCAGGCAGGCCCGGCAGAGAGAGGACGCCGGCCGCGCGGTCGCAGCCTGGAGCCCCTCGAGCGAGATGTAGGCGAGCGACGTGGCGCCGATCGACTCCCGCACCTCCTCGACCGTCCGCGATGACGCGATCAGCTCGTCCTCGTCGGCGAGGTCGATGCCGTAGAAGCACGGGCCGATCACGGGCGGCGACGAGACCCGCACGTGCACCTCGGTCGCGCCGGCGTCGAAGAGCATCGCGACGATCTGACGGGTGGTGTTCCCGCGGACGATCGAGTCGTCGACGACGACCACCCGCTTGCCGGCCACCTCTGCGAGCGGGTTGAACTTCAGCCGGATCCCCTGCTGGCGCAGCTCCTGATCGGGTTGGATGAACGTCCGGCCCACGTAGCGGTTCTTGATCAGGCCCTCGCTGAACGGAATCCCGATCGCCCGCGCGAACCCGATCGCGGCCGGTGTTCCCGAGTCCGGGATCGGCAGGACGAGATCGGCCTCGACCGGCGCCTCCGCGGCAAGTCGCTCGCCCATCCGCACGCGTGCGGTGTGGACCTCGACGCCCTCGAGCCGGGTATCGGGCCGGGCGAGGTAGAAGAACTCGAAGATGCAGAGCGCGCCCTCGGCCGCAGGCACCGCCTGCCTGGACTCGACGCCGCCCTCGTCGACTACGACCAGCTCTCCCGGCGTGAGCTCGCGCTCGAACTCGGCGCCGACGAGGTCGAGCGCGCACGTCTCCGAGGCGGCGACCCAGCCGCCAGGGCCGCCTAGGGCGGCCCGGTCTTCCGGCCGGGCGCCGGCGGCTTTGCCGCCGGCGCTTCCAGCCGCCGACAGCCGCCCGAGCGCCAAGGGTCGGAAGCCGTGGGGATCGCGGAAGGCGAGGAGCCTCCCCTCGGCGAGCGCCGTGACCGAGTACGCGCCCTCGAGCCTGCCCATCGCGTGCGAGACCGCCTCCGCGAGCGGCGCCGGGTCGTTCGCGATCAGCGCTGCGATCAGTTCGGTGTCGGAGCTCGACCGGAGCTTCACCCCGTCGGCCGAGAGCTCGTCGCGCAGCTCGCCCGCGTTGACCAGGTTGCCGTTGTGCCCGAGCGCGATCGTGCGGTGACGCCCGTGGTTGACGATCGGCTGCGCGTTCGACCACTGCGCCGAGCCGGTGGTCGAGTAGCGCGTGTGGCCGATCGCGAGCTGCCCGCGCAGACCTCGAACGTTCTGCTCGTCGAAGACCTGCGTGACGAGGCCCATATCCCGGAGCACCGTCAGGTGGCCGCGGTCGGAGACCGCGATTCCCGCGGACTCCTGGCCGCGGTGCTGGAGCGCGTGCAGGCCGAAGTGCGCGAGCCGGGCGACGTCGCGGGCGGGCGCGCAGACTCCGAGCACGCCGCACATCAGCCGCGCCACGCCTTTCCGAGGTCCTCCAGCGCTAGGTCGAAGAGGGAGTCCCCGCCGACGACGCCCACCTCGCGCAACCGGACGCCCTCGAGTCGCGCCACGTCCGCGGGCGCGCAGGCGATCACCGCCCGGCCGCCGCCCTCGCCGAACCAGGCGAGCACGTCCTCGGGCAGCTCGACCTCCGCCCCGACACCGCTCCAGAGCGCCGCCTGCGAGAGCGCGACCGCCGGTCCCCCGGCGGACACGTCGTGCGCGAGCGAGAGGACCGGTGCCGACCGCCAGAGGAACTCGATCAGCGCACGTTCGGCCCCGAGATCGAGGTGCGGCCGGGCGCCGCCGAGCTCGCCGTAGAGCGCCTGGTACTCCGACCAGGCCAGCGTCGCGGAGAGCTTGGGTGCCGAGGCGATCAGCACGACGTCTCCCTCGCGCCAGCGGCCCGGGACGATCCTCACGTCGGGCACCAGCCCGACGCAGCCGACGACCGGCGCCGGCAGGATCGCCCGGCCGTCGGTCTCGTTGTAGAGCGACACGTTCCCCGAGACGACCGGGATCCGCAAGGCCTCGGCCGCGCGCGCCATCCCCTCGATCGCCTCCTTCAGCTCCCAGGCGATCTCCGGCTTCTCCGGGTTCCCGAAGTTGAGGCAGTCGGTCAGGCCGATCGGCTCTCCGCCGGCACACGCGACGTTCCGGGCCGCCTGCAGCACCGCCAGCGCCCCGGCCGTCCGGGGCGCAGTGCGGGCGCCGCGACCCGGTCCGTCGAGCGACAGCGCCAGCCCTCGCAGCGACGGCCGGAGCCGGAGGATCGCGGCGTCCAGCCCCGGCCGGCGCACCGTGCGCGAGCCGACCAGGTGGTCGTAGCGCTCGTAGATCCATGCCCGTGAGCGGATGTTGGGGGAGGCGAGCAGCTCGAGCAGCGCTGCCTCGAAGTAGGGGCCGACCGGTGTGGACGGCTCCGATTCGGCGGGCCGCGGCGCCTGCTCGACCTCGTACCGCGGTGCGTCGTCGGTGAGGAACCGCGCCGGGATCGTGCCGACCGGATCTTCGTCGTGGAACGCGCGCAGTTCACCCGTGTCCGTCACCTCGCCGATCGGGGTGCAGTCCAGCTCCCAGCGGGCGCAGACCTCCTCGACCGCCTCGAGGAAGCCCGGGCGCACCACCGCGACCATCCGCTCCTGGCTCTCCGAGATCATGATCTCCCAGGGCTCGAGCTCCTCCCGGAGCGGCACGCGGTCGAGGTGGACGTCGACGCCGGCGCCGTCCTGGGCCATCTCGGCCAGCGCCGACGCGAGGCCGGCGGCGCCGCAGTCCTGGAGCGACTCGACCAGACCACGCTCGACCAACTCGACCGACACCTCGATCAGCTTCTTCCCGGTGAACGGGTCGCCGATCTGGACCGAGGGGCGCTTCTCGGCCGCCCCCTCGCCGAGCTCCTGGCTGGCGAGGACGCTCGCGCCGCCGATCCCGTCGCGGCCGGTGGTCGAGCCGTAGAGGACGAGCAGGTGTCCGGGGGTGGTCGCCTTTGCGCGCGTGACCCGGTCGGCCGGCAGCAGGCCGACGCACATCGCGTTGACGAGGCAGTTGTCGGCGTAGCTCTCGTCGAAGAACGTCTCGCCGCCGACCGTAGGGACGCCGACGCAGTTCCCGTATCCGCCGATCCCCGCCACGGCGCGGTCGAACGCGAACCCGGGCTCGCCGAAGCGCAGGCCGTCGAGCAGCGCTACCGGCCGTGCGCCCATCGCAACGATGTCCCGGAGGATCCCGCCGACGCCGGTGGCCGCTCCCTGATACGGCTCGACTGCGGACGGGTGGTTGTGGCTCTCGACCTTGAAGGCGACCGCCTCGCCGTCGCCGAGGTCGAGCACGCCGGCGTTCTCGCCCGGGCCTTGGAGCACGCGCGGGCCTTCGGTCGGGAAGCGGCGGAGCAGCAGGGCCGAGTGCTTGTACGCGCAGTGCTCGGACCAGAGCAGCGAGAAGACCGCCAGCTCGAAGTGGTTCGGGTCGCGCTCCAGCAGCTCACGGATACGGTCGAGCTCCCCGTCCGTGAGGCCGAGTGAACGGTGGAGAGGTTCCGCGACCTGGCTCAGGAAACCATCGTAACCGGGAAGCCCGACGACTACGCTCCTCGCGTGGGACCGATCGTCGGGCGCGAGTCCGAGCTCGCGGTGGTGGAGGAGTACCTCGCCTGCGAGCCGACGGGCCGGACGCTCGCCATCGTCGGCGAGCCCGGGATCGGCAAGACGACGGTGTGGAGCGAGGCGGTCGCCCGCGCCCGAGCTCGCGAGGCCGTCGTCCTCGTCGCGCGCCCGTCCGAATCGGAGGCGAAGCTGGCGTTCGCCGGGCTCGCCGACCTGCTGGCGAGAGTCCAGGAGGCTCCGCTCGCCGCGCTTCCGGGACCCCAGCGCGACGCGCTCGAGGTCGCGCTCCTGCGCGTGCCGGCCCGCCGGCCGCCCGAGCGGCGACTGGTCGGAACGGCCCTCCTCTCGCTGCTCCGCGGGCTCGCCACGACGCAAGGCGGAGTCGCGCTGGCCGTCGACGACCTGCAGTGGCTCGATGCGCCCTCGTCGGCTGCGATCGGGTTCGCGTTGCGCCGCCTCGGATCGGAGCCCGTTCGAGCGCTGCTGGCGGTGCGCTCCGAGTCGGCCGGACGCTCGCTCGTCGCGGAGCTCCAGCACGACGAGCGGCTCGTTCGGCTCGAGCTCGGGCCGCTCTCCGTCGCCGCCCTGCATCGGATCCTCTCGCACGAGCTCGGGCGGACGTTCCCGCGACCGACGCTGGTCCGGATCGAACAGCTCTCGGACGGGAACGCCCTGTACGCGCTCGAGATCGCGCGTCGCCTGGAGCGAGAGGACGGCCATGATCCTGCCCAGCTGCCGGTGCCCGAGAGCCTCCAGGCGCTCGTCGCCGCCCGCGTGCGCGCGCTCCCGGCAGAGACGCGGGCGGCGCTGCTGCGCGCGGCCGCCCTCGCCCGCCCGGATCTGTGCCTTGTCGAGGCTGCGTCGCTCGCCCCGGCCGAGGAGGCGGGCCTCGTCCGCATCGGAGCCGGCGACCAGGTCGAGTTCGCTCACCCACTCTTCGCCTCGGCCGTCTACTCGTCGACGCCGCTCGCGCGTCGCCGTGAGGCGCACAGGGAGCTCGCGGCCGCGGTCGCCGACCCGGAGGAGATCGTCCGCCACCTCGCGCTCGCCTGCGACGGCCCGGACGCGGAGGTGGCCGGGGCGCTCCGGGGCGCGGCGCAGCGCGCGCGCACGCGCGGTGCACCCGAGACGGCGGCGGAGCTGGCTCAGCTCGCGATTCGCCTGCTGCCCGAGGGCGACGCTTCCCGCGACGAGCTACGGCTCGAGCTGGGCGGCTTTCTCTCCCTCGCCGGCGACTTCCAGCGTGCGAGACGCCTGCTGGAGGAGCTCAGAGCCGACCTCGAGCCCGGCGACCTCCTCGCTCGGGCGGCGCTGACGCTGGCCGAGATCGACTACTGGCGGAGGGGTGAGTCGGCTGCGCTGGCTCTGGGCGAAGAGGCGCTGGCGGTCGCGCGCGACCCGCTGGTGCGGGCCCGCTGCCAGGTCGCGATCGCGATGGATGCGGGCACGGTCGACCTCCCGAAGGCCGCGGACGCGGCCCGCGCGGCGCTGGAGCTGCTGGACTCCCGTTCCGACGCCGAGCCGGACCTCGTCTCGGCTGCTCTGGGCGCACGGGTTCGGGCCGGCCTCTTCCTCGGGGAGGGCTTCGACGTCGAGGCGGCCGAGCGAGCGGTCGCGCTCGAAGGCGACACAGCGGTCGGGGCGGTGGACACGCGCGCGGTGTTCAAGCTCGGCCAGTGGCTGCGGTACGTCGACGACCTCGACGGCGCCCGGGCGAGGCTCGCCGAGGCCGAGCGCGCGGCGGTCGACGAGGGCGACGAGTCGTCGCTCGCCAACATCCTGCTCAACCGCGTCGCGCTCGAGACGTGGGCGGGTCGCTGGAGCGAGGCGGCGGAGCTCACCGGCCGGATGAACGATGCGTTCGAGCAGCTCGGGACGGACCCGAGCGGCATCGGCCCGTGGCTCGTGTTCGTCGACGCGCACGCGGGAAGGCTCGAGCCCGTGCAGGCGGTCGCGGCGCAGGGTCGGCCCCGCGAGCCGATCGTCGCCGCCATCCTCGACCGCTGCGTCGGCCTCGCCGCGCTCGCCGCCGGCGACCACGAGGCCGCCGACCGTGGCCTCTCGGCTGCACTGGCAGAGCTCGACCGGGTGGGCTTCCGCGAGCCGGCGATCTGGCGCGTGGACGGCGACGCGATCGAGGCGGCGGTCGGCGTCGGCGACCTGGAGCGCGCGGAGGCGCTCGTTTCCCGCTTCGAGGAGCGCGCCGGGCGGTCGCGAATCCCGTGGAGCCTCGCCGTCTCGGCCCGCTGCCGCGGCCTGGTGCTCGCGTCCCGCGGCGAGCTCGAGGACGCCGCGGACGCGCTCGTCCGCGCGCTGGCCGACCACGAGCGCTGCCCCGTGCCGTTCGAGCGCGCCCGAACGCTGCTCTTGCACGGGCAGGTCCTCCGGCGGCTGAAACGGAAGCGCGAGGCGCGCGCCGCGTTGGAGGAGGCGGGTGCGAGCTTCCGGGGCCTGGGCGCAGAGGCATGGGAGCGGAGGGCTGCGGACGAGCTGGCGCGGGTCGCGGTTCGCCGGGCGCCGGAGGAGCTCAGCGCGACTGAGCTTCGGATCGCTCGTCTCGCCGCCTCTGGGGCGACCAACCAGGAGATCGCAGCGCGGGTCTTCCTGACTCGGAAGGCAGTGGAGGCGAATCTCGCCCGTGCCTACCGCAAGCTCGGGATCCGCTCGCGCGCCCAGCTCGCCCGGGCGCTGGACGCGCGAGACGGCTAGCCGGGAAAGCCCCGCCTCAGCACAGGGACGCGGGCCAGCAGTCGAGTGGATCGTCGTTGGCGCGGGCGGCGTTGGCGCCCAGCGGGCCGGTCGTGTATCCGCTCGCGGCGATCCCGAGGCCGCTGCGACGGTGATCCCGGAAGGCGGCGACCACCACCCCGGAGCCGGCGCAGAACAGATTCTGGGTGAGGACTGCGTTCGTGGTCACGATCTGCCCGCAGGCGGTGATCGGGGTCGAGGAGCTGCCGGAGCCCGAGCCGGCCCCGAGCAACGCGATCACCGCCGCTGCGGCGAGCGCCGTCGATGCCCGCGCACGAGTGTTCATGGCTCTCTCCTTCTCACTTGCACCGGAGGCCGCCGATGTTGCAGTCGGTGTGTCCGTTGTCGGTGCCGTGGTTGCCGCCGAGATCGGTGTCGTCGACGGAGCCGATGATCCGGTCCAGGGCGTTGAGATCGGCGGTGTTCTTCGCGAGCCTGCTGCTCGGGTCGGTGTTCTCGACGTCGATCCCGCTGCTCCGGTTGCCGCTCGAGGTGTTGGCGCTGATCAGGCTGCCGAGGCTGTCGGTGCCGATCTCGATCCCGTCCGCCGCGCTCGCCCAGACGGTGTTCTTCGTCAGCGTCGTGCCGTCGGAGGTGGTCTGGACGAGGATCCCGACGCCGCCGCTGCCGGTCACGGTGTTGCCGCTGATCGTGCCGCCCTGGGTGTCGTAGAGGCGGATGCCGTTGTCGCCCCGTGGACACGGTTCTTGGTCACCTGGTTGCCGCCGCCGTATTGGACGTGGATGCCGTCCTTGGCGCTCGACGAGACGGTGTTGCCGGAGACGCTGTTGCCGGAGCCCCAGACGACGACGCCGATCCCGACGGCGTTGGCGGAGGCGGAGACGGTGCTGCTCGTCAGTGAGCTTCCGTCCGTCTGGAGGTAGACGCCCTCGTGGCCGTAGGCGACGACGGTCGCCTTCGAGACCGTGGTGAAGGGCGAGGAGTCAACGTCGATCGCGAGGCTGGGGTTGTTGCGCGCGACGATGCCGCTGACCCGCGCTCTGGGCAGCCGTGTGGAGATACACCGCGATTGCGAACCCGTCGATCGTGCCTTTCTTGATCGTCTCGTACGGATAGCCGTTGTCCGCGACGCCGTTGTAAGGGCTCGCCCCGAAGATCGTGTGGCCGCCGAGGTCGACGGTCACGTGGTTGGCGCCGATGTCCAGCCCGTCGGTCGTCGAGCAGTGGAGGTCGGCTGTCAGCTTCACGCTCTGGGTGATCGTGTCGCCGCAGGAGACCGACTGCGTCAACGACGGGCTGCCCTCGGCACCGAGCGTCAGGACGAGCGCCGCGAGAGCTGCGACCGCAGAGACGAGCTTCCGCGCCGAACGGTCACGAGATGACCTTCTTGACGGCTATCGCCGCCAGCTGGTTCAGGTGCTTGACCACCGGCTTGTTGGGCGCTTCCTCGACGAGGAGGCAGACGGCCGAGAGCGCGCTGTCGTTCCACCAGCAGCCGACCGCCGCGACGAGCCCCTTCGCCGGTCCGCTCCCCACGGTGACGACGATGCCGGTGGCCTGGTAGCCGAAGTGCAAGGGATTCACGTGCTTCGAAGGCCAGCCCAACCTGTTCGTGAACAGCCCGGGCAACGTGATCCCCTTGATGTCGAATTCGCCGGTCAGCTTGTCGAAGTTGTCCGGCCACTTGTCGGCGAGGGGACTTCCCTCGTTCGGAGTCCACGCCTCGATGCCGAATGCGGCGCCGTTGCCCGCCTTCGCGGTCTTGAACGCCGCCTGGAGGTTCGTGGGCGTCGGCCCGCTCCACGCGACCCCGTTGCACAGGTACCTGTCTGCGCCGCCGTCCCCAGCGTCGACCGTGTTGCGGGCCTGGATGGACTGGGGCAGGCCGAGAATGGCGTGCAGCTGCCCTCCGGAGATCGGTGGGCACGAGACGCCTGCGGCACGTGAGGCGACGGCGGTCGCGCTCGCGCCCAGCGTGGCAGCGGCGGCGATCAGCAACAGGATGGCGAGCTTGCGAATGGGCACGGTGAGGCCTCCTTCAGAGGGACGGTCAACGGACCGTGGTCACGGACGTGGCGGTGGTGTCTTGCTGGTCGGGATCGAGGGCGTTTCTCATCGGACCGAGAACCGGGTCGAGGCGGTCGCATAGCTGGGCGCGCTCGCGGTCGCCGAGTACGAGCCGGGCCGGAGGGTCAGAGTCGCCTGGCCGTTGGCCGCGGTGCGCAGGTGCTTGCTGCCAACGGTGACCGCGACGCCCGCGACCGGGTCGCCTGCGTCCCGCACGAAGACCGTCACCTTCGACTTCGCCACGCGAGCGCTCAGGGAGAGCTGGGCGAGCAGGTGGGCGTGGAAGAAGCCGCCGCTGTCCGCGAACACGTCTGCCGGGCCGGCGGAGCCCTCGCACTGCAGGAAGGTGAGGCCGGGGCCCGGCGGGAGCCCGAGCTTCTGCACTGGCTCGAAGGCGCTGACGGCACGGTTGGAGCGGGTGACGAGCAGACTGCTGGTGGTGCCGCCCCAGGCGACCCAGAGCCGACCTGCAGGACCGGCGCAGACCGTCGCGCTCCAGTACTGGCCGCGGGCGAGCGTCTTCGAGCCGCCACCGTAGCGGTACAGGCGCACGGACCTGCCGTCCGCGTACGCGACGTAGACGCCCGCGGCGCCGATGCGGCCGCTCATACCGTCGCTCCAGTCCTTCGTCAAGGGTGGGAGCACGACGTGGGCGCCCCGGCTGGGCAGGATCTGCTGGACGTAGACGCCTCCCTGGCCCGCATTCGTGGTGCCGGCGAGCACGACTCCGCCGCTGGCGGCATCGGTCGCAAGGTACGACTCATCCATACCGCCCTCGTACCCCGACGGTGGCACCGAGCTGGGCGGGACGCCTTCTGCGGCGGTCCCGCGCCAGGCGGTGACCGGGGTGCCGTCCTTCGACAGGGTCGCGCCGATCACGGAGGCGGACTCCGCGACGGCGCCACCCCAGACGATGCCGTTCTGCCTTCTCCAACTTCCTCCTGCCGCAGGCGAGGTAAAGGTGTTGATGCCGTTTGCTCCGGCCGCAAACAGTCGCAGCGTCTTGTCGGGCATGACGAGGAGGCCGAGGCCGCCGTTCTCCGACCATCCGGTCGCAACCGTCGAGGTGCCGACGGTCTTCCCGGCAGGCGAGATGCGGGTTTCGAAGATCGACGTGCCCGTGCTCCCGCGATTCCAGATCACGTGCAGCGTTCCGTCCGCCGTGCGGGCGAGCCCCAGCTGCGACCCGGGCTGGTTGGGGCCGCTGATCCGCGACCACGAGGAGCCGGCGGGCGCGGCCCGGCCGACCCCGGCTACGAGGGCGAGCGTCGCGACGCCGATGACGGCGATGCGGCTGCGGTGCGGTGAGCGCATGGGGTCTCCTCTTCAGGTGTCGTTTCGAATGGGCCAGGGCGAGCCGGTTGCCTCGAGGATCCGCTCGAACGGGACCCCGGCCTGCTCGGCGGCGCGGCGAACAGCCTCGGCGGTGCCGTCGAACAGACACAGGAGGACCTCGTCCTCGCGCATCAGGATCGAGCCGAGGTAGCGCACCCGCTCGCCGCCGCGTGCCAGCTCGTCGGCCCGGGCGCCCGCCCGCGCGTCGAGTGCGCGCACGGCTGCGTCGTCCACGCCGGGCCAGAAGCACTCGGCGACGTACTCGGTCGTCGGCAATTCCTCGACCATGCCGTCGAGGCTAGGAGCAGCGCCCGCCGGGCGAAAGTGGTGAAAACCCTACGGAATCGGCGCGGGCTACCGTCGTTAGATTGCGGTGATGACCCGCTCGTACGCGCCACTCCTATTCGTGCTCGCGGCGATCTGGGGCTCGTCGTACCTCTTCATCAAGGTCGGCGTGCGCGACTTCGAGCCCACCGTGCTGATGACGCTGAGACTGCTGCTCGGCGGTCTGATCCTGCTCGGGTTCCTGGCGGCCAAGGACGGCGGCGGCGTGACGCTTTCCTCGATCGCCGGGGCCTGGCGGCCCGGGCTCGTCGTCGGGACGATCAACGGCGCGCTTCCGTTCACGCTGATCGCCTGGGGTGAGACTCACGTCGACTCGGGCGTCGCCGCGATCGCGAACGCGTCGGTTCCGATCTTCGTCGCGCTGCTCGCGATCAGGTTCAACCCGGGCGAGCGGGCAGCCGGCCTGAAGCTCGTCGGGATCCTGGTCGGCCTCGTCGGGGTCGGCGTGCTCGCCGGCGTCCATCCGGAAGGCGGGGGTTGGGCAGTGCTGGGGACGCTGGCGGTCGTGCTCGCGTCCCTCTCCTACGCCGCCGGAGGGCTCTACGGACAGCGGGCGCTCGGGCAGACCACGGGGCCGGTCCTCGCGACGGCGTCGATGCTGTACGGGGGCCTCGTCCTGTTGCCGTTCGCGCTGTTCCAGCTCCCCGGCGACGTTCCCGGCTGGAAGCCGGTCGCGTCACTGCTCGGACTGGCCGTGCTCGGAACCGCCGTCGCGCAACTGATCCTCTTCCGGATGCTCCGGCTCTTCGGCGCCGCGCGGCTCTCGCTCGTCACCTACCTGATCCCCGCGTTCGCGCTCCTGTACGGGTCGCTGATCCTCGACGAGCCCCTCCGGCCGTCGATGCTGGCCGGCCTCGGTCTGATCCTCGGCGGGGTCGCGCTGGGCTCCGGGGCGTGGCGGCCGCTGCGGCGACCGGTGGTGGACTCGGCCCCGTCATGATCCGCCGCGCGGAGCCGGCCGACGTGGACTTCATCGCCGGCCTCCTGGCACACGACGAGGTCGAGCCCTTTCTGTCCGCCCGCCGTCCGCGCGGGCGGGAGGAGCTGACCGAGCTGGTGGAACGCTCCCGGGAGGAACCGCAGTTGGCCGGCGTGTTCGTGATCGAGGTCGACGGCCAGCGGGCTGGGCTGATGGAGTTCGAGACCGCGAACGAGCGAAGCCGGATCGCCTACCTCGGCGGCCTCGCCGTCCACCCGGACTTCCGCGGCCGCGGGCTGGCCGAGGAGGCGGCGCGCGAGCTCCAGCGGCACCTCTTGCTCGACCTCGGCTTCCACCGGCTCCAGCTCGAGATCTACGGCTTCAACGACCGCGCGATCCGGCACGCCGAACGGCTCGGCTTCGCCCGCGAGGGCGTGAAGCGCAAGGCGTACCGGCGGCGCGGCGGGTGGCAGGACGGCGTCATGTTCGGAATGGTCCGGGAAGATCTCGGGATGCCGCCCGCGATCGACTTCCTCCACGAGTACGTTGCCCGCCACAACCAGGGCCTGCGCACCGGCGACTGGGAGCCACTCGGCGAGTGCTTCGGCGAGCACGCCCGCTTCGAGTTCGAGGGCGTCCCGGTTGGACCGTTCGCCGGCCGTGACGCGATCGTCGCCGCCTACCGCGAACGTCCCCCGGACGACGAGGTGCGGATCGTCTCCGCCGAGGAGCGGCCCGACGGCGTCGAGGCTCGCTATGCCTGGTCGGTGGAGCCGAAGCGGCAGGCAGGCCGGATGCTCCTCACCCTGCGCGGCGCCGAGATCGAGCGCCTGCTGGTCACGTTCGAGGAGGCTTGACTCTCCCGTAGGGGGAGGCCGCACGCTGCGAGGCGTCATGAAGGTCGAGACCGGAGAGCTGCTGTCGATCGGCCGGTTCGCCAGGCTGACGGGCCTGACCGTCAAGGCGCTCCGACACTACGACGCCGAGGGCCTCCTCAGCCCGGCGCACGTGGACGAGTGGACCGGCTATCGGTACTACGCGGCCGGCCAGGCGCGCGACGCGATCACGATCAGGCGGCTGCGCGAGCTGGAGCTGCCGCTCGACGAGGTCGCCGCCGTGCTCCACGCCCACCCGGAGATTCTCCGGGAGCGGCTCCACCGGGCCCGGCTCCAGGGGCGGGCGGTCGAGGTGCGGCAGCTCGTCCGGGCGCTCGACCGCCTGATCGAAGGAAAGGAGCCTCTGGTGCAGGAGACGACGGTCGAGCCCCGGCTCGAGGAAGTGCCCGAGCTGCGGTTCGCAGTGATCGGCGGCCGGGTCACGGTCGACGACATGAACACGTTCGTGCCCGCGACAGTCGAACGGCTGCTCGCCTGGTTCGGCGAGCGCGGGATCGCGTGCTCGGATCCGTTGGCGACGTTCCTCCACGAGCCCGTTCTGGGGATCGAGAACGACACTCTGGACGTCGAGGTCGGCTTCGTGGTTCCGGAGGGAACGGTCGGCGACGAGCTGGTCTCGGTGCGGACGTACCCGGCCGCCCGGGCCGCGGTCCACGAGCATCGCGGGCCGTACGACGGCCTCCCGACGGTCTACGAGCCCCTACGAAACTGGATCCTCGAGCACGGCCTCGAGCCGGGCGAGCAGACGCGCGAGCTGTACCTCGCCCACCCCGACAACACGACGGACGAGCGGGACTACGTCACCCGAGTCTGCTGGCCGGTGAGGTAGCGGAAGAAACGCCGATGCCGAAGCGCCAGACCTCGGTCTGGCGCTTACCGGCCCGACCAGGTCGGGTCGCGCTTCTCCAGGAACGCGGACATGCCTTCCTGTGCGTCGTCCACTTGTGCGTTCGCGGCCATCACGCCGCGGGTCAGCTCGTAGGCGCCGTGCTCGTCGAGCTCGATCTGCTCGTAGAACGCCTGCTTGCCGATGCGCAGAGTGAGCGGGCTCGACCGGGCGACCTTCGCCGCCAGCTCGAGAACGGCGCCTTCGAGCTCCTCCGCTGGAACGACGGCGTTGATCAGGCCCCAGTCACACGCCGTCGTCGCGTCGATCGCCTCCCCGGTGAGCAGCAGCTCGAGCGCGCGCTTCCGCCCGACGGCGCGGGAGAGCGGCACCATCGGCGTGGAGCAGAACAGGCCGATCCTGACGCCGGGCGTGGCGAACCGCGTTCCCGTTGCTGCAAGCGCGAGGTCGCAGGCGGCGACGAGCTGGCAGCCCGCCGCGGTCGCGATCCCCTGCACCTTGGCGATCACCGGCTGCGGCAGGCGATGGATCGTCTCCATCATCACCGTGCAGACGTCGAAGAGCTGCTCGTAGAAGGCGGCGTCCCGGCCGACCATCTCGCTCAGGTCGTGCCCGGCCGAGAACACCGGGCCGGCGCCTTCGATCACGATCGCCCGCACCTCCGGGTGTTCGCCGACCTCCTCGAGCGCCGCGATCAGCTCCTCCATCAGCGCGAGCGAGAGCGCGTTCCGCTTCTCCGGCCGGTTCAGCGTGATCCGCGCCGAGGGCGGGTCGATGCGGACCAGCAGATGCTCGCGGGTCGCCGTTGCCATTGCCCCGAACGGTACTCCTCTACGCCGCGCCGATGCGAGTTTCGTGGCCGGCCCACTCCTTCTCCCGCAGGACGTACTTCTGGACCTTGCCGGTGGACGTCTTCGGGAGCGGCCCGAACTCGACCGCGTCCGGGCACTTGAAGTGCGCGAGCCGGTCGCGGGCGAACGCGATGATCTCCTCCGCGCCCACGCTCGCATCGTCCCTGAGGGTCACGAACGCCTTCGGGCGTTCCCCCCAGTGCGGATGAGGGATCGCGACGACGGCGCACGCGAGCACGGCCGGGTGGGCGACGATCGTCTGCTCGACCTCGATCGACGAGATGTTCTCGCCGCCGGAGATGATGATGTCCTTGCCGCGGTCGCGGAGCTCGACGTTGCCGTCCGGGTGCCAGACGGCCAGGTCGCCGGAGTGGAACCAGCCGCCGCGAAAGGCCTGCTCGGTTGCCGCCGGGTCCTCGAAGTAGCCGGACATCACGTTGTTGCCGCGCATCACGACCTCGCCCATCGTCTCACCGTCGCGCGGAACGTCGTTCATGTCCTCGTCCACGACCCGCACCAGGTCGGCCGAGGGGTACGCTTGGCCCTGACGGGCGAGAAGCACCGCCCGCTCGGCCGCGGGCAGCTCGCGCCAGTCCTCCTGCTCGGCACACACCGTGATCGGGCCGTAGGTCTCCGTCAGGCCGTAGACGTGGACGACCCGGAAGTTCAGCTCGTCCATACGCGCGAAGAGCGTGGGCGACGGCGGCGCCGCGGCGACGACCACTGTCACCTGACGCTCGACGCGGTGTGCTTTCGCGTGGTTGATCACCATCAGTTGCACCGTCGGTGCGCCGTTGAAGTTGGTCACGCCCTCGGCGTCGATCAGATCCCAGATCACCTCCGGGTCGACCGTTCGGAGGGTCACGTGCCGTCCGCCGACCGCGGTCACGGCCCAGGTGAAGCACCAGCCGTTGCAGTGGAACATCGGCTGGAGCCAGAGGAAGACCGACTCCGGAGAGAGGCCGGCGACGATCGCCTCGTTGAGGGCGTTGAGGTAGGCGCCGCGGTACGTGAACTGGACGCCTTTCGGCCGACCGGTGGTGCCGGAGGTGTAGTTGACCGAGATCGTCTCCTCCTCGTCTTCGAGCGCGCTCTCGAGCCGGTCGGTCCCCCCGCCGGCGAGGAACTGCTCGTACGGATCATCGACACTGCCGGTGTCGTCCACGCGGATCACGTGAACGCCGTCGAGGTCGACCCCCTCGACGAGCCCGGCGAGCTCGGCGTCGAGCAGCAGGAAGCCGGAGCCCGAGTGCTCGAGGATGTAGGCGACCTCGTCCCTCGAGAGGCGGGTGTTGACGGTGACGAGGATGCCCCCCGCGGCCGGCACCCCGAAGTGCGACTCCAGCATGGCCGGAGAGTTCGGGAGCAGCGTTGCGACCCGGTCGCCCTTCTCCAGACCGGCGCCGCGAAGTGCGTTGGCGAGCCGCCACGCCCGCTCCGCGAACGCGGCGTACGAGTAGCGACGCTCGCCGTGCACGACCGCGATCTTGTTCGGGTAGACGAACGCGGCGCGTGCGAGCAGGTCGACCGGATTCAGCTCGGTGCGGAAGACCTTTGCCCCCACAACGGCAGTATCCGCCTTCGGGCTCGCTCTGAACAGCGTGCTTTTCTCGCTCGCCGTGGGTGCGGCCCGCCTAGGATTGCGGGGTGACCAGATACCTGCACACGATGGTTCGGATCACCGACCCGGAGAAGAGCCGCGCGTTCTACGAGGCGCTGGGCATGGAGTTCCGCCGCGACCTGGATATCGTCCGGGACGGCCAGCTGGAGGCGACGAACTACTTCTTCGCGTTTCCCGGCCAGGAGGAGGAGCTCGAGCTCACCTTCAACCACGACGGCCGCACCTACGACCTCGGCACCGGCTACGGGCACATCGCAGTCGGCGTCGACGACCTCGACGGGACGCTCGCTCGGCTCGCGGAGCAGGGGATCGAGCCGGAGCGCGCGCCGTACACGGTCCGGGAGGGCGGCAACCGGCTCTGCTTCGTCCGGGACCCGGATCAGTATCGGGTGGAACTGATCGAGTTGTCCCGCTGAGCTGAATCAGATTTATCTGATAAACTCAAGCGCGATGACGCGACTCAGCGCAACGGAGGTGGCGCGGCGCTTCTCGGACGTCCTGAACCGGGTCGCTGCAGGCGAGCAGATCGAAGTGACGCGGGCCGGCGCCCCGGTTGCTGTCATCAGTCCACCGAAGGTGCGGTTGCTGTCGGCGGAACGGTTCCGTGAGCTGCTCGCATCGGCGCCGCCGATCGACGATGACTTCGCCCAGGATCTGCGTGCGATCCGGAGATCGACAGCACCGCCGGAGAGTCCCTGGCCGTCCTGATCGACACAGACCTCCTGATCGAGTGGGAGCGAGACGACACGCGCTCCGCACTCGAGGCTCTCGTCGGTTCGGAGGAGCGGGCGATCAGCGTCGTTACCGCCAGCGAGCTGCTCCACGGGGTGCACCGCGCGTCCGGCGCGCGGCGCAATCGACGGCGCGCTTTCGTGGAGCATGTGCTGGCCGGTCTCGAACCGGTGCCGATCACCGAAGCTATCGCCCGCGTCCATGCCGAGCTCTGGGCGGAGCTCGAGCGTCGAGGCGATGTTCCCGGGGCTCACGACCTGTGGATTGCAGCCACCGCTCTCGCCCACGGATACGCCGTCGCGACCCGCAACCGACGCGACTTCGCCCGGGTTCGAGGCTTGCGCGTGCTCGTCCCACCAAAGTCGACGCCGTAAGGCAGCCGGATCAGTATCGGGTGGAGTTCATCGAGACCGGCTGAGCCGTGTCCAGAGATGTAGCTACAATTGTGCTACATTTCGCCGCATGGATGATCGCGTCGGCGTCCGTGAGCTCCGGCAGGACCTGAGCCGCTACCTGAGGCGCGTCCGGCGAGGCGAGCGTCTGGTGGTGACTGAGCGCGGGCGGCCGTTGGCGGTGTTGTCTCCCTGGGCTGACGCCGGAGACCCGCTGGACGCCCTGATTGCAGAAGGACGGGTGCGGCGGGGAGAGGGCGACCTGCTGCAGATTCGGTCGCTGACGAGGCCGGTCTCGCACGAGGGGACCCGGGCGCTCACGCTGGAGCGGGAGGAGCGCGTTTGAGCCGAACGCCGACCGCCGTGTACCTGGATACGTCGGCCCTGGTCAAGCTTGTCGTTCCGGAGCCGGAATCGGCGGCACTGCGGACGGAGTTGGCGCGCTGGAACAGCCGAGTCTCGAGCGCACTGGTCCGGGCCGAACTGATCCGGGCGTCCGCGCGAATCGGCGTGGCCGCGCGGCGGCTCGCGGAACGCATGCTCGCGACGCTGGATCTGATCGCTGTGGACGACGCCATCCTCGACGCAGCCGGCCGCCTTCGGCCGCCCGAGCTCCGTACGCTGGATGCGGTCCACCTTGCGTCCGCCCAGGCGCTGGGATCCGCGCTCGGCGGCGTCGTCGCCTACGACGCACGTTTGCTGGCCGGCGCGAAAGCCGCCAGGCTGCCCACGATCGTTCCGCGCTGACGTTCTCGACGTTCGAAGGCAGCTGCACACATACGGGATCGAGCTGATCGAAACCGGTTGGTTGTTCAGGACGCCCCTTGCGCCGGAGGTTACGTTTTCCTCTGTGGCAAGGCTCGGGCTGTTGGCCGTCCCGGCGTTGGCCGCTCTCCTAGCGGCGGCTGCGGTCGCGGCACCCACGCGCACGGAGGCCGGCGCGGTGACGACGACCACCTGCGGCAAGGTCTTACCGCCCTCGTGGGGCTCGTATCTCGGCGCGTTCACCGACTTCAACACCCGGAAGACGTACAGCGAGGACCACGTCAGCGACGGGCGCATAACTGACTTCGAGTCGCTCGCCGGGCACACGCTCTCGTGGGTGTACTTCTCCCAGCAGTGGTACCGCGGGCTTCGGTTCCCGCGCGAACGAGCGCTGACGATCTGGCGTCACGGTGCCGTCCCGTACATCGCCTTCCTGCCGAGCAGCGGGGTCTTCTACGGGCCCGGGCCGAAGCAGCACAACCCGGAGCGCCGCTACACGCTCCAGCGGATCATCGACGGAGTTTTCGACCGGCAGCTCCGCTCGTGGGCGGACGGCGCCCGATCGCTCGGCGTTCCCCTCCTGCTCTCCTTCGGCGCCGAGGTCAACGACGAGTGGGGCCCGTGGAACGCGCGCTGGAACGGGGCCGACCAAACCGACGGCTACGGCGACCCGAGCTATCCCGACGGCGCCGAGCGCTACCGCGACGCGTACCGGCACCTCGTCGAGGTCATCCGCGGCGAGGGCGCGAACAACGTCTCGTTCGTGTTCCACGCCGATTCGTACCGGCCGTACCACGGCTGGAACACGCTCGACCTGTACTACCCTGGCGACGCCTACGTCGACTGGCTCGGGATCTCGGTGTACGGGACCCTCGACCCCCGGGTCCCGATGTCGCCGTTCGTGCGGAAGCTGGACGTCTCGGGCGTCTACCGCGTCCTGACGAAGCTGAGCCGGCGGCCGGTCGCGATCGTCGAGATGGGCACCGTCGAGCGGGCGGCCGGCGAGAAGGCGGCGTGGATCAGGAAGGCGTTCGGGGCGATCGGTTCGGGGCGCTACTCCCGCGTGCGGGCGGCGGTCTGGTGGAGCATGGACAGCGGCGCGAACACCAGGATCGACTCCTCGCCCGGTGCGCTCGAGGCGTTCCGGGCGGGCGTCCGCGGAATGTTCTTCTCCGCCCGGCCGCGCTTCGGCGGCGACTGCCGGCCCCCGCCGCCGGCGACCGTATCCGCGATGCCCGGCTCGCCGGGCGTGATCCGGGTCCGCTGGAGCCCGGTCGCGACCGCATCCGCCTACGAGGTCTGGCGCGACGGCCGGCGCGTAGCGACGGTCAAGGAGACGACCTGGATCGACACGACGGCGAAGCCCGGTCGGCCGCACACCTACAAGGTCCGGGCGGTCGACCTCGGCGGCCGGAGCATCTGATCGGTTAACCCCAGCTGCCGAGCGGTCCGAGGTCGAGCAGGCGCCTGAGCCCGTAGGGAACGGCGTCCTCGTCGTCGGCGCGGAACTCCGGCTCGCGGGCGGCGAGGAACCGGTACCAGCTCAAGGCGCGGGCGGCGGTTCCGGTGAAGTGCGCGAGCTCGGCTGCATCGACGAGCTCTGCCCGTGACCCGCAGCGCCCGAACGGCTCGAGGTAGGCGTCACGGAGATGGAGCACGTCCGGGCCGCCCGGCGGGAGCTCGAGCCGGTGGGCGAGCGCCCGCATCGTGACGACGAGCGTGTGGAAGGGATGCGACACACAGCTGTCGCCCCAGTCGAAGAAGAGGTACCGGCCGTCACGGACGAACACGTTGCCGTCGTGGAGGTCGTCGTGCTGGATCGTCTCCGGAACGGCGAAGCCGGCGAGGCGGGCGCAGCGCTCGGCGAACTCGGGGAGGAGAGCGCGAAGCCGGTCGTGCTCGTCCGCGGCGAGCCCGTCGTCCCGCCCGACCATGCAGGCATCCCGGTCGGCGAGCAAGGCTGCGAGCTGGGCGGGAAGCGCGGCCAGCCGCTGATCGGGCATGCCCGTGGCGAGGAGGTCGTCGACGTGCGATGCGAGCTCGAGCTGGAGCTCCGCGTACTCGGGGAGGAGAGCCTCCCAGTGGTAGAGGTCGCGGCTGGAATGGACGAGCTCGCGCAGCCGTTCGCCGCCGTCGCGCATCAGCAACCAGCCTCGGCCGGGATCGATGGCGACGAGCTCGGGCACGGCGCCCGGGACGACGCGCTCGAGGATCGCGAGCAGCCCTGCTTCGAAGGCGTGCGGCGCAGCGTTCGCCTTGAACCAGAAGGGGCCCTCGGTCGTCGGAGCCCGAAGGACGGTCGACCACCAGCGGACGTGGGGCTGTTCGATCTCGTCGGTGAGCTCGACGCCGCTCTCGTCGAGGCGGTCCCGGATCCAGGCGGTCGCCTCGGCCAGCCAGTCGGGCTCGACCCAGAGCAGACGGGGATCGGTTGGGACGACGGCGGGCACGGCCTCCGAGCGTAGTCACAGATCCGGCACGGTTGCGGCGTAGACACGTCACGAATCGCCCGCTACGTTGCCTTGCATGGCAAAGACAAGCGCAACACCGTGGGGAGCGGCGACGGTCGTCGACGAGCTCACCATCCCGCAGCGAGCAGGCGACAAGCGGTTCTCGTCGGTCGTGCAGCTGCTCGAGGCCGGCGGTGAGCGTCTGGTCCGGTTCTCCTACTCGACCACGGGCGTCTCGCGTCGCGGGCCGGTCACGCTTCGGGAACGCGACGTCGAGCGGCTCCGGGCGGAGCTCAGAAAGCACCCCGACCTGGCGGAGGCGCTGGGCATCGCCGCCGGCAAGGTCGGGAACGGAGGAGCCTAGACGGCAGCCGCGGCTGACATCCGTTCACGTGCAGCGTCGACGAGCGACGCGAGGATCAGTGCGCCGTCTGCCGAGCCGAGCAGAGGATCGACCGCGTGCTCCGGGTGGGGCATCAGGCCCATGACGTTCGCGTCCTCACCGAGTACGCCTGCGACATCGGCGGTCGCGCCGTTCGGGTTCTCTCCCGGCTCGTAGCGGAGGACGATCCGGCCCGCCCGGTCGAGCTCTTCGACGAGCTCAGGCGGCGCGTACCAGCATCCGTCGCCGTGCTTGACGGGGATCACGAGCCGTTGTCCCGACTCGCAGCGGCCGGTAAACGGCGGTGCTGCCCGCTCGACCCGCACGCCGACGTCGCGGCAGACGAACGACAGCGACGCGTTTGGCAGCAGGACCCCGGGCAGGAGACCGGCCTCGCAGAGGATCTGGAAGCCGTTGCAGATCCCGAGCACGGCTCCACCGTCCGCGGCGAAGGCGGTCACCGCTCTCATCACCGGCGAGAAGCGGGCAATCGCGCCACAGCGCAGGTAGTCGCCGTACGAGAAGCCGCCTGGAAGGACGATCGCGCCGGTCTCCGGCGGGAGATTCTTCTCCCCGTGCCAGACGAGCACGGGGTGGGCGCCGAGTGCGCCGAGCGCCCAGGCGGCGTCTCGGTCGTCGTTCGAGCCCGGGAAGACGACGACGGCGACGGTGGGGCGAGCCTCGGTCGTCACGGCTCGGCGATCTCGATCTCGTAGCTCTCGATCAGGGGGTTCGTGAGGAGCTTCTCGCACATCCGCTCCACCTCGGCGCGGGCGGCGCCCGGATCGCCGGCGTCGACCTCGAGGTCGACCACGCGACCGATTCGCGTCTCGCCGACGGCGAAACCCAGGTGCTTGAGCGAGGCCTGGACGGCGTCGCCCTGGGGATCGAGGATCCCTTCCTTCGGCCGGACGAGTACCGTCGCCTTCATGCGACCACCACGCCCGGGTCGGCGAGGTAGTCGGCGAACGCAATCCCGGTCAGCCGTTCGAAGGCGTCGAGGTAGCGGGCGCGAGTGCCGGCGACCAGGTCCTCGGGCAGCTCCGGCCCGGGCGGCGTCTTGTCCCACCCGAGTGCCTCGCAGTAGTCGCGCACGAACTGCTTGTCGAAGGAGGCCTGCGGGCCGCCGGGCGCATACTCGTCCGCGGGCCAGAAGCGCGACGAGTCCGGCGTGAACGCCTCGTCGGCGAGAGCGAGCCGGCCGTCGGCGTCGAGGCCGAACTCGAACTTCGTGTCCGCGATCAGGATTCCGCGGGCGGCGGCGTGCTCGGCCGCGAACCGGTACAGCGCGAGCGATGTCTGCTCGACCTGCTCGTACTGCTCACGGCCGACGAGCTCGATCGCGCGGCGGGCGTCGATGTTCTCGTCGTGGCCGCTCGTCGCCTTGGTCGAGGGGGTGAAGATCGGGTCGGGCAGCCGGTCCGACTCCTGGAGCCCGGGTGGCAGCGCGTGGCCCGAGGTCGAGCCGCCGCCCAGGTAGTCCTTCCAGCCCGAGCCGGCCAGGTAGCCGCGGACGACGCACTCGAGCGGAAGCATCTCCAGACGGCGGCACTCGGTCGAGCGGCCGTCGGGCCGCAGGCCGAGCAGGTGGTTGGCGCACACGTCGCGGGTGCGGGCGAACCAGAACGCGGACAATCCGGTCAGGACACGCCCCTTGTCCGGGATCTCGGTCGGCAGGACGACGTCGAAGGTCGAGATCCGGTCGCTGGCGACGAGGAGCAGGCGGTCCTCGTCGATCGTGAACAGCTCGCGGACCTTCCCGCTCGCTACGTGGGTCAACGTTTCAGAGCTGGACATGGGCGGCCTCCCGGTCGCTGGTCAGGGCATGGAGCCGGTCGAAGACGGCGGGGACGTGGGCGGTGTAGACGGCGCGGTCGAAGACCGCCTTCGGATCGACGAGCCGGCCGATGCGCTCGTCCGCCTCGACCAGCGTCCGGAAGTCGAGGCCCTCGTCCCAGGCGCGCGAAGCATGCTCCTGGACGAGCCGGTACGCCTCTTCGCGGGACATCCCGGCGGCGACGAGCTCGAGCAGCACCCGCTGCGAGAAGAAGAGACCGTGGCCGGCATCGAGATTCGCGCGCATCCGCTCGGGCAGGACGACGAGGCCCTCGACCAGCCACGTGAAGCGGTCGAGCATGTAGTCGAGAGTCAGAAAGGCATCGGGCAGGACGACGCGCTCGGCCGATGAGTGCGAGATGTCGCGCTCGTGCCAGAGCGCGACGTTCTCCAGCCCGACCTGGGCGGCTGCGCGGACGACCCGTGCGAGCCCGCAGATCCGTTCGGCGACAACCGGGTTCCGCTTGTGCGGCATCGCCGACGAGCCCTTCTGCCCCTTGCCGAACGGCTCCTGGACCTCACGCACCTCGGTCCGGGCGAGATGGCGGATCTCCGTGGCGAAGCGGTCGAGCGACGATGCGACCAGGGCAAGTGCGGAGAGGAGCTCTGCATGGCGATCGCGTGGGACGATCTGGGTCGAGACCGGCTCCGCTTCCAGGCCGAGCCGCTCGCAGACGAGCCGTTCGAGCTCGGGATCGGTCGCGGAGTACGTGCCGACGGCGCCGGAGAGCTTGCCGACGCGGACACCGTCCAGTGCCCGGTGCAGCCGGTCGCGGTCGCGGTCGAGCTCGAAGGCCCAGCCGGCGAGCTTGAGCCCGAAGGTCGTCGGCTCGGCGTGGACGCCGTGCGTGCGCCCGATGCAGATCGTCAGGCGATGCTCCTCGGCGCGGGCGACGACCGCGGTGAACGCGCGCGTGATCGCCTCGAGCAGCAGCCCGCCGGCGTCCCGCAGCTGGAGCCCGAGCGCGGTATCGACCACGTCCGATGAGGTCAGCCCGTAGTGGAGCCAGCGGCCCTCCTCGCCGAGGTCCGCCTGCACGACGTCGACGAAGGCGGCGAGATCGTGATTCGTCTCGCGCTCGCGGTCGGCGACCTCAGCCGGAGAGGGCACGCGTGCGGCTGCGCGGATCGCCTCGGCCGCCCGGCCCGGGACGACCCCGAGCTCGGCCCACGCGTCGACCGCGGCGAGCTCGACAGCGAGCCACGCCTCGAGCTTCCTCTCGTCCGACCACACCCGGGCCATGGCGGGGCGGGAGTAGCGGGCGATCACCCGACCGATCGTACCGTTCGTCCAGGAGGACCTCCGCTAGATGGCTGACCGGAAAAGATCGTCTGCTCCGGTCCGGGAGCTGGTCCCCCTTCGGCGCGCGAAGCGGACGCGCCGGTGGAGCGGCCACCGGCCGCGGAACCGGAGCGGGAGCGGCCCAGACGGCCAGATCTCGCGTCCGGACGCACGAGATTTTCCGGTCAGCCATCTAGGCAGCCAGGATTCGCGCGGCGAGCACTGCGGCGTTCTTGGCGTTGTCCACGCCGACGCAGGCAACGGGTACGCCGGGCGGCATCTGGACGATCGACAGCAAGGCGTCGAGACCGTCGAGCACGCTCTTCGACGAGCGGAGGGGGACGCCGATGACCGGTAGGTCGGTGTGGGCGGCGACGACACCGGGGAGCGCGGCCGCCAGGCCCGCGCCGCAGATCAGCACCCGCAAACCGCGGTCGCGCGCCGACTTCGCGTACTCGGCGACCGCCTCGGGGTTCCGGTGCGCCGACCGCACCTCGAACTCGTGGCCGATGCCGCGCGCATCGAGCTCGTCGATCGCCGCCTGCATCTGGTCGCGGTCGGATTCCGAGCCGACGAGGATTCCGACCAGCGGATCAGCCAACCCGGCTCGCTTCCGGGCTTGCGATGTCCGTTCGGTAGCGCGCACCGGAGAAGGTGATCGACGCCGCGCCCCGGTAGGCGATTGCGCGCGCATCCTCGAGCCGGTCGGCGACGCCGGTCACGCCGAGGATCCTGCCTCCGTTGGTGACGAGCCGATCGCCGCGGAGCGCGGTTCCGCTGTGGAAGACGACCGAGCCGATGCGCTCGGCCGCGGCAATCCCCGAGATCTCGGAGCCCGTGTCGTTGCGCTCCGGATACTCGCCCCCGGCGACGACGACCGTCACCGCCGCGCGCTGCGCGACCTCGAGCCCGCTCCCGTCCAGACCGCCGGCGGAGGCGGCCGCGAAGGCGGACAGGAGGTCGCCGTCGACCCTCGGGAGGAGCGACTGGGTCTCGGGGTCGCCGAAACGGCAGTTGAACTCGAGCACCTTCGGCCCGTCCTCGGTCAGCATCAGGCCCGCGTAGAGGACGCCGGTAAACGGCGTGCGGCGACGGGACAGCTCCAGGATCACCGGCGCGTGGATCTGCACGACCAGGTCGTCGACGTCAGCCGGGCCGAAACCGGGAACCGGCGAGAACGCACCCATCCCGCCGGTGTTCGGCCCGGTGTCGCCGTCGCCGGCGCGCTTGTAGTCGCGGGCCGCCGCCAGCGGCACCGCCTGGCGGCCGTCGCAGAGTGCGAACACCGAGAGCTCTTCGCCTTCGAGCAGCTCCTCGACCATCACCGGCCCCCCGAGTGCGCCCGCGGCTGCGAGGCCTGCATCGAGCTCCTGCTGCGTCCGGCAGATGAAGACCCCCTTGCCCCCGGCAAGGCCGTCGGCCTTGACGACGCAGGGAGCCGTCGGTTCGCTGAGCAACCGTGCGGTCGGGACGCCGGCCGCATCGAGGACGTCCTTCGCGAATGCCTTCGACCCCTCGATCCGAGCGGCGGCCGCGCTCGGCCCGAAGACGGAAACGCCTCCGTGGCGCAACCGGTCGCCGACGCCGGCGACGAGGGGTGCCTCGGGGCCGATGATCGCGAGGTCGACCGCGAGCGCCCGTGCGAGCTCGAGCAGCGCGTCGCCGTCCTCGGCGTGCACCGGGTGGCAGGTGCCGAGCTGCGCGATCCCGGGGTTGCCGGGCGCGGCGTGCAGTTCGACCGAGCCGCCGTCGCGGGCGAGCCGCCAGGCAAGGGCATGCTCTCGGCCACCCGAACCGACGATCAGGACGCGCATGCCGCGAGTCTAGGAGAGCGGGCGGCCGCGAATGTTGCCGCCCCGGCACGCTTAGGTCACAGTCGCGTGACCCGAAGTCCGGTAGCGTTCGTGCTGGGGTCGTCGTGCCCCTTCGGGGGGAGGCGGGTCGAGCGCGGTTGCGCGGCGGTCGCCGCTGCCCGGCGGCACCGGGACACTAGGCTTGAACCATGGCTCTCCGGGACGTCCCGGGCGATGCGACCCCGCCGTACAGCACCAAGCAGGCGGACGTCCTTCGCCTGCCGGACGACGTCGAGGAGCGGGACCTGCTCGCGGTCGAGGAGCCGCTCGAGATCCGGATCGGCGGGCGGCCGGTGGCGGTGACGATGCGAACGCCCGGAAACGACGAGGAGCTCGCGCTCGGGTTCTGCCTTTCCGAGGGGCTGCGGCCGGCCGCTGCGCGGCTGCCCGACGACCTGGCCGCCAACACCGTCGACGTGGAAGCGCCGGGCTTCGACCCCGACCGGCTCAGCCGGAGCTTCTACACGACGTCGTCGTGCGGGGTGTGCGGCAAGGGCGCGCTCGAGGCGGTCGCCGTCGAGGCTGTCCGCGTGGACAGCCGGCTGACCGTCGCGCTCGCGATCATCGAGTCTCTGCCGAGCCGGCTGCGCGACCAGCAGGCCGCATTCGCGGCCACCGGCGGGCTCCACGCAACCGGCCTGTTCACGGCCACGGGAGACCTCGTCTGCCTCCGCGAGGACGTCGGCAGGCACAACGCGCTCGACAAGGTCGTCGGCTGGGCGTTCACGCAGGGCCGGCTTCCGCTCACCGACGGGGCGCTCTGCGTCAGCGGCCGGCTCTCCTTCGAGCTCGTACAGAAGGCGGCGGTTGCGGGCTGCCCCGTGATGGTCGCGGTCGGCGCGCCCTCGAGCCTGGCGGTCGAGCTGGCCGCCGACCGCGGGATCACCCTCTGCGGCTTCGTGCGCGACGGCCGCGCGAACGTCTACACCGAGCCGTGGCGGATCGCCCGCTGAGCGGAGTGCTGCTGGTCGGCGGCGGGAGCACGCGCTTCGGCTCGCCGAAGGCGCTCGCGCGGCTCGACGGCCGAACGCTCGCCGAGATCGGCTGGGAGACGCTTGCGTTCTGCGACGAGCGGATCGCAGTCGGCAAGTCCGCCGACGGCCTCGATCTTCCTTTCCCGCTGGTCGACGACGGCACCGACGTCCGAGCGCCGATCGCAGGCGTCGTCGCGGGGTTGCGCGCGGCGGCGAGCGACGTCTGCGTCGTGCTCCCGGTGGACACGCCCCGGATCACGCCGGCGGCGCTGTTGGGTCTCGCCGACGCATGCAAGGACGCCGCCGTGCCGCAGACCGGGCCGCTCCCCGGCGCCTACCGGCGGACGGCGTTGCCGGCGCTCGAGCAGGCGTTGTCGACCGGCCGCCTGTCCCTTCGCGACGCCTTGGCCGGACTCGATACGCTCGTGGTCGACGTCGACTCCGACCTTCTCCTCAACGTCAATACGCCCGATGACCTCTGACACCCAGCTGTTCCAGAAGGCCGATGCCTACGAGAACTTCATGGGGCGGTACAGCAGGCCGTTGGGGCCGAGGTTCGCGCAGGCGTCGGGGGTCGAACCTGGGCAACGGGTGCTCGACGTCGGGTGCGGAACCGGAGCGCTGACGGTAGTGCTCGCCGACGTCGTCGGCGCCGAGCGGGTCGCCGGTGTGGATCCGTCGGAGCCGTTCGTCGAGCAGTGTCGCGAGAACGTCCCGGGCGCGGACATTCGGGTCGGGCCGGCCGAGGCGCTGCCGTTCGACGACGCGGAGGTCGACCGGGCGCTCGCACAGCTCGTCTTCCACTTCGTCGACGACCCGGCGGGCGCCGTCCGGGAGATGGCGCGCGTGACGCGACCGGGCGGGGTGGTGTCCGCCTGCGTCTGGGACATGACCGGCGGAATGACCATGATTCACGCGTACTGGGACGCGGTGAGCGAGGCCGGCGTCCCCGGGCGATCCGAGGTCGAGCGGTTCGGCGGCAAGCCCGGGGAGCTGGCGGGGCTCTGGCGCGACGCCGGGCTCCGCGACGTCGACGACCGGTCGATCACCGTCTCGTCCGCGTATCGCGACTTCGACGAGCTCTGGGCGACGTTCCGGGGCGGCGTCGGCCCGGTCGGCGTCCACGCGGAGGCGCTCGAAGGCGACGCGCTCGAGGCAGTTCGGGAGACGTTCCGCCGCAAGGTCGGCTCCCCCGACGGCGCATTCGAGCTGACGGCGACCGCCTGGTTCGCGGCGGGCACCGTGCCCTGATGGAGCAGCGAATCAGCCTGATCACGTTCGGCGTCCGCGATCTCGCCCGCGCGCGTGCCTTCTACGAGGCGCTCGGCTGGACCACCAACGCCGCTCCGGGCGACGACGTCGTCTTCTTCCAGGCCGGCGGCATGATCGTCGCGCTCTGGGGTCGCGCGCAGCTGGCCGAGGACACCGGCGTCGAGGACTCCGGCGGTTGGGGTGGGATCACACCCGCGTACAACACCCGCTCTCCGGAGGAGGTCGACGCGGTCCTCGCCGAGGTCGAGGCTGCGGGCGGGTCGATCCTGCGCCCGGGCGCCGCGACGTTCTGGGGCGGCTACTCGGGCGCCTTCGCCGACCCCGAGGGCCACGCCTGGGAGGTGGCCCACAACCCGCACTGGGCGCTGGCCGAGGACGGGTCCGTCTCGCTCGGGTGACGGACGTCCGTCTCGAGCCGTGGGGCGAGGGCGACCTTCCGCTGCTGCGGAAAACGCTCGGCGATCCGGAAATGACAAAGTACCTGGGCGGACCCGAGAGCGAGGAGAAGCTCGCCGAGCGTCAGGGCCGCATCGAGCGGCTCGCCGACTCCGGCACGGGTCACATGTTCAAGATCGTCGACGACGCGACCGGTGAGCCCGTCGGCTCGGTCGGGTACTGGCACCGCGACTGGCACGGAGAGCAGGTCTACGAGATCGGCTGGATGGTGATTCCGGAGTTCCAGGGACGCGGGATCGCGGCCGCCGCGACCGCCCATGCGATCGAACACGCCCGCGCGGAGGGCGGACGCAGCACCATCCACGCCTTCCCGAGCGTCGAGAACGCGCCGTCGAACGCGATCTGCCGGAAGCTCGGGTTCGAGCTTGCCGCCGAGATCGAGTTCGAGTACCCGCCGGGCAGCATGATGCGCTGCAACGACTGGCGGCTCGACCTCTCCTGAGGATCAGCCTCTGACGAGCACCTGCTCGCGCTCGGCGCCGGTACCGACCCACGAGACTCCGACGTCGAGCTGGTGCTCGACGAAGTCGACGTAGCGTCGCGCCGCGGCCGGGAGGTCGTCGCCGTCGAGCTCCGTTCCCCAGCCGTCGAGGGTCTCGTAGACGGGTCGCGCGGCGTGGAAGTCGCTCTGGTGCTCGGGGAACTCGTCGGTCCTGGTGCCGTCGCGCAACTCGTACGCGATGCACACGGGCAGCCGATCGAAGGAGGACAGCACGTCCAGCTTCGTCAGCGCGATCGAGGTGATCCCGTTCAGCCGGACGGCGTAGCGGAGGGCGACGAGGTCGAGCCAGCCGCAGCGGCGTTCCCGTCCGGTCACCGTGCCGAACTCGCCGCCGAGCTCGCGGACGCGTTCCTGGTCGCGGCCTTCGATCTCGGTCGGGAACGGCCCCTCGCCGACGCGCGTCACGTACGCCTTGGCGACCCCGACGACCGCGTCGATGCGGGTCGGCCCGAGCCCGATGCCGGTGCACGCGCCGCCGGCGATCGTCGACGACGAGGTGACGAACGGATAGGTGCCGTGGTCGATGTCGAGCAGTGTCCCGTGGCCGCCCTCGAGCAGCACCCGCCGCCCTTCGCGAAGGGCGCGGTCCACGAGCAGCGACGTGTCGGTCAGGTGCGGCCGGAGTCTCTGCGCGTGGCCCTCGTATAGCTCGGCGAGGTCTTCGAGCGCGATCGGCTCGACGCCATAGATGCGCTCCAGCCACAGGTTCTTCTCGGCGAGGGCGGTCTCGATCTTCTGGCGCAGAATCTTCGGGTCGAAGATGTCCTGCAGGCGGATCCCGAGCCGATGCGCCTTGTCCGCATAGGCAGGCCCGTTGCCGCGCCGCGTGGTTCCGATCTGCAGCTTGCCGAGCCGCCGCTCGCTCGCCTGGTCGAGCAGCACGTGCCACGGCATGATCATGTGCGCGTTGCCCGAGAGCCGGAGGCTGTCCTCCGGGAGTCCTCGCCGGACCACGTACTCGTCGATCTCGTCGATCAGGACGGCCGGGTCGACCACGCAGCCGGCGCCGATCACGCACTCCTTGCCCCAGACGATCCCCGACGGGATCTGGCGCAGCTTGAAGGTCTCGCCGTCGACGACGATCGTATGCCCGGCGTTGGGCCCGCCGTTGTAGCGGCAGACGAGATCCGAGTCGCGGGCAAGCAGATCGACGATCTTGCCTTTGCCCTCGTCGCCCCACTGGGCGCCGACGATCACGGTCGCGGGCACGAGGTGGAGTATGCCCGCCGAGGCCGAAGGCGCGGGAACTCGTTCGACCGCCGCGGCGGCGCCAGCTGCCCAGCGTTCGCGCGAAGTGCCGGAGCCGTGCTCGGGCTCGTGACGTTTCGCACCCAGTCTCTGAGACCGGGGTTGAAACGTTTGTGCACCACCGCGTCCACATGACACCGGACGTTCGGCTTGGCAAGCGGTTTTGCGCCCGAGTCTCTGAGACCGGGGGTGCAACGTTTGTGAAGCAGAGCCTCCACAGGGTGTGGATGCCCGCCCCCGCGCCGCCTCCAGTCGGCGCGGGGTTCTAGCGGGCTGCGACCACTCTCAGGCGGGCGATGCGGCGGACGCGAATGCGGTGACCGCGCCAGCACGTCGTGAAGCCGACGTCGGCCTCGCGGCGCAGGGTTCCTTCGACCAGGGTCGGGTGCAGGGGCTCCGGCGAGACGCCGTCCTCCTCGCAGGCCTCGCAGGGGACGGCGTAGTCCGTTGCTTCCGCGCCGAGCCAGATCACCTGGTGGAACTCCGTCGCCGCTACCTCATTTCCAGGCGGTTCATCGATTCCCGTCCCGGCTCTGCCAACCGGTGGTCGTCGCCGCGACCGACAGGGCGGGCGCGGCACACAACCAACTGCCGAGAGCATGGTGATGTTGGGGAGGGGGGCACGCGGGGGAAACCGGTTCCCCCCGCGAAGGAGCGAAGGCGAAGCCGAGCGACGTCATGCCTGTGCCAAGTCGGCGAACTTCGCGAACCGGCGCAGGAACGAGAGCTTGACCAGGTCGGTCGGGCCGTTCCGGTGCTTGGCGAGATGTACCTCAGCCAGCCCCTGTTGGTCGGACTCCTCGCCGTTGTAGTACTCGTCCCGGTAGATGAACATGACCAGGTCGGCGTCCTGCTCGATCGATCCGCTCTCGCGTAGGTCGGACAGGATCGGGCGCTTGTCGTGGCGCTGCTCGACCGCCCGCGAGAGCTGCGAGATCGCGATGATCGGCACGTCGAGATCGCGCGCAAGCACCTTCAGCGACCGCGAGATCTGCGACACCTCCTGGACGCGGTTCTCGACCGACGTCCCCGAGGTCATCAGCTGGAGGTAGTCGACGACGATCAGGCCGAGGTTCGGCTCGCGCATCTTCAGCCGCCGCGCCTTCGACCGGATCTCCATCAGCGTGATCGAGCCGGTGTCGTCGACGTAGACCGGCGCCTTCGCGAGCTTGTCGCAGGCGGCCGTCAGGCGGGGCCAGTCCTCCTGTGCGAGCTTCCCGTTGCGAAGCCGCTGGGACTCGACCTTCGCCTCCGAGCACATCAGCCGCTGCGTCACCTCCAGCTTCGACATCTCGAGCGTGAACAGGGCGACCGGGACGTTCCGGCGGACGGCGAGATTCGCCGCGACGCAGAGCCCGAACGCGGACTTGCCCATGCTCGGGCGGGCGGCGACGACGATCAGGTTGCCGGCCTGGAAGCCCGAGGTCAGGCGGTCGAGCTCCTTGTAGCCGCTGGGCACGCCGGTGACGTCGTCTCCGGCCTCGTACAGCGCGGTGATCCGCTCGAAGCTGTCCTTCAGCAGATCCTCGATGTGCGTGAACTCGCCCGCGACCCGCTCCTGCGAGAGGTCGAAGACGACCGACTCCGCCTTGTCGACCAGCTCCTCCGCCGACTGGCCCTCCCGCTCCAGGCCGAGCCGGGCGATCTCCTGCCCCGCCCGGACGAGGCCGCGGAGAGTCGCCATCTCGCGGACGATCTTCGCGTAGTGCCCGGCGTTCGAGGTCGCCGGGACGAGCGCCGCGAGCTCGTTGATGCGGGTGCGCCCGCCGATCTCCTCGAGCTCACCGCGGCGCTCGAGCTCGTCGCAGAGGGTGATCGCGTCGACAGGCTCGCCCTTGGCGTACAGGTCGAGCGCCGCCTTGTAGATCACCCCGTGGCTCGCCCGGTAGAAATCGCTCGCCGACAGGACTTCGCTGACCGCCCCGATCGCACCGGGGGAGAGCATCATCGCGCCGAGTACCGACTCCTCGGCATCGAGATTTTGCGGTGGAACCGGGGCGGTCGGCGAAGCCTCGGCGAGTTGGTACATGTGCGACAAGACAACCACCTCTCGGCTCGGCGGAAAAGGGCTTGGACAACACGTTTCTCCACACCCGGCAAACACCCGGTTTGCTCGGGAAAGGGAACGCATGTTCCCAGAAGATCCGGACGGAGCGGTGGACGAAAAGACCGCTCGTTGCGGCCTTTTCCTCCGTATTTCCCCAGCCCCTCCACAGGGGCTGTGCAGAAGCTGTTACTGATCCGTCTCGGGCGCGGCCGGAGGCTCCGGCGTTTCTTCGGGGACCGACCCCGCCGGGGTGGGTTCCTCCTCGGGCGGGAGCTCGCCGCCCTCGGGAACGACCAGCGTCCGCACCTGGACGGTCACGTCGGTGAAGAGCTCGACCGGGACCTCGTAGCGGCCGACCTTCTTGATCGGCTCGCCGAGCGCGATCTTCCGGCGGTCGACGCGGATCTTCGCCGCGCGCCAGATCTCGTCGGCCAGGTCGGTCGGCGTGACCGACCCGAACAGCGACCCTGTCGGGCCGGCCTTGACCTCGAACCGGAGCTCGGTCGCCTCGAGCTTCGCCCCAAGCTCGCGCGCCTGCTCGAAGGTCGAGGCTTCCTGCCGGGCGCGCAGCTCGGAGCGCTTCTCGAGCTCGGCGACCTTCGCCCGCGTCGCCGTCTCGGCGAGGCGTCGCGGCAGGAGGTAGTTCCGCGCGTACCCGCGCGCAACGTCGACCACCTCGCCGCGCAGGCCGACCTTGTCGACGTCCTGGAGGAGGATGACCTGCATCGGCACCCGTTAGTTGCCGGAGACGTACGGGAGCAGGGCCATCTCCCGCGCGCGCTTCACCGCCGCGCCCACCTGGACCTGGTGGCGGCGGCACGCGCCCGTGATCCGGCGGGAGCGGATCTTGCCCTTCTCCGAGATGAACGGACGGAGGGAGGTGATGTTCTTGTAGTCGATCTCCTCCACCTTGTCGCGGCAGAAGCGGCAGTTGCGCCGGCGGGGCTGCGCGCCCAGCGGCGGCCGGCGGCGCGAGGTCGACCGCTCCTCGCCGCGCTGTTTCGGTTGTGCCATCGAGCTTCTCCTTCTAGAACGGGATGTCGTCGTCTGCTGCAGACGTAGGAAAGTCGGCGCTCTCTGCCGCTGCGCCCGCGGGCACGAACTGGGGCTCGCCGCTTCCGTCGCCGCGGCTGCCCAGAAACTGGACGCTCTCGGCGACGATCTCGACCGACTCGCGCTTCGAGCCGTCCTGCGCCTGCCACTCGCGCCAATCGAGGCGACCGTCGACCGCGACCGGACGGCCCTTCGAGAGGTACTGCGAGCAGCTCTCGGCCTGGTTGCCGAACACCGAGACCGAGAAGTAGTTGGGCTTGTCGATCCACTGGCCGGACTCGTCCCGACGGCGCGAATTGACGGCGATGCGCAGGCTGCACACCGGCGTTCCACCGGGCGTGCTGCGTAGCTCGGGGTCTCTGGTCAGGTTCCCGACGAGGACGACGCGGTTGATGTTGGCTGCCATACCTAGGCTCCTTCCTCCTCCGACGCTTGCTCCGACTCCGTCGGGGCAGCGTACTCCTCGACCGGCGCCTCCGCGTCGGCGGATTCCGCCGCGGCGGGCTCGGTCTCGTCGGCGGCGGCCTCGGCCCGCTCGGCGGGGGGCGGAGCGGCGCGGCGCTCTTCGCGCTCGTAGCGGGGGCGCTCCTCCACGGGCGGGAGCGGGGGCGGCGCGGCGCGGCCTCCGCCCTTCACCCTGCGCGTCGCCATGTGCCGCATGACGCCGTCGGTGATCTTCAGGACGCGGGTGACCTCGTCCAGCGTCGCCGGCTGCGAGTCGAACTGGAGCAGGTGGTACGCGCCGTCGGCCTTGTGGTCGATCTCGTAGGCGAGCCGCCGGCGACCCCACACGTCGTGAGAGAGCCACGTGCCGCCGCCCTTCTCGACCAGCTCGTGCGTGCGCGTGACGATCTCGGTCTGGCGCTCCTCGGCCAGATCGGGATCGAGCATCAGCAGAATCTCGTATTCGTTCACTGTTCCCTCGTTCTCCTTCCCTCGGTCTGAATCGGCCTCGCGTGCAGGTGCTGCCGGGAACGGCTCAGCACGATGCGAGGCGAGAAGTCCGCGGAAGAGTACCATCGGCCGGGAATGCGCCGTTCGCTCACCTGGCTCGGCGTCACCGTCGGTGCGTTCGCCTTCTGGCGCTGGCGCCTCCGCCGCCCGAAGCCCGCTCCGCCGGTCGCCGAGGACCCCGCGGACGAGCTGAAGCGGAAGCTCGCCGAGTCGCGCTCCGGGGAGCCTCCGGCGGCAGCGGAGCCCGAGCCACCCGGGCCCGAGCAGCCGCAAGGGTCGCTCGACGAGCGGCGCCGTGCAGTCCACGATCGCGCGCGCCAGGCGATCGACGAGATGCTCGGGGGCGAGAACCTCCCCGGCGAGGAGGGCTAAGATCGGGCCGATGACGGAGGAGAGCGAGAGCAAGAAGTTCTTCGATCGCCTCAAGGAGGCGACCGCGAACGTCACCCAGATGACGCGCGAGGGCGTCGAGACGCTCCAGACCAAACGGGAGCTGTCCCAGACGTACGGCGAGCTCGGCCGCAAGGCCGCGGAGCTCGTGCAGAGCGGGGCGGTCACCCACCCCGAGCTGACGCCGCTGGTCGACCGGATCGCCGAGCTGAAGGCGCAGCTCGAGGCCGAGGAGGCCGAGGAGGCCCAGCAGGCCCAGGAGGCCGCCGGGCCAGACGAGCCGCCCGCGGCCCCAGAGAGCTAGGGTCAGACCCCGGAGGGTCTGACCCTGCGTGTCCCGGGAAGCTAGGCGGCTTCCGCGAGCTCGCTGTGTGCCGGCAGCTGCTCGACGGCACCGCTGGCGCGCCGCACCGGGATCAACTTGAAGCTGGCGATCGCGCCGACCGCGGCCAGCCCGGCCCCGACGAGCAGGGCGGTGTGCATCCCGCTCACGAACGACTCGGCAGAGCCCCGCCCGAGGGCGGCCGAGCCCGGGATCAGCGCGCCGAAGAGCGCGACGCCGAGGGCGATCCCGGCCTGGCGGAACGTGTCGTTCACGCCGGCCGCGAGCCCGCTCTGCTCCGCCGGAGCCGAGCCCAGCGCGACCGCGCTGACCGCCGGGTTGAAGAGGCCGGTGCCCAGGCCGGCGACCATCAGCGAGGGGATCAGCATCGCCCACGACGAGGTCGCGGTCGCGAGCAGCCCGAGCGCGAGGCCGATCGCGACGAACGCCAGCCCGACCGCGATCAGCGCCCCGGCCGACACCTTCTGGAGCAGGCCGGCGCTCGCGCCGGAGACGAAGAAGACCAGCACCGTGCACGGCAGGTAGACCAGCCCCGCCTCGATCGGCGAGAGGCCCAGGATCTGCTGCAGGTACAGCGTCGTGTAGAGGAAGATCGCGAAGAAGGACGCGGAGATCGAGAACGCCGCCACCTGCGCGCCCGTGAACTCCTTGATCCGGAACAGCCCCAGCGGGAGCATCGGCTCCTTGACACGCGACTCGATCGCAGTGAACGCGGCCAGCAGGACCGCCGCGCCGACGAGCTCGGCGACGATCGCCGGGCTGCCCCACCCGTCTCCGTTCCCGCGCAGCAGCGCGAGCACGAGGAGGAAAAGGCCGCCGATCAGCGCGGTCTGGCCGGCCCAGTCGATGCGCCGGCCGTTCGGGTCGCGCGACTCGCGCACCCAGCGGTACGTGGCCGCCACGGCGGCGATCCCGACCGGCACGTTCACGTAGAAGACCCAGCGCCAGCCGACGTACGAGGTCAGCGCGCCGCCGACGGCCGGGCCGACGGCGAAGGAGGCGCCGATCGTCGCGCCGTACACGGCGAGCGCCTTCGACCGCTCCTCCCAGCCCGGAAATGCATCGGCGAGGAGGGACAGCGAGGTGGCGAAGAGGATCGCCCCGCCGACACCCTGCACCGCCCGGGCGACGTCGAGCATCTCGATGTTGGTTGTCGCGCCGCACCAGAGCGAAGAAAGCGTGAAGAGCACCAGGCCCGAGGCGAAGACGCGCCGCCGCCCGAGGCGGTCGGCGATCGAGCCGGAGGTGAGCACGACCGCAGCGAGGGCGACCGTGTAGGCGTCCACGACCCACTGCAGGCCGGAGATACCGGCGTCGAGGTCGGACGCGATCTTCGGCAGCGCCGTGTTCACCACGGCGATGTCGAGCATGAGCATGGCCGTCGCGAGGCAGACGACGGCAAGGGTTCCGCGACGGCCAAAAGCCGGCCGCGGCCCGATTCCTCTGCGGCCGGTGCCCTCGAGGCGCGCAGCGCGAGAGAACACGTCGGCTCCTTTCACCGGGAGGTCCATTTGGCGGGAGTCTCGGCGCCGCGCTCCGGACACGCAGTGGGGGCACCTTGCTTCTCGCGGTACGGCTAGCCGCACCTTGGGCCCGACCGGCCTCGACTAGGGTCCGGCGCGTGAGCCGAGACGACCCGAAGACGCTGCTGGCTGCGTACGACGCGCAGCTGCGCGCGCACGTGCATGACCGGCTGCCCGACTCGATCGAGATCGAGTGGGACGGGCCGCTGATGCGCATGACGGGGTTCGGCGACCGCGGGATGGTCGAGTACCGCGATCTCGGCGGCGCCGAGGGCGGCGAGCTCGACGAGCTGATCGCGCGCCAGATCGCCTACTTCGCGGGTCGCGGCCAGTCGTTCGAGTGGAAGCTGCACGGGCACGACCGCCCGGCCGACCTGTCGGAGCGCCTTCGGGCGGCCGGCTTCGAGCCCGAGGATGCGGAGACCGTCGTGATCGCGCGGGTGTCCGATCTCCCGCTCGAGTCGCCGCCGCCGGACGGTGTCGTCGTTCGCGAAGTGACCGAACGCAGCGGCATGGCTCGGATCGCTCAGCTCGAGGAGGCGGTGTGGGACGAGGATCACACCTGGCTCGACGATCTCTGGGAGGAACGCGTCGCCGACCCCGAGGGGCTCCGGATCTTTGTCGCCGACGCCGGCGACGTTGCCGTGTCCGCAGGCTGGGTGCGCTTCCCGTCGGGAACGGAGTTCGCGACGTTGTGGGGCGGGGCGACCCTTGCCGAGTGGCGCGGCCGCGGGATCTACCGCGCGCTGGTCGCCGCGCGGGCGCGACTCGCGGCGGAGCTGGGCCGCACATACGTCGAGACCGACGCCTCGGACGACAGCCGCCCGATCCTCGAGCGGCTCGGGTTCACGGCGGTGACGACCACCACGCCGTACGTGTGGTCCCCGCGCGAAGCCTGATCCCTCAGCGGTCGTGCACGCTGTAGCTGTGCCCGTCGAGCGCGACGGCCAGCGAGGACACGGGTTCGCCCTGTACGCGATCGGCCACGTGCTTCTGGATCGCGTCGAAGACCTCGAGAACGTGCCCGTCGCTCCCCAGCTCCACGGAGACGAAGTGCCGGCCGTCCTCTTCGATCGTCCAGCGAGGCCGGAACCGAGCGAGCGCCATGCACAGGCCACGTGCCGATTCGTCCGACGCTGCCTCGATGCTGAGGTTCTGCACGGCGCCCTCCCGGCTGTCACCCTGCTTCGCTTCGGTATCGTGTGGCCTGTAACGGTTTCCGTATCGCGACATAAATAGTACGACATTTAGGACGTATGTCAAGCCCGGACGGCAAGGCCTGGACGTTCGTCACGAGCCACACACGTGTGCTGCTGTGCCTCGCCAGCGACCCGAGCGTCCGTCTCCGCGACGTTGCGGCCACGGTGGGGATCACCGAACGGGCAGCCCAGCGGATCGTCCGAGATCTCGTCAAAGAGGGTTACGTGGAGCGCGAGCGCGTGGGGCGTCGTAACCGCTACAAAATCAACAAGAACTCTCCGATGCGCCACGCCACGCAGCGAGAGCACGAGATCGGCGAACTCCTGGACATCCTCAAGCTCGGCGAGCTCCCATTGCCGCGCTAGCGGCGGTCATCCTCGAAACGGAAGGGGGTGACTGCCGCCCGCAGTCACCCCCTGGTCCGCCCTACGGAGGAGTCTCTCCCTCAGACGTCCTCCTCGATCACCCGGCGCCGCGGGCGATCCGTGCGCGTGAAATACCCCGGGCCCGCCCAGCTCGACCAGAAGATCAGCGAGAGCAGGACGCCGATGATCCCGACGACCAGCAGGATGTAGCCGACCGTGTTCAGGTTGAAGCCCGAGGTGCTCACGTCGACCGCCCAGGCGAGAATCGCACCGACGGCGATCAGAATCAGACCGACGCCTATACCCATTACGACACCTCCGCTTCCCGTTCGATTGACCGTCAGGCCGTTCGTGTGAACAAGCCGATCAGGGCCAGCACGGCGGCGACGATCAGGACGAAGAACAGGAACTTCGAGATCGCGATGCCGCCGACGATCGCGAACAGAAGCACGAGAGCCACGAGTACCCAGAGCAGAACCACGTTTGCCTCCTTTGCGTTTCCTGGAAATGTCTCGAGCTGGAAGAACCCGACGTACATACCACGACAAAAAGTTCGTGAAACGCACGGCGGCGACGTTTGTCAGGTCGTCGCGGCTGCGCTAGAGTCGGGCCGATACTTGCCACGTTTGATACGTGGTGCCCGGGCCGCAGGCGGGAGGAGAGGTTATGGATCCAGTGTCGCTGACGGCGTTTCTCGCGCCGTTCTTGCCGTACCTGATGAAGGGCGCGCAGGATCTCACGGAGGAGCTCGGCCGCAAGCTCGGCCAGGAGGCTTGGAAGTACGCGAAGTCGATGTGGGCCCGGTTGCGGCCCGGGGTCGAGGCGAACGAGCCGACGCGTGCTGCTGCTGAGGCGGTGGCGACCAACCCCGAGGACGAGGTGGCGCGGGGCGGGCTCGCCTTCCAGCTGAAGACGATGCTCGAGGCCGACCCGCACCTTGCCGAGGAGCTCGCTCGCCTCTGGAAGGAGGCCGAGGCGGCCAAGGCCGTCAACGTGGTCACGGTCGGCGACCGTGGGGTCGGCTTCGTCGGCTCGGTCACCGACAGCGTCATCTCGACGGGCGACCAGGCTTCGATCGAGAGCTAGCGTGGCCCGGCCTCGACGCGAAGCGCGCGTCGTCGCGGCCGAGCGCGGTGTCGCGTTCGTCGGCGACGTGACGAACAGCGTCGTCAACACGGGCGACAACAACACCTACCAGCTCTACGTCGGGGACGAGGCCGGGGCGGCGCTCGTGCAGACCGGCCTGCTGCAACGTCCTCGGGTCAGGCTTCGCCGCCGACCCGTCCTCCTGCGGCCGCCGCCCTTCTCCGGTCACCTCGACCGCGACGAGGAAACCACGCGCGCATTCGACGGCCGGGGACCGCTGCTGAACGTCTACGGGCCGGCCGGGATCGGAAAGACCTACGTGCTCACCCACGTCGCCAACCGCAAGGAGGCTGCCGAGCATCGCGAGGGCGTCGTCTATCTCTCGGCGGCCGGGAAGAGCATCGGCGACCTCGTCCAGGAGCTCTTCGAGGCATTCTACGAGCCTCCGATCAAGCCGTCGGCCCCGCAGGTGCAGCGCCTGCTCGGACGCCGGCGGGCGCTCGTGCTCGTGGACTCGTTCGAGCACGAAGGCTCGGAGGCGCAAGACCTCGTGCGACTCGCTCCGACCTGCCGGTTCGTGATCAGCTCGCGCTCCCGCAGGGTCTGGGACTGGGACGCGTCCGAGCTGCCCGGTCTGCCGCCGGCCGACGCGCTGGCTCTGATCGCGCAGGAGCTCGGTCGTGAGCTCGAGCAGAGCGACGAGGAGGCGGCCCAGCAAATCTGGACGGCTGTGGGCGGGAATCCGCTGCGGATCAAGCAGGCGGCTGCGGCGGCGAAGGAGCGCGGGCAGTCGCTCACGGAGGTCGCGCGCGACCTGCGCGACGGCGACCCCGATCGGTGGTTCACCGACGAGAGCGCGGCCGTGCTCTCCGCAGACGAGCGCAGGCTGCTGACGGCTCTGATCATGCTGCGTGGAGCCTCGCTCGGCGTCGATCGCCTCGAAGAGATCGCCGGCTCCGACGCCTCGAACCTGCTGCAGAGGCTCGAGCGGCTCGGCCTGATCGAGTCGCACAGCCCGCGGTACAGCGCCCACGGTCTCACGATCGCTTCCCCGCCGCCGGACGTGGCCGAGGAGGAGGGCCTCGTGCTCGACAGGCTGCTCGAGTCGCTCGGCACCTGGGCGGAGGAACGCCGGACACGCCCGGAGGAGCTGCTCGAGGAGCTTCCTGCACTGCTCGTCGCCGTTCAGCTGGCCGCCCGCGCGAAGAGATGGAAGGACGCCGTCCGCCTGGGCAGGGCGATCGATGCCGCACTTGCCTGGAGCCGGCGCTGGGACGCGTGGGGCAGCACGCTCGCGGTCGTCTTCGAGGCGGCGCGGCAGAGCGGAGATCGGGGCTCGGAGGCCTGGGCGCTGCACCAGCTCGGAACGCTGGCGGCCTGCACAGGAGACCGCGGCCAGGCGGTCGAGTCCCTCCGCCACGCGTCGGAGCTCCGACGCGAGCAGGGAGACGCGCACGGCGCGGCGTTGAGCGAGCACAACCTCGACGCTCTGCTCGCGAAGCCGCCGTTCCTCGCACGCTTCGTCAACCGGTGGCTGCTGGCGCCGCCGCTCGTCGTCCTTGCCGGTCTGGTGCTTCCGCTTGTTCTCGCCGCCGGCGGGCTGGCCGCGGGCATCGGCGTTGCCGCGGGCGGCGGCGGAGGTGGAGGTGGGGCGACGTCGTCGCCCGAGCCGGCGTTCGCGACCGTCGAGGTGGAGCTCGCCGGCAAGGGCAAGGGAACGGTGACGAGTCGTCCAAAAGGGATCTCGTGCCCGCCGGGCTGCTCCGGCCGGTTCGACCGCACCGCCCGCGTGACGCTCGCGGAGCAAGCGGCGCGCGGATCCGACTTCGTCCACTGGCGCGGGATCTGCCGCGGCTCGAATCGGACTTGCCGTTTCATCCCCGTTCGAGATCAGATGATCGTCGGGGCCGTCTTTGCGCGCGGCGCTGTTCCGCCTCCGACGACAACGCCCCCTCTGACGACGACTCCGCCTCCGACGACGACACCGCCTCCGACGACGACGCCGCCCCCGGACACCGCGACGCTCGAGCTCAGCGTCAGCGCGCGGGACGGGGCCGCCGGAGTCGTGGCCGGCTCTCAGCCCGGCCTGATCGACACGTGCTCCGCGGGCCAGGACTGCACCGTCGAAATCCCCGTCGGAACCACGCTGACGCTGTCCGCCAGACCGGACGCCGGATCGGTCGGCGAGTGGGGTGCGCCGTGTTCCGAGACGGGCGGCCCGAGTTGCACGCTCACCTTCGATCAGGCCGGAGAGACGGTGAACGCGACGGCCGTCTTCCGACCGCCGCGGCTAACCATTCAGGTCACTGGAGGAACTCTGGCGGACGAGAAGGCCGGCATCAGCTGCCCCGACACGTGCACGAAGGAGATCCGCGCCGATACGCAGATCCGTCTATTCGCGACGGCGGCCCAGCCCGCCGAGTCCACGAACGTGAAGTGGGGCGGGCTATGCGTGAACGCCACGCGCCGCACCTGCGACGTGACGATGCCGGGCGAGGATGCGGAGATAACCGCGTCGATCTCGAGTTCGGCGTAGCTCCACCGTGGCTCGCCGATCCAGGCCCGGCGCGCCGGCGGCCGGCGCCGCAGCCGGTCTTCAAAATAGTCGAGCTCGGTTTTCGTCTCAGCCGGCTGGCTGGCCTTTGTGGCTTGGTACGCCGGCTGTTTGCGTCAGGTTTGCGGTTGCCGGCCCCGTCCTCGCAAGGATGGTGTTGGGTGTCGGCCCATCGCCCGCAAGGCAAGACTGAGCTACGGCCCTCGAAGCGTGTACGTCACTCGTGATTCGGAGGGCCGGACCCCGAAACCGGTGCGGTAAGGAGCCCGACGCGATACGCGCGCGCGACTGCCTGCCCGCGCGAATGAACGCCGAGCTTGGTCAAGATCCTCTGGACGTGCGTGCCGACGGTGCTCGGGCTGATCACCAACTTCTCGGCGATCGTCGTTTGCGTGTATCCCTCGGCGAGCAGGAGCAGCACCTGACGCTCGCGACGCGTCAGCCCATGCGATGCGTCCCCGGCCGTCGACCCGCTGGTTGCGGCAGGACGTGCGAGTAGCCGGCGAACGCGGGCGAGAAGGTCGTCCTCCAGCTCGATCGGCTTGACCAAGTAATCGTCGGCCCCGATCAAGAGCGCCGCGACGCGATCGATCGATTCCACGCGATCGGCCGAAACGAGAATGATCGGAAGCTGCTCGCCGTACACCTCTCTGAGCTCGCGGCAGAGCTCGTATCCGCTTACTTTCGGAAGCTCGACCTTGAGAAGCACGAGACTCGGAATCTCGCGCTCGGCGGCAGCGAGGGCCTCGGCGGCGTCGGCGGCTTCGACGGTTGCGCACCCGACACGGCGTAAGACGTCGCGGGCGAGCCCGCGAAATTCCGGATCGTCGTCAACTACAAGTACTGGGCCCCAGTCCTTAATTTGCCCTACTCCCCTCTCCCAGGTGGAGATGAGCGTATCGCGTCGTGGAGTCGAGGCCAAGGGGCCGTGCAGGTCCGCATGAGCGTCGGCTATCAGCCAGGGCCCGTGTCACGGCTCACACGACGGGAACGTGCCGTACAAGCCCAATCCCGCATCGGCACTACATAACCGCCGTGTCAACTACAAGCATGGCCGTAGGCGGCAAATCATGCGTCTGGCGGATGTTGCAATTTGGATGATTTGCGTAGGCTTGTCTCGCGCAACGAGGGGAGAAAGGGATGTTGCGCCGCGTGAAGACGGGTGACCGGGGGCGAGTGGCTGCACGGTCAGCACTCCGCTCTCGCTGACCTAGTCGGACTTGAAGTCCATCGTCTCGAGAGGCCGAGGTAGCACCGTCGTGGGACCCGGCGAGCATAGTCCGAACGAGGTCCAGCCGAAAGCGGGCGGCTCGTCTCCCACGCTGCTCACGTATCTCGGCGTCCTCCAGCGCCGGAAATGGGTGGTGCTCTCCGCGGTCGTCATCGTTCCGGTCCTCGCTGCCGTCCTCACGCTCAGGGAGACCCCTCTCTATCAGGCGTCGGCCGAGGTGTTGCTGAGCAATCAGAGCCTGGCCGCCTCTTTATCCGGCGTTGCCGATCAAGGCAGCGCGTTGCAGCCGGACAGGGTTGCTCAGACGCAAGCCGATCTTGCGCGCGTTCCCCAAATCGCACATCGCGCCCTCGCCGCCTTGGCGATTCACGATCGGACGGCACAGGACTTGCTACGCGCGTCCGCCGTCTCGGCCCGGACGAACGCGGATCTACTCGAGTTCCATGTGCGCGACGTCGACGCCGCTCTGGCGAAGCGTCTCGCCACCGAATACGCGCGGCAGTTCATCGCGTACCGGAATGAGTTGGAGTCTGCGGGACTCGCCGAGGCGCGCAAACGTGTACAGCAGCGTCTCGACCAGCTTCGCGTGGCCGGTGCGAAGAGGTCTGCACTCCATGCCGAGCTGACTGCGAAGAAGCAGCAGCTCGAGACAGTCGAGGCGCTTCAGGCGGCGAGTGCATTCCTCGTTCGTCCTGCTGACTCCGCGCCTCGGGTTCGGCCGCGCCCGGCGCGGATGGCTGCCTTCGGCATCGTCCTCGGAACCGTCCTCGGTATCGGGTTGGCCTTTCTCCTGGACACCCTGGACACGCGCGTACGGAGTGCCGAAGAGGTCGAGGAGCGGCTCGGGCTGCCGCTTCTCGCCCGACTGCCCTTCCCACCGCAACGAGTCCACAACAAACAGGGCGCAGTGACGATGCTCGATGACGCAGTAGGGCCGTATGCAGAGTCCATTCGCCTGCTCCGGGTCAGGCTCGGTCTCACAAGAGCGAAATCGAGGACTCCTCTGGTGATGGTCACGAGCGCGACGGAACGTGAAGGGAAGTCCACGACGATCGCAAATCTCGCAGTTGCCTTCGCACAGTCCGGAGACAGGGTCGTCCTGTGCGACCTCGATGCGCGCAGGCCGGTCATCGATCGGCTGTTCGGATTGAAGGCTCGACCTGGGCTGGTCGACGTCGCTCTCGGAATTGCCGAGTTGGACGACGCGCTCAGGGTCGTCCCGATTCCAGAAAGGTCGTACTGGGGGCAGCTCTCGGAGATGCCACGTCGACGAGACGCCGGCAACCGGCGGAAGCGAGAGCACGTTCCGGGCGTGCTCGAGGTGCTGGCTCTGGGGGCCGTCCCACCAGACCCGGGGGAGTTCGTGGACTCAGACCAGGTTGCCCAGACACTTGCGCGGCTGCGAGCTCGTGCGGACATCGTCCTCGTTGACGCCCCGTCACTCCTCGGCATGGGTGATGCGATGACGCTCAGCGCTCGCGTCGACGCGCTTCTCGTCATTACGCGCTTGAAGACGATCCGACGCTCGACGCTGATCGAGCTGCGTCGCGTACTCGGGTCGTGCCCGGCGCACAAGCTCGGCCTGGTGGTCACCGGGGCGAGCCTCGACGACGGGCACGGATACGGCTACTACACGCGCCCGACGTCGCTCGTCGAGACCGATCCCGAATGGATAGTGGACAAAGCGGTTGCCGGACCCCACCCGGCTGGGCGCGCAGTGAGCAGTCGGGATCGAGGCGGGGATGCGAACTCGCCGCGGGCGCCGCGCATGAGGCAATGACCACGACCGTCGGAGAAGCAGTCGTGGGGACGTCGCTGGCTGGCGACAGCGTCGTGGACACGTCGCTTGCGCCCGCGCCCGAGCGTGTCGCCACGGCCTTCGACGAGCTGCTGGTCCAAACTACCGACCGACGCCAGAGGGCCCCGCAACGCCGTCGGCGCCCTTGGCTGATCACGCGGATCCTTCAGATATCTGACGTTGTCGGGCTGGCTCTCGCGTTCGTCGTCACGGAGCACGTGTTCGTCGAGGCGAGCGGCTTTCGAGATATTCGGATCTTCGTTCTGACAGTTCCGATCTGGATCGGCGTGGCGAAGGTGTCCGGTCTGTACGAGCGGGATCAGCAGAGCACCGACTACGCGACCGTCGACGAGCTCACGAGCATCGTCCATATGGCCGTCGTCAGTGCCTGGTTGTCGTTCACGGTGCTGTGGATCACGGGTGTGGCCACTCCCGGCGCGCAGCCGATTTTCGTCTTCTCGCTGCTGAGCATCTGTTTTCTCACGATGGGACGAGTAGTAGGACGGGTTATTGCGCGTCGTAGCCCTCGATACGTGCAGAGCGCCGTGATCCTCGGCGCCGGGGACGTTGGCCAATCGGTCGCGCGGAAGTTCCGTCAACATTCCGAATACGGGGTGGACGTCGTGGGCTTCGTCGACTCCGAGCCCAAGGAGCGCGCCCCGGGCCTCGAGGATCTGACGCTTCTCGGGCGACCACAGGACTTGGCGGAGATCGCACGAGTCACCGACGTCGATCGTGTCGTCGTCGCTTTCTCGCGGGACTCGCATTTCGACCTGCTCGACGTCATTCGCAACCTCAAGGGAATGGACGTCCAGATCGACATCGTGCCTCGCTTGTTCGATGTCCTGGGCCCGACCGCCCGACTCCATTCGGTGGAGGGGCTCCCGCTTCTCGGACTACCCGCGCCTCGGCTCTCAAAGACATCGCAGGCGATGAAGCGACTTCTCGATCTTGTTCTCGCCGTCATCGGCCTTCTTCTTCTGTTGCCGTTCCTCGGAGTGATCGCCCTGCTGATCAAGCGCGATTCAGAAGGTCCTGTGTTGTTCCGCCAGGTACGAATGGGAAGGGCAGAGAAGATCTTCAGGATCTACAAGTTCCGGACGATGGCCGCAGATGCCGAGGAGCGAAAGGCCCAACTCCAGAGTCTCAACATGCACGCTCGGAATGGTGGCGACGCCCGTATGTTCAAAATCCCCGACGATCCGCGCTGCACGCGTGTCGGCCGCGTACTCCGTCGCTATTCAATTGATGAATTGCCTCAGCTCATCAACGTCGTGAAGGGCGAGATGTCATTGGTCGGTCCGCGTCCACTCATTCTCGAGGAAGATTGTCATGTCGAAGGCTGGGCTCGCTGCCGCCTCGATCTGCGACCAGGAATCACAGGTCCTTGGCAAGCGCTCGGCGCCAGCAGCATCCCGTTCAACGAGATGACTCGCCTCGACTACTTATACGTCACGGAATGGTCGCTGTTCAACGATTTGAAATGGATCTGGCGCACCGCCTCATCGGTCTTCAGAAACGAGTCTGGCAGATGACGGGCACGTTGTATGCGCTTCCCACGGTTCGTCGCTGTTCGTGGGATCGACTGCGTCGTCGGCAACTCGGAGACAGCAGCTGCAACCTGCGGAGTTCTGTGCAGCCTCGATACGGGCGAGGAGCCCAGGCTTCCGCATCGAGGCGCCTCGTGAGCGCGGCGAGGTAAGACCGCTCTGAGCGCCACGGAGACACATCCGGTCGCGAGTTCACGCTCGGATGGGGAGAGCTCAGAGCACGCTTTCTGTTCTGTTCTCGGAGTCGAGTGCTTCGCCGGCGACCCGGTGACCGCGGCAAGAGCCGTGGCCCAGCAGGCACTTGCAGGCTCCGGAGGATTCTGTTGTTTCTGCAACGTCCACGTACTCGGCCTAGTCCAGCGCCACGAAGATGTTCGGCGTGCGCTCGAGGACGCCTGGATCGTCTTTCCCGACGGCGCCCCCGTAGCTTGGCTGCAGCGCCGATTCGGTGTCGCTTCGCAGCGCGTACCGGGCCCCGATCTGATGCCGAGGGTGCTCCGGCTCGGCCTGCCTGCCGGACTTCGCCACTTTCTCTTCGGATCCACTCCACAGGTGCTCGACGCCTTGCAAGAACGCTTGCGCGCGACGTATCCAGGCATTCGAATTGCAGGCGCCCTCTCGCCACCGTTCGGGGTGACGAGCGAGCATCGCTGGGGGCGGGCGATCGAAGAGATTTCCCGCACGGAGCCGCACATAGTCTGGTGTGCCCTGGGAGCGCCGAAGCAGGAGCTCTGGATGCACCGCTACGCCGATGGGCTCTCGCCGGCACTCCTTCTCGGGGTCGGAGCGGCCTTCGACTTTCTCGCCGGAACCAAACGCCGTGCCCCGCTCTGGATGCAGCGCTGCTCGCTCGAATGGCTCCACCGGCTCGCTTCTGAGCCCCGCAGGCTGAGCGGGCGGTACGTCCGCACGAACTCCGCGTTCGTTCTTCGTGCCGGGATCGAGCTGCACAAACGCCGCCGACACGCTCAGAGGCCGGTCTAGGCATGAACGACAAACACGCTCGGGTCGGGACGGTCGCGCGGCGCCTTGGAGGTGCCTACCTAGCCAGGCATTTGATTCCTCGAGACCATGTCCGCATTGTGATGACTCACCATGTCTTCGACGAAGATCTCGAGCAGTTCGGTCACATTGTCCGACTTCTCGGCACCGACCGTCGGTTCATCGACCCGTCGCAATTCTTTCGTCATTACGACGAGTCTTCGCCGGAACCGATCGAGGAGAGGTCGCTCTTGTGGACCTTCGACGACGGATTGCTTTCCGCCTACACCGCGGCACAGCAGGTATTGAATCCGATCGGCGTCAAGGCGATCTTCTTCATTCCAACTGCGATCCTCGATCTCACGACTTACGAGCAGATGCGGGAATTTGCGCACACTCGGATTCTCTTCGGCGCGCGAGCGGTCAATACGTTGCGCCGAGAGGAGTACATCACGATGAGTGCCGAGCATCTGCAAGAGCTGCATCAGCAAGGACACACGATCCTGCCGCATACGCATTCTCACGTTCACGCCCGCGACATCACGACGTCAAAGGATGTGATGCTCGAGCTGATACGGCCCAGGCGTATTCTCGAAGACTTGCTGCAGTCGACCGCAGACGCGGTCGCGATTCCCGTCGGTACCCCTGCTACCGTCAGCGCGTATTCGCACCGCCAGATCGCCTCGGTATATTCGGCGTGCTTCACCGGATTGGGAGGGCCGAACACCCGCAGCACGGATCCGCGGTTCCTCCGCCGCGACTCTATTCACCCCTGGTACTCCGGCGAGCACGCCAGGAACATCGTCGACGGAATCTTCGATCCCTATTTCTCTCTGAGAATGAAGGCCTTACACCGTCGCGCCCAAGGGGCGTATCTGCCGGCGCGCCGCGAGGCGCGGGGCGACGGAAGGCCGGTCACATCGCGCGTCGCTCGAGATACGAGGCCGAGATTCGTTGCTCGGGTGGCGGACGCGTTCGAACGGGCAGGAATCGACTACGTCTTCCTGCACGGATATGGAAGTAGCCGGGTCGTCGACTCGGATCTGGACGTCGCCGTCGCCCGCGACAGCCTGAGACGAACCGACGCGCTCATCCGCTCCGGCGCCTTCGGTCGCGTCGTCCAGTGCCTCCATCACGGGGTTCCGTGGTGCCGCTACTACGTCGTCGAAGTCGAGGAGCCAGGGCGGAGGCACCGGCAACTCGACGTCGTTTGCGATCCGTGGGGAATCGGCCCGGACGGACCGGCGGTGCCGGTCGCACTCTCGAGCGCCGTTCGTTCGGCAGGGATGCGGATCCCCGAGCCCGCTGCCGAGGCGCTCTACCTGGCCGTCAAGCGGGCCCGAAAGCGGATGTACGGCGTCCGCGACCAGGCGGAACTTCGCCGCGTGTTTCGGCGGGACCCGGAAGGCGCGGCGGGACTCTTGGAGCGGCACTTCGGCCCGGTTGGCGCGGGGCTGGCAAGAGCTCTCGGCCAGGGAGAGCCCGACGTGATGGCGGAGCTCGAGGCACTTCGCAAGCGGGTCGCACGGCAGCGGCGTGCGCCGGCGGCGCTCGCTCGGCGGCTCGTCCTTGATCCCCCACGCGTCGTGCGCCGACTTGTCCGGCCCAGTGGCCTGGCCGTCTGCGTCGTCGGGCCTTACGCGGAGCGCGAGTCGCTCGCCGCCGGTCTCGAGCGTGAGACTGACGGCGTCTTTCGCCATGTCACCCTTCTCCGGCCCAGCCCTCGACTCCGGCCGTCCCCGACGGCACCCGGTGTCGCCGGCTCGCTGGCATGGTTTGCGTTTCTGTGGCTGGACACGCTCGCTCGGTGGCCGCGGGTGGCTCTTGGCCGAGCGCGGGCATCTCTCGTCATTGTCGAGCGGGGTTCGCTCGCGACTGCCGGATATCCGGGGCGTTATGAGACCTCATTGCCGCTACGGGTCATTCGATTCGTTGGCCGCGCGCTTCCTCAGCCCGATCTAACCCTCTGTGTCGACGGGTCGAGCACCGTTAGCCGTGAGTCCGGCGTCGAGGTTGCCGAGACCAAGCGCCGACTCGATGTCTGCCGCGAGCTCGCCGGCCGTAATCCCGACGACTTCGTGGCCGTCGACGGGCCGGCGTCGGCCGAGACGACGCTCGAGCTGGCGCTCGAGGCGATCGGCGATCGTCTCGCCGCCCGCCAGCGCCGCGTTCGACCCAGGTTGGACGCAATCCGCACGCTTGACGGTGTGGGATCAAGTGACGCCGGCCAAATCCCTCCACCACGCCGCGAACGTCGCCCCACGGCTCTGATGACCGGCACGACCGGAAAGAGAGGGTTCAGTGACTAGCGGCACTGCCGAGCCACACGTTGGATGGCGGCACGGTGCGACTGACGTCCTGGGGTCGTTGGCGCTGCTCGCGTGCGTCGCGGTCGGACTACTCCTGCCGTGGAGCACGCAGGCGGCGTTCGTCGCAGTGGGGTGCATCTTGGGGCTTGTCGCGCTCGGCGCGCCGACAACGTACTGGGTGATCGCGGCGCTCGTCAGCAGCTTCACGTTCCAAGGCCTGACGACGCTCGGCTTGCTTCCCTCGCTGGGAACAGTGCTGCCGATCGCCATCTCGTGGGGCGCGCTCGTGGTCGCGATTCTCAGGAGACGGGCGGTGCCCGTTCCGCGCAGTGCCCGGCCGCATCTGCGCGGGCTCATCGCGTTGTCCCTCGTCGCGATCGTCTCCGGTCTCATCAACCACGTCGAAATTCTCCGTCCGTTCCTGTTCATCGGGTTGCTGGGAGTGCCATTCGTCCTTGTGGCCGCCATCCTTGTCGACCCGCCAGCGGAGGGGCAACGGGCGGTTCTTCTCAAGATTGCGATGGGCCTGATCGTCCTTCAGATTCCGATCGCATACTGGCAATTCTCGGTCCACGGGGCGGGCGATCCGGTACAGGGAACGTTCGTCTCGCGAGGTGGCGGCTCAGGAAATTTGGCGACCGTGGCCGTGATCGGCATGGTCTGGTTGCTCAGTCGCCGGCCGACCCTCTGGCGCGTCGCTCTGGCCGCTGCACTCGCGGTGCTGCCCTTCATCTCGGACTCGAAACAGGTCCTGTTCGCGCTGCCAATCGCCGTTCTCGCAACCGCGCCGCAGGCGTTGACACTCGGCTACGTCGTTCGCGGCGGCCTGGTGGTCGGGCTGCTCGCGATTCTGATCTTCGTCCTCCCGGTGGGGAAGGTCGCACTCGGTTACCTCCACCAGGACAGGGCGGGAGGTGAGACGCCGAAGGTTCAGGTGGCGCAATGGTTGTGGAACAACGCGCGCTCGGATCCCGTGTCGCTCACCTTCGGAAGAGGTCCAGCCGAGACCGTGTCTCTGGCGGCGTATTACACGACGCCCGGTTTCCTCAGCGCGAGGTCTCCATTCCATGCTCTCGGACTTGGGCCGGCCGAGATCGCAATCGAGGCCGATTACTTGTCATACGGCGTCGTGAACAATAAGGAGCGCTCGTCATTCCAGAGTCCGATTTCCAGTGCACTGGGTGTCTTTGGGGACCTCGGCCTCGCGGGCGTGTTGGCGTACGGCGCCCTCGTAGTGACGCTGTTGCTCGCCCTCGCCGGGTCACGGTCAGCGGAAGGTATCGCCGCGATGTCGGCAGTCGCACTTTTTGCCGTCCTCGGCTTCGTCTACGGCTGGTGGGAAGCTCCCGGGTTGCCGGCCTTCGTCGGCGTCCTGGCAGGAGTCGCGCTGACAGCACCGGCCTCTTCGGCCGAGCGAGAAAGCACTCGCTGATGCGTGCCTCGAAGGCCGAACTGCGCTCCGCCCGGCGCGACCCGACAGCGGCTCGAGACCTGCTCGTGCTCATCCGTCGCGAGGGTGCAACCGTCGCCGGAACTGTTGTGACGAAAGGCGGGAAAACTGAGGAGGGCACATGATGACCGCAAGTCTGGTTCAGATCGATGTGGAGGCGTGGTCAGACGCCTTCGCCCGGAGGTCGATGCTCGTCCGGCACTCGCTGGTGGACCATCCGCTGTTCACGATGGAGGCGATCGCCGAGCTCGCCGACCGGCTGCCGCACCACTCCGTGCGGCGTGAGCATGGTCATCTACCGATCGCCGACTCGCACAACTATGTGGACGTGGGTGAGGGGCCGCCGTCGGCCAGCGTCCTCGACGTCGAGCGGAACGGCTTCCGAATCTCCCTGCGCAACATCCAGCAGGTTCCCGAATATGCCGAGGTCGTCAACGACTGCCTGGACGAGGTCGAGCCGCTCGTCGCCGCCCGTGAGGGGGGAATGCAGTTCCGGTCGGGCTACTTGTTCATCTCCTGCCCGGCCTCCACGACACCGATGCACTTCGACGCCGAGCACAGCTTTCTTCTCCAGTTGCGGGGCACGAAGCACGTCAGCGTCGCTGCGTTCGAGAACGACCGCGCCAAGCTTCGGCACGAGCTGGAGCTCTATACCGACGGCGAGAAATGCGACTTTCAGGCCATGGAGGCCGTCGCTGAGACCTTCCATATCGAGCCCGGTCTTGGCGTCTACCTGCCCTCCTACATCCCCCACTGGGTCGAGACGGACGCCGGCGTCTCCGTGTCGTTCTCGATCCCGTTCTACACCCGCTTCTCTCAACGGGCGGAGGGCGTCTACCGGGTGAACAGTTGGTTGCGGAAAGCCAAGGTGTCGCCGCGGCCGCTCGGCGAATTGGAGCCGCTGGACGCGACAAAGGCCGCGGTCTTTCGGTCGTTGCGAACGGCGCGCAATGCGCGCCGGAAACTGCCGGTGTAGCTGTGCCGGATAGCCCCGGATCAGGGGCCCCTGAGCTGGTGAGATCGGCGAGTGCACTCGGGTGATGCCCACGGGAGCACCCTCTGTTGGGGGCACACGTCCCGTCGACGTCCGATTCGAGCTGGTCGATCGGCTGGAATCGCTGCGCGAGGAATGGACGCAGCTCGCCGAGCAAGGGCAGAACGTCTTTGCGACCTGGGAGTTCTCGACGACCTGGTGGCAGCATTTCGGCGCCGGTCGGCGGCTTCTCACTGTTGGCTGCCACGATTCACGCGGAGACCTGTTCGCCATCCTTCCCCTGTATCTCTGGCGACGCCGACCGTTGCGTGTGATGCGCTTCCTCGGTAACGGCGCAGGAGACATCCTCGGTCCCATCTGCCGGCCAGAACGGTACGCGGACGCGGCGAGCGTTCTGCGCCGGCTGCTCGAGGTGGCACCGTGGGACTGGGACGTCTTCGTCGGCGAGAACCTGCCGGGAGAGCAGCGCTGGCCCCAGCGGTTGGGAGGACAGCTCATCCGCCGCGAAGGCAACCCGGTGCTTCGGACGGTCGACAGTTTCGACCAGTTTCTCGCGGGGCGGACGCACAACTTTCGTCAGAAAGTACGCCAATGGGACCGTCAGCTCGCCCGCCGCGGGCGCGTTCGATACCGCCTGAGCGATTCGACGACGCTGGATGCCGACCTGGATGAGCTCTTCCGGCTGCACGAAGCCAACTTCGGTGCTCACTCCGCCTTCGGAGGCCGTCGCACGGCCTTTCACCGCGCGTTCGCACACCGGGCGCTAGAGCGCGGCTGGCTGCGACTTTGGTTGCTGGAGCTCGACGATCGGCCCGTCGCAGCCCATTACGGCTTCCGGTTCGGGGATGTCGAGTCCTTCTACCAGTCGGGCCGCGATCCGGCGCTTCAACACGAATCGCCTGGCATGGCGCTTCTCGCGCACGCTATCCGCAGCTCATTCGATGACGGAATCCGTGAGTTCGCGTTTCTGCGCGGGCATGAGCCCTATAAGTACCGATTCGCGACCGATGATCACGGGCTCGACAACGTCTGTTTGGTGAGAGGACCCGCGGCAGCGGCCGCCCTTGCCTTCATTCAGGCATTACGTTCATCCCCGGCGACCCGGAAGCTGCTCCGCGGGCGACTGGAGATGTGAACGTGTCCGTTCTTGCTGAGAAGGCGGCTCGATGTATCACGGGTTGACAGCCGGACGACGACTGCCCATCGAGGCGTTCGAGTCCGCGATCGGAGATCGAGTGCGACTCGTCGACGATGAGGCTGCCTCTCAAGGACGACATCATCTCGAGTTCGCCACAGATGGACTCGATCCGTTGTGGGCACTTCGTCTTCAAGGGGGATGGAAGCTTTGCGATCGTACGCGGGCTGAGGGCGGGCGCTGCCGCTGGGTTTTCCATCGCGGTGATGAGGTCCTGGCCCTTGAGACGGTGGACGATGCCCGTAAGCGAGGCGGATCTGGGGTTTCGATGGAACTCGCGCTCCGAAGCAGGGTCATGCTGCAGCATCTAGCTCGTCGTCGTGCGCTGCTCGTGACCGTGGTAGGACCTGACGGCTCCGGGAAGTCGACAGTCGCACGCGAGTTGGCCGCACTCGCTCAGGAGTTGTGCCTGAAGAGCACGCACCAGCACTTCAGCCCAGGGGTGCTGCCACGTCCGGGAGCGCTCCTCGGGCGAGAGGTGCGAGAGTGGTCGGCACCACACGCGCCTTGCCCCCACGGGCAACTGAGCTCGTTTCTTCTGCTGGGCTACTTTTGGCTTGACTTCCTTTTCGGCAGTTGGCTCGGGAGGCTGGGTCAAGCGCAGACGGCGCTCATTGTCGGCGAGCGGGGCTGGTGGGACTTGGCCGTCGATCCACGCCGGTATCGCCTACGAGTATCTACAGCGCTCGTTCGAGCCTTGGGCAGATTCCTGCCCCGCGCCCACGTCGTGCTGGTCCTGGAGGCCTCCGCGGACACGATTGCCGCGCGAAAGAGCGAGCTCCCGCCGGCGGAGCTCACGCGGCAGGTTCAGGCGTGGCGCGGTGTCCTGCCCAAGAACGTGCGCCGCGCCTACATCGACGCATCGCACTCGGAGCGAGAGGTTGTGCATGCCGCCCGACAAGAGGTGCTCGGCTTGATGGACGAGCGCGCGACGTCGCGCCTGGGGTCGGGGTGGGTGGCGCTGCCGAGGCCCGGCAGGGGGAACCCGACTCCGGGCGCACCGCACCACGCTCCCCGGTTGATCCTTCCCCGGGGGCCGCGGGCAGCGGTGGCAGCAGCGCTCTATGCCTATTACCCCTGCACCAAGAGGGGTCGTCTCGCGTGGGAAACGAGCCGCCGCGCAGCTGCGCTGGGCGGCTTCCGCCTCCTGCCACGCGCAGCTGCGCCTCCTCGGATGGTGAGGGAGCTGCTCGCCCCGTATCTCCCGCCGCGCACCACGATCGCGTTGGCCGAGTCCGACCATCCCGGCAGGTTCGTCGCTCTCATCGTCGGGGAGCGGGGCGGTTGCCACGGCGTAGCCAAGCTTGCGACCGATAAAGAAGGCCAGGCCGCGCTCGACAACGAGGCGAGGGCTCTTGGCTCGCTCGTGCAGTTCTTGCCGCCTCCGCTTTCCGCTCCCCGATTGCTGGCCCGGGACCCGGGACTCCTCTTGCTCGAGCCCGTACGGTGGGTTCCGCGGCCACGTCCGTGGTTGCTCCCGGGAGAGATCGCACGCGCGATGGGAGCATTCTTTGGTGCGTACGGAGCCGGCGAATTCACGGGTCCGACTCATGGCGACTTCACTCCGTGGAACCTCCTCAAGACAGAGCGAGCCTGGATGCTCGTCGACTGGGAGGAAGCTCGCGACAGAGATCGACCGTTCTTCGATCTCTTCCATTACCTCTTCATGGTCCATCTCAACCTGGAGGCAATCTCACAACAGGCCCTGCTCGACGGGCTCGAAGGAAAGGGCTGGATAGGCCGTGCAATCACGGCCTACGCTGAAGGTGCCCGCCTTCGCGACGTGGATCCGCGAGACCTTCTGATCTTCTATCTGCACTCGAGCAGCCAGAGACTCGACCTCGGAACCCCGGATGGACTGTCCGACTTCAGAGCCCGCCAGAAGCTCCTCGAGCTGCTGGAGGGATAACCGCTGTGGATGCGCCATTTGGCTTTTCGGCGAGCCACGGCAGCGATGAAGCCGGTGCGACGGCCGAACCCTCACCCAGAGCCGCGTGAGGATACTCGTCCTCCATTCGCGTTATTTGTCCGGCCAGACATCGGGAGAGAACCGCGTGGTCGAGGACGAAAGGCGGCTCCTGACGAGTGCAGGTCACCAGGTCCGGTCGTGGGCGCCCGCGCCATCGGATCTGCAAGGGCTGGACGCGGTCCGGCTGGGAACACGTGCGATCTGGGCGCGTGACGCAGCGAAAGTGGTCCGCCGCCTCGTCCGCAACCAGCGCAGCGACATCGTTCACTGCCACAACCTGTTCCCGATGCTCTCGCCGGCCGTGATCTCGGCGGCCTCGGCCGAAGGAGCCGCAGTTGTGATGACGTTGCACAACTATCGCCTGCTCTGTCTGCCCGCGACGTTCGTGCGGGACGGACGTACGTGCGAAGAATGTCTCGGACATGTCCCGTGGCGCGGAGTCATCCACCGCTGCTACCGGGATTCGGCGCTCGGGAGCGCGGTGCTCACCGGCTCACTTGTGTTCCACGGAGCCGTACGGACATTCGCACAGGTCAGGCTGTATCTGGCGGTCGGTCGATTCGTGCGCGAGAAGTACGTTCAGGCGGGGTTCCCGGAGGATCGCGTGGCAGTCAAGCCGAGCTTCGTCAGCGCCGCTCCTCGCCGTGCCGGACCGGGGGACTATTTCCTGTTTCTCGGACGGCTCTCGCCGGAGAAGGGCGTCAGAACGCTCCTCGCTGCATGGACTCGATCGTGGAAACGGCTCGTCGTTGCCGGTGACGGGCCCGAGCGGGCGCTTCTCCGGGATGCAGCTCCCACGGTCGATTACCGCGGCGCGCTGCCCGCCGCCGAGATCCCCTCCCTCCTCTCCCGCGCACGCGCGCTGCTCGTACCCTCGCTGTCATACGAGGGCGCGCCGAGAGTTGTCCTGGAGGCCTACGCGTCGGGCGTGCCGGTCCTCGCCAGTCGACTCGGCGGGCTGCCAGAGCTGGTCGAGGACGGCAGCTCGGGAATACTCGTTCGTCCAGGCGACGTCGCGGCCTGGACAGCGGCCGTGGAACGGCTCACGGACGACGCGGAGGCCGAACGCATGGGTGAGCGTGCCTGGCGTCTATGGCAGGAACGCTACAGCCCTGAGCGAGGGCTCGCGCACCTCGAGGCGGCATACCGTGCTGCTCTGAGCGGAGCTCCGATGCCGGCCGAGTCCGTGAACGTCTAGAGCCCCTTCGGTCGGTGAAGATGAGAGCCTCGGTCCGTCCCGCCAGACGCCACTCCTGGCCAAACCGCCATGAGAGTCGGATCGTCGAGGACGAGACGCAGGGGCTCGTTCCCCTCGCCGCCACCGAGGTCGACGTCAGCGCGCTCGTGCTGCTCGAGTCGGAGCTCGGAAGTTGGCGTTGATCGGGTCGAGCCGGTTTGCCCGCAATCGGGCCTACGTCTGGGGCTTCGTCGACCAGGGGTTCTCATCCGCAACCAACTTTGGTCTGATGCTCCTTGCGGGCCGAGCACTCGGGCCCGGCGGGCTGGGCGTCGTCGTGATCGCCTTCGCCGTCTACGTGCTCCTCCTCGCCTTTCAACGTGCGCTCCTGACCGACCCGCTCGTCTCGTCATCAGCGGCGCTAGGGGCGGATGACCGCTCGTTGGCAATCCGGCGTGGCCTGACAGTTGATCTCGTCGGTGCGACGGGAGCGACCCTGCTCGTCGTCGTTCTCGGCGTAACGATCCATGGTCATGCAGGCCGTGGATTGCTGATCGTCGTTCCATGGCTCCTGCCGGCGCTCGTTCAGGACTTTTGGCGAACCATCCTGTTTCAGGAAGGGCGGGCCGCGGCCGCGGCGGCGAACGACGCGTGCTGGGCAGTCGTCATGGTTCTCGCCGCGCCGCTCGCATGGCTACTCGACACCGACTGGGCAATGGCGGCGTGCTGGGGCTCGGGCGCACTCGCGGGGGCGCTTCTGGGGTTCGCCCAGACGCACGTTCGACCGGACCCGCCGCTTCATGCCTTCTCCTGGTGGCGGGCCCGACTGTGGCCCTTCGGCCGGTGGCTGGGCGCTGAGGGAATGGTCTACGCGGTCAGCTCGTCGGCCGCAGTCTTCCTGCTCAACAGTGTGCTCGGAGCGACGGCCCTCGGCGGGCTTCGCGCGGCGCAGTCGCTCTTCGCCCCCCTCACCCTCCTCCTGCCTGCAATTTCGCTTCCTGGCCTCCCTGCGATCGCTCGTAGGCTGGCGGCCTCCCCTAGAGGAGCAATCGGCTTGGCCGTTCGGCTCAGTGGAGTCGTGACGGCGCTGGCAGCGGTCTACGGTGCAGCGATGGTGCTTTCCGGAGGGAACCTGATTCTGATCGTGTTCGGCAACTCCTTTAGCTCGTACACGAACCTCGCTGTGCCGATTGGCGTATGGCAGGTCGTGGCGGGGTTCAGCTTGGGATTCAATCTCTTCCTAACGGCTCAACAGCGCGGACGAGACCTGCTGTTGATAGGGGTCACCGGCTCGGTTGGCGCTCTCGTGCTCGTTCCGCTCTTGGCGTGGACTGGCGGCGTAACCGGGGCCGCTTGGAGCTTCTCCCTCTACGCTGCCATTGCGACCGCTCTTTCGGTTGCTCTCGCGTTGCGCTCGTACCGCCTCACGATGCGCGCCAACGGTCTCGAGCCGGCCGAGTCCGGTGTTGTCGACACCTCGAGCGTCACTGAGTCGACGCCGCGCAGGCAAGCAAGGTCGTCGCACGCTTCCGTCACTGCCTCGCGAGGGCAGATTCGTACATCGACACGTACTCGGCGGCGACGGCATCCCAGCTGAGGGCTTCGCGCATCCGGAGCGCCCCGTGCCGCCAGCGGTCGGCCTGCTGCGCATCGGCCGCTGCGAGCAACGCCGCGGCGACCTCATGACGTTGGGAGGCACTCGCTCCAGCCGCGAAATGGACGACGAGCTCGGCCATGTTGGTCCCGGGGCTGACGATCACGGGTGTGCCGACCGCGAGCGCTTCCCGAATTGGACGCGGCGGCCCGTCCCAGCGGCTGAGAAAGGCGAGGGCGCGGGCGCCGCGGAAGAGCCGCCACTTCTCAGCGTCGTCAACGGGTCCAAGGCGCTCGACCTGGAGGCCGTGGGCGAGCCTGTCGATTATGGCGTCGCTGTCGCCGTGAGGAGTGCCGGCGATTAGGAGCGGCAACTCAAGGCCCCGTTCGACTGCCGTTGTGTAGCCCTCGAGCAGCAGGTCGATCCCCTTCTGGCGAACGTCGTTTCGCCCGAAGAACAGCAGGTAGTCGCCGTCGCGCGCGTCGCCGTCGGATGGGGCGAGGAAGATTCCGGCAGGCGCGATGTGCATCGGTCTGTTGCCAATCCACCGCGCCGCGCCGGCTCGTTCTTGATCGGAGAACAGGTGCACGGAAAGACGGCTCGGGAGCAGCAGGCGTACTGCTCGTAGGTAGGTGGTCTTCTTGCGGCCGCGTGCGAGGTGCTCGTCCATCAGGTGTCCGAGGGGAGAGATGACGTTCGCGCGCGCCCGCAGTGCACGATGAAGGAAGAGTTGCGGCGGGATCAGCATCCCCATCGCGTGCGCGACGTCGGGACGGAGACGCAGAGCGTCGCGCGGCTTGACCGCGATCGCGTCGCCGAGACCGTCGGTGACGTCGCCGTCGTTCGCGACGACCCAGACGGTCTCACAGCGGCGCGCGAGCGCCCCCGCGAGCCACCGAATGTCCCTCGGGAAGCCGCCGCCCTCGAGCGCATCGAGATAGACGAGCGCGACCCGCACAACGCCAAGACCTTAACCGGATCAAATTGCTACGAGCGGCCATCCAGAACGCTCGGACCGCCGCTCTCGTGCGGGTACGTAGGGACGGGCGGTACCGTCGGGCAGTGGCGTCCTCTCAACTCTGCGTCCCGGGCCGGTGGAGAACGGGATCCTCGACCAAGCGGTGCGCCGGTTGGGCGAGGTGAGAGGCGACGTGGCGAGAGGACCTGCGACTGCTCGGCCTCGAACGATCAGAGCTCGAGCGAATGTGAGACCGTTGGGGATGAACTGAGGGTCTGCGCCCGCATCCTCGTTTTCGCCTACGCCTGCGACCCAGAACACGGTTCGGAGCCGGGGGCCGGTTGGGCCTGGTCGCGCATGCTGGCGCACCTCGGGGAGACATGGGTCATCACACGGGCGAACAACCGGGCGCCGATCGAGCGTGCGCTGCCGAACGTGCCCGAGCGAGAGCGATTGCATTTCGTGTACGTCGATCTTCCTCGGTGGGCGCGGACCTGGAAGCGCGGGCAAAGAGGCGTGCGGCTCTACTACCTCCTCTGGCAACTCGCAGCGGTGCGGCGTGCCCGGGGGTTGGGCAGTCGGCGATTCGATCTCGTGTGGCACTTGACGTTCGCGAACGCGTGGCTCGGGTCGCTGGCGCCTCTCGTCGGAAGGCCGTTCGTCTACGGTCCGGTTGGCGGCGGTATCACGATGCCCTGGCCGCTCCTCAGGGGGGCCGGCGTCCGCGCGACGCTCAATGAGCTCGCGCGTGAGGCGGCGCGGCTCGTCGGTCGCTACCTCAATCCTGCTTCGCGTCTCGCCTGGCGTCGTGCCGAGGTGATTCTCGTGCAGAATGATGAGACTGCGCAGTGGCTCCCGAGGCGCCACCGGTCCAAGGTCATACTCTTCTACAACGCGGTCGTTGACGATGTGGCGGCGGCTGCGGTGTCGCGACCGCGCGACCGCCGTCTGGCCCTGTTCGCCGGCCGGCTCATCTACTGGAAGGGTGCCGAGCTGGCCCTCCACGCACTCGCGAGGGCGCCCGGCTGGGATCTCGTCATCCATGGAGACGGCCCGGAGGAAGGCAAGCTTCGACGAGTCGCGGCTGAGCTCGGCATCCAGGATCGCGTCACGTTCGGAGGAATTGTCGACCGAGAGATCCTTCTCAAGCGGATGCGGACCGAGTTCGACGTGTTCCTCTTCCCGAGCCTTCACGACGACTCGCCCTGGGTCGTCGCCGAGGCGGTTAGTGCCGGCCTTCCGATCATCTGCGTCGACCGCGGCGGACCGCCCTTGCTGGCGGGCGCGGCCGGAATTGCGGTCGAGTGTTCTGACCGAGAGACGATCATCCGCCAGTTGGCGCTCGCACTTCGGTCGGAGCGCTTTCCGAAGTCGGAGGTAATCATCGGTCGCGCCCGGGAGTTGACGGGCACCCGCCAGATCGAGCGGCTACGCGAAGTGATCGCTGCTTGGCTTCAGCTGACAACCTCGGGTAGCGAGGACGACCTGTCCCCACGTGTATGAGGCGTCCCGACGGCGGCCCACGAGAACCAGGGCGGGGAGAACCGCGGTGGAAGAGTCAACAAGAAGTCGCGTAGCTACCCGTTGCGTCGTTACCCGTAGCCTGCCACTGCGTCCAACCTAGATATGCGTAGGCAGTCGAGCCGCTCGGGGCCTGCCAGGCAAACGGAGTCGGATTCCTGCAGCCGATGTAGGAGTTGTGGGCGAAACGGTTGTTCTTGCTCGTGTAGTAACTCGTGTCGCCGATGGTTTGGATCAACCCGGCGACGCGTCCGTGCGTCTTGATCGTGTTGTCGTGCACATAGAGGTTGCGGGTCTCCGGTAGGCCGTATGGTCCGACAGTTCGACCGCCGCGCTCCATCGCACCGATGCCGTCGTAGTTGACCTCGACATCGTTCGCGTAGATCTCGACGTTGGCTGATGAGTCGATGTGGATGCCCGCGCCTTCCAACCAGGGACCGCCCGACGCGAATCCGTTGCCGCGAATGATGTTGTCATGGATCGTGACGTCGAAGCTCGCTTCATACTCGATCCCGGGGCCGGCGTTGTGCTCGATCCGGTTGCCGTCGAAGGTGACGTAGATGTTGTTGGTGTCGACCCAGAAGCCGCTGCCGTTGTTGTCGTGCGAGTAGTTGCTGCGGATTGTCAGGGTGTTGACGGCCGTCGTCCACTTGCCTCCGCCGCCCTCCCACCCCATGTCGTAGCCGGCGTACCAGCCGTTGTGCGCGGTCTCGTTGCCTTCCACCAGCAGGTTCCGCCGCGGCTGGTCGCCGGTCGAGGCGAGACCCTCGAGCCCGTTGTCGTGCACGTAATTGTCGCGGATGGCGGCATCGCGGGCGACCGCGATCCCGGCCATGTGGTTGAACCGCGCTTCGTTGTCTGCGACCGTCCCGTCGGAGATCTCGACCGCGGTGCCGGGGAAGTGCTGCATGATGAGGCCGCTGATCAGCGTGCTCGAGCCGCATGCTCCCGAGTAGCAGCCCGCGAAGGCGTGGCTCGAGACATCCGCCTCGAGCGTATGCCCGGCCGGGTTGTCGGCGATGTAGATCTTGTCGTTTGGGTAGTCGAAGAAGAACTTGCCCGGACCGAGCTGGCCGATGTGGGTGACCGCTTCGAGCGGCTTGCCGTCGAAGAACACGTCGTCTCGGACCTTGCAGCGTGAGGAACCGCCGGCGCACCGGTCGCCACTCGCGAAGTGATCCTGAGTCTGTCTGGAGGCGACCCAGGAGCCGCCTGACCGAGTCCAGCTCGTCAGCAGGCGCGAGCCGTCCAGAACCGCCCCGAACTCGCCGATGAAGCGATCCCCCGGCTTGAGGAATACCGGGGCGCTCAACCGGTGCACGCCCGTCTCGATACAGAAGGTGGTCCCGGGGGGACGACGTCGCACTTCTCGTGGAAGGTGCAGGCTCTTCGAGATCCGTACGCCTCTGCATCGGCGGCGCTCACGGTGCTCGGTTCGATCCGCGGTCGCTTTCTCGACGAGACCGTCCGTCGGCGAGAACCTCGCACCGCTCGGGCCGGACCGCCCCATCGCCGGTCCTTCCGCACACGCTGAGAGCGCGAGAAGCGCGAGGACAGGTGCCGCGAGAAGAATTAGCAGTGGCGACGGCAGCATGCGCAATGCTCCGATTGCATCGTCTCTTAGCCGAGGGAGTGCCTACGGCTTGGCGCGACCAGTCCCATAAAATGGTCTGTATTCGAGGATCTCATAACCGATACCCCGAAATACCGGATCATCCGCAAGTGGGACGGAAGTATCTCGAAAGCTTCCGGCGCCTTCGCCAAAGCCCGAGGTCCTTTGTAATTAGGCATGCAGGCACGCCTGGTCGCGCGAGCCGGTGACCCTGTTCACCGGCAATGGGCGGCCGGCCTTGTGCCTACAACCGATCGAGGAGGTGCTTGCCTTCGCGGCGCTGACCATCGACTCCGAGGCGCGCGGCGTCCTGGCGGCGGATGCGCCCGGGCAGCTATCCGACCAGTACATTCTGTCCTAACCCGTGGATCCAGGGTTCTCCGAGCGGCGCTTCGAAAGCCTGTGGCTGTCGGAGGTGCGCACCCGCTACAGCGCCGCCGTCGTCGCCGCGCCGTACCAGCCGAGTGCGCATGAGGAGGGCGACGTCGGCTTCGACGTCCTCGACCGCATCCGCTACGGCAGCTTGGTCAGGCCAATCTTCCTACAGCACAGGGTGTCGCAGTTCATGACGCAACACCGCGACGGCGACTGTTTCGACTTCCATGGGGAGCCGTACTTTCGCTTCGGCCTCCTGCGCGGGAAAGGCCGACCCCACTTCGGACCGCACAACCGCTTGGTCGCGCTACGCGAACTCGGCTACAGCGCCCACTACTGCGCGCCTCTGTTCTTCCTCCGCGACCAGCTCGGGCGGCACTACGCGCGCAGCGAATTGCTCGAGCAATCGTTCTTCGGCGACCCGTCGGCGATCGGGACGATCTACGACGACGACGAGCACCACGTCTCGTATGGCGCCGGCGGCCGAAGGTGGGCGTTCCACTCCGAGTTGAGCGACCTTGGCCGCGCCAGCACCTGGCAGGAGGTTCTCGACGGTGTCGAGCCACGCGCCATCGACGAGTCGGCACTCGACGACCTCGCCGAGATCCTGCGTGAGGCGCTCGCGCGCGTAAGCGACGAGGGCGTCGCCGGACGGCCGCCACCGCGGCCGGCGAACCGGTTCGCGGCGGAGGACGAGTTGGCGACCGTGCGCGAAGTGTCGCGGCTGACGAAGGACTATCTCGGCGCGGCACTTCTGCTGCTTCCCGACGGCACGTAGAGGCGGTGGATCGAGTGCAAGACCATCACCGTATTTCCCGCACGGCCGCTGTGGTGAGCGGGATCCGGACGCCCGGCAGGTGTCCCGCCGCCGCTTCTGCCAGGTTTGCCAATGCCGAGAGGGAGAAAAAAATCTCGAGGGAACCGGGAACCAGTTCTCTTGCAGGCAGAGGAGGACGGAATGCCTTCAGCGGAGCGCGCAGCCACGGGTCGCGCCCAACGCATCCCGTCCGGTACATGCCACTCGATTCTTGGTCGAGGAAGTTCGAGAGGCCGCGCCTGATGTCCGAATGGACGGTCTTGGTGCTTGTTGCGGTCACAGGCTGGACGATCTTCTCGGCATTTCTCGGAATGATCCTCGGCGGGCTGCTTCGTCGTCTGTCTGGCGAGCCCCAGACCGGTCACCGACATGACCGTCGCTGGCTGCGCAGGAGCAAGCCTGCGGTCAGGCTCGAGGAACGCCAAGCCGGGTGACAGTGGGCGTGGTGAAGCAGACAGATCAGGACACCGTGGCGAAGCGCCGATTGGGTCCAACAATCCAGCCGTGGCCGACGGCTTGTAGACGGAGGGCCCCTGACCGTCGCTAGTCTCGCTTCCGGAGCGGCGGCGGCCGGTGCCGCAGCCGGTCTTCAAAACAGTCGAGATGGAAGCAACCGGCGAGGGGTGGGTCGGCTGCTTCTGGCTCAACCGTACCGTTCTCGGCGTTGATTCGACGCCATTGGGGTGGCGTTCTGCACAGCGCCGTTCCGAGCAACGCCCGGGTCTCGGCGGCGACGGCCCGACGCCGAACGACCCCGGGGACGCGGACACGGGCGGCAACGAACTGCAGAACGCACCGACACTCACGGGGTCCGCGCTCGTGGGCGCCAAGCACAAGATCACGGGCACACTCGACTCGGCGCCCGGCGGCTACAGGATCAACCTGTATGCGAACCTCCCGGGCGACGCCGAGCCGGAAGGGCGAACGCTGGTGGGGACCGCCGTGGCAAGCGCAAAAACGGGCGTCGCCACATTCACTGTCACGATTTCCCAGCTTCCGGCAGGCACGAAGCTGACGGCAACCGCAACCAGCAAGAGCGGCGAAACATCGGAGTTCTCGGCAACGCTGACGCTCTAGAAGGGCCGCTC
>JBKPMR010000026.1:0-7280 GCA_046732255.1 Actinomycetota bacterium
TGCGAGGCTTTGGCCATCGCGGTCACGCACCGGCTGAACGGTGTGCCCTTCTCGCCGCGGACGTGGCGCTTGCTCTCGTTCTGGCAGTAGCGTCCGTAGGCCTTCGCCTGCGCCGGTGGAGCGGGCTGGTCGGACGCCGTCGTGGTCGTGGCGAGGGTGGTCGTGCTCGGTTTCGTCGGTGGCTTCGCCCAGAGGGCGCCGGCGGACCCGACGGTGGCCGTCGCCATCAGGAGGATGAGGAGCCGGCTCAGGAACATGTCCTTGTGATCGGAACGTGCGCATGCTCGCTTGAACCCGCGCGATCACTCCTATGGGGTTCTCAGCTTGTCCATAGGTGGAGTTCAGCTTCGGCGACGACAGTCGGGGTGCGTCCGGATCGGGCGTACATCGACCGAAAGGAGTCCGCCGATGGACTGGAAGGAACACCGCACGATGCGAGTCGTGGCCGCCGCCGCGGTCGCGCTCGGCGTCGCTGCCGGCAGCTACGGGATCGCGAGCGCAGCAAGCGGCTCGGGCTCGGGCACGGCGTCGAGCTCGGGGGCTTTCCCGGCCGCGACCGCCGCAGCCGCAGCCCAGGGCACGCAGCCCCAGGGCTGGGGGCGGCAGCGTCCAGACGAGACGCTGCTGACCGGTGAGACGGCGAGCAAGGTGGAGGCCGCCGCGAAGGCGAAGGAGCCGAACGCGACGGTCAGCCGGGTCGAGACCGACGCGGACGGCCATGCTGCCTACGAGGTGCACATGATCCGCTCGGACGGCACGCTCGTGACGGTGTACGTCGACAACCAGTTCAAGGTCGTCGGCGAGGAGACCGGCAGGTCCGCCCCGGCGGGCCAGCCTGCCGCCGGTCAGCCGACGGCGTAGCGTCCCACAGAGGGCCCGCCTCCGGGCGGGCCCTCCCCGTCCGGCCAAAGATCCCCCTTTCGGGCAGAGGACTTGCGGCTCGGCGGGCGTAGCCGGTCATGACGGCTGCGGCAGGCCGAAAGGAGACTCCATGACTCGTCCGCTGAACCTCGACACCGACCTCGCCTCTGGTGACCTCCGGCTCCTCCACGACCTCGCCGTGCTCGAGCTCGTGATGGATGCAGACCGCGTCCCGGCGCGCGAGCGGCTCGAGCAGGAGCTGGGGCCCGGCATCGCCGCCCTCGCCCGGCGCTCGCTGCTCGAGACGACGGCGCGCGCGGCGTAGGGCCGCTACGGCCGCGCGGCGACCTGGAGCAGGCCGAGGCACATCTCGTCGGTCGTCCCCTCGCCCCAGAGGACGTACCTCGGCGCGAGCTGGCGGCCCTTGACCACCGGCTGGCGCTGGGCGGAGTTGTCGTAGCGGCAGGTGACGCGGATCGTGTCCCCGGGAGAGGCGTCGATCGGCTTCTGCAAGTAGTACGCGTCCTGCCAGTGGAAGTGCCAGTGCGGGATGTGCAGGAGCGTCTGCGCGCGTGACGTTCCCGGATCGAGGTCGACGCGGATGTCGAGGCCGCGCAGGTGCATGTGCCCCGCAACGCCGTAGATGCGGAGCGGCCTGGTCACGGTGCGGTCGCAGGACGTCCGAATCCCGTGCGCGTCGCCGACGTTCCGGGGGTAGTCCGCGAGCGTCTTGCCGCACAGGTACAGGAGGCCGGTCGGGATCCACGCCGCGTCGGGTCCGTACCTCTGCGCCTCGTCGGCGAGTGCGCGGTCACGTGAGCAGAGCGCCGATCGCACGGCGCTCGGGCACGGCAGCTCGACCGGCGCCGGGAGGAGCATGGTGGTGAGCCTCGTCAGCTTCGACGCCGCTGCGGGAACGACGCGGAGCACGGCCCGCGAGCGGTCCGGGTGTGCGCGGTGGATCAGGTTGTAGTGCACCTGCATGACGATCGCCGCGCCCGCGTGGAGGAGGACGCCCGTGCCCTTTGGGGCGTCGTTCGTCGTGTGGCCGGGAACCCAGGCGCCCAGCCACTCGGGCGCGCCCAGGCGGTCGTTCGCGGCGGCGCCGACACTCGGATGCGTTTCCGTGAGCCCGGGGCCGCCGAAGCACGTCCAACCCTTGCCGTGCGAGGCTGCGTTCAGGCGTCTTGCCTCGGCCGCATTGGCGCCGGCGGCCTCGAACAGGATCACGTGGTGGACGATGTCCGACCGCTCGGGACGGATCACCGCCGACGTGACGAAGGCGTTCTGCCTCAGATGCGGCTCGAGAACGAAGCAGTGGTAATCGTCCAACCCGCCGACGTCTGCGTGCGGGAGGTACGCCTTCGCCGGGGCGAGCGAGAGCTTGGTGCCCGGCGCCGCCGAGCCGGCCCGCGCCGCGGAGATCGAGCCGCCGGTGCCCGTGCGAGCGCCGCCGCGTACCCAGCGGGCGATCAAGTCCTTCTCCTCCGCGGTCAGCAGGCGTCGTGCCGAGCCGCGGTAGGCGGGCGAATCCTTCCCCGGCGGCCAGGGCGGCATCAGCCCGAGCTGCGTCATCATCAGGATCTGCCGGGCGTGCGCGGCCGCCGAGCGCGGCGAGGTGATCGAGAACGGAGCGATGCCGCCGGTCGTGTGGCAGCCGGCGCACTTGGCGGCGAAGACGGGTGCGACGTCGTTCCAGGTGGGCGCCGCCGTCCGCGGCGCCGCCGCCGACGGTGACCCGCGCAGGAGGAAGATCCCCGCGACCCCCGCTCCGGCTACGCCGGCGGCGACGAGAGCCACGATCCCCCGGCGGCGCTGCATCCAGAGACGGTAGCCGCCGCGCGCGAGCTGCGACGACCCGGCTCCCTTCAAGAAGGGCCAGACTTCAGTCTGGCCCGTGCCTTTCGGTTGTCCGAGCGCAAGGCCCGGGGACAGGCTAAAGCCTGTCCCTTCTGACTCGGCTATAGGATCTTGGACAGAAAGGCCTTCGTCCGCTCCTGCTCGGGGGCGACGAAGAAATGCTCCGGCGTGCCCTCCTCGATGATCCGACCCTCGTCCATCATCACCACCCGGTCGGCCGCGTGGCGGGCGAAGCCCATCTCGTGCGTGACCACGATCATCGTCATGCCGCCGTGGGCGAGCTCTTCCATCACGTTCAAGACCTCGCCGATCACCTCCGGGTCGAGCGCGCTCGTCGCCTCGTCGAAGAGCATCAGGGCCGGCTTCATCGCCAGCGCCCGTGCGATCGCGACCCGCTGCTGCTGCCCGCCCGAGAGCTTCCCGGGGTAGACGTCGCGCTTGTCGTCAAGGCCTACGCGCGTGAGCAGCGCCTCTCCTTCCGCGACCGCCTGCGCCTTCGGCACGTCGAGCACGTGCACCGGCGCCTCGATCACGTTCTCGAGCGCGGTCTTGTGCGGGAAGAGGTTGAACCGCTGGAAGACCATGCCGATCTGCGTCCGCTGCAGGGCGATGCTCTTCTCGGAGTCCTCGACGAGCTTCCCGTTTCGCTGCCGGTAGCCGATCAGCTGGCCGTTCACCTCGATCCGGCCGGAGTCGATCTTCTCCAGGTGGTTGACACAGCGGAGGAAGGTCGACTTGCCCGAGCCGGACGGTCCGATGATGCAGACCGTCTCCGCACGGCGGACGTCGAGCGAGATCCCGCGGAGCACCTCGAGCCGCCCGAAGCTCTTGTGCACGTCCTCCGCGTGGAGGACGAGCGCGCCGGCCGGCTCAGGGCCGGTGCCGTTCAGCGACTGCGCGTCGCCCATGCGTGGAGCGGCGAGACGACCTCGCCGAACCGCTCGCGGAACGTCAGCTCGTCACCTCGCTCGCTGGCGGCCAGGCGGCGCTCGATCTGCGCCTGGACGAGGCTCCAGGCCGTGGTCAGCACGAGGTACCAGAACGCGACCGCGAGGAAGTACTCGACCGGCTGGAACGTGTTCGAGTAGTGCACGTCCGCGTCGCCGAAGAGCTCGTAGACGCCGATGAAGAAGAGCAGCGAGCTGGTCTTCATCATGTTGTTGAACTCGTTGCCGAGGGGCGGCACGATCACGCGCGCAGCCTGCGGCAGGACGATGCGACGCATCGCGAGCGCGTAGGTCATGCCGAGCGACCGTGCCGCCTCCAGCTGCCCCTTGTCGACGGCGTCGATCCCCGCGCGGATGATCTCCCGCATGTACGCGCCTTCGTTGATGCCGAGCGCCAGGATGCCGGCGATCACCGCATCGTTGAGCGTGAACAGGCCGAGATTCGCGGGGCGGATCAACGTGAAGCCGAAGAGCAAGTTCGTCCCGAAGTAGACGAAGAAGATCTGCACGATGACGGGTGTCCCGCGGAACACGAGCACATACGCCCCCGAGAGCAGGCGCAGCACCGCGAAGCGGGACATCCGCATCAGCGCTGCGATCAGACCGAGGATCACGCCGAGGATCTGGGCGAGGACGGAGATGTAGATCGTCGCCCAGAGCGCGCGCGCGAACACCGAGTCCGGGTGGAAGATCCGGTCCCAGATGATTCCCCAGTCGACCGCTCCGATCATGCCGGCTGTTACTTCTTGAGCGCCGTCCCGCTCATCTTCCACTTGGCGAGGATCCGCTTCATCGTCCCGTCGGCGTACATCGCCGCAACGGCCTTCCGCACCTTGGGGATCAGCGGATCGCCCTTGCGCAGCGCGATTCCGACCGGAATCGGAGCAACCGGGTTGACGCCGAACGCGAACGACGTCGGAGCCTTGGCGATGTAGTACGCGACCACCGGCGAGTCGCCGAAGTACGCGTCGACCTTGCCGGTCTTCAGCGCCGAGGCGGCGTCGGTGTCCTTGGGGAAGGTGACGACCTTGATGCCCGGCTTCCCGGCCTTCTTGAACAGCTTGCTCTGGGCGTCGAGGAAGTCCTTGTTGGTGGTCCCGACCTCGACCGAGATGCTCTTGCCCGACAGGTCGGCGAGCTTGGTGATGTGCTTCGGATTCCCCGCGCGGACCATGACCGCCTGGCCGACTCTGATGTAGTCGACGAAGGCGACCTGCTTCCGCCGTGCGGGGGTGTCGTTCATGCCGCTGATGATCGCGCCGCACTTCTTTGCGAGCAGGGCGGCGATGATCGCGTCGAACCCGGTGTTCTTGAACGATGCCTTCATCCCCACCCGCTTGGCGACCTCGGTGGCGATGTCGACGTCCGAGCCGATGATCTTCGAGCCCTGGAAGTACTCCTCCGGCGGATAGGTGGCGTCGGTACAGAACGTGAGAGTGCCCGCCTGGGCGCTCCCGTGGGTGCCGGTTGCGCTCCATCCGGCCGCGGTCACGGCCAGTGAGAGCGCGCCGACGATCAACACGGCGGCAAGTCCGCCTCTTCGCATCGAAACCTCCTTCACGTTGAAACTGGGCCGTCCGAAACGGTAGCCGTGCGGCATTCTCAGCGCGTGACGAACGTGTCGATCACCCTCCTCGGGGACCGACTGCGGACGGCGACGCCGTGGCGGGGAGCGCCTGGCGCCTGAAGAAGGCGCGCGAGTTGGTGTCCGGAGCGTGGTCGACGCTGGAGGCGCGGTCTCGACCGGACGCGCCTAGCGTTCCGCCGGCCGCGGCTCAGGCCGTTCGCCACGAGGCGGGGATCGTCCGTTTCGCGCGCGGCTACCAGCGCCTGCTCGGCAAACGCGGTCGACGCCCCGTACTCACCCTGGAGCAGGGCGACCGCCGCCGCCGCCGTGAACGCGCGTCTTCGGAGTGCGGGGTCATGGTCGTCGCTGTCCGCGATCGCCTGCTCGAGCCACTGCTGCGCCTCCGCCAAGTGCCCCCGCACGTACCAGAAGCGCGAGAGCGCGATCGTTAGCCGAAGCTGTGCCTCAGAACGTTCACGGGCCCTGAGGTTACGCGAGCGCCGAGCGCAGGTTGTCGGCATCGGCGTCGAGTGTCGCGAACCAGCGCGTCTGCTGATCACCCGAGAGCTGTGGCTCCGCCTCTTCCGCCAGCGTGAGATACCACGCGGCATGCCGGTCTCTGACTTCGTCGACGCTGCCCGCCACCTCGAGTCGTTCTGCTGCGTACTGCCGGACCGTTTCCAAGAGGCGATACCGTGTCGCGCCGCCTCGTTCCTCGGCGACGACGAGCGAGGCATCCACCAGGCGCGCGACGGAGTCGACTGCTCGCCCGGCGTCCCCGTCCAGACACGTGCTCGCAGCGGCATCGAGAGTGAACCCGCCCGCGAATACCGACAGACGCGCGAGCAGATGCCTCTCGTCGTCCGATAGGAGGCCGTGGCTCCAGTCCATCGCTTCACGCAGCGTGCGGTGTCGTGCGGGGGTCAGCCGTCGCCAGGAGACCAGGAACCGGAAGCGGTCGGCCAGGCGGCTCGCGATGTCGTCGAGCGAGAGCGCCTTGGCACGCGCTGCGGCCAGCTCGATCGCAAGCGGGAGCCCGTCGAGATCGCGACAGATGTCGGCGACGCTCGAGAAAACCGAAGCGTCCTCGGCCAGCTGGGGTCGCACCGCCCGGGCCCTGGACAGGAACAGGCGAACGGCGTCCGCCGACTGGAGCTCGTCCGGAGAAGCACCCAGCGGTGGAACTTCGAGCGGCTGGACCGAGTAGTCGATCTCGCCCGCCACTCCCATGGGCTCGCGGCCGGTGGCGAGGATGACCAGCCGCGGGCAGCCGCCGAGCAGGCTCTGGGCGAGCTCGGCGCAGGCCTCGCGGAGGTGCTCGCAGTTGTCGAGCACGAGCAAGAGCACCGCGTCGCTCAGCCGACCGGCGAGCTGCTCGGAGACGGGCGCATCGGTCCGCTCGTGGACGTCCAGCGCAGCCGCGACGCTGCCGGCGACGAGCGACGGCTCCGAGAGTCCCGAGAAGTCGACGAAGTACAGGCCGTCCGGGAAGTCGAGGGCGGCTCGCATCGCAGCCTCCAGTGCCAGCCGGGTCTTGCCGACGCCCCCGACACCGGTGAGCGTGACGAGCCGCTCCTCAGCGAGCAGCCGCTCGATGTCCGCGAGCTCTCGCTCGCGGCCGATGAAGCTCGTGAGCGGCGCCCGGAGGTTGGTTCGTTCTTCGAGGGGCTGCGCAGACGGGACTTCTTGCCGCAGGATCGACTGCTCCAGCGCTCTCAGTTCCTCGCTCGGCGCTAGGCCGAGCTCTTCGTCGAGCGTCGCGCGCGCACGCCGGTATGCCGCGAGGGCCTCGGCTTGGCGGCCGGAGCGGTAGAGCGCGAGCATCAGCTGGCGCCACAGGCGCTCGCGATACGGATGGCGATCGAGGATCGCTGCGAGCTCCCCGACCAGCTCGCCGTCGAGACCCAGCGCGAGGTCGGTCTCGATCCGCTCCTCGAGCGCGAGCAGACGGAGCTCATCCAGCCGATCGGCCTCGGGTCGCAGGGCACCTTCGTCCGCAAGCTCTCCGAAGGGCCGCCCGTTCCAGAGCTCGAGCGCTGAACGTA
>JBKPMR010000027.1:0-62311 GCA_046732255.1 Actinomycetota bacterium
GCTTGAGACTCTCGGTCGAGTAGACGAATCGCGGCCTCCAGGGCGAGCTGCGCCAGAGGAGGAGCGTCGAGATGGAAGTTATCGCAAGGCTCTGGGCGATGATCGCCCACGGCCCATATCCCAGCGCTGCCAGTGTGATGCCGACCGCGATGGACGTAAAGGTCGCGATCAGCGTCCTGACTTCGAGGCTTCGGAAGGCGAGATCTCGGATCAGAAGTGCGCCCTGGGTAGTCCCGAGCGCGGTGAACAGGAACGTGAGCGAGATGACCGCAAAGAGCGGCTGGGCCTCGGGCGGGTGGTAGAGGTCAGCCAGCGGCCACGAGAGGCCGACGCCGGCGAACGTCAGCACGAGCCCGAGGCCGGCGTTGCTCCAGAACGCCGTCGAGCGGTCCGCTTCGGTCAGCTTCTGACGCTGGACGATGGATGCGCCGAGACCGAGGTCGGCGAGGAGGAAGGCGAGGCTTGCGAAAACGGTCGCAAGGCCGGCCAAGCCGAACTCACGAGGCGTCAGCAGGCGAGCGAGGATCAGCGTCGACGCAAAAGAGAAGACCTGTAGCAGGACCTGAGACGCACCCTTCCAGCGAAGGCCGCTGACGACCAGCGAACGGAGCTCGGGGCGGACGGGGCCGGCTTGCGTCGGGGGTGGCTCGTCTCCACTTCGTGCCGTCACAGGATCTCCTTGCACAACGCCTCCGATGAGTCATCGGAGCGGGCCAGGCACGACTCGAGGCAGCCGTTCGGAAATCGCTTCGCGAGCGGCATTCCCGTCGAGTCTAGTGACGGGCGGGGACAGGTTCGGCGATGATCACCCGCGTGCCGGGACCGACGGAGTGGACTGGAGCCGACGCGCCGACCGCGGTCGCGATTCACGAGCTGGCCAGCGTCGGACCCTTCGGGCATGCAGGCCGTCTCGCCCTCGCCCTCCTCTACGCGACTAGCCGACTGCATCGGGGCGTGGTGCGACTCCGAATCTCGTCCGGAGGCAGTGTGTGGCTGAGCCGGCGCACGCTGGACAGCGACTTTCAGACACTCCGCGAGATGTTCGTGCCCCGCAAGAACTCCTACCGCGCTGACTACGCTGGAGCGATCGTCGTCGACATCGGGGCCCACAAGGGCTACTACGGCGCCTTCGCACTGCTGATGGGAGCAAGCTGCGTGTACTCATACGAGCCCGCCTCGGAGAATTACTCGTTGCTCGAGCGAGCAGCCGCGTCGCGCGACCCGGGCAGCGCCGGTTGGGAGACTCGGAATGCCGCGGTGGGAGCAAAGCCGCGTTCGGGAGTCCTCAACGTGAGCGCCGAGTCGTGGGCACACTCCCTCCATGCGGGCCTACCGCGGTCCGGCCCGGCACGCGGTTTGACGTCTGAAGCCGTGCAGGTAGTCGCTGCCGGCGACGTGCTCGCCGAAGCCGTCGAGGCAGCGGCAGGCCGGAAGGTGATCGTGAAGATCGATGCCGAAGGGGCGGAATGCGAGATTTGCCTTCAGACGGATCCGTCGATGTGGGAGGCAGTGGACGAGCTGTTCGTCGAAGTCCACGACTTCGCACCCTGCGACCGCCCGGCTCTCTTGACCGGGCTCCAGCGTGCCGGGCTCAGGCCGAGCAGCGGATCCGGCCCTGTGATCCACCTGGCCCGGCACCGAGAGCCGGCCGGCAGCTGATCCGATGAGTTGTTCGACCGTGGGCTGCGCGGCTCAGCCTACGCGGCCTTGATCTCGAGGATCTTGAACTTGAGCGAGCCGCGCGGGGCTGCGACCTCGACGACTTCGCCCTTCTTCTTGCCCATGATCGCCTTGCCGACCGGCGACTCGTTCGAGAGCTTCTGCTCGGCCGGGTTTGCCTCCGCGGACCCGACGATCCGGTACTCGAACGTCTTGTTGGCGCCCATGTCGCGGAGCTTGACGTGGGAGCCGACCGAGACGACGTCCTTGGCGATGTCCTTCTTCTCGATCACGCGGGCGGACAGCAGTCGCTCCTCGAGCAGCGCGATGCGGTGCTCGACCAGAGCCTGCTCGTTCTTCGCGTCGTCGTACTCCGAGTTCTCCGCGATGTCGCCGAACTCGCGGGCGACCCGGATCCGCTCCGCCACCTCTCGCCGCTTCTCGGTCGAGAGGTACTCGATCTCCTGCTTCAGATTCTCGTAGCCCTCTTTGGTGAGGATGACTTCTTTGGCCAACGTCACGCGCCTCCTCGAAAGAACACGCGGCGCACACGGCGCCGGCGTGGGCGGGAATGGTACCCATCCGGGCGCCGCTGCGCAAGAGGGCGTCCCGGCTACGATTTTGCCTGCATTTTGAGCCTGGATTTGCGGTCTTCCTGGTGGATCGGGCCGGTCGAGGTGCCGACACGTGTGGTGCTGGCCCCGATGGCGGGCGTGAGCGTGCAGGCGTTCCGCCGTCAGGGGCGACGCTTCGGCGCGGGACTGGTCTGCTCGGAGATGGTCAGCTGCGCCGGTCTCCACCACGGGAACGAACGGACGCTCGGCTACCTCCGGATCGCGGCCGACGAGCATCCGTTGGCGGTGCAGATCTTCGGCTCGGAGCCGGCGCTGATGGCCGAAGCGGCACGGATGGTCGAGGACGCCGGCGCAGACATCGTCGACATCAACTTCGGCTGCCCGGTCCGGAAGGTGACAAAGACGGGCGCCGGCGCGACGCTGCTCGAAGACCCGGAGCGCGCAGAGCGAATCGTCGCCGCCGTCGCGGAGGCGGTGGACGTCCCTGTCTCGGTGAAGATGCGCCGCGGCCTGGAGGACAGATCGCGGGCGTGCCTCGACGTCGGGCCGCGGCTCGTCGACGCAGGAGCGGCGACGTTGACGTTACACCCCCGTTCCGCGAAGCAGATGTACACGGGCACGGCCGACCACTCGCTGACCGCCGAGCTCGTCGATCTCGTGGACGTGCCGGTGATCGCCTGCGGCGACGTCACCTCCCGCGCCCGCGCGCAGGCGGTGCTCGCGACCACCGGCGCGGCCGCAGTGATGGTCGGCCGCGGCGCGCAGGGCAACCCGTGGGCGCTTCGGGAGATGGTCGACGGCGACGAGCCCGAGCCGACGCGCGAGGAGGTCGCGGCCGAGCTGATCCTGTTCATCCGGGAGACCGTCCGGGAGATGGGCGAGCGCCGGGCATCGGGCTTCCTGAAGAAGTTCTACGGCTGGTACCTGGGACGAGGGCGGTTCCCGCGCCCGTTCAAGCAGGAGCTGGTCGTACTGGGCTCAACCGACGAGGTCGTCAAGCGCCTGCTCGCCGCTGCCCCTGGGGCCGCCGAGATCCTCGAACGCCTGGAGTCGGCGCAGCCGGCGGTCGACGACCGGCTGCTCGAGCTCCCGGTCTCGATCTACGGCGGCGGCTAGGGGCCGCATGACACGCGCCTACGTCGGCCTCGGCGCGAACCTGGGCGACCGCGAGGCGATGCTCCGCTCCGCCCTCGAGCAGCTGGACGCCGAGCCGGGTGTGCACGTGAGCGCCGTTTCCAGCTTCCGGGACACGGCGCCGGTCGGCATCGTCGACCAGCCTCGGTTTCTGAACGCAGCCGTCGCAGTCGAGACCGATCTCGGTGCCCGCTCGCTCCTCGACCGGTTGCTCGGCATCGAGCGGCGGCTCGGCCGCACGCGAGAAGGCCCACGCTTCGGACCGCGGACGATCGACCTCGACCTGCTGCTGTACGGCGACGAGCAGATCGACGAGCCGGGGCTCCAGGTTCCCCACCCGCGCCTGCACGAGCGCCTGTTCGCGCTCGAGCCGCTGGCCGAGCTCGAACCCGACCTGGTCGTCCCCGGCCGGGGGCCGCTGGCGAACTTGGTCGCCGGGCTACAATCGTCCTGATGTCGCACCTCGACGAGCTCGACGAGTTCGAGGCGGATCTCGAGCTGCAACTGAAGAAGGAGTACGCAGCGGTCTTTCCGCTGTTCCGCTACTGCGTGCTCACGCCCGACACGACGTACCTCTGCAACAAGGTCGAGCTCCACCCCCGCCTCCAGCCCGCGTACCCGCTGTTCGAGGTGGAGATGGAGGACGTCTGGGTGTGGGACAAGAACCGGCCGACACGGATGATCCCCCGGACGCGGATCTTCACCGCGGGCGACGTCACGGTCGAGGAGCTGCGCGGCGAGGGTGAAGGCCCGCCGCTCACCGCCGCCGCGCTAGCCGAGCGGATCGGCGAGACGCTCGGTACCGACGACGAGAGCTGATCCCACCGCGGCGCGCTAGTCTCGCCCGGTGCTGCTTGCAGTCGACGTCGGCAACACCCAGACCGTCATCGGGCTGTTCGACGGAGACGGCCTGGCGGAGCAGTTCCGGGTCGGCACCGACCGGACGCACACGGGCGACGAGCTGGCGGTCATGCTGCGCGCGTTCGTCGATCTCGGTTCGCTCGACGGAATCGTGCTCTGCTCCTCCGTCCCGCAGCTCGTCCACGAGTACGAGAGCTTCGCCCAGCGGTGGGCCGCGGTTCCGTTACTCGTGCTCGGCCCGGGAGTGCCGACGGGAATGGCGATCCGCTACGACGATCCGCGCGAGGTCGGCCCGGACCGGATCGCGAACGCGGTCGCGGCCCGCGAGCGCCATGGGGCGCCTGCGGTCGTCGTCGACTTCGGCACCTCGACGAACTTCGATGTCGTCTCCGCCGCGGGTGAGTTCGCCGGCGGAGTGCTGGCGCCGGGGATCGAGGTGTCGATGGACGCGCTCTTCGCGCGTGCAGCCAGGCTCCCGAAGATCCCGTTCGAGGCGCCGGAGCGGGTGATCAGCCAGACGACCACGGCCGCGCTGCAGTCCGGCCTGGTCTACGGCTTCGCCGGTCAGGTCGACGCAATCGTCGACCGGATACGCGCCGAGCTCCAGGCGCAGGAGGCGCCCGTCGTGGCCACAGGCGGGCTCGCCGAGCTGATCGCGCCGCACACGCGGACGATCAACGCTGTCGACCCGGAGCTGACGCTTCAGGGCCTGCGGCTGGTCTGGGAGCGGAACAACGAAACCGAATCGAAGCCAGACTGAAGTCTGGCACCGATGCTAGTCCCGACTGCGCTCGACCGTCGCCGCGGACCACTCGGCGGCGATCCCGGCGGGCCGGGGTTTGCGAACCCGGACTCGCACGTGCGTGACTCCGAGGCGGACCACGATCGCGTCGGCAACTGCGCCGGCGAGCGCCTCGATCAGGTCGAACGACCGCGAGCCGGAGACCTCGCGCACGCACTCCGCCACGATCCGGTAGTCGACTGCGGCCTCGATCCGGTCGGAGGCCGGCTCCTCGACCTCCAGCTCGACGTCGTACACGAAGGTCTGGCCCGCGAGCTTCTCCCCCTCCAGCACGCCGTGCCGGCCGAAGACCTCGAGCCCGTGCAGCTCAAGGATCACCGGATCGCCTCGGCGACGGTCAGGGCCTCGACGGTCTCGCGGACGTCGTGGACACGGAGGATGGTCGCGCCGCGTTCGAAGGCGGCGACGGCAGCCGCGAGGCTCGCCGCCAGCGAGCCCGTCGTCGCCTCGGAATCGCCGAGCAGCCGGCCGAGCGAGCGCTTGCGGGAGAAGCCGATCAGCACGGGGCGGCCCAGCGCGAGGAGGACGTCGAGCCGGCGAACGAGCGCGAGGTTGTGCTCGACGGTCTTGCCGAAGCCGATTCCAGGGTCGAGGCAGATCCGATCCTCCGGCACCCCGGCTTCGATTGCCAACGCCAGGCGTTCCTCGAGGAACGACGCCACCTCGGCGACGACGTCGTCGTAGCGCGGGTCGGCCTGCATCGTCCGCGGCTCGCCCCGCATGTGCATCAGGCACAGGTAGGCCCCTGCGTCGGCGACCACGCCTGCGAGCTCAGGGTCGCCCCGCAGTGCCGTGACGTCGTTGACCAGCTCTGCACCGAGCTCGAGCGCGCGTCGGGCGACCTCTGCCTTCGAGGTGTCGATCGAGACCGGCTTGCCCTCGAGGCCCTCCAGCACCGGCACGACGCGGCGGAGCTCCTCCCCCACCGGGACGCTCTCGGCGCCGGGCCGCGTCGATTCGCCGCCGACGTCGACGATCGCGGCGCCCTCGTCGAGCATGCGCCGAGCGGAGGCGATCGCGTCCTCTGGACGAAAGTTGACCCCGCCGTCGGAGAACGAGTCGGGAGTGACGTTGACGATCCCCATCACCGACGGACGCGGGAAGCGGTCTTCGATTCGCATGTGGAGATCGTAGGGACTGTCCCTGCAAGGTCGGATCCGTAAGCTTGCGCCATGCGCGTCGCGGTGCTCGGCACGGGGATCATGGGCGGTGCGATGGCGCGCAACCTCGCGGCCGCCGGCCACGACGTCCGCGCCTGGAACCGCTCGCGGGAGAAGGCCGAAGGTCTCGGCGCAACCGTCGCCGATACGCCGGCCCAGGCGGTCGACGGAGTCGAGGCCGTGCTGACGATGCTGGCCGACGGGCCTGCGGTCGAGGCGGTCGTCCCGGAGCTCGACCCGGACGTCCTCTGGATCCAGTCGTCGACCGTCGGCGTGGCCGACACCGAGCGCTTCGCCGCACGGCACGCACGCTTCCTCGACGCGCCCGTGCTCGGCTCGAAACCTGCCGCGGAGGCCGGCGAGCTGCTGATCCTCGCCGCCGGCCCCGATCGCCCGGAGGAGCTCCTCGATCCGATCTCGAGCCGCGTGATGTGGCTCGCCGACGAGCCTGGCGCCGGCACGAAGCTCAAGCTGACGCTCAATCTCTGGATCCTCAACCTGGTCGAGAACCTCGGCGAGACGATGGCGCTGGCGGAGGGGCTCGGGCTCGACCAGCGCTCGTTCCTCGACGCGATCAAGGGCCGGCCGATGGATTCCCCCTACGCGCAGATCAAGGGCGAGAAGATCGTCACGGGCGACTACTCGCCGGCCTTCGCGTTGAAGCTGGCGGCGAAGGACGTCGGGCTCGCGGTCGAGATGGCCCGCGCCGCGGGCATCGATCTCGGGCTGGCCCCGGTCACCCTCGAGCGGTTCCGGCGTGCGATCGAGCTCGGCCACGGGGACGAGGACATGGCTGCAGCCTGGTTCGCCACCCGCGCCGGCTCGTAGGGACTGTCCCCCTCCGGAGGCAGTCCCTCATTTGACCGGTTGCCCGCGCCGTGGTCTGATGCCTTGTCCCCAGGAGCTCGGAAGGGAGTTCTGCATGACTGAGGCAGCAGCGCCGGCGCCGCCCGCCGCAGCGGCGGCCCCGCTGGGTAAACCGCGTGGAATCGCCTTCGTGATCATCATCGGGATCGTCACGCTCGGGATCTACTCGATCTACTGGGCGTACAAGACCGGTGAGGAGATCAAGCGCTACTCGGGCGAGGGCCTCGGCGGCGTGCTCTGGCTCGTGATCTGGATCGTCGTCGGGATCGTGATGTGGTTCGTCTCGCCGTCTGAGGTCGGGAAGCTCTATTCCCGTGAGGGACAGCAGCAGCCCGTGAGCGGCGTGACCGGCTTCTGGATGCTCATTCCGCTCGTCGGCTGGATCATCTGGGTGATCAAGGTTCAGGGCGCGCTCAACCGCTTCTGGACGAGCAAGGGAGCGACGGCCTAGACGGAAGCACTCGGCGCGGGCTCAGGCAGGCGCTTCCGCTGCACGCGGCGCTTCGCCGGCCCGCGCCGACCAGGCCCCTCCGGCGGCGAGGATCCCGCCCGCGAGGGCGAGCCACGCACCGACCTGGAGATCGCCCAGGTCGTTGAACGCAGTCCAGACCGGATCGAAGGCGACGAGGCCGAGGAGCACCAGCGTCAACGCAACGTCGAGGCCACGGGTCTGCGCGCCGAGCGTGGTCGCGACGAATACGACCGCCGAGGCGGTAGCCAGGACGAGCATCAGGATCCCGACCCCGTGACCGTACACGGGCGGGTCCCAGTAGCTCCAACCCGGCGCGCCGGTCGCCTGCTCGGCGTCCAGGAAGATCCCCGGGAACACGAGTGCGATCCCGATGCCGGTGACGGCCGTGGCCAGCGAGACGCCCGCCGGGGTCGTGCTCGCCTGGCCTGACCTGACGAGCACGACCGCCGAGCCGGCGGCAATCAGGAGGGCACCGCCCAGGCAGAGCCACATGCCGGCGCCGGTGCGATCCCAGGAGCCGAAGGCGCTCAACGCCGGCAGCCAAGCCCAGTAGCCGACGAGCGCGGCGCCGATGGCGAACAGCCAAGCCTCCATGGCGACGCCGAGAAAGGCGGCCGCGACGAGGAGCAGGACGGCGACGCCGAGGATGAGGCCGACCCAGGCGAGGGTGCCGTCCACGTCCCAGTAGCTGGCGTCGAGGAACGCGTCCAGAAAGACGCCGACGATCGCCAACGCCGCGCCCGCGGCAGCCATCAACCGTGCTAGAGCCACGCTCATAGACCGCGCGAGCGTGTCAGAACGTAGCCGCGCTGTCTAGCGGAGCGACCGCGAAGCGGTCGATCTGCCTATGGCTTTGCGCCCTCGGGGGGCGGCGGCTGCGAGAGCGCACCCGGAAGCGGGAACGGCTTCGGCTGAGGCCGCGGCCGCTTCTCGCGCTGAGCGGGCTCGGGCTCGGGCGCCGGGGCCGGCTCCTCCGGGAAGACGTCCGCTTCGGACTCGCCGGCCAGGAGCCGCTCGAACTGATCCTTGTCGATCGTCTCGCGCTCGATCAGGATCGCGGACAGGCGATGGAGGTCGTCCATGTGGTCGCGCAGCACCTGGTGCGCGGTCGAATGGGCCTCTTCGATCACCCGGCGGATCTCGTCGTCGATCTCCCGGGCGATCTCCTCCGAGTAATCCGGCTCCGCGCCCATCTCGCGGCCCAGGAACGGCATGTCGTGATTCCGGCCGAGGACGCGGGGGCCGAGCTTCTCGCTCATCCCGAAGCGCATGATCATCTGCTTCGCCGTCGAGGTCACCTGCTCGAGGTCGTTGGCGGCGCCGGTCGTCACCTCGTGGAAGACGAGCTCCTCCGCGGCGCGCCCGCCGAGCGTCATCGCCAGCCGGTCCATCAGCGCCGACTTCGTCGTCAGGTACCGGTCCTCCCGCGGCAGCGAGATCGTGTAGCCGAGCGCCTGGCCGCGGCTGATGATCGAGATCTTGTGCACCTCGTCGGTGTGCTCGAGGTAGTGGCCGACCAGCGCGTGTCCCATCTCGTGGTACGCGGTGATCTTCCGCTCCTCCTCCGAGAACAGGCGGGTGCGCTTCTCGGGGCCGGCGATCACGCGCATGATCCCCTCCTCGAGCTCCTCCTGCTGGATCACCTTCTTGCCGCGCCGGGCGGCGAGCAGCGCGGCCTCGTTCACGAGGTTGGCGAGGTCGGCGCCGGTGAAGCCGGGTGTTCCGGCGGCGAGCGTGTCGAGATCGACCTCGGAGGCGAGCGGCTTGCCCTTCGCGTGCACCTCGAGGATCTTGCGGCGGCCGTTCCGGTCCGGCCGGTCGACGACGATCTGCCGGTCGAAGCGGCCAGGCCTCAGGAGCGCCGGGTCGAGGATGTCGGGCCTGTTCGTGGCGGCGATCAGGATGATGTTGTCCTTCAGCTCGAACCCGTCCATCTCGACGAGGAGCTGGTTCAGCGTCTGCTCGCGCTCGTCGTGGCCGCCGCCCAGGCCGGCGCCGCGGTGGCGGCCGACCGCATCGATCTCGTCCATGAAGACGATGCACGGAGCAGCCTGCTTCGCCTGCTCGAACAGGTCGCGGACACGCGAGGCGCCGACGCCGACGAACATCTCGACGAAGTCGGAGCCGGAGATCGAGAAGAACGGCACGCCCGCCTCGCCGGCCACCGCGCGCGCGAGCAGCGTCTTGCCGGTGCCGGGCGGGCCGTACAGCAGCACGCCCTTGGGGATGCGCGCGCCGAGCGCCTGGAACTTCTTCGGGTTCTCCAAGAACTCCTTGATCTCCTGGAGCTCCTCGACCGCCTCGTCGACGCCGGCGACGTCCTTGAAGCCGATCTTCGGCGAGTCGGGCGCCATCCGTTTGGCGCGGCTCTTCCCGAAGGACATCACCTTCGAGCCGCCGCCTTGCATCGAGTTCATGATGAAGAGCCAGAAGCCGATCAGGATCACGAACGGCAAGAGCGAGGTGAGAATCGACCACCAGGGCGACGATCCCGTCCCCTTCGAGTCGAACTTGACCTTCTTGTCCTGCAGCAGCCGCTGGAACTGGATCTGCGACTGGTCGCTCGGGTAGTTGACCTTGATCTTCTTCGAGCTCGGATCGTTCAGCGTGGCGACGATCTGGAGCTTGCTCGGGTTGAAAACCACCTCGTTGATCGAGCCCGGATCGTTCTGGACAAGCTGGATCAGCTGCGAGTAGGTCTGCTTCTCCGGCGCCTTCGATTTCGGGATGAGCGTCTGGCTCGCCAGGTAGACGAGCAGGACGATCACGATCAGAGGGAAGAGCGCGCTGCGGAAGAAACGGTTCACTGGCTTTTCCTACGCCCAGGGTAGCAGGGAGGATTCTTCAGGCCGGGCCGCCGTTCTCCTTATCGGGCTAGGTTCCCTCGGGCATGAGGTCGTCGCTGAGCACGCCCACGTACGGCAGGTTTCGGTACCGCTCTGCGAAGTCCAGCCCGTAGCCGATCACGAAGCGATTGGGGATCTCGAAGCCGATCCAGCGAACCGCCACGTCGATCTCGCGCCGGGCAGGCTTCGTCAGGAGCGCGCAGACCTCGAGCGACGCCGGCTCGCGAGACTCGAGGTTCCGCATCAGGTAAGAAAGCGTCAGCCCGGAGTCGATGATGTCCTCGACCACGAGGACGTTGCGCCCCTCGATGTTGATGTCCAGGTCCTTGAGGATCCGGACGACGCCCGAGGAGTCGGTCTGCGCGCCGTAGCTCGAGATCGCCATGAAGTCGACCTCGCACGGCACCGTCAGGTGTCGCATCAGGTCGGCCATGAAGAACACCGCACCTTTGAGGACGCCGATCAGCAGCAGGTCCTGGCCGGCGTAGTGGCCGGAGATCTCCTCTCCCAGCTCCACGATGCGTCCGCGCAGCGAGTCGGCGTCGATCAGGACCTCGCCCACCGCCCGGTCGAGCTCGGTCTTCATCACGCCTTCGTCACCCGCACGCGTGCATCCTCCACGATCCCGGGCACGGCGACAACCTCTTTGCCGGCGACGACCACGGGCCAGTCGTCACGTTCGGCCCGGGGCACCTTCGCGTCGACGAAGACGTCCTGCAGCTTCCGGCGGCCGCCGACGCGGTCGCCCGGGCGCCGGGTGCGAACCTCGAGCCCCGGTTGGCTGCTCTCGATCACCCACGGCCCCCAGCGCACCGGGCCGCGGTCGAGGGACACGCGGTCGTATTCGCGCACCGCACGCAACCCTCGCCCGAGGTCGGCGTACTTCGTCCCGTCGGTCGACGAAAGCAGGGCGAGCAGTGTCTCCTGTATTCCGTGCGGTAGCCGGGGCCGCTCGTCGGCCAGCCGGCGGATGTTCTCCTCGGCCGCCGGGTGGAGACGACGGAGCAGCGGGACGATCTCGCTACGGATCAGCCCTCGCAGGGTGTCCGGGTTGGACGAGTCGAGTCGGTGCTCGAGCCCGTGCGCGGCGCAGTACGCCTCGGTCTCCGCGCGCCAGACCGAGAGGAGCGGGCGGACGACGCCGTCCTCCCGGCGCGGTTTGATCCCGCGGGTCGAGCCGCTCGCGGCGAGCCGGTAGAGCACCGTCTCGACCTGGTCGGACGCGGTATGTCCGGTCGCCCGTAGCCCGCGGCCGGCGGTCAGCTCGTAGCGGAGGTCGCGCAGCTCTGCTTCGGTTCGACCCGGCGGCGCGTCGATCACGACGGCGCCGAATCGCTCGCGGCAGAAGGCGGCGTCCGCGTCGGACTCTTCGCCCCGGAGTCCGTGGTTGACGTGCACTGCGGAGACGCGGTAGCCGAGCTCGCCGAGCGCATGCCAGAGGCAGGTGGAGTCGGGACCGCCGGAGACGAGGCACACGACCTCGCCGCCGGGCTCGATCAACGCGTGCCGGCGGATCCACGCCTCGATCCGCTCCAGGACGTCCACAGGGGCAATTGTGCCCCAACCGTGGGGGAACCCCTGGTTCCCCCACGAGCCTCTCCTCCGCTCGATCGCTTCGCTCGCTTTGCCTTCTGCCGGCCCACGGCTCTGTGCCGCGCCCGCCTTGTCGGTCGCGGCGACGATAGGCTCAGTGAAGTGCTCGACCAGTCCACCGAGTTCGGTCGGCATGCGACCCGCCGGCTCCACGGGTCGATCATCGGCTGGCTGACGACGGTCACGGCCGGAGGCGCGCCACGGCCGATCCCGGTCTGGTTCCTCTGGGACGGCGATCGCTCGATCCTCCTCTACAGCCGCCCGGAGAAGCAGAAGCTGGCGAACATGGAGGCGAATTCGCACGTCAGCCTCAACCTCGACAGCGACGGGATCGACGCCGACATCGTCATCTGCTGGGGCGAGATGGGGATCTCCGACGACCCGCCCTCGAACGAGGTACCTGACTACCTGGCGAAGTACGCGCACCGGATCAAGGCGCTCGGGTGGACACCGGAGGGCTTCGCCGCCGACTTCTCCGTGCCGCTGCGAATCGAACTCAGCCGTATCCACGGCTGGTAGGGCACTCGAACGGCAGTGACAGGCTTAAGCCTGTCACTGCACTAGGGCGTGGGGAAGCGGAGCGTGCCGACCCGGTTGGCGACGAACTCGCTGAAGGCGAGCTTGCCGAGCCCGAGCGGGGCGATCGCCGTCGGCTGCGCATTTGCGGTCGGGAGCGGGAACTCGAAGACACGGCCGGCCGGCGTGACCAGGCCGATCCGGTTGCGGCCGCGGTCGGCGAACCAGACGTTGCCGTCGGGCGCCGAGACGAGCCCGTAGGGGCGTGCGCCGGCGGGGAGGGGGAACTCGCGCATCCGGCCTGACCTGGAGACGCGCAGCAGCTTCCCACCCGAGAGCTCCGAGACCCAGAGGTAGCCGTAGCGGCCGACGGCGATCGCGACGGGCACACTGTTCGGCGTCGGGATCGGGAACTCGGTCGAGCGTCCCCGCACGGTGATCCGGAACACGCGGTTGCCGGCCGCCTCCGTGCCCCAGAGTGCACCGTCGGCGCCGACGACGATTCCCTGGGGTTGGCTGTTCGCGGTCGGCAGCTGGAACTCGCCGAAGGTGCCGGTGACGGGATCGAGCCGCCCGACCTTCCCGGAGGAGACTTCCGTGAACCAGATCTTCCCGTCGGGCCCGGCGGCGATTCCCCAGGGGGAGCCTGCGCCGGCAGGAAGGAAGAAGTGCTTCAGGTCGCCGTTGGGCATCAGGCGCCCGATCGCATTGCCGCCGATGTTCGTTCCCGTCTCCGCGACGAAGAGGGCGCCGCCCGGCCCGAGGGCGAGACCGCGGGGGCCGCTTCCCGGCGGCAGCCGGAACACGGTCGGCGTCGTTCCCGGTTCGAGCGACGGGTAGAGAACGATCCGGCTCCCGTCCGGTCCGCTCACCCACACCGACTTCCCGTCCGGACCGACGACCAGGTCGAACGCCCCGAACACCGCCACCGGGATCGGCAGCTCGTCGATCCTGGGAGCTCCGGGCGCGTCACCGAGCAGGGCTGCCGCCTTCGCCTCGGCGGCGAGCGCACCGCGGATTGCGTCGCCGGCCCGAACCGGATCGACAAACCGAGCCGCTAGGACAGGGCCGTGCAGCCGCGCGGCCGCGACCAGTCGACGTCGTATCTCGGCGGTCGTGGACGACGGGAGCTCTGCGGCTCCTAACGTGTCCAGTGCCGCGGCGAGGCGGGCCTGGGACGCGCGAACCCGTACGAGTGCGGTGGCGATCGGACGACCGGAAAGGAGGGAGGCGAGCGCCAGCCGATCGTTCTGCCGCGCAGAGGCGAGGTACTCCTTCGCTCCGCGCGGGGACGCCTGCAGTGACGCGGCCGCGCCGCCGCCGAACACGAGCAGAAGAGCAACGAGTAGAAGAGTCGTTCTCACCGTGGGCAAACCTACCTGGCCGCCCGCGGCGGGCCACTGCGACGCCGCGCGCGCCGCCGTGCGTAGTGCGAGGCCGCCTCGATCGCGACCCAGCGCACGAGCCACGCGAACGTGATGATCGCCAGCAGCCGCTTCATCGCTCCAGCGTCTCATATCGCGGCCGCGACCGACATGGCGGGCGCGGCCCGGTACGGCGACTGGGTGCGGCGATTAGGGAGGGGGGCCCACGGGGGGAACCGGCCGTTCCCCCCGGTGAAGCGAGCGGAGCGAGCGTCAAAAGATCAAGCTCCGGTACGAGATCGTGCGGCGCATTCCGATCGCCTCGTAGACGTGGATCGCGGGTGCGTTCTCCGGTCGGACGAACAGGCATACACGCGGGACGTGCTCGAGCAGCCGGCGGCACAGGTCGCGCATCCCCCTCTGCGCGTTCCCCCGACCGCGCGCGGTGGGGTCGACCCAGACCTGCTGGAGCTGCACTGCGTCCGGCGTCCACGCCGACGCCTCGGCCTTGAAGAGGATCGTCCCGCCCTCCGTCCAGATCCACGAGCGCCCCTCGCCGATCTGAGCCTGGGTCCGCCAGCGGAAGCCGTCCGGGTCGCGGTCGAGCGGGTTGATCCCGATCTCCTCCTCGTGCGCCGCCGCGCACGCGGGCACGAGCAGCTGCAGATCGGCGAGGGTTGCCTCGCGCAGACCGGTCCCTGCCGGCTCCGGCGACCTGTCGAGCAAGTACACGGGCTGCCCTGGCCGGTCCTCGCGCGGCGCGGGCATGTACCTGCGGGCCGCCTCCCAGAGCTCGCCGACCGCGCTCTCCTCGCCGATCACCATCCGCGCCCGTCCGACCGCAGCCGCCCGGGCGAAGGCGCCGCAGCCGCGGCCTGAGGGGACGACGTTGACGCCGACGTGGCAGAGCGCCGTCAGCGAGCCGTTGTCGCCCAGCGCGACGAACCGGCCGAGGCCCCGCCGGGCCACGTCCTCGAGGAAGACGCGTTCGACCGGATCCTCCGCGCAGAAGGCGAGGGTCTGGCGCAGCGTCGGCTCGAACGTCCGGCTCACGTCTATCCGTCCTTATACAGCGTGCGCACGGGTAGGCTTGCGCGGCGATGCCGATCCATCTCCGAGCCGAGCCGGGCGACTACGCCGACGGGTGCCTCCTCCCCGGAGACCCGCTGCGCGCGAAGTACATCGCGGAGACGTTCTTCGACGAGCCCGTCGAGGTCAACCACGAGCGCGGAATGCTCGGGTACACGGGGAACTTCCACGGGAAGCGCGTCTCCGTCCAGTCCAGCGGGATGGGTTGCCCGTCTGCGGGAATCGTGATCGAGGAGCTCGTCCAGCTCGGCGTCAAGAAGGTTCTCCGGGTCGGGACCTGCGGCGGCCTCCAGCCGGACATGCAGATGGGGGACCTGATCGTCGCCATCTCCGCGACGCCTGCCGACGCGACACCGACCCACTTGATCGGCGGCGAGCCGCACGCGCCGACCGCCGACTGGGAGCTCGTCCACGGAGCCGTCCACCACGCAAAGGCGCTCGACAAGAAGGTCCGGGTCGGCGGCGTCGTCTCCAGCGACGTCTTCTACAACCCGGACGGTGGGCAGTACCAGCGCTGGTCGGACCGCGGCATCCTCGCGGTCGAGATGGAGGCGGCGATGCTGTTCACGCTCGGCGCGCTCAAGAAGATCCAGGCCGGCTGTCTGCTCACGGTCAGCGACGTGGTCGTCGAGGGTGAGTTCAAGCGCATCACCGACGAGGATCTACGCAAAGCCGTGGACGAGATGACGGAGCTGGCCGTGACGGTCATTTCGAGCTAACGCTCGAAATGACTAGCAACGCCCTCTAGTCTTCGCCGATGCCGGAGGCGGCGGCGAAGACGGTATTTCTGGTCAACCCGGCGTCGGACAATGGCTCGACCGGTCGGCGCTGGCCCGACATCGCCCGGCGGGCGGGCGAAGCCGGCCTACGCGGAGATGCGCTGATCTCGGAGTACCCCGGCCACCTGGCCGAGCTTGCCGGCGAGGCGGTGCGGAACGGCGCGACGGAGCTCGTCGTCGTCGGCGGCGACGGCACGGTCCACGAGGTCGCCGACGGCCTCCTGCGGGCCGGCCTCGGCTCGAGCGTCGAGCTCGCGATCCTTCCGCTCGGCACGGGGCGTGACTTCGCCCACAGCCTCCGGATCCCGCGACGCCTGGGCGCTGCGATCGAGGTGGCACGAGCGGGCCGCATCCGGACAATCGACGCCGGGCGCGCGACCTACACGACGGACGAGGGAGAGGCCGCCGCCTTCTTCGCCAACTTCGCCGGCGCCGGGATCAGCGGTGCGATCGCCCGGCGCGCCAACCAGACGACGAAGGCGCTCGGCGGGAGGCTCTCCTTCCTGTGGGCGACGATCGCGGTGTTCAGTCGCTGGCAGCCGGCGGACATGACGATCGAGATCGACGGCGAGCGCCGCGACGCGAGGCTGCTCGAGGCGCTGGCGATGAACGGCGACTACACGGCCGGCGGGATGTGGGTGGCGCCGGAGGCGGCGCCCGACGACGGCGGCTTCGACGTCGTGCTCATCGGCGATTTCTCCAAGGCCGAGTTCGTGACCACGTTCCCCAAGATCTACCGGGGCACTCATGTCTCGCACCCGAAGGTCGAGATCGTGCGGGCGCGCGTGCTCCGCGTGAACGCCTCGTCGCCGCTGCCCATCGTTCTCGACGGCGAGCAGCCCGGGACGACGCCCGTTCGCTTCGAGCTCGTGCCGCAGGCGCTCCGCCTGCGCGTGCCTTGAAACGGAGTCGAAGCCAGAGCAAGCTCTGGCACCGACGCTGCCTCTAGCCTTCGAAGCCAGAGCAAGCTCTGGCACCGACGCTGCTTCTAGCTTGTCGGCTTCCGGGTCCGGCTCGCGGAGGTCTTCCGCGCGGCGGTCGTCCGCCTGGCGGCCGGCTTGGCCTTCGGCGGCTTGGTCAGCGCGTCCAGCCGCTTCTCGAGCTCGGCGACTCGGTGCTCGAGCGGGTCGAGGCTCCGCACACGCTTGGTCAGCTCGTCGATCCTGGCAAAGAGCGAGTTCGCGGCGCCGACCACCTTCGTGCCGCCGGGGAGGTCGGCGATGAACTTCTGGAGCGCCTCCTCGCCGCTGTCCGCGAGCCGCTGGATCACGTCCTTCTGTTGCTTCTTTCGCTGCGCCATAGGCCGGGAGGATAGCTGGGACCGCGGATGCTTACGGATGGATCACCACAGGCGTGCCGCCGGGGGTTGCCGCGTAGAGGCGCGTGAGCGTCTCGTTCCGGACCCGGATGCACCCGTGCGAGGCTGCACGGCCGATCGTCCACGGGGCGTTCGTCCCGTGGATCGCGATCGGGCCGCCCTCCGCCCAACCCTGGAGGACGTTCGAGAACGCGGAAACGGCGAGCACCAGCGGGCCGAAGGGGCCCCCTGGGTTCGATGTCTTGATCCGCTGGCTGACGAAGTACCGGCCGATCGGAGTCGGCGTGGACGGTGAGCCGACGGCGACCGGAGTTTTGAGGACGAGCTTCCCACGCCGATACAGAAGGAGCTCGCGACGGGAGAGGTCGACCGAGATCCTCGTCGTCACCTTCTCGACCGAGACGTCCCGCGGGCGAACGTAGCCGATGACGCCGTTGGGCTTGATCGGCAGCTTCACGCGGTACCAGATCGCTGCACACCGCTTGTTCAGGATCGCGCCGACGATCCAGAAGGTTGTCGGATAGCCGAGGCCGGTCAGCTTCGAGAAGCTGGCGCGCAGCCCGCCGTTCGGTCGCCTGTACGCCCGCGTCTTGCCGTTCACGACTGCCGCGTAGGCGGCAACCTGGGTGCCGACTGGGTGGAGAACGCCGCCACGGCAATGCGGCGACACGGGCCGCGGGGTGGGGCTCGCAGCCGCGGACGCCGACGCAAGCGCCGCAACGCAGATCGTGGCAACCGCAGCGAGCTTCAAGCCTTCATTGTCGCCGAATCGTCGCCCGAACGTGAAGCGCGACGGCGGCGAGCACCTCTGCCGCGGACGCGTCGACCTTCAGGTCCGCCCGCCGATCGTACGGCGTCGGGCCTCGGTTGACGATCGCGAGCCGCCCACCCGCCTGCAGCGTGTTCTCGGGAAGACCTGCGACCGGGTAGACCTCGAGCGACGAGCCGACGACGAGCAGGAGGCCCGCGTGGTGCGCCAGAGCCGAAGCCTCCTCGAGGGCGCCGACAGGCAGGAGCTCGCCGAACATGACCACGTCGGGCTTGAGGACGGCACCGCACTCGGTGCACGTCGGCACCGGGAGCAGCTCCGCGACGCGCTCAGGAGATACCGCCTCGGGGACAGGATTAATCCTGTCCCCGAGACTGTATTTCTGACCGCAGGCGAGACACGACGCAGACCGGATCGAGCCGTGGACTTCGATCACCTGCCGCGAGCCGGCCGCGTGGTGCAGACGGTCGACGTTCTGGGTCACCACCGCGTCGACCAAGCCGAGCTGCTCGAGCTCCGCGAGGGCAAGGTGCGCAGCATTCGGCTCCGCCTCCGCCAGAACGCCGAGCCGCTTCGAGTAGAAGTCCCAGACCTTCACCGGATCGCGGCGGAAGGCGTCGATTGTCGCGTACTCCATCGGGTCGTACTTGGCCCAGAGACCGGTCCGCGACCGGAAGTCAGGTATGCCGCTCTCCGTCGACACGCCCGCGCCGGTGAGGACGACGCACGGCTGGGCATCTAGGATCAGCGCAGCGAGATGCTCGGCGGACACAGGCCGAAGTTGTACGCGATCGCGGGGCTCGCGCTCGTCGTCGCAGCGCCGCCGCGGGCGGGCAGCGGCGGTGTCACGGTCGCCCTTCCGCCGGGCTGGTACGCGACCATGCCCGTGCAGGGCCGGGTTACGAATCCACTCACGCGGCTCGCTGTCGCCTCCGGCAAGATCGGGCCGAGGCTGACAGGACGCTGCGACGCACAGGTTGCCGGCTACGTCTTCCCGGAGAACGCCTCCGCCGTGGTGGTCGTCGAGTGGACGAAGCCGCTCGGCGGGATGAAGCTCGGGGTCGGACCAAAGCGGCCGCGGCACTTTGCCTTCCCGATCCGGCCCGCCCCTGCGATCGAGTGCTGGCCGGGACCAGGCGGTGGCACGGAGTGGGCCGAGCACGGGCGCTCGTTCGCCGCCTACGTGCTGCTCGGGCGAAAGGCACCGCGCGCGCTCGTCCCCCGAGCGAGAGCAGTGCTCGACACGCTCCGCGTCGCCCGGCGATAGTAGGCGAGTCCATGGAGGGCTTCAACTTCTCGACCGAGGTCACGGTCCGCTTCGCCGAGACCGACGCCCAGGGGATCGCGCACAACGCCTCCTACCTCGTGTGGTACGAGGTGGCACGCATCGCGTACCTGGCGCGGTTCCGCGGCGGCTACCGGACGATCCAGGCCGAGGGCTACGAGGCCCTGACGGTGGAGTCGCACGTCCGCTACCTGAGGCCGGTGTTCTTCGACGACGTCGTGACCATCAATGCGCGCGTCGTCGACCTCCGCGGCGCCCGTTTCCGCTTCGAGTACGTGCTCGCTCGGGGGGAAGAGCCCGTCGCCGACGGCTGGACACAACACGCGTTCGTCGATCGCGAGACGCTGCGGCCGACGCGTTTTCCTGGCTGGCTGGCGGAGTCGATCGCCGAGGTCGAGAGAAACTAGAAACGGAGCGCAAGCCAGAGCAAGCTCTGGCACGCGCGCTCTAGCCGGCTGTCGTCGTCGCGGTGGTCGTCGTCGTGGTCGGCTCGGTCGTGGCCGGAACGGTCTCCGTCTGCAGGTAGTTCGAGGGCGAGTCGTTCAGCGTGACCGGCTTCGGCTTCGGCTTGGGCTTCGGCTTCTTCTTCGTCCCGACGCGGATGATCGACTTGTCGCCGACGTAGCTCGAATACCAGGAGTTGTCGTACAGCAGCTTGTCGTTTTCGTCGTAGACCTTGCGGTTCACACTGGTCGAGAGCGGCGGCGAGCCCTGGTGGTCGACGACCCGCTCGCCGATGAGGAGGTTCGGGTCCCTGACGATCTTCTCCGGGACCGGCCCGGTGGTGACGAGCGGTGCGGTGTCGCTCACGACCCGCCGGTGCTCCGGAGTGCCGTACAGGTTGACGGTCAGCGAGCTGGAGCTGACGAACGTGCGCAGGAGCAGCCAGTGGCCCGTGTCGTTGACGAACTTGAGATCGGTGTCCGGGTAATTGACCGTCGCGTCGCGGCCCTGCGGATAGTGGCTGATGTAGAGCGCGTGGTTCGTCCGTGCCGTGATCGGCAGTCCACCCTCGTACGCGGCGTTGAACACCGTCGTGGAGACCTGGCAGGTGCCGCCGCCGAGGCCGTTCTGGAGCTCGCCGTTGATGATCACCGGCGCCTCGAGCAACCCCTTCGCCGCATTGCGCTCTCCGGTGGTCCCGTTGAACGAGAACTCCTTGCCCGGCGGGATCAGCGTGTTGTCGACCAGGTGCGAGACGACCTCCACGTTGTGGATCCGGTTCGGGACGCCGCCGTAGTAGGTGGTGTAGCTCGAGTAGAGCCCGGTGATGCCCATCGCGAGGGCGTCCTGCGTCGTCCGGCTCGGCGGCTGCGTGGCAACCGCGATGGCGGCCGTCCGGTTCACCGGCCGGACCGCGGCGGCGAGCAGCCCGTCCACCGTTTTCGGCACGTCCAGCACCCTCGCGTCAGTCGACGGCCTGACGTGAATCCCGTTGGTGGTGACGACGAACTGGGCGTCGTGGGCCGGCGTGTCGACCACCCGCTGCTTGGCCTCGAAGAACGCGTCGGCCGCCGGACCGCCGATCCGGAGCTTCGTCGCGCCGTTCTTCGGCAGCTTCAGCAGCGTGGCGATCCGCCAGCGCGGGATCCGGTAACGCGTCGGCCCGAGCGTGAGCACCACGGGCGCCGAGACGGCGGTCGCGAGCTGAGTGCGAGCAACGGCCAGCGTCGTGCTCGTCACCCGCGGCTGGTCGACCTTCATCGGCAGAGCCACGTTGCCGTCCCGCGAGATCGAGGACAGCGCGGCGACGATCGCCGCGCCGGCCGCCTGCCGGTCGAGGACCCTGCCGGTCTGCGCCGGGACGATCGCCGGCCGGAGCCCGTGGAGGACGAGCGCGGCCTCGCGATGAGGATGGTCGACCTTGGCGGCGATCCGCGCCAGCTGAGCCCGAAGCGCACCCGCGCGATACGTGGCGGGGACGTCGACGTCGGCTCCGCTGAGGCGAAGCTTCAGCCGCTTGAATCCGCGCAGCGGCGCGAACCCGTCGCCCTCCCGGCGAGCCGAGGCAACCGCGGCCGACCAGTCTGGCGTCAAGCCGATCTGGGTGGCGGTGAGGCGGAACGTCCGGCCGCCGGCGACGACCTCGATCGGCCGGGTCAGGGCGACTCGGCCGCGCTGCTCGAGGACGCGCGACGCTTCGGCGGTGGAGAGGCCGCCGACGTCGACGCCGTCGATGGTGACGCCCTTGGCGATCGTCCCGGCGGACCCCGCATAGACGAGCGCGAACGCGACCGCGAGCAGGGCGAGCAGCACCACCGCGGCCGCCGAAGCCCGCCTGATGCGGCGAGCTCGAGCCTGACGACGGCGACGCAGGTAGTACGGGGATTGGGTGACTCCCGCCTCGAGACGCAACGCCCAGCAGTCTAGCCACGCGACAGGCGTGCTCCGCGAATCCGCAGCCGGTTCCGGCCAAAGGCCGGCACCGGCGCCAAAGCGGGCATTTTACGTACCGGAGAAGGTCGCCCGTTCACCATCCAGAAACGCTTTCACGCCCGCCTGCGCGTCCTCGGAAGCGAGGACCTCTCTGAACGCGTCGGCCTCGACGGACAGACCGTCAGTGGTCGAGGCGGCCCGGATCGCCCGCTTGATCCCTCGCAGCGCGATCGGGGCCTGACGAGCGAGGCGGACGGCGTAGTCGCGCGCCTTCGCGTCGAGCTCGTCGGGCTCGACCAGGAAGTGGACGATGCCGTCGTCCGCCGCTTCCTCCGGCGAGAGCTGGATCCCTTTCATGATCAGCTCGGTGGCCCGTGCCGGGCCGACGATCCGCGTCAGGCGCTGGGTCCCGCCCGCCCCGGGCAGCAGCCCGAGCCGCACCTCCGGCAGCCCGATCAGCGCGCCGTCGACGCGCGCCGCGAATCGGAAATCGCAGGCGAGGGCGAGCTCGAGACCGCCCCCGAGCGCGTGGCCGTTGATCGCGGCGACCGTCGGCTGCGGCAGCTCGGCGAAACGCGTGAACACCTGCTGCGCGACGAGTGCACGGTCGAGGGAAACGGAATCGGAGCCAGGCACCTCAACATCGAAACGGCGGGTGCCTGGCACCGATGCGATTCGCTGGAACTCGATGATGTCCGCGCCCGCCATGAAGACGCCTTCGAGCGCGCTGCGAACGAGGACCGCCCGCGTCCCCTCGTCGGCCGAGAGCTCTGCGGTTGCCTCCGCGAGCTCGGTCACGACCTGCTCGTCGATCGCATTCAGCGGCGGCCGGTCGAACGTCAGAACGACGATGTGCTCGTCGGGAAACCGCTCCAGGAAGACAACGGGGTCACTCATGGGACGCTCGCCGGCGACCGAGCCGGCGAGCACAGACTAAAACGTAAAGAGCTCGATCCCGCCGCTGACGTTCAGCCCGACGCCGGTGATGTAGCCGGCGAGATCGGAGCAGAGGAAGGCGATCGCGTTCGCGACGTCTTGCGGCTCCCCGACCCGGCGCATCGCCGTCCGCTTGACCATCCGCTCGTTCATCGCCGGATTACCGAACGAGAACACCTCGCTGCCGATCACCCCCGGCACGATCGCGTTCACCGTGATCCCGTGCCGAGCGCCTTCGAGTGCCAGTGACTTGGTCAGGCCGAGCAGGCCCGCCTTCGTGGACGAGTAGCTCGCCTGACCGAAACCGCCGAGCGTTCCCGCGATCGACGACATGTTCACGATCCGCCCCCACCCACGCTCCTTCATGTGCGGCCAGACCGCCTGCGCGCAGTTGAACGCGCCCGTCAGATTGACCCGCAGGTCACGCTCCCACAGCTCTGGGTTCTGGTCGCCGAACTGCGCGACGTGGTCGAGCGTGCCGGCGTTGTTGACCAGGATGTCGACGGAGCCGAGCTCATCGACCATCCGCGCGACGGTCGCGTCCACTTGCACGCGGTCGGTGACGTCGCACTTGACCGCCGCGGCGCGGCGGCCCATCTCCTGGATCTCCTTCGCCGTCGCCTCTGTGAAGACGAGGCCCTGCGCACGGGCGACCTGGGCCAGTGGTCCGTAGCGCCCCGCTTCCTCGTCGGTGGTCTCCGACTCGACCTGGATGTCGGCGATCACCACGTCCGCCCCGGCCCTGGCGAGGGTCAGCGCGTCGGCCCGGCCGAGCCCGCGCGAGCCCCCGGTCACCAGTGCGACGCGGCCGCTGAGGTCGATCTCGAGCGACATCAGTCCCGGGGCATGAGAACGTCCCGGGCGATCACGAGCCGCTGGATCTGCGAGGTGCCCTCGTAGATCTGGTACAGCTTCGCGTCCCGCATCAGCTTCTCCACCGGGTACTCCTTCATGTAGCCGTACCCGCCGAAGATCTGGACGGCGTCCGTGGTCACCTCCATCGCCGTGTCGGCGGCGAAGCGCTTGGCCATCGACGAGTAGAGCGTCGCCTTTCGGTCCCAGCCGTTGTCGAGCATCCACGCCGCCTGCCACGTGAGCAGCCGGGCCGCCTCGATCTTCGTTGCCATGTCGGCGATCAGGAAGTTGACGCCCTGGTGCATGGCGATCGGCTGGTCGAACGTCACCCGCTCCTTCGAGTACTCGCAGGCGTACTCGAATGCCGCCCGTGCGACGCCCACCGCTCCGATCGCGGTGCCCGGGCGGGTGCGGTCGAGCGTCTGCATCGCGATCTTGAAGCCGTCGCCCTCGGCGCCGAGCCGAAACGCCTTCGGGATCGCCGCGTCGTGCATGGCGAAGGCAGACGTGTCGGTCGAGCGCTGGCCCATCTTGTCGAGGTGCTGCTCGACGGTCACGCCGGGCGTGTCCATCGGAACGATGAAGGCGGACATGCCGCGGTGACCCTGGTCCGGGTCGGTCTTGGCGAAGACGACGGTCCATGCGGAGTAGCCGGCGTTGGTGATGAAGGTCTTCGAGCCGTTGAGGACGTACTCGTCCCCCCGGCGCGTGGCGGTCGTCTTGATCCGTGCCACGTCTGAGCCTGCATCCGGCTCGCTGAGGGCGAACGAGCAGGTGATCGGCTCGTCGATCAGCGGCGGCAACCACTGCCGTTTCTGCTCGTCGGTGCCGGCTGCGATCACCGGACCGGCACCGAGGCCGTTGCAGCCGAGGGAGGTCCCGATACCGGAGCACCCCCAGTTCAGCTCCTCGCCGACGAGCACGCCGTCGAACAGGCCCAGCTCCGGCCCGCCGTACTCGGCCGGAACCTGCAGGTTCATCAGCCCGACCGAATGTGCCTTCGCGATCACGTCGGCGGGGTGGGTCATGTTCACGTCGTAGTCGGCCGCCTTCGGACGGATCTCGCGCTCTGCGAAATCGTGCGCCAGCTCACGCAGCGAACGCTGCTCGTCGGTCAGGGAGAACGACACGCCGTCGGCCACGACGTGGTCGGCAATGGACATTTCGCCCTCGCTTCCTCGCTCGATTGAGTGGTCAGTCTAGACTCGCCCCGTGGACTTCGAGCTCACCGACGAGCAGCGGCTGATCCAGGACACCGTCCGCGCGTTCGTCGACGAGCGCGTCCTGCCCGTCGCGGTCCAGAACGACATCGAGCACAAACTCGACCTCGAGCTGATCGAGGGGATGGCCGAGCTCGGGATTCTCGGGATCGTCATACCCGAGGAGTACGGCGGCTCGGGCCTCGACTTCGTCTCCGAGGCGCTCGCCTGCGAGGAGATCGAGCGGGGTGAGTCCGCCTTCCGGACGCTCATCTCCGTCCACGTCGGGCTCAACTCGCTGTCGCTGCTGCGCTACGGGACCGAGGAGCAGAAGCAGCGCTACCTGGTCCCGCAGGCCCGAGGCGAGAAGTTGGGCTGCTTCGGGCTGACCGAGCCCGGCGCCGGCTCCGACGTGGCGGCGATGCGGACGAGCGCACGGCGGCAGGGGGATGTCTACGTCTTGAACGGTCAGAAGAACTGGATCTCGTACGCGACCGTCGCCGACCACCAGCTCGTCGTCGCGAAGACCGATGCGGAGGCCGGCCACAAGGGGATGACGGCGTTCATCGTCGAGCGGACGTGGCCCGGCGTCACGACCCGCGAGACGGAGAACAAGCTCGGCGTCTGGGCCGGCTCGACCGGGGAGCTGTTCTTCGAGAACGTCGAGGTGCCGGCCGAGAACCGCCTCGGCGAGGAGGGGCAGGGCTTCGAGGTCGCGATGCACTCGCTCGACCACGGCCGCTTCACCGTCGCCGCGGGCTCGTGCGGCGTCATCCGGGCGTGCCTGGAGCGGTCGGTCGAGTACGCACGGGAGCGGGAGACGTTCGGGCAGGCGATCGGCCGCTACCAGTTCGTGCAGGACATGATCGCGAAGATGGTGCTCGGGTACGAGACGTCGAAGCTGCTCGTCATGCAGGCGGCCTGGATGAAGGACGAGGGCAAGCGCTCGACCCGCGAGACGTCACTGGCGAAGTGGCATGCGACCGAGTCGGCACTCGACGCCGCGAACATGGCGATCCAGGTGCACGGCTCGTACGGCTACTCGGCCGAATATGGGCTGGAGCGGTACTTCCGCAACGCGCGCGCGCCGATCATCTACGAGGGCACGACGCAGATCCACAAGATGATGCAGGCCGAGCACGCGCTCGGCTACCGCCGCCTGAACGGCCACACCGGCGAGATGTCGCCGCTCGTCTCCTGGGGCGCGCCGCTCACCCGCGTCTAGTCCTTCGCCGCCGCGACCGACATGGCGGGCGCGGCTACGGAACGTCTGCCGGCAGAAGGCGAAGCGAGCGAAGCGAGCGAGCGAAGGAGAGGGGCCGCGGGAGAAAGCCGGCCGCGGCAGGTTTGCTTATCGCGCGGACGGTCGCCCCGCACGCGAAGCGCGGCGGAACCATTGGTTCTCCCGCGCTACTCGCCGTCCCAGTAGTCCACCGCGTCGCCGAGGCGGAAAAGCTTCCCAGGCGGCCAGACGCCGACCTTGTCCGAGTCGGGATAGACCGCGACCCCGGGCTGGTTCTTGGTCGAGAAGATGACGATCCGCGCCGGCTCCGGGTACCGGTTCGTCGCCTTGTGCGCTCCCTCCGGACCCGCAGGGAAGCAGACGACGTCGCCGGGCTCGAGCTCGTCCTCACCCTCCGGCGTCCGTATGGTCGGCCGGCCGGCGATGACGAGCAGCCACTCCTCGTCCGTCTCCCAGTGGTAGGGGCAGACGCTCTGGCCCTCGTTCAGGACGTAGACGCTCGCGCCGAGCGCGGCGCCACCCACCAGCGGCCCCACGCGCGCGTACGGCGTCTCGTAGCCGGGCGGGTCGTCCGCGTCCCGCGTCGTCTCGACGTCGTACAGGTTGGCAACCCTCACGGTTCGCCGTCCCAGTAGTCGACCGCGTCGGAGCGGCGGAAGTTCGCTCGATCCTCGGGATGGGTTCCCGGTGGGCCCGGCCGGGCGCCGATCTTGTCGCTGTCGGGATACACGACCACGGCGGGCCAGACCTCGTCGGACAGCATCAGCACGCGTCCGGGGCCGTGAACGGTGTGCGCCCCTTCGGGTGAGCCGGGGAAGCAGACGACGTCCCCGGCGCGCAGCTGCTGCTCTCCGTCAGGCGTCCGCACGGTCGGCGTGCCCGCAATGACGACGAGCCACTCCTCGACGCCATGGTGGTAGTGGTACGGACAGACGCGCTCTCCGTCCTCGAGCTCGTAGACTGCCGCGCCGATCCTTGCCCCGCCGATCGCCTCGTCGACGGCTGCGCTTCGCTTGGCGTAGCCGGGGCGGTAGAACTCGTCCTCGGCCTCGAGCGGGTCGGTGAGCAGGTTGAAGCGCCGCACGCGCCTATTCTCCCTGACATGCTCGCCGCCGTGCTCGCCGCAATCGTGCTCGGCCTCCCGCAGCACGCGACGGTCGTCCCGGGACGCGGCTTCGCCGGACTGCGGCTCGGCGCCACGGGTACTCAGGTCACGGCCACGTGGGGAAGGCGATACGGCGTCTGCCGGGGCTGCGCGCGTCCGACCTGGTTCTTCACGTACCGGCGGTTCACGCCGCAGGGAGCAGCCGTCTCCTTCCGGGCCGGTGCGGCGGAGAGCTTCTACACCCTCAGGGCGCCCGCGGGCTGGCACACGAACCGCGGGCTCCGGATCGGCGACCCGGAGGCGACGGTGACGGCCCTCTACGGCGTCCTACCCAGGGCCGAGTGCGGCACGTACTCGGCCCTCGTCCTGCGGCGCGGCACGGTCGAGACCCAGTTCTACGTTTACGCGGGAAAGGTCTGGGGCTTCGGCCTCAGCTCGGCTGGGGCTCCGCGCTGCCACTAGCCGATTCATGGGGAATCAGCGAGGCGACCAGCGGGATCGCCACGATCACCGGCAGCGCGCAGACCGGCCAGAGAATCCCGTAGCCGTCCGTCTTCGAGAGGTACGGCTTCATGACGTCGATCATCACGCCGGCGACGAGCGGCCCGATGAGGAGGCCGAGCCCCTTCGTCGTGGTCGCGAGGCCGGAGATCGCGCCGCGATGCTGGGCAGGCATCAGCTTGAAGAGCAGCGCCCACGAGAGCGTCATCACCGTGCCGCCCGCCACGGCGACCGGAAGGATCAGACCGTAGTACCAGTTGTGCCACTCCTGGGCGAGTCCCGCGACGAGCAGCCCCGCGCCGTAGACGAACGACGCGCCGAAGATCACACGGGCCAGGCCCCACCGGTTGCCGAGCTTCCAGGAGCCGAGTGCGGCGATCACGTACCCGACCGCGACGGTCGCCAGCACCGCCGAGGACGTCGAGAGCGGCTGACCGAGACCCTTGGTGATGTACAGGACGACGAACGTTCGCATCGCCGCGAAGGTTCCTTCCCACGCGGCGTTCGCGAAGAGAAACCGCCTGACCTCGGGGACCTCCCAGAACACCGTCCAGCTCGTCTTCACGTAGCTGCGCAGCCCACGGAAGACCCGCGAGCCCTCGCTCTCCGCCTCGTGCACCCAGAGAATCACCGCCCCGCACGCCGCAGTGGTCGCGACCGATGCAAGCAGGAAAGGAGCCGGGTGCCAGACCTTGAAGAGGAAGCCGCCCGCGACGAGGGCGATCCCGAGCGCGGTGCCACGGAGGACGTGCTGGATGCCCTGCGAGCGACCGTACAGGCTCTCGTGGAGCACGTCGGGGTACAGCCCGCGGTAGGGCGGCTCGTAGACGTAGTAGGCGAAGAAGAACGCCAGGACGATCAGCGTCACCGTCCAGATGTTCGGCATGAAGGCGACGATCGCCAGGCAGAAGCCGATCGGGCCGAGGGCGGCGAGCATGAACGGTCGGCGACGCCCCATCGGTGTCTGGAACGTGTCGCTCCACGGGCCGATCACCAGCGGGAGCGTGAGCGCGAAGGCACCTTCCGCCGCCAGCACGGCGGCGATCATCGTGTTCGAGTCGGTGAACTTCTCGAGCAGCGGCGGCAGGTAGGCGGCCGTCGTCGTGATCGAGAAGGCGAGGCCGAAGGCACCCAGCCCCAGGATCCAGACGAGGCCGCGGCGGGTCGTCACCGGACCGACGAATCGAGCAGGAGCCGGGGCTTCTCCTCCGGGGCGATTGACCCGTCAGTCAAGGCTTGCCCATAGTAAAAGGAACGGGGACAGGTCTGTCAGACCCGTCCCTCTCTGTGCTCATCATTGGGCCATGCCTGCGCTCATCGACACGCTCGTCGTCGACTTCACCCGGTACCTGCCCGGGCCGTTCGCGAGCCGCGAGCTCGCGCGGCTGGGAGCTCGCGTCGTGTGCGTCGAGCCGCCCGAGGGTGACCCGATGCGGTCGATGGTGCTCGCCTGGCACGAGGCCGTGAACGCCGGCAAGGAGTCGGTCGTCTGCGATTTGAAGACCTCCGCGGGGCTTGCGCTGGCGAACGGCCTGTGCGCCCGCGCCGACGTCGTCCTCGACGGCTTCCGGCCGGGTGTGCTGGAGCGGCTCGGGGTGGTCGTACCGGAGACGGCGGTCCTGTGCGCGGTGACCGGGTTCGGCGTCGGCAACCGCCACGAGCTCCGCGCCGGCCACGACGTCAACTACCTCGGCTGGGCCGGGGTCCTCGCTGACACCGCGCCTGCGATGCCGCCGACCCAGATCGCCGATCTTGCCGCAGGCGGGCTCTGCGCCGCGCTCGACGTTGTCGCGGCGCTACTGGAGCGGGAACGCACCGGCCGCGGCGCGCAGGTCGTCGTCTCGATGACGCACGGCTCCCACCGCCTGGTCGCGCACCGGCTCGGGGGCCTGCCGGAGCGCCTGCTCACCGGCGGGATCGCCTGCTACCGGATCTACCCCACCGCGGACAGTCGCTGGCTGACGGTGGGCGCGCTGGAGCCGAAGTTCTGGCAGCGGCTCTGCGAGCTCGTCGGCCGGCCCGATCTCGCTGACCGCCAGTTCGACCCGGACCAGGAGGCGGTCGCACAGGAGCTCGGCTCGGCGATCGTCGGGCGGCCGCTCGCGGACTGGCTCGAGCTGATGGACGGCGAGGACGTCTCGGCCGGACCGGTGTGGACGATCGACGAGGCGGCTGCGGAGTTCGGCTTCGAGCCCGACGGACGCGCGCCCGCGCTGGGGGAGCACACGGACGCCTGGCGCGCCGAAATAGGCACCTAGTCGAGCCGGAGCGCCGCCTGCAGACCCCAAAGGTCGGGGAGCCGCTCGACGTCGTACGGGTGCTGGCCCTCGCGGTCGATCAGGACGGTGCGCATACCGAGCGCGGCGGCGCCCTCGATGTCGTCCTCGACCGAGTCGCCGACCATCGCCGCGTCTGGGGGCGCGACACCGATCAGCTCGAGGGCGGCGAGGAAGATCGACTGGTGCGGCTTGATCCACCCGTGCGCGCGCGAGGCGACGGCGCAGTCGACGTCCAGGCGGTGATGCGCGACGAAGTCGGAGATCTCGCGGCCGCCGTTCGAGACGAGGCCGAGCTTCAGCCCCCTGCCGCGCAGCGCGCCGAGCACCGGGAGCACGTCCTCGTAGAGGTCGAAGTTCTCCGAGCGTTCCCAGGCACGCGTCATCTCGACGGCGAGGTCTCTCGCCTGGTCGGCGTCGCCGCCCATGCCGCGGACGATCCGTTCCGTGAAGGCGAACCAGAGCTCCTCGTCGTGGCGTAGCTCCGGATGGCGCTCGAGCGACGCGAGCGCAGCCGCCCGCGCCTCCGGGTAACGGCCTGGGTCGAGCTCGAGGCCGTACCGCTTCCCCATCCGCCGGTAGCCCTCAGGCCCAAGGTCGGGGCCGGGCTTGGCCAGCGTGAAGTCGACGTCGAAGAGGACGGCCCGCAGGGTCACGCCCCGAGGTTTACACGTCGGGGCTCGTCGACTAAGCGGGCTCCGGGTCCGGAGAGATCACCTGCGTGGGAGCATCGGTCGCCCCGCGAAGGTCGTCCCTTGTCCGCAGGTAGTCGTCACGAGCAATCTCGCCGCGCGCGTAGCGGTCGTCCAACACCGCCAATGCACTGCTCGAGTTGCCGTGTGTGGGAGGCGGCGCGTCCCCAACCGGCTCCGACGCTGGCCGCGCGTCGCGACGGCGGTGGTAAACGTCGATCGCGAGTGTCGCGATCGCAAGCAGGAGCAGCACCAGCAGGAGCGCGAAGATCGCCCACACGAGCGCGTCTGGGCCACTCCCGTCGGCGTGCTGCACGAGCGGGCCGCCGAACGGTGTCCCGTCTCCTCCACGGAACCCGTCGGGAATGAGGCCGTACGGTCTGATGTCCATGCAGGCAAACCTAGGCCTATTGACTGAGAGAACGCTGAGAGGAAGCTAAGAATTGCTCCGAGCCTGGCCGAGGCCGTTCGCCGCCGCGCCCGACATGCGCGGGCGCAGCCCACAACCATTCGCCGTCAGCAGGCGATGCGAGCGAAGCGAGCGAGCGAAGGAGGGGGCCCGCGGGGGAACCATGGGTTCCCCCGCGTGATCGGGGTGCCCAGATTTGAACTGGGGACCTCTCCGACCCGAACGGAGCGCGCTACCAGGCTGCGCCACACCCCGAGGCGGGATACAGGGTACCCGAGCGGCTGACACAATCGCTCACGGATGGCACGGCGTGACGAGATCCTCGACTACGCGGCCGAGCTGCTCGACCTGGCGTCGTTCCAGGACTACGGGCCGCAGGGGATGCAGGTCGCCGGCGCGGACGAGGTCACGAAGATCGCCTGCGCCGTCTCGTCCTCGCTGGAGCTGTTCCAACGCGCCGCGTCGGCGGGAGCCAAGCTCCTCCTCGTCCACCACGGTCTCCTGTGGGACAAAGAGCCGCGAGTGGTCGACCTGCACGTCCGGCGGCGCCTGGAGGCGCTCTTCGCCGCCGACCTGACGCTCGCCGCTTACCACCTGGCGCTCGACGCCCACCCCGAGGTGGGCAACAACGCGCTCCTCGCCCGCGCGGTCGGGCTCGCCGTGGACAAGCCCTTCGCGGGCATCGGCCGTGCGGGCTGCCTGCCGGCACCCGAGCCGCTGGCGACCTTTCTCGGCCGCGTACGGGAGCAGATCGCGTCCGATCCGCTCGTGTTCGCAGAGGGACCCGATCCGATCAAGCGCGTCGCAATCGTCTCGGGCGGCGGCGGCCGGTACCTGGCAGAGGCGGCCGCCGCGGGCTACGACCTACTCCTGACCGGCGAGCCCGAGGAGCCGAGCCTCCACCTCGCCCGCGAGCTCGGGATCACCTTCGTCGCCGCTGGCCACTACGCAACGGAGCGGCTCGGCGTCCAGGCACTGGCGGCCCGCGTAGCCGACCGCTTCGAGCTCGAGTGGGAGTTCATCGAGCTCCCGAACCCCGTTTGACAGGCGGCTGGAAATCTCACGATTTCCAGCCGGGATCGGCTACCGAGATCGGAACTGTGCCGCTGCCGCGCATGTCGGGCGCGGCGACGGCGGTTTGAGCACGTCGCTCCCGGGGAGTATGCTGAACTTGACTATGCTTTCTCCGGAGGAGCGGGACCTCTGATCTCCCGCACCAGCAACCGGAAGGCTTCGACCGAGCCCGTCGGCGCCCATGTCGTTACGACTATGGCGCAGGCGGGTTTTCTCGTTTCAAGGGAACCGGGGACAGGTCTGTCAGACCTGTCCCTCTCTGTGCTCATCATCGGGAACCGGGGACGAGTCTGGCAGACCTGTCCCTCTCTGTGCTCATGATCAGGAAGGAGCGTCATGCCGAATCACCTCACGCCTGAAGAGCTGTCGAAGGAGCTCGGGATCGATCGGACGGAGGTGATCCGGGTCTGCTTGCAGGAAGGCGTCCCGATCTACCAGGGGAAGATCGACAAGTCGCTCTTCCAGGCGCAGCTCCAGGCGATCGGCGCGGCGCCCGCGAAGCACTAGCCGCGCGACTCTTCCGGCCGCAGGTCGTAGTTGCGGCGCATGTAGCCGTCAAATTGTGGGACGGTAAATGCACCCCGCCCGTGTCCGGTCGTGTACAGCAGGCCCTTTTCGATGAGACGCGCACGGGTCGGTCCGAGCTGCTCGGAGGTGCGGCCCATCACGGAGGCGACGTCACCGGCCGTCTGATCACCCGGGCCTAGCTCGGCCATTGCCCTCAGGTACTGGAGCTCCAGTTGGGTTGTCCGCTCGGCCCGGACGCGGAAGAACGACTCGTCAAGCTTCGCCTCGACCGCGCGCTGAGCTTCTACCGCGATCCGGGGAGCGATCGCCCGTCCTTCCGGCGCCAGGTCCCAGACGACCTTTCCGTACTCTTGGATGAAGTACGGATACCCCTGCGTGTAGGCGACGATCACGTCGATCGCCATCGGCTCGAAGCTCACGCCCAGCTCACTTGCAGGCTCTGCCAATGCCGCCTCCGCCTCCGGAGCAGAGAGCTCGCCGAGTCGCGGAAACTTGAACAGTCGCTCGGCATACGACTTGGCCTCGCCGGCCAGCCGAGGGAGCTGTGGAAGGCCGGCTCCCACGAACGTGATCGGCAGTTGTCTCTGGACGGTTCGGTGCAGACCTGAAATCAACGCCTCGAGGTCCTTCAGACCGAGAAACTGAACTTCGTCGAGGAGAAACACGACCCCTTTCTCCTGCTCCGCCGCTGCTTCTCCCAACGCGACGAGCAGGTCTGTCAGATCATCACTGAAGTTGCCTGTGTCGGCGATGCCCTCGAGCGCGGCGAGCTCGATTCCCGCCGTGATCGACCCGTCCGACGCGACCGTGAGCGAAAAAGACTTCAGGACAGCTGCGGCATGTTTGACGCGTTCCGTCCACGAGGGCTTGGGGACGAGCTGGAAGAGCGCCCGGCGGACCATGCCGCCCATTCGGGCGCCGAATAGCTCATTCTTTGCCGTCTCAGCGCTCACCGTCACCCAGCCGGAGTTCCGGGCACGACTCTCGAACGCCCCGAGTAGCACGGTCTTTCCGACCCCGCGCAGGCCAGTGATCAGCATCGACTGCTCTGGGTATCCACGCCTGAGCCGCTCGAGGAGGATCTCGAAGCTCGTCACCTCACTATCGCGCCCCACCAGGGCTGGAGGTGGTGCTCCGGCGTTAGGCGTATACGGGTTGATCCGTGGATCCAGGCAATCAGCTTATCAGTCTTATCGAAGGACGATAATGTCCGATAAGGACACTTCGCCTCACCGTCTTATCTTGATTCACTAAGACGTGATAAGTCGAAAAGGCACGCTGTGTGAACGAGACTGCGAGCGAGAAAGGATCAGTCGACGCCCTCCCAGTAATCGACCGCGTCCTCGCGCCTGAACCACAAACGATCTTCCGGACCGTCGCCCCAGCGGATCATCAGCTTCCCAGCGTCTTCCTGCACTGCTGCGCGGGGCAGCGCGAAGTTCCAAACGAGCAGCACGCGGACTGCTTCGCTCGACCGGTTGAGGATCTGGTGAGCTCCCGAAGGGCCGCTCCGGAAGAGGACGCAGTCCCCGGGCGCGACCTCGCGCTCGCCGTCCGGGTCGCGAAGAGTCGGCCGGCCCGCCACGACCACCAAGAGCTCGTCGTTCCCGAGCTCGTAGTGGTAGGGAAAGGTGCTCTCGCCGGCAGGCAGCTCGTAGAGACTCGCGCCCAGGTGGTCTCCCGCAATCCGCATTCGCCGCCAGCGAAAGCCTTCTCGCTCAGGCGGATACGCGCGCTCGATCCAGCCCTCGTCGCCGAGGAGGTTGATCTGCACCGTTACTTGCGGGCGGCGGCGCGTCGGCGCGGCTTCGTGGCCGGCTCCGCCGGCTCCTTGCGCTTCTTCGCGTCCGCGACGCTCTGCTTGAGCGCGGCCATCAGGTCGATCACCGGCGCTTCCTCGACCTCCTCCGGCTCCTCGATCGGCTGGCCGGCGAGCTTCGCCTCGAGCATCTTCCGCAGATCCTGGCGGTACTCGCTGGTCAGCTGCTCGCGCGGGTCGAACTCGCCGACGAGGCTCTCGACCAGCTGGCGGGCCAGATCGAGCTCCGCCTTCTTCGGAGCGGTCGCCTCGGCGGCCGCCTCGTCGATCTCCGCCTGCGAGTAGACGTCCTCGGCGACGAACATCGTCTCCAGGACGAGCGCGTCGCCCTTCGGCCTGATCAGGCAGAGCTTCTCCTTGCCGGCCAGCACGAAGCGTCCGATCGCGCCGACACCCTCCTCCGCGAGCACGTCCCGGAGGAGCACGTACGGGCGGAGCGCAGCGGCCGCGTTCGCTGGCACGAGGAAGTAGGTTCGGTCGAAGTACACCGGATCGACGTCGTCGATCGGGACGAAGCGTTCGATGTCGATCGAGCGCGACGTGTTCTGGCGCTCGATCGCCTCGAGATCGGCGTCTTCGACGATCACGAACTGGCCCTTCGACACCTCCCAGCCCCTGACGATCTCGTCGCTCTCCACCTCGCGCTCGTGCACCGGACACCAGCGCCGGTTCTTGATCGGCGTCTTGCACTCGACGTGCAGCTGGCGGAACGAGATGTCGGAAGCGCGTGCCGAGGGCTTCGTTGCCGGCGCGAGGCCGACGGGGATAGTGACCAGACTGAAGCTGATCGAGCCGTTCCAGGTCGTCCGCATGGGAACTTGCAATTCTAGGCGGATTCCTACTTCCCTCCCGCTGACTACGCTTTCGCGCGATGGCCGGAGGGCGGACGATTGGCGCGCTGTGGCGAAATGCGGCCGCCAGAGGCTCCACACGGCCGCCGTACCTGGCCGAGCGTGACGGCACGTGGACCCCGGTCTCGTGGCCCGAGGCGGAGCGCCGTGTGGACGAGATCGCGAACGGCCTGCTCGCGCTCGGCGTCCGGAAGGGCGACGCGTTCGCGGTCATGGCCACGACGGGCCTGGAGTGGTGTCTCTTCGACTTCGCGCTGGGCCTGGTCGGCGCGATCGGCGCCCCCGTCTACGCGAACAGCTCGACGCAGGACGCGTCCTACGTCATCGGCCACTCGGAGGCGATCGGCGTGCTCGTCGAGGACGACGAGCAGCGCTCGAAGGTCGAGGAGGTGCGGGGCCGGCTCCCAGGCCTTCGGCACGTCCTCACGTTCGCCGACCTGCCCGACCTGGAGAGGCGCGGCCGCGAGCACGCCGCTGCCCATCCGACCGCCCTGGCCGACGCGGAGGCGCTCGTCGACGACGAGGACCTCTTCACCTACATCTACACCTCCGGGACCACCGGCCCGCCGAAGGGCTGCATGATCCGCCACCGCAACTACTACGAGATGGCGACCGTCGTCGACAAGCTCGAGCACCGGTTCGTCGGCCCGGAGGACACGCTCCTTCTCTACCTGCCGCTCGCGCACAACTACGGCCGCCTGATCCACCTCCAGGCGATCCACGTCGGCTACACGCTCGCCTTCTGCCGCGATCCGCTGCGAGTCGGCGAGGCGCTCACCGCGGTCCGCCCCACCGTCTTTCCCAGCGTCCCGAGGGTCTACGAGAAGGTCTACACCGCAGTGCTCGCCGGCCTCGCAGACGCGAAGGGGCCCAAACGCAGCATCGCGGACTGGGCGCTCGGTGTCGGTCGAGAGGTGAGCCGGCGGCGGCAGGCGGGCGAGGCGATTCCGCGCTCGCTGGCCGTCCGGCACAAGCTCGCCGATCGCCTCGTCTTCTCGAAGGTCAAGGCGCGCTTCGGCGGTCGGCTCCGCCTCCCGAGCTCGGGTGGAGCGCCGCTCGCACGTGACGTCATCGACCTGTTCGCCGCACTCGACCTCCCGATCTACGAGGGCTACGGCCTGACCGAGTGCACTACCGCCTGTTCGACGAATCGCCCGGACGCCTACAAGTTCGGCACGGTCGGCCGACCGCTCCCGGGGGCGGAGGTGCGGCTGGCCGACGACGGGGAGTTGGAGCTCCGTAGCCCGACCGTCTTCGCCGGCTACCTCAAGGATCCGGAGGCGACCCGCGAGGTCCTGCGCGAGGACGGCTGGCTGCGCACGGGCGACATCGCCGAGATCGACTCCGACGGCTTCATCACGATCACCGACCGCAAGAAGGACATCCTCGTCACGTCCGGCGGCAAGAACATCGCGCCCCAGAACATCGAGAACGACCTGAAGTCGTCGCGCTACGTGTCACAGGCGATCGTGCTCGGCGACCAGCGGCCGTACGTCACGGCGCTGATCACCCTCGACCAGGACGAGGTCGCGAAGTGGCGCGCCGACGGCGGCGGGGACGTCGAGGCGCTCGTGCAGGGCATCGTCGACGAGGTGAACCGCGAACGGTCCCGCTACGAGCAGGTGAAGCGCTTCGAGGTGCTGCCGCGGGACTTCTCCGCCGAGGAGGGCGAGGTGACGCCGACGCTCAAGGTGAGGCGCCGCGTGGTGCAGGAGCACTTCGCGGAGGCGATCGAGCGGCTCTACAGCGGTTGACGCTTCATATACCCTACGGGGGTATATCTGCTCATGAATCACACCACACACGCCTCTTTGAACCGCTCCGCGGTTTCGGCAACCGTCCACTGCCTCACCGGTTGCGCAGTCGGCGAGATCCTCGGGCTGGTGATCGCAACGGCGGCCGGCTGGAGCACCGTGCCGTCGATTGCGATCGCCGTCTTCCTTGCCTTCGTCTTCGGCTACGCGTTCACGATTGGCCCCTTGCTGCGCGCCGGCATCCCCATGCGCCGCGCGTTCACGCTTGCCCTTGCGTCGGATACGGCTTCGATCACCGTCATGGAGATCGTCGACAACGTCTTCATCCTGATCGTCCCAGGGGCGATGGAAGCAGGACTCGGCGATGCGAAGTTCTGGTGGAGTCTTGGCGTCGGGCTCGCGATTGCCTTCCTATTTGCACTTCCGTTGAACCGCTGGCTCATCGCGCGGGGTCGCGGTCATGCCGTGGTGCACGAGTTCCACTGACCCTGCGCGCTTTCAGCCCCGCAACTCGCCCCGTCCAGCCCTCTCGTGTTCCTTATCTCGTGCGCGCGAAGCGCTGGACTGCCGCGAGAAGCTCCTCGGTCTTCGTCTGCGCGTCCGCCTCGTCGCCGGAGACGAGGGCGCCGGCGACGCAGTGGCGTACGTGCTCGTCGAGGATCTTGAACGCGAGGCTCTCGAGCGCAGTGTTGATCGCCGCGATCTGAGTCAAGATGTCGATGCAGTAGCGGTCCGCTTCAACCATCTTCTCGACGCCGCGGACCTGGCCTTCGATCCGGTGCAGCCGCTTGGTCAACGCCTCTTTGTCCTTGGTGTAGCCGTAGACGTGCCCGGTCTCGATCGTGCTCATCGGTTGACTCCTTCTCGGTAGCTGGTGAAACGGCGGAGGCGCAGGCTGTTGGTGACGACGAAAAGACTCGAGAAGGCCATCGCGGCCGCGGCGATGATCGGGTTGAGAAGGCCGGCGATCGCGAGCGGGATGGCGGCAAGGTTGTAGGCGAAGGCCCAGAACAGGTTCCCCTTGATCGTCCGCAATGTCTTGCGCGCGAGGCCGATCGCGTCCGCCGCGCCCCTGAGGTCGCCGGAGACCAGCGTCAAGTCGCTCGCTTCGATCGCAATGTCGGTGCCCGTGCCGATCGCGAGACCGAGATCGGCCTGCGCGAGCGCGGGCGCGTCGTTTACACCGTCGCCGACCATCGCGACCTCGTGCCCTTCGGCTTGGAGCCGCTTGATCTCGGCGACCTTGTCGTCCGGATAGACCTCCGCGAGCACGCGCTCGATCCCGACCTCTCCTGCAACGAGCTCCGCTTCCGCGCCGGAGTCGCCGGTCAGCAGCACCGACGTCAGACTTAGGGCCTTCAACTCGCGAATGGCCTCCGCACTCGAGGGCTTGACCGTGTCGCGGACCGTGAGTGTCGCCCGCAGTTCGCCGTCCCAACTGACCTCGATCCGGCCGTCGCGGCGACCAACAGCTACTTCGTGCCCTTCGACTACACCGCGAACGCCCATCCCCGGCTCGTTGCGGAACGCGGTGACCGGCGGCAGCATCCCCAGCTCGACGCGGGCAGCACCGGCGATTGCCTGTGCGATCGGATGCTCGGATGCGGCTTCGACCGCCCCAGCCAGTCGGAGGACCTCGGCGCGCGAGGCGCCGGCGAGGAGCCCGACTTCGGCGAGCTTCATCTTGCCTTCGGTGAGGGTGCCGGTCTTATCGAGCACAATCGTGTCGACGCGGCGGGACTGTTCGAGGATTTCCGGGCCCTTGATCAGGACACCGAGTTGCGCGCCGCGGCCCGTGCCGACCATGAGTGCGGTCGGCGTCGCCAGGCCGAGCGCGCACGGGCAGGCGATGATCAGGACGGAGACGGCGGCGGTAAACGCGGTCGCGGCCGAGGCCCCGAGTGCGAGCCAGCCCGCGAGCGTGAGCAGCGCCAACACGATCACGATCGGCACGAACACCGCGGAGACACGGTCGGCGAGCCGCTGCACCGGCGCCTTCCCCGACTGCGCCGCCTCTACGAGACGTGCGATCTGTGCCAGCGCCGTGTCCGCACCGACCTTCGTCGCCTGCACGATCAGCCGTCCGTAGCTGTTCACTGTCGCACCGGCCACCTCCGAACCCCGCTCCACCTCGACCGGCATCGACTCGCCGGTCAGCATTGACTGGTCGATCGCGGACTCGCCCTCGACTACGACGCCGTCGGTCGCGATCTTGTCCCCAGGGCGGACGACGAACAGATCGTCCACCTGGAGCTGCTCAACCGGGACGAGCACCTCGTCACCGTCGCGGAGCAGACGGGCTTCCTTGGCGCCGAGCTCGAGCAGCTTGCGGATCGCCTCCGAGGAGCGGCCCTTTGCTCCGGCCTCCAGGTAACGGCCGAGCACGACCAGCGTCGTGACCACCGCGGCAACCTCGAAGTAGGTGTCCGTGTCGAGACCCCCGACCAAGACGACCGCCGACCAGAGCCACGCGGCGATGGTGCCGAGCGAGATCAGGGTGTTCATCGTCGCCGTCAGATGGCGGGCGTTCTGCAGCGCGGCCCGATGGAACCCGATGCCGGAGTAGAAGACGACCGGCGCCGAGAGCGCGAGCGCCAGCCATTCCCAGTTGGGGAACTGAAGCGGCGGCACCATCGCCAGCAGCGCCACCGGGAGGGTGAGGACGACGGCGACTACCAACCGGCGTGTGAGCACGGCAAGCGGCTCGTCGTGATGGTGATCTCCGGCCCCTCCCTGCGCGTGCGCTTCGTGCGCCGCGCGCGCGACCCGAGCGCGACAGCCGGCGGACTCGACCGCCGCGACCAGCTGTTCGACGTGTGTCCCTGAATCACAATGGACGGTTGCCTGCTCGGTCGCGAAATTGACGGTAGCCTCGACGCCGTCGAGCTTGTTCAGCTTCTTCTCGACTCGCGCCGCGCAAGAGGCGCAGGTCATCCCCTCCAGATCGAGACGAATCTCCTGTGGCTTGGTGAGGGTCGTCGTCATTTAGGCCGCTTCGTAACCCGCTTCCTCGATCGCCGCGCGCAGCTGCGCATCGTCGAGGCCCTCGCCGCGCACGACCACGAGCTTGGTCTCGAGGTTGATGCCGACGGACCGGACGCCCGGCACCTTCTGAAGCTCGAAGCCGATGGCCTGCTCGCAGTGCGAGCAGCTCATCCCCGGGACCGTGTAGGTGATCTCGTTCATCGCTTCAAACCCTTATATATATACCCCCGGAGGGTATCAGTGGCCGCATTCGCGTCACCGTCAGTGTCGGAGCCGGCCGGACGAGTCGCATCGGGCGAACGCGCATACCTCCACTGGGTACTACCGATCAGCCGTCGAGGCCGACGGGCGCGGCGCTCCCCGCCCGGATGCCGTCGACCTCGTCGAGGCAGGTTCGGAGACTGGGGCGGGTTCGGCTAGGTGATCCGGCGGGCGCCGACGTAGGTCGCCGCGTACCAGGACTCGCTCATGCTGGAGATCTTGACGACGTCGCCCGTGTGCGGCGCGTGGATGAACTGGTCGTTGCCGATGTAGATCCCCATGTGCCCGAGGCCGTCGAAGAACACGAGATCGCCCGGCTCGAGCTGGTCGCGAGACACGGGAACGCCGTAGTTGTAGATCGACGCGGCGTGATGCGGAAGGGAGACACCCACCTGCGCAAAGACGTACACCACCAGGCCGGAGCAGTCGAAACCGCCGGGCGAGGAGCCGCCCCAGACGTACGGCGTGCCGAGGTACTGCATCGCGATCCCGACCACGCCGCCGTACTGCGACGGCGGCGCAACCGTCACCACGCCGTCCGGCGAGACTGCCGAGGCGCCGACCACGTCCTCCGCCCGCGCCGCCTGGACGGCCCGTTCCTGCGCTGCCTGCTGCGCAGCGAGCCGCGCCTCGGCCTCCGCCTTGAGCCGGGCCTGCCGAGCTGCTTCCTCGCGCTGCAGCCGCTCGATCTCGCCCTTGATCGAGCCGAGCAGCTGCTGGCGCTCGGCGAGCCCTGCCTCGATGTCGTGTTTCGTCGCGGCCCGCTGGGAGACGATCTGCTCCTGGCGCGCGTGCGCGACCTTGAGCTGAGCAGCCCGGACGACGACGTCGTGCTTGAAGTGCTTGATCTCGCCGACCACCTGCGAGTCCTGCGAGGAGACACTGTTCACGGTCTCGACGCGGTTCAGGAAGTCACCGATCGAGTGTGAGCCGAGCAGGATCGCGAGCGTCGAGTCCTCTTCGCCCTGGGTGTAGAGGGCACGTAGACGTGCACCGAGCCGTCGCTGCGAGACGTAGAGGTTGTGCTTGGCGATCACGAGGTGCTGCGCGTTCAGGTTGCTCTCGCGCTCGATCGTCGCCAGCTCGTCCGTCGCGGCGTTGTAGGCCTCGATCGCCTTCTCCATCTGGACGTCGAGCGCGTGGATCTCGCCGAGGACGCGCTGGGCCTCCGCCCGTTTCGCAGCGATCGCCGGCGGCTCCGCCCGCGCCACCTGGGCGCCGAGAGCAGCAAGCACCGTCGCCAGGAGCGCGAGGAGTACGAAGGTTGCCTGCCGTCTGTGGGCGCGCGAGGCGATTCCCCACACCACTCTCGACAGGCGCACCGGGAGGGGCCGGTACGTCACGAAGGCAGCACCCTACCAGGGGCTGCGGACATGGGCAAACCGCAAGGGACCCCAAAACGTGTCAATTCCGCCAACAGAGGACCCTTCTCGGCCCGTGGAGGTGTGGTAGCGTCGGGCGGCTCTTCGTGACGCAGCGGCACAAGCTTTCCGTTCTCGCCGTTCTCGCCGGACTCCTCCTGGTGCTCGGCGTGCCGGCCGTCCCGGCGCAGGGCCCCGGCGTCGACCAGCTGCGCCAACGACAGGCGTCGTTGGCTGCAGAGTCCCGTGCCGCCGTCGTCCAGCTGTACGGGCTGGAGAGCCGCCTGGCCCAGGCGCGTTTTGACCTCGCCCGCGTGCAGAGCCGCGCCCGCGCGCTGGCACGCACGCAGGCGTCGATCCGCCACCGGCTGCAGGCGGCTCGACAGACGATGGTCGCCGCCCAGCGCAACCTCGGCGACCAGCTGCGGTATCTGTACGAGCAGGGCACGCCGGACGCGATCGCGGTCGTGCTGGGCGCGACGTCGCTGGAGAACGCCATCGACGCCCTGGACGCCGTGCACCGAGCGCGGCGCACGACGCAGGCCGTGCTCGACCAGGCTCGATCGGCGCGCGCAGACCTCGTCGTCGTCCGCAGTCAACTGGCGGTGCAGGCCGCGCGGACGAACGAGGTCCGTGCCCGGCTCGCCTCGACCACCGCCGGGCTCGAGGCCGCGCATGCCGAGCGGTCTGCGTATCTCGACCGCCTCCAGCGCGAGCAGCAGCTGACCGCGGCGCAGATCTCCCGACTCGAACAGGAAGCTGCGGAAGCCCGGGCGAGGGCCCAGCAGATCGCGCACGAGAGCTCCACCGACGCTGCCGGGCCGTCGACCACTACTGCGTCCCAGCCTGCGGCCGCGCCGGCAGTCGCCGACGCAAGCGCGGACGCGTCCACGCCGCCGCCCGCCCCGGTCGAGTCCGTCGCGGGCGCCCCTCCGACCGCTTCGGAAGCCGCTCCACCGCCGCCGCGACCGGGCGGCACGATGACCGTCTACGCGACCGGGTATTGCCTGAAGGGCACGACCGCGACCGGCTTGCCCGTCGGTCCCGGCATCGTCGCCACCGATCCGTCAGTGATCCCGCTCGGGACGCGGATGACGATTCCGGGCTACGGCGAGGGCGTCGCCGCCGACACCGGCAGCGGAATCCAGGGCCGGCGGATCGACGTGTGGATCAAGTCATGTTCGGCCGCGGCCACGTTTGGCCGGACGGTGACCATCACGTTCCACTAGCGCTCGCGGCGGCTTCGCCGCCGTGCTCGCTCGCACGGGGAACCAGCCGGTTCCCCCCGTGAGCCCCCCTCCCACACCACTGTGTTCGCGGCGAGACGGTTGTGTGCCGCGCCCGCGCATGTCGGGCGCGGCGACGAAAACCAAGCTGAGAATGCGATCGCCGTCTAAGATTCGGCCGTGCGGCGCGCGGGGGGCTCATGGGCGACGCGGTGAACGGTTCGCGGGACGACGTGCGGGTCGTGCTCGTCGACGACCACGACCTGTTCCGCACGGGTCTTCGCAACCTGCTCGAGGAGCAGCAGGGCATCCACGTGTTGGGCGAGGCGGCGGACGGCGTCGAGGCCGTGCGGCTCGTCCGTGAGGCAGCACCCGACGTCGTTGTCATGGATCTGAACATGCCGAAGATGAGCGGTGTGGAGGCGACGCGCCACATCACCGCGCAGTCGCCGCTCACCCGTGTGATCGTCCTGACGATCTCCGACCAGGACTCGGACGTGATGGACGCGATCGTCGCCGGCGCGTGCGGCTACCTGCTCAAGGACGCGACGATCGAGAGCGTCGTCTCCGGAATCCAATCGGCAGCCGTCGGTGCCTCGCTGATCTCGCCCGCGATCGCCTCGAAGGTGCTCCAGCGCGTCCGGGCCACGACCGCGGACTTGGAAATGGCGGACACGATCCGCGCAGAGCTCTCCGACCGCGAGCTCGAGGTGCTGAAGCTGATCGCGAACGGGAAGGACAACGCGCAGATCGCCGCCGAGCTGGTGATCAGCCCGAAGACTGTCAAGAACCACATCTCGAACATCCTGATGAAGCTCCAGATCCAGAATCGGATCCAGGCCGCCGTCTACGCGGTGCGGAGCGGCCTGGCCTAGAGAGCGTCGGTGCCGGATAGCAGTCTGGCTCCGACCCCGTTTCGCAGGCTGCTGGCCTTGGCCGCGAGCGCCCGCAGCGCGGCCCGAAGCTCCTCGATCTGGCTGTCCGCGCGGGCGATGCCCTGCGCGAGGGTCTTGATCTCGCGCGCCTCGTCCTGCGAGCCGGCCGCGGAGACGGCCACCGCCCGCTCCTGGAGACGACCGCGGAGACGGCGCCGTTCGTCCTCGGTCCTCAGCACGCAGGCGTAGCCGTCGGTCAGGACACGCTCGACGTCGCCGAGCGACGCTGTGGGCAGGTCGCACAGCCGTCGCACATCGCCGAGCACAGCATCGCCGTCCAGATCTCCTTCGAGCACTCGTCGGATTATCCGGGCGCGGCCGAGCCGCTCCATGGGGCGCGGGTCCTATCTTTGGGGTGGCCCGGACCCAGCCCGTTTCGGGCTAGCGAATCAGTTCGAGGAACTCCGCCTCGGCCACGAGCGGCACACCTTCCCGCTGAGCCTTGGTCAGCTTCGACGCCCCCGGCTCCTCGCCGACGATCAGGCCGGTCGTCTTCTTGGAGACCGACCCGGTCACTTTTGCGCCCTTCGCCTCCAACGCCGCGGTCGCCTCCTCTCGAGACATCGACTCGAGCGTGCCGGTGATCACGTAGGTCGATCCGGTGAGCGGTCCTTCCGCCGGCCGGTCCTCCTCGCCGATCTCGAACCGGAGGCCGAGGTCGCGTAGCTCCTTGACGAGGGCCCGGCTCTGCTCGTCGGCGAACCACTCGACGACGATCTCGGCCCGGTCCGGGCCGAAGCCTTCGACCTCCGCCGCCTCCTCCTGCGTGGCGTTCATCAGTCGGTCGACGTCGCCGAAGTGGCGGGCGAGATTCTGGGCGAGTACCCACCCCAGCCCCGGGATGTTCAGCCCGAGCAGCACGCGCGAGAAGGGCACCTGCTTCGAGCGCTGAATCGACTCGATAGCCGCTGTCGCCGAGATTTCCGCGAACCCCTCCAGCTCGAGCAGCTGCTCCTTCGTCAGCCGGTAGAGGTCAGGGAGGGAGCGGACGAGCCCCTTGTTCCAGAGGACGCGGATGGTCTGCTCGCCGACGCCCTCGATGTCGGCGATCCCGGTCCAGTTGATCAGCGTCTCGAGGCCCCGCGACGGACACGCCCGGTTCGGGCACCGGTGCATCACCTCGCCCTCGGGCTTGACGATCTCCGTCGCGCACAGCGGGCACTTCTTGGGCATCCGGAACTTCTTGGTTCCGGGCCTGTGGTCGCCCGCGGGCCCGACGATCTGTGGGATCACGTCGCCGGCGCGCTGGACGATCACGTCGTCGCCCTCGCGGATCTGCTTGCGGTTGATGTCCTCCTCGTTGTGGAGCGTCGCGCGCGAGACCGTGACGCCGCCGACCTCGACCGGCTCCATCACGGCCCAGGGGTTCAATGCGCCGGTCCGACCCACGCGGATCCTGATCTCGAGCAGGCGCGTCACGGCCGTCATCGGCGCCCACTTGAACGCCCGTGACCAGCGCGGCCGAGAGTGCAGTGCCCCCAGCCGACGCTGCTGGTCGAGCGAGTCGACCTTGATCACGATCCCGTCGATCTCGTAGTCGAGCTCGATGCGTCGCGTCTCCCACGCCCGGCACGCCTCCGCGACCTCTTCGATCGTCTCCAGCCGCTCGGCGTACGGGTTCGTCCGAAAGCCGCGCCCTGCGAGCCATTGCAGCATCTCGGACTGGCTCTCGAACTGCGCTCCGTCGGCTGCTCCGATTCCGTAGGTCCAGATCGACAGCGGCCGGTCCGCGGTGATCGCCGAGTTCTTCTGCCGTAGCGATCCGGCCGCTGCGTTGCGGGGATTCGGGGCCAGCTTCTGATTCGTTCCGGCAAGCCGCTCGTTGAGCTCCCGGAAGCCGGAAAGCGGCAGGTAGACCTCCCCCCGCACCTCGAGTACAGCGGGGACGTCGTCGCCGCGCATCCGTAGCGGAATTGCCTTGATGGTCCGCAGGTTCGGCGTGACATCCTCTCCCTGGACGCCGTCCCCGCGCGTCGCTCCGCGGACGAGGACACCGTTCTCGTACGTGAGGTTGACGGCCAGCCCGTCGATCTTCGGTTCGATCACGTAGGCGACCGGCTCGTCCTTGCGAAGGCGCTTGCGGACGTCGTCGGCCCACTTCAGCAGCGCTTCGTCGGTCGTCACCTTCTCGAGTGACCCCATCTGCTCGAGATGCCGCACTTTCTGGAACTTGTCGGAGGCGGGAGCGCCGACGCGGTGCGTGGGCGAGTCGGGCGTCACGAGCTCTGGGTGCGCCTCTTCGATCGCGACGAGCTCGTCGAAGAGGCGGTCGTACTCGGCGTCCGAGACCGACGGATCGTCGAGGACGTGGTACTCGTAGAGGTAGCGGTTCAGCAGCTCGCGCAGCTCGGCCGCGCGCTTTGCGTCGCGATCAGAGGACGGCATAGAGCTCGTCGGCCGTGTCCACCACCGCGTCCGGGCCTTCGGCCTCCATCCGCTCCCGGGTGTGGATGCCGCCCCAGGTGACGCCGATCGCATGGACGCCCGCCGCCTTCGCGGCGGCGATGTCGAAGGGAGCGTCGCCGACGTAGGCGGTCTGGTCCGGATCGGCGTCGAGGCGGTCCAGCGCGACCAGGATCTGGTCGGGGTGCGGCTTCCCTCGCGGCGCCTCGTCCGAGCCGACGACGATGTCCATGAGCGTGCCGAACCCCAGCGCTTCGAAAGCGAGCTCGACGATGTCGCCACGCTTCGCGCTGACGATGCCCAGCTGCCGGCCCTCGCCGTCCAGCCGCTCGAGCAGCTCGAGCATCCCGGGGAACGCCTCCAGCTCGGAATGGAGGGGGCGGTAGAAGTCTCGGTACGCCTGCGCGAGCTCGGCCGCTTTCTCCTCGTCGAACTCCCGCATCTGCTCCTCCAGATGGCCGCTTCCGACCTTGGCCATCAGGACGTCGTCGGGGATCTCACGGCCGAGCACCGTCTCGGTCGCGTGCCGGTACGAGGCGAGGATCATCCAGCCGGAGTCGACGATCGTGCCGTCGAGGTCGAAGAGAACGACGGGGAACCGCATTTACCTGATGCTAACGACGCCGGAATAGCATCAGATCGGTGCGTCGAGCAGTTCTCTTCCTCGCGGTGACAGCCCTCGTTTCGGGTGCGGGCTCGGCGCTCGGCGCGGACGGCGCCGACACCTTCCGGACTCCCTCGGGAAACATCCGCTGCGCGTACGAGCACTACAGCTTCGCGCCGGTCGAGCTCCGCTGCGACATCCTCACCGGGGTCAAGCCGCTGCCGCCGCGCCCCAGGTCCTGCGACGTCGACTGGGGCGTCGGCTACACGATGCGCGAGCGCGGCCCCGCCCGCGTCCTGTGCGCCGGCGACACGGTGGCCGACCCGAAGGCCAAGGTGCTCTTCTACGGGACGACGCGCCAGTACGGCGTCTTCCGCTGCACGTCCGGCAGAGCGGGGCTCCGCTGCGTGAACTCGACCGGGAACGGCTTCTTCCTCGGCAAGCAGCGCTCATATGCATACAAGGAGCCCCCCGCCAGGTACGGATCCTTCAGGAGCCCGTCCGGCAACATCGTCTGCGGCTACGGCATCGCCCCGGACAGAACGGGCTCCCTGGAATGCGGGATCAAGAGCGGCCTGAAGCCCCCGCCGCACAGGATCCACTGTCTGGCGGGCGACCCGAACGACAAGCGCGTGAGCCTGACCGAGTCGCGGCGGGGGGAACCGGTGCTGTGCGCCGGCGACCCGGGACCGCTGCTGCCCCAGATCGAGGCGAAGGCGCGGGTACTCGCCTACGGGTCGTCGATCAAGATCGGCCGGATCACCTGCACGTCCGCGAGCGCCGGAATCACCTGCCGTAACCCCGCCGGCCACGGCTTCTTCCTCAGCCGTCAGAGCTGGCGAACCTTCTAGTACTCGACCGAGACGAGGTAGAGGCCCCACGGCGGTGCCGTCGAGCCCGCTTCCGAGCGTGGGCGGCCTTCGAGCAGAGCAGCGACCTCCGACGGTTCCTTCTCGACCATCGTGCCCACTAGCGTCCGAACCATGTGCCGGAGGAAGCTGTCCGCCGTGATCTCCAGCTCGAGCGCGTCGCCGCGCAGGTGCCAGGCTGCGTTCTTCACCTCGCGTTTGAAGACGACGTGTTGCGTCTCGGTCGGCGTGAAGGCGCGAAAGTCGTGCTCGCCGAGGATGACATCGGCTGACTCCGCGAGCTTCGCCTCCTCGATCGGGCGCGCCATCCACCAGCTCCGTCGCTGCTCGAACGGCGACGGCGTGCGGCGACGCCAGATCCGGTAGCGGTAGGTGCGCGAGCGGGCCGCATGGCGCGCGTCGAACTCGGCCGCCGCGTCTGCTGCCCCCGTGACCGCCAGATCGTCCGGAAGAACGGCGTTCAGCGCCTCGGCTGCGCTCGCCGCCGGCGGCCCGCCCTCGACGTCGACCGAGGCGACTTGGCCGAGCGCGTGCACGCCCGCGTCGGTGCGACCGGCGACCCTGAGGTTGTCAAAGCCCGCGTAGAGCGATCCGAGCCCCTCTCGGAGCGCGCCCTCGACGGTGCGGAGACCAGGCTGAGCTGCCCAGCCCGAGAAGCCGGTACCGTCGTACTCGATGTCGAGCCTCAGGCGCATCGGCCCGATCGTCGCAGTCGCAGCGGCCGTCCTGCTCGTCGCCGCGTGCGGCAGTGGAAAGAAAGAAACCGCCACCGCGACGACAACCGAGGCGGCAACATCGAGCTCGGGCAGCTCGGCGCCCGCGCTCGATCCCTCGAAGACCTACACCGTCACCCTCAAGACAAATCAGGGGACGTTCGCGTTCGACCTCGACGTGAAGAGCTCACCGCACACGACCGCGTCCTTCGCGGCACTGGTCAAGCGCGGCTTCTTCGACGGCCTGACGTTCCACCGCATCGTCCCGGGGTTCGTGATCCAGGGCGGCGACCCCAAGGGCGACGGGACCGGCGGGCCCGGCTACACGACGGTCGACCCGCCCCCTGCGGACGCGAAGTACACGAAAGGCGTCGTCGCGATGGCCAAGACGGCCGCGGAGCCGGCCGGCACGGCCGGCAGCCAGTTCTTCGTCGTCACCGGCGCCGACATCGGCCTGCCGCCCGACTATGCCCTGCTCGGGAACGTGTCCAGCGGTATGGACGTGGTCGAGAAGATCGGCAAGCTCGGCGACCCGAGCGACCCGAACGGCGTGCCGACGAAGCGGGTCGTGATCGAGAAGGCGACGCTCACCGAGAGCTAGATGGTTGATGCCACGATCTCGCGTGCCGAGGTAGGCGATCTCATGGCATCAACCATCTAGCCGCGGGCGAGGTGGTCGCGGAGACGCGCGAGCCGCTCGTCCCACTGATCGCCGACCTTCTCCATCCAGGCCAGCGCCTCGCCGAGCGGCTTGGGCGTCAGCCGGTAGCGGGTCTCTCGACCCGCGCGCGCCGATTCGACGAGGCCGGCTTCCCCCAGCGTCGTCAGGTGCTTCGACACCGCCTGCCTCGTCACGGGGAGCTTCGCGGCCAGCTCGGTCAGCGAGGCCGACTCGCAGCCCGCCAGCGTCTCGAGCAGGCGGCGTCGGCCCGGATCAGACAGCGCCGAGAAGACGCTGTCTTCCCGCATATGCGTACGCCTGCAGCCCCCAGGCCCAATCGCACGACGCCGTCTCGGTGACGACCAGCCGTGTCCCGGCAGGAACGGCGACGAGCGTGAACGTGACCTCGCTCTCCTCGGGCGCCGTCGGGTCCCACCAGCGGATCGCGAGCCGCCGCTCAGGCTCGAATTCTTCCACCACGGCGTGCCGCACCTCCCCGTCGCCCCAGCGGAACGTCCCGCCGCGCTCGAGGTCGAACTCGACGTCGTTGGCGAACCATTCCTCCAGCTGCTCGGGGTCGGTCAGTGCCTCCCAGACCTCCTCGGGCGGCGAAGCCAGCACGACCTCACGCTCGACTTCCACGATGCCTCCTTTTTGGGCAACCTCCAGGTTGCGTGTATGATCGGCAACTCCTAGGTTGCGTAAACTAGCACTTGCGGAGGTTGCAGATGAGCACGCTCGTCCCCATGGTCGTCGAGTCGGACGGCCGGTTCGAACGCTCCTTCGACATCTACTCGCGCCTGCTCCGCGAGCGGATCGTGTTCCTCGGCACGGAGGTCGACGACCACGTCGCGAACCTGATCACGGCGCAGCTCCTCTTCCTCGAGGCGGAGGATCCGGAGAAGGACATCTCGCTTTACGTCAACTCCCCGGGGGGATCGGCGTATGCCGGCATGGCGATCTACGACACGATCCAGTTCGTCAGGCCGGACGTGCGGACGATCTGCGTCGGGATGGCGATGTCTGCGGCGGCGATGATCCTCTGCGGCGGCTCGCCCGGCAAGCGCTCGGCACTGCCGAACGCGAAGATGATGATCCATCAGGGCTCGGCGGGCTTTCGCGGCGCACCGAGCGACATCGACATCCATGCCCGCGAGGTCCTTTCGACCACCCGCCGAATGGCCGAGATCATCGCGTTTCACTCCAAACGGGACGTCGAGCAGGTGATGCGAGACATCGATCGCGACTACTTCATGTCGCCTGCGGAAGCAATCGACTATGGGTTGATCGACGAAATCGTCAACCCGAGACATGCGACCTGACGAGTCTGACCCCAACCCGCTTCTAGAGGGACAGTCCCCTTCCGGGACAGTCCCTATGAAGAAGCCGCTGGAGCCTCGGATGCGGCAGCCTCGGCCTCGGCGCGCTCCTCTGCCTCCTGGCGGCGGCGGAGCCGCAGGCGCCGGCGCTCGGCCTTCTCCTCCGCCTGTTCCTCGGCCGAGAAGTCGACGAGCTCGAGGTACGCCATCTCGGCCGCGTCGCCCGGACGCGGGCCGATGCGGACGATGCGCGAGTAACCCCCCGGCCGGCCTTTGAAGCGCGGAGCGACTTCGGCGAACAGCGTGTGCACGACCTGCTGCGAGCGGAGGTAGGCCATCGCCTGCCGCCGCGCGTGCAGGTCGCCGCGCCGGCCGAGCGTGATCATCTGCTCGGCGACCGGCCGGACTGCCTTCGCCTTCGCCACGGTGGTCTTGATCCGACCGTGCTCGATCAGCGCGCCCGCGAGGTTCGCGTAGAGCGCCTTGCGGTGCGAGGCGTCGCGGCCGAGCTTCTTACCGGCGCGGTGATGCCTCACTCGCCGTTGCTCCCGTCGTCGCCGCGGAGGCGGAGCCCGTGGGTCGCCAGCGTCTCCTTGACCTCCTCGATCGACTTCTTGCCGAAGTTGGGGATTGCCGCCAGCTCGTTCTCCGACTTCATCACCAGGTCGCCGATCGTCTCGATCCCGACCCGCTTCAGACAGTTGTACGAGCGGACGCCGAGCTCCAGCTCCTCGATCGGGAAGTTCTCCATCCCGTGCGCGAGCGAGGGCTCGACCGCCGCGCCGCCCTCCGTCACCGCCGCCGCCTCGCCGAAGCCCTCGATCTTCTCGATGTCGGTGAAGATCGCCAGCTGGCGGATGAGGATCTCGGCCGCCTGACCGATCGCTTCGCGCGGGTCGATCGACCCGTCGGTGGTGATGTCGAGGCGCAGCTTGTCGTAGTCGGTGCGCTGCCCGACGCGTGCGGCCTCGACGTCGTACGAGACCCGGCGGACCGGCGAGAACATCGAGTCGATCGGGATGACGCCGATCGTGTGCTCGGGCCCGCGGTTCAGCTCGCCGGGGACATACCCGCGGCCGCGGCCGATCGTCAGCGTCACCTCGAGCTTGCCCTTCTCGGCCAGATTGGCGATCTCGAGGTCCGGGTTGAGGATCTCGAGCTCGGCCGGCGCCTGGATGTCCGACGCCTTCACGACGCCCGGCCCCTTCTTCTGGAGGCGAACCTCGATGTCGGGCGACTCGCCGTGCAGGCGGCAGATCAGGTTCTTGAGGTTGAGAATGATGTCCGTGACGTCCTCTCGGACGCCCGGCAGCGTCGTGAACTCGTGCGCGACGCCCTCGATCTTCACCGAGGTCACGGCGGCGCCCTCGAGCGAGGAGAGCAGCACGCGGCGCAGCGAGTTCCCGAACGTGTAGCCGAAGCCGCGGTCGAGCGGCTCGATCACGAAGACGCCGCGGTGCTCGTCGACTTCCTCGTGGACGATCTTCGGGACCTGGAATTCGATCATGCGAGTTGCCAATGCGATCCTTTCCTAGAGCCGGGCGGAGGCCGGCTTCCTACCTACTTCGAATGTCATGTCCTACTTGGAATAGAGCTCGACGATCAGCGACTCCTGGACCGGGGTGTCGATCTCGCCCCGGTCGGGCCACTTGAGGATCTTGCCCGTCAGCCCGTCGTGGTCGGCCTGGAGCCACGGGGCGACCGAGGCGGTCAGGTCGGTGGCATCGCGGACGGTCTGTTCCGCGGACGAGCCGGTCCGAATCGTGATCACGTCGTTCGGCTTGACCTGGTAGCTGGGGATGTTGACGCGCTTGCCGTTGACCTGGAAGTGCCCGTGCCGGACGAGCTGGCGTGCCTGGGCGCGCGAGGCCGCGAAGCCCAAGCGGTAGACGACGTTGTCGAGCCTGGTCTCGAGCATCCGCAGCAGGTTCTCTCCGGTGATGCCGCCCTGCCGGTTGGCCTTCTCGTAGTACGTGCGGAACTGCTTCTCGAGCAGGCCGTAGTACCGCCGCGCCTTCTGCTTCTCGCGCAGCTGCTGGAGGTACTCCGACTGCTTGATCCGGCCGCGGCCGTGCTCGCCCGGCGGATAGCTGCGGCGCTCGATCGCGCACTTCTCGGTCAGGCAGCGCTCGCCCTTCAGGAAGAGCTTCATGCCCTCGCGGCGGCACTGCTTGCACTTGGGTGAACGGTCTCTTGCCATCAGACGCGTCTCCGCTTCTTCTGGCGCACGCCGTTGTGAGCCTGCGGCGTGACGTCGCGGACACCGAGGATCTCGAGCCCGGCCGCCTGGAGCGAGCGAATCGCCGTCTCGCGGCCCGAGCCCGGGCCCTTGACGAAGACCTCGACCTTCTGGAGGCCGTGCTCCATGCCTTTCCGGGCCGCCGCGTCCGCCGTCACCTGGGCGGCGAACGGCGTCGACTTGCGCGAGCCCTTGAAGCCGGCCGAACCGGCGGACTCCCAGACGATCACGGCGCCGTCCTTGTCGGTCAGGGACACGATCGTGTTGTTGAACGAGGTCTTGATGTGCGCCTGGCCGATGGCGATGTTCTTCTTGACGCGGCGCCGAGTCCTGCCCCGCGAGGCCTTTCTGGGTGGTGCCACTTAGCTCTCCATATCCCTATGGTTTTCATCCGAAGAAATGCGTGAGCATTTCTTCGGCCTCACTTCGCCTTCTTTCCGCGGCCGACGGTCTTCTTCGGCCCCTTGCGGGTCCGCGCGTTCGTCTTGGTGCGCTGCCCGTTCACGGGCAGGCCGCGGCGGTGACGGATTCCGCGGTAGGCACCGATCTCGGTCAGGCGCTTGATCGCCTGCTGCCGCTCGCGGCGCAGGTCGCCCTCGACCTGGTACTGCTCGTCGATGTGGCGCTGGAGCTTGGTGACCTCCTCGTCGGTGAGGTCCCGGACCTTCGTGTCGGCAGACAGCCCGAGCGCAGCGCAGATGTCGCGCGCGGTCGGCTGCCCGATGCCGTAGATGTACGTCAGCCCGATCTCGAGCCGCTTCTGGTTGGGGAGGTTCACCCCCGCAATGCGTGCCAAATCGTTCTCCTACCTGTCCTTAGCACTACCCTTGCCGTTGCTTGTGTCGAGGGTTGGTGCAGATGACCATGGTCGTTCCGTGCCGCTTGATCACGCGGCAGCGCTCGCACATGGGTTTGACGGACGCTCTGACCTTCATCGGTACGAAACCGCCATCCTTCCTCAGTTCGACCGCGCCGCGGCGGACGAGTCCAAAAACATATAAAGCACGGCACAGCGGCGGCTGCGCCGTGGACGCTCATCGTAGCAAAACGGGTGTTGCCGTCAGGATCCGCGGGCCGGTCGCCGTGACCGCCACCGTGTGCTCGAAATGGGCCGAAAGAGAGCCGTCGGCGGTCGAGATCGACCACTCGTCGTCGTGGACGACGATGTCCGGACCGCCCGCGTTGATCATCGGTTCGATCGCGAACGTCATCCCTTCCGCGAGGACCGGTCCACGCCGGGGCTGCCCGTAGTTCGGGATCTGCGGGTCCTCGTGCATCGACCGCCCGACGCCGTGGCCGACCAGGCTGCGGACGACCGAGAACCCCGCCCTCTCGGTGACCTGCTGGACGGCGTGGGAGATGTCGGAGAGGCGGTTGCCCGGCCGACACTGCTCGATCCCGGCCGCGAGCGCAGCCTGCCCGGCGTCGAGCAACCGCTCGGCCTCGTCGGAGATCTCACCGATCGGAAACGTGTAGGCGGAGTCGGCGACGAACCCGTCGAGGGTGACGCCGACGTCGACTGAGAGGATCTCGCCGTCCGCCAGCTCGTGCGGGCCGGGGATGCCGTGGACGATCATCGAGTTCGGCGAGATGCACGTCGCTGCCGGATACCCCCGATACCCCTTGAACGTCGGGTAGCCGCCCTGGCCGGCGATGAACTCCTCGGCGAGCTCGTCCAGCTCGGCGGTAGTTACGCCGGCGCGGGCATGGTCGCCGACGAGCGCCAGCGTATCCGCCACGATCCGTCCCGCGCGTGCCATCCGCTCCAGCTCGTCGGGTGATTTCCGGATGATCACGCGGCCACCCGGTCGAGCGTCGCCCGGATCTCCGCGAAGATCTCCTCGATCGTCCGGTCGCCGTGGATGCCCACGACGTTCCCACGGGTCGTGCGGTAGTACTCGACGAGCGGAGCGGTCTCACGCTCGTAGATCTCGAGCCGCTGCCTGACCGCATCGGCCGTGTCGTCGGAGCGGTTCTCCTCGAGGGCGCGCTTGCGGATGCGCTCGAGGAGCACCTCGCGTGGGACTTGCAGCTCGAACACGACGTCGAGATCGCGACCGAGCTCACTGAGCAAGTCGTCGAGAGCCTCTGCCTGCGCCATGTTCCGCGGGAAGCCGTCCAGGACGACGCCGGGTAGGGTGTCGCCGCGGTCGAGCCGATCGCGGATCATCCGGATGATCAGGTCGTCCTGGACGAGTTGGCCGGCGTCGTAGACCGCCTTCACCTCGCGTCCGACCGACGTGTCGAGCTCCTTCATCTCCCGGATCATGTCTCCGGTCGCGATGTGCGGGATGCCGTAGGTCTTCGCGATCCGCTTCGCCTGGGTGCCCTTCCCGGACCCCTGCGGACCAAGCAGCAGCACGTCCATGCCTATTTCAAGAAGCCTTCGTAGGAGCGCATCATCATCTGCGACTCCATCTGGCGCATGGTGTCGAGCGCGACGCCGACGATGATCAGCAGCGACGTCCCGCCTAGGAAGGTACTCGTCGCCTGCGAGAAGTTGAAGAACTGGATCAGGAACGTCGGCAGCACGGCGACCACCGCCAGGTACAGCGATCCTGGCAGCGTCAGCCGGGAGAGCACGCGATCCAGGTACTGCGCGGTCGGCGGCCCCGGTCTGATCCCGGGGATGTAGCCGCCCTGCTTGCGCAGGTTGTCGGCCTGGTCGACCGGGTTGAACTGGACCGCCGTGTAGAAGTACGTGAAGACGATGATGAGGATCGCCTCGATCGTCAGGTAGGGCCAGTCGGACTGGGTGAAGTTGCGGTTGATCCAGGGCTGGGTCTGCGGGAAGAACTGGCCGATCGTCGGCGGGAAGGCCATCACCGCCGCGGCGAAGATGATCGGGATGACGCCGGCCATGTTCACGCGGAGGGGTAAGTAAGTGGAGCCTCCCGCGGTCATCCGTCGACCGACCTGGCGCTTCGCGTACTGGATCGGGATCCGCCGCTGACCCTCCTGCATGAAGACGACCGCGACGATGACCGCGAGCGCGAGCAGCGGGAAGAAGAGCTTCGTCGTCGGCCCGCCGTCGATCCAGGCGCGGACCGCCAGCGGGGCGCGGTCGATGATCGAGGCGAAGATGAGCAGCGAGATGCCGTTACCGACCCCGCGCTTCGTGATCTGCTCGCCGAACCACATCAGGAGCGTCGTGCCGGCGGTCAGCGTGACCACGATCAGGACGAGACGCCCGGTGTTGGCGGTGAGGATGTGCTGCCGCCGAAAGAGGTACGAGTACCCGACCGCCTGCGCCGCGGCGAGCCCGACGGTCAGGTAGCGGGTGTACTGGTTGATCTTGGCGTAACCGGCCTCGCCCTCCTTCTGGAGCTGGGCAAGGCTCGGGACGACGACCGCTCCGAGCTGCAGGATGATCGACGCCGTGATGTACGGCATGATCCCGAGCGCGAAGATCGAGAACCGGGACAGCGCATTGCCGGAGAACAGGTTGAGCAGGCCGAGCACCGTCCCGCCCTGGTTGCCGAAGTAGGTCTTGATCTGGTCGGCGTCGACGCCCGGCGCCGGGATGAAGCTCCCGAGGCGGTACAAGGCGAGGACGAACGCGGTGAAGAGCAGGCGGCGGCGGAGCTCCGGCACCCGCCACGCGTTCGCAATCCACGAAAGCACCGTCTTCTACGCTCCTGATGCGCTTTGCGCTCCGCGCAAAGCGCTAGCTGGCTCCCTCATCCGAGGGCTCCTCATTTGCCTCAGGCGTCCCTTCGGAAGCCGTCTCCTCACTAGTGTCCGGTTCCGGAACGGAAGCGGACACGGCGGTGCGGTGCTTCCTGCGCTTCGGCTCGTGCGGAGGCTTGAGCCAGGTGACGGTGCCGCCGGCGCCCTCGATCTTCTCGACGGCGCTCTTCGAGAACGCGTGGGCCGAGACGGAGAGCTTCACGCCGAGCTCGCCCTGGCCGAGCACCTTCACGTCGAGGCGGAGGTTCCTGATCAGTCCGGTCTCCTTCAGCAGCTCCGGCGTAACGTCGGTGCCGGCGGCGAACCGGGCGAGGTCGCGCACGTTCACCGAGTGGTTGGACGTCCGGAACGGACCGATCGGCATCGCGTCCTTCGAGGTCGAGCCGCGCTGCTTCCCCATGCGCATGTACGCAGGCATCTGGCCCCCCTCGAAGCCCGCGCGCATCTTGTGCGAACCGGACCGCGCCTTCTGGCCCTTGATCCCGCGGCCGGAGTAGCGGCCCTTGCCCGAGCCCAGGCCGCGGCCGACGCGCTTGCGGTCCTTGCGCGCCTGCGCAGGCTTCAGGTTGGAGAGGTTGAGTTCGCCGGCCATCTACGTCGCGTCCTCGACCTTGACCAGGTGCCGGACCTTTCTGAGCATACCGGCGAGCACCGGGCTCTCCTCGTGCTCGGCGGTGCGGCCGATCTTCCCGAGCCCGAGGGCGCGCAGCGTCCCGCGGTGCCGCTGCGTCTGGCCGATGCCGCTCCGCGTTTGCGTGATGCGGACCTTGGTCACTGCGCTTCGCCTTCCGGCGAAGCACTAGTGGGCTCCGCCTCGACAGCCGCACTAGTTTCCTCGGGCGCCGAAGCGGCCGAGGAAACGGGAAGAACCTGCGAGATCGTCAGCCCGCGCGCTCTAGCGACGTCCTCGGGGCGGCGGAGGTTCTTCAGGCCGTCGACGGTCGCCTTGAGCATGTTGATCGGGTTCGTCGTTCCGAGGCTCTTCGCCAGGATGTCCCGGATCCCGGCGAGCTCGAGGACCGCGCGGACGCCGCCGCCGGCGATCACGCCGGTGCCCTCGCTCGCGGGCCGGAGCAGCACGCGGGCCGCGTCGGAGCGCCCGAGGATCTCGTGGGTGATCGTCGTTCCGTGTTTCGGAACGGTGAAGAGGTTCTTCTTCGCGTCGTCCACCGCCTTCGAGATCGCAAGCGGGACCTCGCGTGCCTTGCCGTAGCCGACGCCGACTCGGTCGACCTCGTCACCGATCACGACGAGCGCGGTGAACGAGAACCGCCGGCCGCCCTTGACCACCTTGGCGACGCGGTTGATCTCGACCACGCGCTCCTTGAGCTCGCGCGTCTCTTCGCGCGCGAACACCTCACGCTCCACGCTCGTCAAAACGTCAACCCTCCCTCGCGGGCGCCTTCGGCGAGCGCCTTCACGCGTCCGTGGTACAGATAGCCGCCCCTGTCGAACACGCAGGCCTTGACACCTGCGGCCTTGGCGTTCGCCGCGAGCAGCTTGCCGACCTCCTTCGCCTGGTCGGTCTTGGAACCCTTGGTGCTCTTCAGGCCCTGCCAGCCGGCGGCGGCGAGGGTCCTGCCTGCCTGGTCGTCGATCAGCTGCGCGCTGATGCCCGTGTTCGAGCGGAACACGGCCAGACGCGGCCGCTCGGCGGTGCCGGCGACCTTACTGCGAACACGCCGATGCCGCCGCAATCGCAGCTCGCGGGCTGTGAGTGCCGCCATTAGGCTCTCCTCCAGTTCATCGGCGAGCGAAGCGATGCGACAAACAACGCCCGCGGAAAATGCGCAGTATTTTTCGCGGTATTCATGCGCGCTTGCCGACCTTCCTGCGGACGTACTCGCCGTGGTAGCGGATGCCTTTGCCCTTGTACGGCTCGGGCGGCCGCACCTTGCGGATCTCGGCCGCGATCTGCCCGACCTGCTGCTTGTCGATGCCCTTGACGACGATCTCGGTCTGGCTCGGCAGCTCGTACGTGATGCCGGCCGGTGCGTCCTTGACGACCGGATGCGAGAAGCCGACGTTGAGCTCGAGGGCAGTGCCGCGCAAGGAGGCGCGGTAGCCGACGCCCTGGATCTCGAGCCGCTTCTCGAAACCCTTCGTCACCCCTTCGACCATGTTCGCGACCAGGGTGCGCGTCAATCCGTGCAGCGCGCGATCCTCGCCGCGGTCGGTGGGCCGGGTGACGGTGATCACGCCGTCGGTCTGCTCGACCTTCATGCGCTGGGGGACCTCCTGCACGAGCTCGCCGAGGGGGCCGTTCACCATCACGCGCCCAGGGCTGATCGAGACCGAGACTCCAGCCGGCAGCTCAATGGGTGATCTTCCGATTCGACTCATGGGTTTCTCATTGCTGGAAAGTCGTGAGACTTTTCAGCACCTTCACCAGACGAAGCAAATGACCTCGCCGCCGATCCCGCGCTCCTGCGCGGTGCGGCTGGTCATCACGCCACTCGACGTGGACAGGATAGCCGTGCCCATCCCGCCGAGGACGCGGGGCATGCGGTCCTTGCGCGCGTAGATGCGACGGCCGGGCTTGGAGATGCGTTTGAGGTTCGTGATCACGCGCTCGCGACTCCGGCCGTACTTGAGCTCGACGACGAGCAAGTCGAAGCTCTCGCCCTTCTCGACGCGGTAGTCGCGGATGTACCCCTCCTCCTTGAGCAGGCGGGCAATGTCCTCCTTCATCCGGGAGGTCGGCATCGTCGCGCTCTCCTGGAGCGCCTTGTTGGCGTTCCGGATGCGGGTGAGCATGTCGGCGATCGGATCGGTCAGCACGGTGTTCCTCCTACCAGGAGCTCTTGGTCATGCCGGGGATCACGCCCGCATGGGCGAGCTCCCGCAGGCAGATGCGGCAGAGCCCGAACTTCTTGAAGACCGCCCGCGGGCGCCCGCACCGGTTGCAGCGCGAGTACGCGCGCACCTTGAAGCGCTGCGGGCGGGCGGCCTTGGCGATCATCGACTTCTTGGCCATAGAGCTCCTAACGTAGTGAGTCTTCGTTTCCGGGGTGTGCCGGGTGGATGCGATGCAAGGACGCAGGGAGCCCCGATATGGAACCCATATCGGGGCGACTGAGGACGCCGCAGCGCGCCCGGCGCGGCCCGGGAACACAAGAGCTCGCTGCGTTAGGGGCTCTCACTCTCGGTCCCTCCTGTCGTCGGCGAACGGCAGCCCGAGGCCCCGCAGGAGCGCGCGGGCGCTCTCGTCGTCGGCCGCCGACGTCGTGATGGCGATATCCAGGCCGCGCACGGCGGCGACGTCGTCGTAGTTGATCTCCGGGAAGATGATCTGCTCGCGGATCCCGAGCGAGTAGTTTCCGCGTCCGTCGAACGAGCCCGGGTCGAGCCCGCGGAAGTCGCGGATGCGCGGGAGGGCGATCGAGACCAGCCGATCGAGGAACTCGTACATCCGGGCACCGCGGAGCGTGATCCGCGCGCCGATCGGCATCCCCTCGCGCAGCTTGAAGGCCGCGATCGACTTACGGGCACGGCGCATCTGGGCGCGCTGCCCGGCGATGGTCGACAGCTCGTCGATCGCCGCGTCGAGCGCCTTCGCCTCGGTCTTGGCCTCGCCGACGCCCATGTTCAGCGTGATCTTGGTCACCCGCGGCACCTGCATCACCGAGGAGAGGCCGAGCTCATCCTTCAGGCGTATGCGTAGCTCCTTGTCGTAGAGCTCCTTCAGCCGCGGCGTATAGGTCTCGGTTGCGGTCGCGCTCACGCCCCGCTCCACCGCCGGCAAAGCCGGCGCCTCCGCTCATTTCCCGCTCCGGCGCCGACCAAGTCGGCGCCTGCGCTCATTGCCGGCTCCGTCGAGCCTACGCCGGTGATGACCTCCGTCGACCCTACGGTCATTTGTCGAGCTCACCTCCACAGCCGGCGCGCCGGCAGACTCGGATCTTCACTTTCTTGCCCTTCACCTCACGGAACACGTGCCCGACCCGGGTGGGCAGGTTGCACGACGGGCAGACGACCATCACCTTCGACACCGGCAGCGGCGCCGGCTTGTCGATCACGCCGCCCGGCATCATCGTCGTCCCGCCCATGCGGTTGGCGTCGCGCATCGGCCGCGGCTTCGTGTGCCGCTTGACGACGTTCAGGTTCTCGACGATCACGCGCTGCTCGGAGGGACGCGCGTCGATCACGCGACCCTGCTTGCCGCGGTCCTTGCCGGACAGGATCTGGACGAGGTCTCCCTTCCTGACTTTCATGGTGGCTGCCACTAGAGGACCTCCGGGGCGAGGCTGACGATCTTCATGAAGTTCTTCTCGCGCAACTCACGTGCCACCGGCCCGAAGATGCGCGTTCCACGCGGGTTCCGCTGGGCGTCGATGATCACGGCCGCGTTCTCGTCGAAGGCGATCTGGGTCCCGTCGTCACGACCGAACGGCTTCTTCGTGCGGACGACGACGGCGCGGACGACTTCGCCCTTCTTGACCTGACCCTGCGGGGTCGCCGTCTTGACGGTGCCGACGATGATGTCGCCGACGCGCGCATAGCGACGGTGCGACCCGCCCATCACACGGATGCAGAGCAGCTCGCGGGCGCCGGTGTTGTCCGCCACGCGGACTCGGCTCTCCTGCTGGATCAACCTATTTCGCCGCCTCGATGATCTCGGCCAGCCGCCAGCGCTTCGTCTTCGAGAGCGGGCGGGTCTCGACGATGCGGACGACGTCTCCGGCCTTCGCCTGGTTCTGCTCGTCGTGGGCGTGGAACTTCTTCGAGCGGCGGATCACCTTCTTGTACTTGGGATGGGCCTTGATCGAGTCGACGCGGACGACGATCGTCTTGTCCATCGCAGCCGAGACGACGACGCCGCGGCGCTGCTGGTCGCGGCCGCGCTCGCCCTCGGGCTTCGGCAGCCGGATGATCGGCTTGCGCCCCGTCGGCTTCTCGCGCATGGGCTTGGAGTGGGTGTGTCGCTGAGATCGAGGAAGCCTCTTCTTCTTCGGCTTCGGACCCCGAGTTCGCGCAGGAGCCTCTACCTCAGCTTCTGCCTGTGCCGCTGCAACCGGCGCAGGCTCGCCTTCAGCCTCCGGCGCCTCGGCCGTATCGGCCTCGGCTGCCGGCTCGTCAACGGCCTCTTCGGCGACGGGCTCTTCGGCGGGAGCGGACTCCTCCGCGGTCTCTTCAGGGACAGAGCCCCCCGGGGCCTGTCCCTCGGAGGCGGGCGGATCTTCCGCCGGGGGCTCCTCGGCCACGGGCTCGTGCGTCGGCTCTGGCTCGGCCTCGACCTGTTCCGCCTCGGCCTGGACTTCTTCCGACACGACCGGGGCCTCCTCGGGCTCAGCCGCGGTCTCCTCGGCCTTCTTGCGGGTCCGCTTCGGCTTTTCGGCAGCCTCCGGGGCAGCCGCTTCGGCCTCCGCCTTCTTGGCGCGCGAGCGCTTCGGCTTCTCCTCGGCCGGCGTCTCGGGAGTCTCTTCAGTGTTCTCGGTGTTCTTCTCGTCAGGCACTCGTTACTTCCTCGCGCTCGTTGCGGATGGTCAGGATGCGGGCGATCTCGCGTTTCGCCAGCCGGAGCCGCGCCGAGTTCTCCAGCGCTCCGGTCGCGGACTGGAAGCGCAGGTTGAAGAGCTCCTGGCGCGTCTCCTCGAGGTGGCGCGCGAGCTCGGCGTCGGTCATGTCGCGCAGTTGCCTCGCTCTCATGAGAACAGATCAGCCTCCCGCTTCACAACCTTGGTCTTCACCGACAGCTTCGTCCCGGCGAGCCGCAGCGCTTCCTTCGCGAGCGGCTCCGGCACGCCGGCGAGCTCGAACATCACCCGGCCGGGCTTGACGACCGCGACCCAGTGCTCCGGAGACCCCTTCCCCGAGCCCATCCGCGTCTCGGCTGGCTTCTGGGTGACCGGCTTGTCCGGGAAGATGTTGATCCAGACCTTGCCGCCGCGCTTGATCTTGCGCGTCATCGCGATTCGGGCGGCCTCGATCTGGCGGTTCGTCAGCCAGCCTGCCTCCAGGGACTTGAGCCCGTAATCGCCGAAGGCGACGGCGGTCTGCCCTTTCGAGGCGCCGGCCCGGCGGCCGCGCTGCTGCTTGCGGTACTTGGTCTTCTTCGGGAGCAGCATCAGTCGGTCTTCTCCTGCGACGGGTCACCCGACTGGTCGAGCTTCGTCGGATCCTCGTGCATCGTCTTCGGCGTGGTCGTGTCGGGCGCGTCGGCGACGGGCGCGTCGACCGTCTCGACCTGCGGCTCGATCACCGGCTGCTCGCGACCCTCGGCCGAGGTGCCGGCCTCGTCGGTGCGCGGCTGCTCGACGCGGCCCTCACGCGGAGCGCCTCCTCCCCGACGGCCGCCGCGCCCACCGCGGGCGCCTCCGGGGCCGCCGGGTCCACCG
>JBKPMR010000028.1:0-45292 GCA_046732255.1 Actinomycetota bacterium
TCACCAGCGCCGAGACCGATGCGACGTCGCCGACGAGGTATCGGGCGAGGTCGACGACGTGGGCGCCGAGGTCGCCCAACGCTCCGCTGCCGGCCTCGTCGGCGTGGAAGCGCCAGGTGTCGAGCGAGGGATCGTCGCCCCAGTCCTGGAGGTAGCGGCCGCGGAAGTGGCGGATCTCGCCGAGCTCGCCCGCGTCGATCAGCTCGCGCGCGAGCCGGACCGCCGGGACGAACCGGTAGTTGAACGCACACAGGTGCTTCACGCCGGTGGCGGCGACCGCCTTCCAGATCTCGTAGCTCTCGTCCGCGTCGCGGCCGAGCGGCTTCTCGCACACGACGTGCTTGCCGGCCTGAGCAGCGGCGACCGTCGGCTCGGCGTGGACGGCGTTCGGCCCGCCGTTGTCGAACAGCGTGATCCCCGGATCGGAGACGAGGTCGCGCCAGTCCGTCGTCCACCGCTCGTAGCCGTAGCGCTCGGCGGCAGCTCGGACCGCTTCCTCATTCCGGCCGGAGATCGAGACGAGGCGCGGCTTGAGCGGCGGCGGCCACGTCATGTACGCGATCTTGCGGAACGCGTTCGAGTGCGCCTTGCCCATGAAGGCGTACCCGAGCATTCCGACCCCGATCTCCGGGATGTCGCCGACCGCCTGGTCGGCCGAGCCTCCCGTAAGCGAGGTCATGACCGCTGCATCGCCGCGTCGAATGCCACGGCTGAAGGCTCGAAGTCCGTCTTGCGCACGAAGGCGAGCGCGTCCTGCGCTCCGTACTCACGGTTCATCCCGGAATCCTCCCATTCGATCGACAGCGGCCCCTGGTACCCGATGCGGTTCAGCGCGCGGAAGAGCTCCTCGAAGTCGACGTCTCCGTGGCCGGGGGAGACGAAGTCCCAGCCGCGTGCCTCCTCGCCGAAGTTGAGATGCGAGCCGAGAATCGACCTCCGCCCGTCGAGCCGCTTGCGCGAGTCCTTCACGTGGACGTGGTAGATCCGGTCGGCGAACTCGAGCGCGAACTGCGCCGTGTCCAGATGCTGGTGCGCGAAATGACTCGGGTCGAGGTTGATCCCGAAGCCGTCGCGGTTGCCGATCGCATCGAGCGCCTTCCGCGTGGTGACGAAGTCGTAGGCGATCTCGGTCGGGTGCACCTCGAGGCCGAACGTGATCCCCTCGGCGTCGAAGACGTCGATGATCGGCGACCAGCGCTCGGCGAACTCCTCGTAGCCGCGCTCGATCTCGGCGAAGTCGTTGGGCGGGAACGAGTACAGCAGGTGCCAGTTCGCCGAGCCGGTGAAGCCGTTCACCTGGGTGACGCCGAGCTTCGCAGCCGCGCGGGCCGTGTCCTTCATCCGCTGGGCGGCACGTTCTCGGACGCCGGCCGGATCGCCGTCGCCCCACACCTCGGGTGGGAGAATCGCCTGGTGCCGCGCGTCGATCGGGTCGCACACCGCCTGCCCGACCAGGTGCGCGCCCAGCGCGAAGCAGTTCAGGTGGTTGCGTTCGAGCACCTCCTGGATGCGGCCGCAGTAGTCGTCCTCCGCCAGCGCCCGGTCGACTTCGAAGTGATCGCCCCAGCAGGCGAGCTCGAGCCCGTCGAATCCCCAGCGCCCAGCCTTCTCGGCCAGGTCATCGAGGGGTAGGTCGGCCCACTGGCCGGTGAACAGGGTCACGGGTCTCGCCATCGGGACGATCTTACGGGCCGTAGGATCCCGGCGTGATCACCGCCGTCGTCTCGCTCGCCCTGGCCGCTCACTCGGCTGCCGCACCGCCGAAGCTCGTCCACTTCCGGTCGCCTTCCGGGAACATCAACTGCATCGGCCAGGCGGCCACCTCGGGCAGCCCCGCCTTCGTCCAGTGCCTGGTCAAGACCGCCACCTGGCCGGCGAAGCGCCCGAAGCCGCCGGGTTGCGACCTCGACTGGGATCCGCAGTCGCTCGCACTCGCGGACCGAAAGGTCTCCGTCGGTTCGTGTCGGGGCGACATCGGCCCGCTCTGCATCGACCCCGCCGATCCCTGCTTCACCCTCCGCTACGGCCGATCGATCGACATCGGGCCGATACGGTGCACGTCTGCGACGACCGGAGTCACGTGCCGGTATCGCACTGCGCCGCGCGTCGGCTTCCGCATCGCCCGCGAGGGCTACGTCCCCTACCGCTCGTAGTGCGCGTCACCGTCTGGAACGAGCACATCCACGAGCGGGAGGACGAGGCGGTTCGCGCCCTCTACCCGCACGGGATCCACGAGGCGGTCGCCGACGGCGTCCGCGAGCATCTGGGCGGCAACGCGGCCGTCGCAACAGCCACCCTCGACGACCACGGTCACGGACTCGAGAGCCTCGACGAGACGGACGTGCTCGTCTGGTGGGGGCACCTGGGCCACGACCTCGTCCCGGACGAGGCGGCGACACGGGTACAGCAGCGGGTCCTCGACGGCATGGGCTTCGTCGCTCTCCATTCCGCGCACCTGTCGAAGCCGTTCGTGCGCTTGATGGGGACCAGCTGCAACCTCCGCTGGCGCGAGGCCGACGACCGAGAGCTCGTCTGGACGGTCAGCCCCTCGCATCCGATCGCTATCGGGGTACCGCCGGTCTTCCCGATCCCGAGGCAGGAGATGTACGGCGAGTACTTCGACATTCCCCCGCCCGACGAGCTCGTCTTCATCAGCTCCTTCACCGGCGGCGAGGTGTTCCGGAGCGGCTGCTGCTTCCGCCGCGGGCAAGGGCGGATCTTCTACTTCGGCCCCGGCCACGAGACCTATCCGGTCTACCACCAGCCCGAGGTGCAGCGGGTGATCGCGAACGCCGTCCTCTGGGCCCACAGCGGCGACCGGTCGCCTCTGTACCGGGGCGAGTCGGTCAACTCGCCCACCGGCTGGTTCGAGTGAGCCTGGCGATCGTCCAGGTTGGAGTCGGTCTCTGGGGTCGGAGCTGGGCCGAGCTGGTCGCACGCGCGCGCGGCTTCGAGCTCGCCGCCGTCGTCGACGCAGGGCAGGAGGCACGACGCTGGGCGAGCAAGGCGCTCGGCGTTCCGACCTTCACGAGACTGGAGCGCGCGCTCGACACCGTTCCCGCCGACGTCGTGCTGCTGATCTCGCCGCCCGAGACGCACCGGCCCCTCGCCGAGACCGCCTTTGCGGCCGGCCGCCATGTCGTCGTCGAAAAACCGCTGGCCCTCACGATGTACGACGCCGCCGCGATCGTCGAAGCCGCTCGTGCGGCGGGGAAGGTGGCGGTGGTCGGCCAGAACTACCGGTTTCGCCGCCAGTCCCGGGCGCTCGGCCGACTTATCGCCGAGAACGCGCTGGGAGACCTGCGCGCGATCCGGATCGAGTTCCGCCGCGACCTGCGCAGCCGCTGGATCTCGCCGCACGACTGGCGGGGCCGGATGGCGCATCCCCTGCTCCTCGACATGGCGATCCACCATGTCGACCTGATCCGGTCGATGACCGGCCGGGAGGTCGTCGAGGTCGACGCCCGCGGCTGGCCGGTCGGCGACAGTCCGTTCGCGCACGACCCGGGCGTCGCGGCCCTGCTGACGCTGGCGGACGGAACGCCGGTGTCCTACTACGGCACCTGGGCCGAGGCGCTCGGGCACGAGACGTCCTGGAACGGCGACTGGGAGCTGGTCGGCGCGAAGGCGAGGGCGACGTGGACCGGCGGCGTCAACGACGCGCTCCGCGGCACCGTGAAGCTCGAGCACTACGGCTCAGGCTCGGAAGGCACACGGCTCACGCCGCCCCGGCTGCCGGTGCTCGACCGGCTCGCCGTTCTCCACGAGGCGCGGCGCGCGATCCGGGAGGGAGTCGAGCCCGAGTGCTCCGCCGCCGACAACCTGCGCACGCTGGCCGTCGTCCTCGCGCTCGCGCGGTCGACCGAGTTGCGCGCGCCGGTCCCGGTCGAGCAAGTAGGCTCGAGCGCGTGACGACCTGGGGGATCATCTCGACCGCCGACATCAACCGGCTGGTCATCCCGCCTGCGCAGGAGTCACCGGAGATCGACCTCGTCGGAGTCGCGAGCCGGACGCAGGAGCGGGCGGACGAGTACGCCGCCAAATGGGGCATCCCGCGCGCGTACGGATCCTACGAGGCGCTGCTCGCCGACCCGGAGATCGAGTGCGTCTACATCTCGCTGCCGAACACGATGCACAGGGAGTGGTCGATCAAGTCGGTCGAGGCCGGCAAGCACGTCCTCTGCGAGAAGCCGTTCACGCGGACCCCGGATGACGTCACCGCCGCCTGGGACGCCGCCGACCGTGCCGGTCGTCTGCTCTCGGAGGCGTTCATGTGGCGGCACAATCCGCAGACGCTCCGTCTCCGGGGGCTACTGGACGAGGGAGCCGTCGGCGAGGTGCGGCTGATTCGCTCGGCGTTCTCGTACTCGATGTACGACGAGGACAACATCCGCCTGCGCACGGACGTCGAGGGCGGCGCACTGATGGACGTCGGCTGCTACTGCGTCAGCGGGTCGCGGCTGGCGGCCGGGGCCGAGCCGGTTCAGGCCTTCGGCGCTGCGTGGTACGGGCCAACCGGCACCGACTGGGTCTTCACCGCCGTGCTGCGCTTTCCGGGCGACGTGCTGGCGACGTTCGACTGCGGCACCGCCCTGCCGAACCGCGACGAGCTCGAGGTGATCGGCAGCGACGGCTCTCTGTTCCTCGACGATCCGTGGCACGCGAAAGCGCCGGTGATCGAGCTGCGGCGGGACGGTCGCGTCGAGCGGATCGAGCACGAGCCCGTCGACTCGTACCGGCTCGAGCTGGAGAACGTGAGCGCGGCCGCCGCGGGCGAGGCCGAGCTGCTGCTCGGCCGGGACGACGCGCTGGGCCAGGCGCGAACGCTCGAGGCTCTGCACCGCTCGGCCCGGAGCGGCGAGCCCGTCACGCTGTAGTGGATGCCGCCCAGGCGCGCAGGCGGGCGGCGGCGATGCTGGCCGACGCCGGAATCGTGCTGACGGCGGCCGAGCGTGACGCGATCGAGGTGGCCGACTTCGGGCTGGGCGACCTCGAGCGCTGGGGGTTGCAGATCGTCGTCTACGTGAACACGGATCGGGTCTGCGCGAAGGAGCTGGTCATGTTCCCGGGCCAGGAGTGCCCGGAGCACCGGCACCCGCCGGTCGGCGGCGAGCCGGGGAAGGAGGAGACGTTCCGCGTTCGGCGCGGGTCGGTGCGGCTCTGGGTCGACGGCGACGGCGAAGTCCTGCTCGGGCCGGGCGAGCAGCACACGATCCCGCCCGACACGCTGCATCGCTTCCGGGCCGGCGACGAGGGGGCGATCGTCTCGGAGTTCTCCACGCGGAGCCGGGACGAGACCGACGTCTTCAGCGACCCGCGGGTCGTCCGCTGAGGTCGTGGGGGCCTCTCCCCGACCGAACGGGAGAGGCCCCACAGCATCCGTCAGCTGTCGTCGACGCCAGTTAGACGCTTCATGCCTTCTCCTTCGTGGGTGTCATGACGATTCGCAGTCAGTATTCGAGGGTGTCCCAGATGCGCTGCGCCAGGGCGGCCTGCCCGGTCATGTTCGGGTGCCAGTAGTCGTGGGTGGAGAACTCCGCCGCGGTCACCGGGGCACGGAAGGCGGCTCCGCCGTCGGTCGTGCAGTGCGGGTGCTGTGCGCAGACCTGGGCCAGTACCGCGTTGAAGGCGAGAACGCGAGCACGGACGGCGGCTCGCCGCTCCACGTTGGCTGGTGCGTTCGAGGTCGGGTGGCTGAGCAGGGCTGGGCAGAAGGGTATGGACCGCCACGCCTTGACGGCGCTCGGGATGGTGTGGAAGGTCTCCCACCTCTGGTAGATGTCCGGGATCGACAGCACGTGGACCCGTGCCTGGGGCAGCCCCGCGGTGAGAGTGTCCATCGCCTGGGTGAACTCGTCCCGAAACACGGAGACTTCCGTCATCTCCCCGGTGCGGCCTCCGCACGCATCGTTGGTGCCGGTCGCGATCATGACCAGCTCCGCGTCGCGCCGGACAGCGCTCTGGGCCTGTGCGTCGAGGTCCGCCATGGTGGACCCGCTCTCCGCGTCGTTGGCGTTGTTGTCCCTCAGCCCTGGGTTGAGCGCCAGAAGTCGCAGGTAGACCGAGTCGACCACAGGGTTGGCACCCGTGGCCCACGAGTTATCCGGGCAGTCGATCCAGGCATCCGGGCAGTCGGTGTTGAAACCACGTGTGAACGAACCACCCAGGGCGTCCATCGATGACGGGTGGGTCGGGGCGGCACTCGCGCTCAAGCTGGCTACTGCGGCGACCAGCGCTCCGATCACCGCGACCACGGCGATGAGCGTCGGACTTGTTGCGTGCTTCATGGTTCTCTCCTTTCATCTCTTCTTCTTGGAACGGGCTCGATCCACCTGGTGCGCTGGACGTGTAGTCGTTGCCGGGGTTGAGTACGTTTGGCCTGCCGCCGGCTTGCGCCGGATCGCCTGGGCTGCGATCAATGCTGCTGCGTGAACGTGTGGGCTAGGACTCCCGAGCGTCCGCGGCAGAGGGGCGACTCGCGCACGCGGGTGAACTTGAGCGTCGTGCCGGTCTTCTTCCAGGTGTAGGTGCCGGACTTGGCGCAGGCGCCGCTGCCGGTCTCGTGGCCGAAGGTGATCTTCGATCCGGTCGTCGAGTATTTCCCGCGGATCAGGAGCTGGCCGTTGTCGACGACCGTGTAGGTGCCGCCTTTGGTGAGGTTCAGGCCCCAGGTGCCCTTGAGCTGGGCCGGGCTCTTGATCGTGGTTGTGTATTTGCCGGGCAGCGTGGCGCCCGCGAGCGCCACCGACGACAACGCCAGCGCGGCGGCGAGCGAGGCAGCGATTGCGAGTTGCTTCATCTGCGTCGCGGCCACCAAGCCGCCGCCACGCGGGAGGAACTTGCTCATGGTCTTCTCCTTCGTGTCTTGGTCGGTTGTCAGAGAGATCGTCCTGGGCATCAGCGCACCTCTAATTCGGCGACCATGCCCATGGCCGCGTGGAGGACGTCGCGGGCGTCCGGGAGGAAGCAGCCGAGGATGTAGTGGCCTGCTGCGAGGGAACGCGGGACGAGCCGACGCCGCACTGCCCGCGGCAACCGACGAGACGGCCGCGGTCACGACGAGCAGCGAGGCATTCGGCACGGTGCTAGGAGCGCGCCTTCAGCGCCTTGACCAGGAGGTCCGGGTTGTTCGGCGTCGCCGTCGTCTGGGACCAGACCAGCAGCCAGCGACCGTTCCGCCGCTCCAACACATCGGTGATCCAGCCACGGTGATCGAGCCGGTCCGGGCCGGCGACGACCACGAAGTGCTGCTGGAAACGCGCCACAGCGGTGTTGCCGTACAGGCGCACCTTGATAGGCGACACCGCGCTGAGCGTCACGAAGTCGACGCCGCCGTCGATCGAGTCGAGATACGTCCTTCGATTCTCCGGGGCGCCGAACGGGTCGATCAACTGGAAGTCGGGCGCCAGCAGCTTTCCGGCTGCCGCCCTGTCGCCGTCCACCACGGCCTGGCGCAGGCTCGTCTCGGCGGCGCGAATCTGATCTGCCGTCGCCGGGGTGCCGGCACGCGTCTCGCGGGCAGCGAGTGCGACGGCCGTCACGACGCAGACGGCCAGGCAGATGAGCGTAAGCGGGACTAGGAGGCGACGCATGGGTGACTCCTTTCCGTCGGGGATCAGCTGACCGACGGTCGCCGTGCTGCCTGACGCATCCCTGAAAACGGCCTAACGTTGGTCTGACATCCCACGGACGGAGGCTTCGTTGCAGTTCTTCCTGCTCGGACCGCTCGGGGTTCGGGACGCCGGCAGAGAGATACCGGTCACGAGCCGGCGACAACGGGTGCTGCTCGCGCTCCTGCTCCTGCAGCCGAACACCGTGGTCTCTCGCGACCGGCTCATCGACCAGCTCTGGGACGGAGACCCACCGGAGACTGCCGAAAACGCGCTGCACGGGCTCGTCTCGCAGGTCCGCAAGCTGCTCGAGTCGCCCGGCCGGTCGATGCCGCTGGTCACCCGAGCCCCCGGCTACCTACTCGAGGTCGATCCTGAGGACGTCGACCTGCACCGCTTCGAGCACCTCGTCGCGCGAGGTCGCCGGGCGATCGCCGACGATGCACCCGAGGAGGCCGCAGCGCGTCTTGGGGACGCGCTCGGCCTCTGGCGCGGCCGACCCTTCGAGGATCTCGGCGACCCGGCGTTCGCGGGACCGGAGGCTGCACGCCTGGAGGAGCTGCGGCTCGGCGCGCTCGAGGATCGGGTCGAGGCCGACCTGCGCCTCGGCCGGGCAGAGGAGCTCGTGCCCGAGCTGCAGGACCTGGTCGGCCGCGAGCCCTACCGGGAACGCGTTCGCGGCCAACTCATGCTCGCGCTCTATCGGTCCGGCCGCCAGGCCGACGCGCTGGCCGTCTTCAGCGGTACTCGCCGCCTGTTCGTCGAAGAGCTCGGCATCGAGCCGAGCTCCCAGCTGCAGGAGCTCGAGCGGGCGATCCTTCGTCAGGATCCTTCGCTTCTCGCCTCCTCGCCGCCCCCGTCCGCCCCGGGACGGCGGCGTCGAGTGTGGTGGCTCGTTGCTGCCGCTGCCCTGGTCGCCGTTGTCGGAGTCGGATCGGTGGTCGTTCTACGCGCGAGCGGAGATGGCGAGGCAATGCAGACGGGCGCACCGCCCGACTCGATCGCCGTCATCGACCCGAAGACCAACCGCCTCGTCGACGTCGTCGGGGTCGGGTCGACGCCGATCGCCGTCGCGGTCGGCGCCGGCGCCGTATGGGTGGTGAACTCGCAAGACGGCACGCTGTCCCGCATCGACCCGAAGAGCAGGAAGGTCACTCGCACGATCGGCCTGGGCACCCCGGCCGCCGACGTCACAGTCGCCTTCGGCTCGGTCTGGGTCGCCAATGGAACGGCCGGCTCTCTGACGCGGGTCGACCCGCTCACAAACGCACCCGCCGAGACTCTTCACCAGCGCCCGGAAGCGCCGCTGGTTTCCCCGGCGGCACTCGCAGTCACGAGCGCTGACGGCAGCCTCTGGCTGGCGAGCGGAACGAGGCGCGTACTCCGGATCGACCCGGCCAACGCCAGGACGATTGCCGAGATTGCCGTCCCGGCAGGACCGCTCGCGGTCGGCGCGGGGGAGGGCGGTGTCTGGATCGGAGCACTGGCGCATCGCGTCTCGCGAATCGAGACGCGCACGAATGCCCTGTCCGCCTCGATCCCGGTGGCCAACGAAGCGGAGGGAATCGCGGTAGGAAAGGGGGCGGTCTGGGCGGCCGTCTGCTGCGACTCGGTGTGGCAGATCGATCCAACGACCAGTGTCCTCACCGGAACGATCCCGGTCGGAGCGACCCCTTCCGGTGTTGCGATCGGCGAGGGCTCGGTCTGGGTTGCGAGCTACGGGAACGGCACCGTCTCCCGGATCAACCCCTTCACCAGGCGTGTCACCTCCACGATCCACGTCGGTCACGGAGCGGTCGACGTGGCGGTCGGATACGGCCTTGTCTGGGTCGCGGTCGAGCGGCGGAACGTCAGCTGACCGTAGTCGGAATCCGGATCCGGCCCGCGACGAACTCCCGCCGAATCCGTTCTACGGCCGCGACCACGTCCTTCGGCACTCGCGGGCTCATCCGGCCGAGCCCCAGGGCACCGTCTCGTAGCGAGAAGACCGAGATCCTGCCCGCCGGCAGCGAGCCGTCCCGCAGGGAGCGGATGGTGTCGACGATCGCGACGTCCTCGTGCTTCAAGGCACTCGTCAATATGTGGGGGCCGAGATACGACTGGTCGGTGTCGACGCCGATGCCCCAGACGTGACCTGCCTCCGCTGCCCGTAGCGCCCCGAATCCGCAGCTCCCTGCGACGGCGAAGACCGCCCCCGCACCTCGAGCGATCAGGTCGGACGCCACGCCGCGGCAGCGCCGTGGATCCACGAAATCGTCGGAGTATCCGTTGAGGAGCACGATCCTGCGGTCGGCCCGCCGGGCTCCGGCACGGAAGCCGGCGATGTACCGGTCGACAACGGGATATCTGCCGCCGCCGACGGAGCCGACCGCATTCCTCCCCGGGCGGCGCTTCTCCATCAGCGCCGCGAGATACCCCGCGAGAAAGCCGACCTGCTCCTCTCGGAAGACGAGGCTGCGAACGTTCGCCGGGCTGCCCCGGATGACCTGGTCGGGCACGATGAACGTCGTCCGCGGATAGGCGCGCGCCGCGCGGATGACGGCATCGGGCTCGAAGGCCCCGACGATCACCGCGTCATACCCCTGCCGGGCGAGGTAGGCGAGACTCGGGCCGAAGCCCTCCTTCGGGGACGGCGTCAGAACACGACCGCTCACGCCCAGCTCCTTCACCGCCCGTCGCAGGCCGAGGTAGATCGAATGCCCAGCGGTGCGATCGTTCAAAACCGTGGCATCGGCGACGAGTCCGACCCTCAACGGCTTTGCAACGCTCGTCCCGCCTGCGCCGGTCGGGCCGAGGACGAGCGCCGCGAGTACCGCCGCCAGCGGGACGCAATGCCGCATGCGCGCAAACTTCGACGACAGCCGGGGGCGCTGTCGACCGTGTCGCGTCACGGCGAGGTCGAGAGCCCGGCGGCCTCGATCGCCCGCCGCGCGAGATCTTCGTCCACCTCGCCGGGCAGGCCGCTGACGCCGACCGCGCCGACACGCGCATCAGCATCGAACGCGGCCACACCACCCTTGAAAAAGGTGAAGAACGGATCGAAGCTCGCTCTCTCGACCGGATCGTCGGCGACCTTGGCGGCGAGCTCCGAGGTCGCGCGGGCGTCGCTCCGGGCCGCCGTGTAGGCCTTGCGCTGCGCGTTCAGGCGCGTGTCGGCAGCAGCCCCGTCCATCGTGGCGGCGGCGACCACTTCGCCGTGCGAGTCGGCGACGAACACCGACACCGGGCCCGGCGCCTCGTCGACCACGAAGCGCACCACGGAGAGCGCCTGCTCGAGCTTCACGGTGGGGACTCTAAGGGTCTGATCCCGCAGGGGTCTGACCCTTCCGAAGGGACAGTCCCCTGCGGGGACAGTCCCTGGGCGTCCGAGTACCATGAGCGCGCGATGAGCGCCGTCCCTGCGCTGGCCGCGCCCGGCGGGCGCGCATTGACGATCCGCGGCCGGCCGTACCCGGTCCTCCTCCCGAAGCTGAGCGATCCGCGGCTGCACCTCGCGGCCGTGATCATCTCGCTCCAGGTTCTCGGCCAGGTCGCATTCGAGTTCCGCCTGTCGATCGCCCAGATCCTGATCGCGCTCGGCACCTGTGCGGTGCTCGAGGTCGGGATCGCGTTCTTCCGCCAGAACGTCCTGATGTGGCCGGCGAGCGCGATGCTGACCGGCAACGGCGTCGCCTTCGTCCTCCGCGTTCCCGGAACGCACCACGGCGACTGGTGGAGCCTGAACGGGTGGGGCATCTTCGCCGGCACCGCGGCAGTGTCCCTGCTCTCGAAGTATCTGATCAAGTTCCGAGGCTCGCACATCTTCAACCCGTCGAACTTCGGCCTCGTCCTCTGCTTCCTCCTCCTCGGCCCCGAGCACGCCGAGCCGCTCGACTTCTGGTGGGGGCCGATGTCCCCGTGGATGGCGCTCGCCCTCGCGATCATCGTTCTCGGCGGCCTCGCGATCCTGACCCGGTTGCACCTGCTCGTGATCGCGGTCTCCTTCTGGGTCACCTTCGCCGCTGCGCTCGCCGTGTTGACCGCGATCGGCCACGCGATGACCGCCCGCTGGCACCTCGGCCCGATCACCGGCCGGTACTTCTGGTGGGTGCTCGTCACCTCGCCCGAGGTGCTCGTCTTCCTGTTCTTCATGATCACCGACCCGAAGACGACCCCGAAGAGCACGCGTGGACGCGCGATCTACGCCGTGTCGATCGGGCTTCTGTCGGTGCTGCTGATCGCCCCCGCCAAGACCGAGTTCTGGGCGAAGGTCGCGCTCCTCGGCGCGCTGGCGATCGTCTGCGCCGCGCGCCCGCTGCTCGCGGCCATACCGAGCGTCCGCCTCGACCGGCGGGTGCTGGTCGCGCTCGGCGCCGCCGCCCTCGTCGCGTACACGGGCGCGATCGCGGGCGCCGGCATCCGCGCGCGGCCCACTACCTGGGTCGCGCCGCTCACCGGCACGGAGCGGCTGCCCGAGATCGCGATCGGCACGTCGGAGGGCGTCCAGACGAAGCTCGACCCGAAGACCGCCCGCCGCATTGCCGCCGACCTCGTCGCCGACCTCCGCTCGCAGACGGACGCGCTGTCGCACCGGAACAGGAACGCTCTCGCACGCTCGGCGACCTTCGACCGGCTGCCGCAGCTCGGGCAGCTGATCCGCAACGCGGGCGCGATGCCGATCACGGTGCCGTCGTACCGCCTCGACCGGATGCGGGTCTGGCTCGAGCCCGGCCACGGCCAGGGTGCGGCGATCGCGGTCGCGGCGCTGGAAGGGCAGCGGCAGCTGACCGTCTACTCCGGCCCGAACGCGCAGCTCGTCTCCCGGGCGGCGCCTGCCGCTTTCCGGCAAACGCTCGAGCTGCAGTTCGGATCGGGTCGGTGGCAGGTCGCGCGCGTCCGCGTCCCGGTGAAGCCGGTCGTCGCGCTCGCGAGCCCGGCCGCCAGGGCTGCGGCGGCGAAGGGCTTCGCCGGCGTCCGGCTGACCGACGTCGCGCCGCAGGTCGGGCTCGACTTCCGACAGGGCGCCTTCCGGTACGGCGTCACCCAGGACGTGCCGGCGATGATGGGCGGCGGGGTCTGCTGGCTCGACTACGACGGCGACGGCTGGCTCGACCTATTCGTCGTCAACTCCTACGGCGAGGGCGACATCGGGGCCTACGACGCGAACGGCGGCCTGCCCAGGACGGCGCTCTTCCGGAATGACCACGGCCGCTTCGTCGACGTCTCGCGCCCCGCGCACGCCGACCGCACCGTTCGCGGCGAGGGCTGCGTCGCCGCCGACCTGAACGGCGACGGCCACACCGATCTGTTCGTCACCACGGCCCAGAGCGACGAGCTGCTCTGGAACAACGGCGACGGCACATTCACCGAGGGCGCCCGGGCCGCCGGCATCGTCTCGTTCGGCTGGCACGCGGGCGCGGCCGTCGGCGATGTCAACGACGACGGCCGGCAGGACCTGTTCGTCGCCGGCTACACCGAGGCGAACGCACCGATCGCCGGCTCCTCCGCCGGCTATCCGACCAACCATCTCGGCGTTCGCGACGAGCTGTTCCTGAACGAGGGCAACGGCCCGGACGGGCGGGCGCGCTTCCGCGAGGTGGGTCGTCAGGCGGGACTCGACCCGTCGCCCCACGACCACTCCCTCGGCGTTGTCTTCACCGATCTGAACGGCGACGGCCGGCTCGACCTCTACGTCGCCAACGACGAGGACCCGAACCGGTACTACGTCAACGAGCCCTCGTCGGGCCCGCTCGGCTTCCGCTTCGTCGACCGCGCACAGGGAGCCCGCGTCGCCGACCGGAACGCGGGGATGGGGATCGCCGAGGGCGACTTCAGCGGGGACGGCCGGCAGGACCTGTTCGTCAGCAACTCACGCGGGCAGGGCCATGCGGCCTACCGCAGCCGCGGTGGCGGCTTCGCGAATGCCCAGCCGCTCTTCGCAACCGCGTTCGGGACGAACGAGACGGGCTGGGGCGACTCCTGGGTCGACCTGAACAACGACGGCCGACTCGATCTCGTGGTCGCGAACGGCGGCATCCCGATCACGAATCTGAAGAAGGACGCCGGCCCGATCCAGGTGCTCGAGAAGGTCCGCGGCGGCTTCGTGAACGCCGGCTCGCTCGTCGGCGCCGACCGCCTGTCGCCCGTCAACGGGCGGGGCGTCGCCGCCGCCGACTTCGACAACGACGGCCACGTCGATCTGGCGGTGAGCTCGATCGGCGGGACGCTGATCCTGCTCCGCAGTACCGGCGGCAACGGCCACTGGCTCGAAGTGGCGCTGCCGCGGTTCGCGCCCGGTGCGATCGTCACCGCGACCCTTCCCGACGGGCGGCGTCTCGTCCGAGAGGTACATGCCGGCTCGAGCTACCTGTCGTCGGAGGATCCGCGCGTCCACTTCGGGCTCGGCGCAGCGACGAGCGTGCGTGAACTGACCGTCCGCTACCCGGACGGGAGGACGACCCGGCGTCGGAACGTCGGCGCCAATCGGATCGTCGACGCAGGCTCGTAAGGTCGCTTCATACCGTCGCCGCGACCGACCTGGCGGGCGCGGCACACAAACGTCCGCCGACAGCAGGCGACGCGAGCGCAGCGAGCGAGGGCCCACGGGAGAACCATGGGTTCTCCCGCGCTAACGCCCGGCCCTGACCTGGAGCCGCCGGGCGATGGTGTCGAACGTCACCGCCAACAGCAGGATCAGACCCGTGACGATGTAGATCGTCCCGGTCGTGTAGCCGACGGTGTTCATCCCGTTCGCGATCGTTGTGATCAGGAGCGCCCCGACGAGCGCGTTCCGGACCTCGCCTCGGCCCCCAAAGAGGCTCGTCCCGCCGATCACCGCCGCCGAGATGGCGTCGATCAGCAGCGTGCCGCCGCCCGCGTTGAGGTCGACGCTGTTCAGGCGGGCGGCGAGCACGATACCGCCGAGACCCGACATGAAGCCGGAGATCATGAAGACGAGGATCCGGATCCGCGCGACGTTGATGCCGGCCCGCCGGGCCGCTTCCGCGTTGCCGCCGACGGCGTACACGTGCCGGCCGAAGGTCGTCCGCTTGGCCAGGAACGTCAGGATCAGAAGCATCGCGATGACGAGCAGCAGCGCGAACGGAACGCCGCGGTCCTTGTTGCAGTACCACACGGTGAGGAGCGTGATCGCCGGAATGACGATGAGCTTCGCTACGAGCAATGCCGGGTCGCGGATCGCGATGCCATGCCTGCGGCCGGAGAGCGCGGCCCCCAGCGTCCCCGCGATGTAGGCGACGCTGACGACCAAGCCGATGATCCAGCCGCCGAGCTCGCTGAAGAAGTAGCCGTAGACGTTGTTGATCGTGTTGTCCTGGATCACGATCACACCCTGGGTGATCGTGCGCAGGATCACGCCCTGCCAGATCAGGAAGCCGGCGAGCGTGACCACGAACGACGGGACCCCGACAAAGGCGACGAAGGACCCCTGGAACGCGCCGATCGCCGTCGTCGCCACCAGCGCGAGCAGGATGCAGACGATGCCCGGCAGGTGCGCCCCGGTCGGCAGCTGGAGCTCGGCGACGACGACGCCGGCGATGCCGCTGACGAACGCGATCGAGAGGTCGATCTCGCCGATCAGGAGGACGAAGACGACGCCGTAGGCCAGCATGCAGACGCCGGCGAGCTGCCCGATCAGGTTCGTGAAGTTGACCGGGGTGAACCAGTTGTCCGCCCGGATGCTGAAGAAGAGGACGACGAAACCGATTGCGACGATGACCGGCGCTGTCCCCAGATTCCCGGTACGGACATTGGTGCGAAGCCGGTCCCAGTAGCTCTGGCGCTCGGGCTCGACCGAGAACGCGGCTTCGGCGGTGGTCACGCGGTCGCTCCGTTCCCAGTCGACGGAATGCCCGCGACCTTGGTCGGCACGCCCGCCGTGATCGCGTGCACGACCTGCTCCTGGGTCGTCGTCGCGCGCTCGTAGACGCCGACGTCGCGGCCGAGGCGAAGGACGGTGATGCGGGTCGCCGCCTCGAAGATGTCGTGCAGGTTGTGCGAGATGAGGATCACTGCGAGCCCCTGCTCGGCGAGGCGCTTCACCAGCGCCAGCACCTGCTCCGTCTGCGACACGCCGAGCGCCGCGGTCGGCTCGTCGAGGATCACGAGGCGCGAGTTCCACATCACCGCCCGGGCGACGGCGACCGACTGGCGCTGACCACCCGAAAGGGTCGCCACCGGCTGGCGGATCGACTTGATCGTCGTCACCGCCAGGCTCTTCAGCGTCTCGCGGGTCTTCGCCTCCATCGGCGGCTCCTTCATCCGCTGGAACCAGTCATGCTCCTCGCGCCCGAGATACATGTTCTGGACGACGTCGAGGTTGTCGCAGAGCGCCAGGTCCTGGTAGACGACCTCGATCCCCAGCTTCGCGGCGTCCTTCGGGCCGTGGATCGTGACGGGCTCGCCGTCGAAGTAGATCTCGCCCTCGTCCATCGGGTGGATACCGGCGACGCACTTGATCAACGTCGACTTGCCGGCGCCGTTGTCGCCGACGAGCGCCATCACCTCGCCGTTGCGCACTTCGAGGTCGACGTCGGTCAGCGCCTGCACGGAGCCGAACGACTTGGAGATCCCACGGAGCTCGAGGAGAGGCACGTCACTCATCAGGCGGCCCTTCTCATACCACACAAACGCCGGAGGCGCCCAAGGGGCGCCTCCGCGTTCTTACCGTCTGCCGCGATTCGACTAGCAGTACTTCGCGTACTCGCCGTTGCAGATGTCCTTCCTCTTCAGGAATCCACCGGTGACGAGGATCTTCCAGTTGGCCTTCGTGATCGACTGCGGCGGGATCAGATACGCCGGCTCCTTGCTGCGACCCTTCGTAGTCACGAAGCCGGTCGTCGGGGGCTTCTGGCCCTTGACGATCTTGACCGCCGCCTGCGCGGTCGCGGTCGCGAGCTTCCGGACGTCCTTGAACACCGTCATCGTCTGCCAGCCCGAGATGATGTTCTGCACGCCCTGCGTGGTTGCGTCCTGCCCGCTCAGCGGGATCGGATGCAGCTTGTGTGCCTTCAGTGAGACGACGACCGCGTTGGCGAGACCGTCGTTCGCCGCGGCGACCGCGTCGATCTTGTTGCCGGTCCGGACGAGCATCTGCTCGAAGATCGTGCCGGCCTTCTGGTTGTCCCAGCCCGGCGTGAACTGCTGCGGGCCCTTCTTGAGGGTCCCCTTTGCGTACAGCGGGTTGAGGACCTGGTCGACTCCGCCCTTGAAGAGGAACGTGTTCGCATCCTCCTGGCCGCCCCAGACCGAGGCGACGACGGGCTTCTTCGAGTACATGCCGTTCTTCTTCAGGCCCGCAACGACGCCGTTGCCCTGGAGCACGCCGACCGTGTGGCCGTTGAACGAGGCGTACAGCACGGCGCTGCCGCCCTCGACCTGGCGGTCGTAGTCGATCGACTTGACGCCCTTTGCAGAAGCGGCCTTCTCGATCGCGGCCGCCGAGCCGGAGTCGATCGGCGCGATGATCAGCACCTTCGCCCCGTCGGCGATGCACTGGTCCGCCTGCGACTTCTGCTTCTGCGGATCGTTCTGGGCGTTGACGACGCGTGCGGGGACGCCCGCCGCCTTGAATGCCTTGAGCAGGTACGGCTTGTCGAACTGCTCCCAGCGCACGGACGACTTCGTGTCCGGCATCAGACCGCACGCCTGGATGCTGGCGTGCTTTTTCGCCGTGCCTGCCGTCGCGACGGCGACGGCCACGGCGAGCGCAGCGACCGCGGCGACAAGCCCCACCGCGACCACCTTGCGAGAAACGTACTTCACGTGCTCCTCCCTCCATTGGTGCTGACTACGTTCGCCTGCAGCGGGCCGTGCCCTCGCGCGGCGAGGCGCCCTCTCGCGGGAAAGACTCGCGGTTTGCGCGGCGTTCGTCAACTGGGACGCGCGAGCGCGGGGGTGGTTAGGCTCCGCCCATGAAGACGAGCCTCGGCATCTGGGCATTCAGCTCGATGGTCACCCGTTTCGTCCCCGGCGGCTACCAGCCCGAGCACGCAGGCGAGACGACGGTCGAGCGGGTGCGGCGCGCGGTGGACGGGCTCGGTGACCTGATCGACGGCTACGAGTTCCACTATCCGCAGGAGCTGAACGAGGAGAATGCGGACGCGATCCGGGACGCCCTCGGCTCGGACCACGACGTCTACTGCCTGGCCGGAGGACTGCACCTCGATCCGCGGTTCGGACGCGGCGGTCTCGTCAATCCCGACCCGGCTGTACGCGGCGAGGCGGTGAAGATCGCCGTCGCCGGGGCGAGGCTGTCGGGCGAGCTCGGCGTGCCGATGATCGTCTGGCCCGGGATCGAGGGCTACAACTACCCGTTCCAGACGCCGTATGCGGAGAGCTGGGCGTGGTTCGTCGACGGGCTGGCGGACGTCGCGGGGACGCTGAAGGACGCAGGCGTTGAGCTCTGGCTCGAGCACAAGAACTCGGAGCCGGCGATGAAGATCCTGATGCGGAACATCGGGATGACGCTGTTCGTGATCCACGAGCTCGCGGAGCGTGGGCACGACAACGTCAAGGTGAACATGGACTGGCAGCACCTGATCATGAACGGCGAGTCGCTGGCCGAGTACGCTGCGCTGCTCGCCTCGAAGGGGCTGCTCGGCCACCAGCACGCGAACTCGGGCTGGGGCACCTTCGACGACGACAACATGGTCGGCGCGACGGCGTTCATGGAGACGCTCGAGCTCGCGCTGGAGTTCCGTCGCGCCGGCTACGGCGCCGACGGGCGGCGACTCGGCTTCGATCTCTACCCGTACACCGAGGACGCGGTCGAGGCGGTGCGACGGTCGGTGCTCCAGTGGCGGTTCATCGACGGGATCGCGGCGAAGATCGACGATGCCGCCCTGCGCGAGGCGCAGTCCCGCAAGGACGCGGTCCGCGCGTACGAGCTGGTCTACGCGGCGCTCGGCGCTTGACGCAGCGCGTTCGCGAGAGCCTTCCGGTCGCCGGCGAGGGCGACGCCACCGTGCGAGACCAGCACGCGCTCGATCGGCAGCTCCAGCGCGGGGGTGAGGGCCTCGCGAACGGCCGCTTTGCCGCCCTTCCCCACCCAGCCGTCCGGGCAGATTCGCAGCGGCGAGCCGAGGAGGACGTCGCCCGCGAGCAGGGCGCGCTGCCCAGGGAGCCAGTAGACGAGCTCGGACGCGCGGCCGGAGGCGAGCGCCTGCGTGCCGCCAGGGCCGAGATCGCCGGGCCGGAGCGGGTCGGTGACGGCGATACCGCGACGCTCGAGCGGTCGGACCGAGCGGTGTGGCGCCCAGACGCGCTTCGGCCGGAGCTCAGCCGCGGAGCGGGCGTGCCAGTAGACGGTGATCAGAACGTGGTCCGGCCGGCGCAGCTCGCGCGGGGGGGCGAGCGGATCGACGAGCACGACTCCGTCGTTGGTCTCGAGCGCGTACGAGACGACGTCCTCCTGCCACTCGGGATGGTAGGCGAGCCAGTACGACAGGCCGGGGGCGAGCTGCTCCATGCCTGAGCAGCGTATCGTCGGGCTCGACGTCGGCACGACCGGCGCCAAGGCCGTCGCGCTCTCGGCCAACGGCGACGTGCTCGAGCGAGCGGAGATCGAGTACCCGCTCTCGATTCCTCAGCCCGGCTGGGCGGAGCAGGATCCCGAGGACTGGTGGTCGGCGAGCGAGCGGGCCTTGGCGGCGGTCGGGGCGGCGAACGCGGCGTCGGTCGGGCTGACGGGGCAAATGCACGGGCTCGTCCTGCTCGACGCCGCCGACCGCGTGCTACGGCCGGCGATCCTCTGGAACGACCAGCGCACCGGAGCGGAGTGCGCCGAGATCGAGGAGCGGGTCGGGTTCGACCGGCTCGTTGCCCTGACCGGCAACCGGGCGCTGCCCGGCTTCACGGCGCCGAAGCTCGTCTGGGTGCGGAAGCACGAGCCGGAGGTCTGGGAGCAGGCCGCTCACGTCCTGCTCCCGAAGGACTACGTCCGCCTCCGGCTGACGGGCGAGCGCGCGATCGACGCCGCCGAGGCGTCCGGAACGCTGCTGTTCGACGTTGCCGGGCGGCGCTGGAGCGACGAGGTGTGCGAAGCGCTCGAGGTTCCACTCGAGTGGTTGCCGCCCGCGCACGAGTCGACCGCGATCGGCGGCGCCGGCGACCAGCAGGCGGGCGCGCTGGGGGTCGGCGTGGTCGGACCAGGGCCACTCTCTGTCGTCCTCGGCACGTCGGGCGTCGTGTTCGCCGCGCTCGACGGATACCGGGCCGACCCGCAGGCCCGCGTCCACGTCTTCTGTCACGCCGTCCCCGACACCTGGGAGGCGATGGGCGTGATGCTCTCAGCCGCCGGCTCGCTGCGTTGGCTGCGCGACATCGTCGGCGGCTCCTACGACGAGCTGGTCGCAGAGGCGGAGCGCTGGCCGGCGGGGACGGAGGGGTTGACGTTCCTCCCCTACCTCCAGGGCGAGCGCACGCCGCACGCCGACCCGTCCGCACGGGCCGCGTTCGAGGGACTGTCCCTGAGACACGACCGCGGAGCACTGGTCCGTTCGGTCCTGGAGGGCGTCGCGTTCGGGCTACGCGACTCGCTCGAGCTCCTGCGCGAGCTCGGCGTGCAACCCGAGCTCGGCCGCGCCTCAGGCGGCGGCGCCCGCAGCGAGCTCTGGCTGAAGATCGTCGCCTCCGTGCTCGGGATCCCGATCGAGCGAACCGCGGTCGAGGAGGGCGCCGCGTACGGCGCGGCACTGCTCGGCGGGGTAGCAGCGGGTGTCTTCGCCGATGCCCACGAAGCAGTCGAGGCGTGCGTCCGCGTCCGTGACACGGTCGAGCCCGACCCCGAGTGGCAGAAGGTCTACGACGAGCGGTACCTGAGGTATCGCGCCCTGTACCCCGCGATCAAAGGAGCCACATGAGTCTCGAAGGACGAGTCGCGTTCATCACCGGGGCGAGCGGCGGCATCGGCGCCGCGGTCGCCCGCCTGCTCCACGACGCCGGCTGCTCGGTCGGTCTGGCGTCCCGGCGCGGCGACGACCTCGGTCTCGAGCGTGGGCTCGGAGTCGCCTGCGACGTGCGCGACTCCGAGGCGGTGGACGCAGCCGTGGCGGCGACGGTCGAGCGCTTCGGCGGGCTCGACATCGTCGTCGCCAACGCCGGCGTCGGCGCCTACGGTCCGTTCCTCGAGCTCTCCCGGGAGCACCTCGAGGAGATGATCGACACGAACCTGAAGGGCACGCTCTACGCGATCCGGGCTGCGCTCCCCCATCTGCTGGAGAGCGACGCGGCCGACGTGATCACGCTTGCCTCCGAGGCCGGCCGTCGCGGATTGCCGCACGAGGCGGTCTACTGCGCGTCGAAGTTCGGGCAGGTCGGCTTCACGCGGGCGCTCGACCACGAGCTCCGCGAGCAGGGCGTGCGCTGCACGAACGTCTGCCCCGGCGGTGTCGCCACCGACTTCGCCCTCGAGGAGGGACGCGGCCGAACCCCCGACGCGCTCCCGGGGATGATGACCGCAGAGGACGTGGCAGAGACCGTCATGTTCGTCCTGACGCGGCCGCGAACGCACCGGATCCTGGAGACCGCGATCCGCCCGATGAGGGAGGCCAGCTGGGGCTAGTCGGCGGATGAGAAGCCGAGCCAGAAGGGCCGGACTGAAGCCTGGCCCTTCTGTCTCTTCAGACGCCCTACCGCCGCGTGCCGGTGACGAGCAGCCACTCCCGGGGAAAGACGATCCTCCCGTCCGAGCGGTAGTTCGTCTCGAAGAAGTCGACCCAGGCCCGGTGGAGCTCCTCGCGCCGGCCGTCGTCGAGCGCCGCGGCGAGCGTCTTCGTCGGCCCGAAGTTCTCGACGTAGAACTGCCACATCGACTCGCCGGTCTCGCTCGTGTCGGTCGAGATGCGCGTCTCGAACGTCAGATCGAACGCATCGCCGAGCAGCTCCTCCACGTACCCCTGCCGACCCCAGTCGAGCGGCGCCCCGGCGCCTTCAGGGAGCGGCGGCTGGAAGGGCGACATCATCGTGAACATCCCGCCCACGCCGCCGTCGGGCTTCCAGGTCGAGAGCGCGAGCTGCCCGCCCGGCCGCGTCACACGGGCGAGCTCGGCGGCCGCGCGCGGCTGGTCGGGCGCGAACATGACGCCGAAGGTCGACGTGACCACGTCGAAACCGGCGTCTTCGACCTCCAGGTGCTCGGCGTCGCCGACCCGGTAGTCGATGTCCAGCATCTTCGCCGACGCCAGCGCCTTCGCCGTCTCGATCAGCGCCGGGGCGAGGTCGATGCCGGTGACCTCCGCTCCGGCGGCCGCGGCGAGCTCGGTCACGCCGCCGGTGCCGCAGGCGACGTCCAGCCACCGCTTGCCGGCCGCTTCGCCGACCGCGTCGACTACGGCCCGGTGGACGTCGGCGATCGTCTCGGCGACTACCTCGAACGGCCCGCTTCCCCAAACGACCCCCTGCCGTTGCTTCAGCTCTTCGAATGCCAACCTCTGCCTCCCTTCTGCCCCCGTCGACCGCGGGAGTATGACCTTTGATGGAATAGGGACATGGAAGCTCGTGGGACGTTACGCGTCGGATCCGAGACCTACGAGATCTTCCGGCTGGACGCACTACAGGACCGCTGGGACGTCGCGCGTCTTCCGTACTCGCTGCGCGTCCTGCTGGAGAACGTCCTCCGCGCCGGAAGCGAGGCCGACGCGGAGGCGATCGCCGGCTGGGTCGCGACCGACGAGCCGAGCCGTGAGATTTCCTTCCGGCCGAGCCGTGTCCTCCACCAGGACTTCACGGGGGTACCGGCGATCGTCGATCTCGCCGCGATGCGAAACGCGATGCAGGACCTCGGCGGCGACCCGGGGCGCACCAACCCGGTGATCCCAGCCGAGCTCGTGATCGACCACTCGGTCCAGGTGGACGAGTTCGCCACCCGTCTGGCCTTCAGCCGGAACGTCGAGCTCGAGTTCGAGCGCAACGGCGAGCGCTACGCATTCCTGCGCTGGGGCCAGGGAGCCTTCGCCGATCTCAGGGTCGTCCCGCCAGGGACGGGCATTGTCCACCAGGTCAACCTCGAGTACTTGGGCCGGGTCGTCGAGACGCGCGACGGTCGCGCGTTCCCCGACACGCTCGTCGGCACCGACTCGCACACGACGATGATCAACGGCCTGGGCGTCCTCGGCTGGGGTGTCGGCGGGATCGAGGCGGAGGCGGCGATGCTCGGCGAGTCGCTCTCGATGCTCGTCCCGCAGGTAGTCGGGTTCCGGCTGAGCGGCGAGCTTCCCGACGGGGCGACCGCGACCGACCTCGTCCTCACCGTGACCGAGATGCTGCGCAAGACCGGCGTCGTCGGGAAGTTCGTCGAGTACTTCGGCCCCGGGCTGGCCGCGTTGTCGGTGGCAGATCGCGCCACGATCGGGAACATGTCGCCGGAGTACGGCGCCACCTGCGGCTTCTTCCCCGTGGACGACGCGACGCTCCAGTACCTCCGGCTCACCGGCAGGCCCGACGAGCGCGTCGGGCTCGTCGAGGCGTACTGCAAGGAGAACCTGCTCTGGCACGAGGCCGAGGAGCATCCGACGTACTCGCAGGTGGTCGAGCTCGACCTCTCCACCGTCGTGCCGAGCCTGGCCGGGCCACGCCGGCCGCAAGACCGGGTCGCGCTCGTCGAGGCGAAGGACGCCTTCCTGCACGAGCTGCCGAGCTTCGGGGTCGATTACGGCAACGCGAAGGACGCCGCCGTCGCGGAGAGCTTCCCGGCCTCGGATCCGCCGGCATACAGCGAGCCGGGCTCCGAAGAACCGGCGCCGGTGCCGAATGCGGTCGCGGTCGCCGAGGTGGAACCGCAGCCGGCCGCCGCCCATGTCCAGCTCGGCGACCTCGAGTTCCAGCTCGAGCACGGCTGCGTCGTGATCGCCGCGATCACGAGCTGCACGAACACCTCGAACCCGCAGGTGATGGTTGCCGCCGGGCTGCTGGCGAAGAAGGCGGTGGAGCGCGGCCTCGACCGCAGGCCGTGGGTGAAGTCGAGCCTGGCGCCGGGATCGCGGGTCGTCACCGACTACTACGAGAAGTCCGGTCTGACGCCCTACCTCGAGGCCCTCGGCTTCCACACCGTCGGCTACGGCTGCACGACCTGCATCGGGAACTCCGGCCCCCTCCCTGACGAGATCTCCGCCGCCATCGCCGCGAACGACCTCGTCGTCTGCGCGGTCCTCTCCGGCAACCGCAACTTCGAGGCGCGCATCCATCCCGAGGTGAAGGCGAACTACCTCGCCTCGCCGCCGCTCGTCGTCGCCTACGCGCTCGCAGGGCGCATGGATCTCGACCTGACGACCGAGCCGATCGGCCAGGACCCGGACGGCAACGACGTCTGCCTGCACGACCTCTGGCCGACCTCGGAAGAGATCGACGAGACGATCGCAGGCGCGGTCTCGGGGGAGCTCTTCCGCGGCCGCTACGCCGACGTCTTCACCGGCGACGAGACCTGGCGCGGCCTCCGGATCCCGACGGGCGACCTCTACCAGTGGGACCCGCAGTCCACGTACGTGCGCCGGCCCCCGTACTTCGACGACATGCCGCACGAACCGGGAACGGTCGACGACATCGAGGGCGCCCGCTGCCTGGTCATGGTCGGCGACTCGGTCACGACCGACCACATCTCACCGGCCGGATCGATCAAGCCGGACAGCCCGGCGGGGCGGTACCTGGTCGAGCACGGCGTCGAGCGGAAGGAGTTCAACTCGTACGGTTCGCGCCGCGGCAACCACGAGGTGATGGTCCGGGGGACGTTCGCGAACGTCCGTCTCCGCAACCTGCTCGTTCCGGGCAGCGAGGGCACCTGGACGGTGCACCTGCCGAGCGGCGAGGAAGGCTCGATCTTCGATGTGTCGGCGCGCTACCTCGCCGAGGGGACGCCGCTGATCGTGCTCGCCGGCAAGGAGTACGGCACCGGCTCGTCGCGTGACTGGGCGGCGAAGGGACCGAAGCTGCTCGGCGTCCGCGCCGTGATCGCCGAGAGCTACGAGCGCATCCACCGCTCCAACCTCCTGATGATGGGGATCCTCCCGCTCCAGTACACGGGCGGCGAGAACGCCGAGTCGCTCGGCCTGACCGGACGCGAGGAGTTCTCGATCAGCGGGGTCGACAATGCGGAGGCGAGCGAGGTGACGGTTCGCGCCGACGACAAGGAGTTCACCGCCCGGCTGCGTCTGGACACCCCCCGCGAGCGCGACTACGTGCGCCACGGCGGGATCCTCCCCTACGTGCTCAGACGATTGCTGGCTGCCTGACGGCCGCATCGGCGGCCGTGAGTGCGTCTCTGACCAGAGCCGCAACGGTCGCGACCACCGGCTCGTGCAGCATCGCGTCGTGCCGACCCGGCACCTCGGCCGTGTCGATTCGGCCGGTCAGGAACTCGGCCATCTCGACCGGCTCGGACAAGTCTCGCTCCTGCGCGGTGACGAGGAGGGCGGGGCCGTCATAGGGCTGCGGCCGGTAGCGTCGACCCATCCGTCCGGAGAGGGCGAAGAAGACCCGGCACTGGCCCGCATACGGCCTCGCGACGATCCCGGCCGTCGCGACTCTGGCCCGCACGCCTGCCGAGACGGCAGCCTGGCGTGCCATTTGTCGGGCGACCGCGACGGGGCTCCGCCGGGCCTCGGGGGGACCGACGGCCCGGCGAAGCCGCTCCGAGACGGGCAGCGACAGCCAGGTGGGATCGAGCAGTACCAGCAGGGCGACGTCCTCCCCTTTTGACCTGAGCTGCTGCGCGATCTCGAATCCGATCACACCGCCGAACGAGAACCCGCCGACCAGGTAGGGGCCCGAAGGCTGGATTGTCCGAAGGGCGCCCACGAAACGGCCCGCGACCCGCTCGACGGTTCGATCGGCAGGGGCCCTTCGTTCGAAGCCACGGGGGACGAACGAGTACGTCGGCCGGTCGAGGAGCCGTGCAAGCGACAGCAGGTTGCCGATCCGCCAGTCGCCGCCGGAGACGAGGAAGAAGGGCGTTCCCGATCCGCCGAGCTCGAGCTGCCGGACGACGCCTCCTCCTGAAGAGGGCGCGTCGATCTGCCGGGCCAGAGCCTCGATCGTCGCAGCGCGATACAGGTCGAGGGGCGTCAGCCTGGCGTCGAGCCGGTCTTCGATCGCCACCAGCAGCGCGGTCAGGGTGAACGAATCCAGGCCGAGCGCAAAGAGATCGTCGGCCGCACCGACGCGGTCGACCTCGAGCACTTCCGCGGCGATCTCGGCGAGCACCACTTCGCGAGAATCGCTCGGCTCGGCGGAAGCTCCCCTTTCTCGGAGCAGGCCGGGCTCCGCCAAGCGGCGCAGTCCTTCGCGGTCGACCTTCCCCCAGACGTTCCTCGGGACTGCTTCCAGCGCAACGAACGCAGACGGGATCATGAACGGAGGAAGTCGGGCCGCCAGAGCGGTCCGCAGGTCGGCCGGCGACAGGTTTTCCCCCGACTCCGGGAGAACGTGCGCGACGAGGCGGAGCCCGCCGGCTGCGTCGGGCATGGCCGATACCACCGCCTCCCGCATGTCGGGGAGCTCCGCGAGAGAGCGCTCGACTGCCTGGAGGTCGACCATCTGCCCGTGCACCTTCACGCGCAGGTCGACCCGCCCGAGGTGCTCGAGCGCTCCATCGGGTCGCAGACGGCCCCGGTCGCCGGTCCGCACCGATCGCTCGCCGCCCTCTCCCGAGCAGAACCGCCGCCGCTCCTCCTCGGACTCCTCCCAGTAGCCGAGGGCGATGTCGGGGCCGCGCACGACGATTTCGCCGATCTCGCCGATCGGAACCGGGCGGCCTGACTCCTCGACGATCTCCACCGCCTGCCAGGAGTAGACCTGGGTGAAGGGAATCGGCCCGTCGGGGAGCTCTGCTCCGGGCTCGATCGAGCTCGAGGCGATGAACCCGGCCTCGGTCGAGCCGTAGACGGTCGTCAGCACCGCTGCAGGAAACACCCGCCGTGCGACCTCGAGGTGGTGGCTCTCACACCGTTCGCCGCCGAGGATCACGAGCCGCACAGATTCGGCGACGCGTCCGCGGGCCTCGAGCGCGCCTGCCACCGCGCGCAACGCCGACGGCGAGGTCATGTGCACCGTGACCTCCGCGTCTGCCATCCACTCGGCCGTCGGTTCGATGCCGTGTGCGACCGGGTCGAAGATGCAGCCGCACGCGCCCGCGAGCAGAGCGCCGAGAACGGGTGCATGCCCGGCGCCGAACGAGAGCGGAAGCGTGATCGCGAACCGGTCGCTCGGCGTGACCCCGCACGCCAGAGGCGCCCAGGACAGCTGGCGATGGCTCTTGACCGTGCCCTTGGGCTCTCCCGTCGATCCCGACGTGAAGTTGACGAGTGACGGCTCGGACGGATCGAGGGACAGCAGCGGATCGTCGTCGTCGGGAGCGGTCAAAGCGCTGACGTCGTCCCCTCCGGAGACGAGCCGCGCGCCGAGCCGCTCGCGAATCAGCTGCACGCGCCCCGGCGGATCCCGCGGATCGAGCGGGGCGAAGACGCGGCCGGCCTTCAGCGCACCGAGCATGACGATTACGGAGATCGGCTCCAGGTGGGCGACCATCGCGAGCGGCTCGCGCCCTCCGCCCGCGAGGAGCCCGTGGGCGATCCGGTTCGAAAGCGCGTCGACCTCGCGGTAGGTCAGCGCCGTCCGGGCCGCCTCGAGGGCAGGCCGGTCACCGAACCGTGCGACGGCGGCGCGAAACGCGTCGGGGATGGTTCCCGGAACAGCGGGGAAAACCGCACCGGATTCCGTCATCGATCGCAGTCTGAGCCCGCGAGCGCCTCTAGACAACAGGCGGCGGGTGAAGATAATGCGGCCTGGGGAGAGCCGACATGGAACGCGTGAACATGGCCCTGTTGCGGGGCGTCTGCCAGACACCCGCTTACGCCGCCGCGGAATGCGGCTTCTTCCGCAACCGTGACCTCGACGTCCGCATCCAGGTCGCGTCCACCGCCTGGCTGATCCCGGGCCAGATGGCGGACGGGTCGGCCGACTTCGCGGTCATCCCCTGGACGCGCGTCGCCGCCGCCAACTCCAGGGACGAGGACCTCGTGCTGATCTGCGGATCAGGCTGCGAGGAAGCCGCATTGGTCCTGCGCGCCGGCATCTCACTGGACGAGGTCCGCTCCGTCGCCGTGCCGCAGGAGGGCGGGATCAAGGACCTCACCGCCGCCGCACTGATGCGCAGCCTCGGCTGGGAGGACCGGGAGAAGGTCCGGATGCCGTCGGGCGACGGAGCGATCCTCGCGCTGGTCGGACACGGCGCGGATGCCGCGTCGATGGTCGAGCCGTACGCCACGGCCCTCGAAGAACAGGGGCTGGGGACGACCGTCCATCGCACCGGTGACGTCTGGCCGGGCGCGCCCGGATGCTCGCTGACGACGACCCGCCGGCAGCTCGACGGGAATCCCGAGCTGGTCGAGCGGATGGTCGCCGCGTTCGTCGAGGGCGCCAGGTTCGTCGAGGAGCAACCGCGCGAGGCCGCGGCGATCGCCGAGCCCTACATCGGCATGAGCCGGGAGTTCATCGAGAAAGCGCTCGAGCGGAACCTCCCGTCGATCCACGCGCTCTCCAACCAGGAGGCAATGGACGAGATCCTCTCGCTCATGGGCGAGCTCGGCTACGTCGACCACCATCCGACCGGGTTCGCCGACCTTTCTCATCTCCACGCCCTGACCGCGACACAGCCGGTCTGAGAAGCGGTGACCGCAGATAATCCAGCGCGTGGAGACGCGCTGGAGACGCCTGATCGAAGCCGGGATCGCCGTCAGCTCGGAGCTCTCGCTCGACGGCGTCCTGCAGCGGATCGTCGAGATCGCGGCCGAGCTGACCGGGGCACGCTACGCCGCGCTCGGCGTGATCGACCGCTCCGGTCGATCGCTCGAGCGGTTCCTCACCACCGGCATCGACCCCGAGACCCATGAGCAGATCGGCGAGCTGCCGCACGGCCGCGGCATCCTCGGCGTGCTGATCCGCGAGGCGGAGCCCCTGCGGCTGCACGACCTGACGACCGACCCCCGCGCGGTCGGGTTCCCGCCGCATCACCCCCTGATGCGCCGGTTCCTCGGCGTGCCCATCCTCCTCCGCGGGACGGCCTACGGAAACCTGTATCTGACGGAGAAGGAGGGCGACGATGACTTCACCGCCGAGGACGAGGAGGTCGTCACCCTGCTCGCAGCGCAGGCCGCGGTCGCGATCGAGAACGCCCGCCTCTACGAGTCGGCCACCAGGTGGCTCGCGCAGCTCGAGTCGCTGACCGAGGTCGGCAACGCGCTCGCCGGCGAGACCGAGCTCGGGCCGCTGCTCGAGCTGATCGCCGACCGTCTGCGCGACCTGATCGAGGCAGACGCGGTCCTGATCATGCTTCCCTCCCCGAACGGGCACCTCCGCATCGAGGCGGCGGCGGGGCCACGGGCCGAGCAGCTGCGCGGCGAGTTCCTCGCTCTCGGCGGCTCCAAGAGCGGGCGCATCCTCGAGCGCCGGCGGAGCGAGCGCGTGGACTCGCCGCTGGACGACGTGGAGATCAACCGCGACGTCGCCCGGCGGATCGGGATGCGCTCCGGTCTCTTCGTCCCGATGATCGTCGGCGACCGCGCAATCGGGGTGATCGCGGCGCACAACAAGCGAGGGCCGGACCCGCGGTTCAGCGACGAGGAGCTGCGGGTCGCGGAGACGTTCGCCGCCCGTGCGGCGGTGGCGGTCGACCTCGCCGACCGCGTTGCCCGCGATTGGCTCCGCCGGGTCGTCGAAGGCCAGGAGCTCGAGCGGCGGCGGCTCGCCCGCGAGCTGCACGACGAGACCGGCCAGGCGCTGACTTCGATCCTGCTCGGGCTGAAGCGGGTCGAGGAGGCGAAGACGAAGACGGCCGCGACAGAGGCGGCGGCCGAGCTGCGGACCGAGATCGTGAAGACCCTCCAGTCCGTACGACGGCTCGCCGTGGAGCTACGACCGAAGGCGCTCGACGACTTCGGTCTCGTCCCCGCACTCGAACGCCTCGCCGACGCGTTCGGTGACGAGTCGGGGCTCAGGGTCGACGTGCAGGCCAACCTCGGCGAGAGTCGGCTTCCGGCCGAGGTCGAGACCGCGCTCTACCGGATCGCCCAGGAGGCGCTGACCAACGTCTCCAAGCACGCACACGCCGAGCAGGCGAGCGTGGTGGTGACCCGGCGCGACGGATCGGTGACCGTCGTCGTGGAGGACGACGGGCGCGGCCTCGGCGCGGATGCGGAGCGCTCGAGCGGACTCGGTCTCGTCGGGATGAGAGAGCGCGTCGGGCTGCTCGGCGGCAGGTTCTCGGTCGAGTCCAGCGAGGGCTCCGGGACGACGATCGTGGCCGAGGTGCCGCTGCGATGACGGCGACCATCCGGGTGCTGATCGTCGACGACCACGCCGTCGTCCGCTCGGGCCTGCACCTGCTGCTCGATGTCGAGGACGACATCGAGGTGATCGCCGAGGCGGGAGACGTCCGGACGGCGGTCTTCGAGGCGCGCGACAAGAAGCCTGACGTCGTGCTGATGGACGTCGTTATGCCCGGCGAGAGCGGGATCGAGGGCGTCCCGCTGGTGCTCAAGGAGGCACCGGACGCGAAGGTGCTGGTGCTCTCGATGCAGGACGACCCGCGCTACGTGCGGGAAGCCTTCGCGGCAGGCGCATCGGGATACGTGCTCAAGGAGGCGGTCGACGCCGAGGTCGTCGCCGCCGTCCGCGACGTCGCCGCGGGCGGTCGCTATGTCCATCCCGTCCTCGGCGCTCGCCTGGTCGCCGCCGAGGCCGAAGCGCAGGCGCGCGAGGAGGCCGACCCGCTCTCCGAGCGCGAGCGCGAGGTGCTGCGGCTGCTTGCACTCGGTCACACGAACCAGGAGATCGCGAAGATGCTCTACATCTCGGTCCGCACAGCCGAGACGCACCGGGCGCACATCATGCAGAAGCTGCGATTCTCGAACCGCGCGGAGCTCGTGCGCTACGCGATCGAGCGAGGGTTGCTCGACGAGTAGGACCCGATGCAGCCGGTGAGGCGTTTCGCGGAAGCCCAGAAGCTCGGTGGCGACCGTAGGGTGTCCGGCCGATCACCGCCGCGACCGACATGGCGGGCGCGGCTCCGCGCGGCACCTGAGGTACGGGAGGTTCGGGAAGGGGGCTCACGGGAGAAACCGACCGTTTCCCCCGTGCGAGCGAGCTATGCGCGGGAAGCGCGGAGCGAGCGGGTCTCCTCGAACCAGCGCAGCTTGGAGAGAACGGCAACGACGCCCGGAACCCGCTGGACGAAGGTGGGAATCAGCTCGGCGTCGGTCCTCGTCTCGACCACACCCGAGAGCCGCACCTCGCCGGCGGCCACCTCGATCTGGACCCTGTCGGGCTCGAGCCAGAGCGTCCGCCGGAGGACGTCCTCGCGGATCTCGCGCTCGATCTCGGCGTCCGTGCGGACGAAGGCGCGCACGAGGTCCGCCCGGGTGACGATTCCGACCAAGCCTCCTTCGTCGTCGACGACGGGCAGGCGGCCGATGCCCTCCTGGATCATTCTCGTCGCGGCGTCGGTCACCGGCCGCCCGGGGCCGATCGTCACCGCCGGCGCGGACATCGACTCGGCGACGGTCCTCGCGGCCAGCTTGAGGTCGAGCCGGCTCGGTGAGACGGCGATGAGGCGCTCGACGAAGCCGTGCCACTCCTCACGGCCGGTCTCCTTGAAGAGCACGTCCGCCTCGGAGAGCACGCCGAGGACCCGGCCGTCGTCGTCCACGACCGGCAGACCCGAGACGCGGTGCTCGGCGAGCAGCGCAGCCGCGTCTTTGAGCAGCGCATCCGGGCGGACGGACACCACGTTCACGGTCATCAGGTCCTGGACCCTCATCTTCGACCTCCTCCAACGGCGCGACATTGCGCAGTGAGCTTGCTGGACTCACTGTCGCCCGGGAGCCGGGCGTCTGCATCGGGGCGGGTGCGGACTGCCCTGCGGGAATCCCGCAACTCACCAGGTCTTCACATGGGCGGCGCGCTCGACCCGCCGGAGCCGTACGCGTGCGTCGACGGCGACGCACCCCTTCGGCAGCCCCAGCACGGGGTTGAGATCGAGCTCGGCCACCTCGGGCACGTCGTCGGCGAGCTGCGCCAGCCGGAGGACGAGGTCGACGAGCGCGCCCGCGTCCGCCGGCGGTGCGCCCCGGTAGCCGGCCACGAGGCGGCCGGCCTTGCCTGTGAGCACGAGATCCTCGGCGTCGGCGAGCGTCAAAGGAGCGATGCGGAACTGAGCCTCCCCGATCAGCTCGGCGAAGACGCCGCCCGGCCCGAACGCGACCAGGGGCCCGAACGTCGGATCCTGGACGACGCCTGCCAGCAGCTCCGCACCCCCGCGGATCATCCGCTGCACCACCACGGGCGGTCCGATGCGCTCGACCGCTGCCTGCACGTCCCGCTCCGTCACCAGATCGAGCACGACCGCGCCGGTCTCGGTCTTGTGTGCGCCAGGCACCGCGCTCTTCACCACCACCGGCAAGCCGAGAGACCGCGCCGCCGCGACCGCGTCCTCAGGCGAGTCGGACGGCCGCTCGTCCACCAGTGGGATGCCATACGCGGAGAACAGCCCATGGACCTGCCGCGCATCGAGCCAGACGTCGTCGGCGCCGGCGAGGGCGGATTCGACGAGAGTCTCGGCGGCCGCGCGGTCGATTCCGTCGAGGTCCGGCGTCGTGCCGGCCGGCCGCCGCAGCCACTCGGCGCGGTCGACGGCGTGCGCGAGTGCGCGCGCCGCGGACTCCGGATACTCGAACGCGGCGACGCCGGAGCCCGAACGGAGGAGACAGGCGGGAATCCCCTCGCTCGAGACGAATGCGGCCAGCGCCGGCTTCCCCGTTGCGGGCACGGCGCTGATTCCGCGCACGACCGCTTCTGCGACCTCGTCGGCACCGGCGACGACCGGCGGCACGAACAGCACGATCAGGGAGTCGATCCCCGGGTCGGCGAGAAGGTGAGGGAGCGCGGCCTCGTAGGTCGGCCCGACGGCCGAACCGAGCATGTCGACCGGGTTCGCCAAGCTCGCCTCACGCGGCAGCACCTCGGCCAGCCGTACGCGGGTCTCCTCCGAGAGCGGCGGCAACTCGAGGCCGGCCGCCGCACAGGCGTCGGCGCAGAGGATTCCGAGACCGCCCGCGTTCGTCAGCACGGCGACGCGCCTCCCGGCCGGGAGCGGCTGCGACGAGAGGAGGACGGCGGCGTCCGCGAGCTCCTCGAGCGAGTCTGCCTGGATCACGCCCGCCTGCCGGAAGAGCGCCTCTACCGCTGCGGTGGAGCCGGCCAGTGCAGCGGTGTGGGAGCCGGCCGCGCGCATGCCGGCCGAGGTACGTCCGCCCTTCATGGCGAGGATCGGCTTCTTGCGGGCGATGCGCCGGGCCAGGCGCGCGAACTTGCGCGGGTTCCCGAACGACTCGAGGTACAGCAGGATCAGATCGGTATCCGGATCGTCCTCCCAGTGCTCCAACAGGTCGTTGGACGAGACGTCCGCCTTGTTCCCGATCGAGACGAAGGCGGACAGGCCAAGCCCTCGCGCGGCCGAGCGCTCGAGGACGGCCAACCCGAGGGCGCCGCTCTGTGACGAGAAGCCGATGTTGCCGGCGGGGAAGCTCTGCGGCGCGAAGGTCGCGTTCAGGCGGGCGCCGGCCAAGAAGACGCCGAGACAGTTCGGGCCGATCAGCCTGGCGCCGTACGCGCGAACCCGCGCCAGCAGCTGCTCCTGGCGGCGGACGCCGTCGGTACCCGTCTCGGCGAAGCCGGCGGAGATCACGCAGAGCGCACGCGTTCCCTTGCGCAGCGCCGCCTCGGCCTCTTCGAGCACCGACTCGCCCGCCAGGCAGAAGACCGCGAGATCGACCGGGTCGGGGATGTCGGCGATCGACGGATACGCACGGACGCCGGCGACGGAAGGCGCCTTGGAGTTGACCGGGTAGGCGATCCCCTCGAATCCGCCTTCGAGGATGTTGCGAAAGAGCTCGCCGCCGATGGAGCCGCGCCTGGTCGACGCCCCGACGACGGCGACGGTCTCGGGCGCGAAGAACGGCGCCAGTGAGGCCGCCACGGCCACGTGGTCGCGCTCGTCGACCGCCGCGCGATACTCCTCGGTCGGGGCGATCTCGAGGCGAACCTCGGTCGTTCCGCCCTCGAGACGCCGCGAGACGGCGAAGCCGGCGTCGGCGAAGACGCCGAGCATCGCCAGGTTGTCGGCCATGACGTCGGCGACGAAGGTCGAGATCCCCTGTCCCGCGGCGGTCAGCGCCAGCTGCTCGAGCAGGCGCGTACCCACCCCCTGACCCTGGAGTGAGTCGGCCACCGCGAAGGCGACCTCCGCCCGAGCCGGGTCTCGCAACCGGACGTAGTTCGCCAGCGCCACCACGTGCTCATCGGTCGCGCCGCACGACATCGTGCCGATCAGGGCACCGCGCTCGTCCCAGTCGGGGTCGAGGAACGGCTCGACCGTCTCCCTGCGGAGCGACGGGAAGCCGTGGAAGCGCTGGTAGGCGCTCTGCTCGGAAAGCCCGCCCAGGAAGGCCACCACGGCGTCGCCGTCGGAGCCGAGCGGCGGGCGCAGCCGGAGCGTCCCACCTGTGCGCAGGATGACGTCACGGACCCCGGAAGCCGTGAAGGTCATAACCGACAGTGTCGCCAACCGTCAGCGGTCACGCATCCGTAGCCGGCGCGCTCGCGGTTCCGTAGTTCGCCGCAGCTGCACTGTGGCCGTGCGCCGATGCCGCCTCGCCCCCAGCCCTCTTCAATCCGGGCAACGCGATCCACAAGGAGGCACCGAAATGACCAAGAGAAGGCTCTTCGAGTTCGGCGGCTACGCGGCCACCGTGATCCTCGTCGGGTTCGGCATCGCCGCCCTCGTGATGGGGATCAACGGCCGCAACACGGTGAGCTCGACCCTCAAGCAGGAGCAGATCGTCGGCTCGGGCGACATGACGCCGCAGGCGATCGCCGGCGAGATCACGGCGGCGAAGGCGGCGCAGTCGAAGGTCGTCGCGTCGCTCCAGAAGGCCGGCGTTCAGATCGCGCCGTCGCCGATCGAGAATCCGAAGTGCTCGGTCGCCGGCAAGCTGGTGAACAGCGGCGATCGCGCCCGCTGTTTCGCCAAGTACATGCGCATCCACACGTTCGGAGCCACCTCCGGCCTGACCTACTCGCAGATGGGCCGGTTCGTGGCGATGCCGGACACGCCGTTGAAGGACACGGACGGTCTCGGCGCCACGAGCGACCCGAAGGCGGCTCTGGTCGATCCGAAGACCCACCAGCCGGTCAGCAACGGCCGCCGCGACATCTGGGTGACCTACACCGCCCTGACGACCGCCCTCAACACGAGCTACATGGCAAGCCAGCTCTCCCTGTTCGCGGTCGTGGTCGGGATCGCCCTACTGCTGGCAGGCATCGGGTTCGGCGTCCTGGCCTTCGCGACCTTCCGCCTCCCGATGCTGATCGCGAAAGCGAGGGAAGCGTCGGCCACCGCGGGCAAGGTCCAGCCAGCGTAGATCCTCCTCGGCGGTCGCGCGGAGGGCCGGCCACGCCGGCCCTCCAGCTCGTCGGCGGCTCGCGCAGGATCGCGCACTCGAGGCGCGGGCCGCCGACCGGCTACCGCGAATCTGCTGAAGTGCCGCTGTGACCATCGACGAGCTGAGACTGATCGACGCCTACTGGCGCGCCGCCAACTACCTCTCTGTCGGGCAGATCTACCTGCTCGACAACCCGCTGCTCCGGGAGCCGCTCCGACCGGAGCACGTCAAGCCGCGGCTGCTCGGCCACTTCGGCACGACCCCAGGTCTCAACCTGATCTGGGCACACATGAACCGCGCGATCCGGGCGCGCGACCTCGACGCGATGTACATCGCCGGCCCCGGCCACGGCGGCCCTGGAATCGTCGCCAACGCGTACCTCGAGGGCACGTACTCCGAGCTGTATCCGTCGGTGAGCAGAGACGAGACCGGGATGCGCGAGCTCTTCCGGCAGTTCTCGTTCCCGGGCGGGATTCCCAGCCACGCCGCACCCGAGACGCCCGGGTCGATCCACGAGGGCGGGGAGCTCGGCTACGCGCTCGCGCACGCCTACGGCGCCGCGTTCGACAATCCCAACCTGGTCGTGTGCTGCGTCGTCGGCGACGGCGAGGCAGAGACCGGGCCGCTGGCGGCCAGCTGGCACTCGAGCAAGTTCCTGAACCCGAGCACCGACGGAGCCGTGCTCCCGGTCCTCCACCTGAACGGGTACAAGATCGCCAACCCGACCGTCCTCGCGCGGATCCCCGAGGACGAGCTGGTCGCGCTCTTCGAGGGCTACGGCCACCGGCCGATCCTGGTCACCGGCGAGGACCCGGCGCAGGTGCACGGGGACTTCGCGGCCGCGCTCGACGACGCGCTCGACGACATCGCCCGGCTGAAAGGCAGCGGGACCCGGCCGAAGTGGCCGATGATCGTGCTCCGCACGCCGAAGGGCTGGACCGGCCCGGCGGAGGTGGACGGACTGCCGGTCGAAGGCACCTGGCGCTCGCACCAGGTGCCGATCGCGGACGTCCGCGGGAACAAGGAGCACCTGCGGATCCTCGAGGAGTGGATGCAGAGCTATCGGCCGAAGGAGCTCTTCGACGACGAAGGACGGCTCGTCCCCGAGCTCGCCGATCTCGCCCCGCGAGGCGACAGGCGGATGAGCGCGAGCCCGCACACGACCGGTGAACTGGGCCACGACCTCGTGCTGCCCGACTTCCGCGACTACGCCGTCGAGGTGAACGAGCCTGCCCGCGAGTCGAGCGAGGCAACGCGCGTCCTCGGTGGGTTCCTCCGCGACGTGATCGCCCGCAATCCCGAGACGTTCCGCCTCTTCGGGCCGGACGAGACCGCGTCGAACCGGCTCTCCGCCGTCTTCGAGGTCACCGACAAGGCGTGGGAGGCGGAGACGCTGCCGACCGACGAGCACCTGGCGCCACGCGGGCGCGTCCTGGAGGTGCTCTCGGAGCACCTGTGCCAGGGCTGGCTCGAGGGCTACCTGCTCACCGGCAGGCACGGTTTCTTCAACTGCTACGAGGCCTTCATCCACATCGTCGACTCGATGTTCAACCAGCACGCGAAGTGGCTGAAGGTAACGCGGACGATCCCCTGGCGCCGCCCGCTTCCATCGCTCAACTACCTGCTCTCGTCGCACGTCTGGCGGCAGGATCACAACGGCTTCTCGCACCAGGATCCGGGCTTCATCGACCACGTGGTGAACAAGAAGGCGGAGGTGATCCGCGTCTACCTCCCGCCCGATGCGAACACGCTCCTCTCGGTGGCCGACCACTGCCTCCGCAGTCGCCACTACGTGAACGTGATCGTCGCCGGCAAGCAACCGGCGCTCGACTACCTGTCGATGCACGAGGCGATCGTCCACTGCACGCGCGGCCTCGGCATCTGGGAGTGGGCCTCGAACGACGAGGGCGGCGAGCCGGACGTCGTCATGGGCTGCGCCGGCGACATCCCCACGCTCGAGACGCTGGCCGCGGTCTCGATCCTCCGTGAGCGGCTCCCCGAGCTGAAGGTACGGGTCGTCAACGTCGTCGACCTGATGCGCCTCCAGCCGGAGAGCGAACACCCACACGGCCTGCCGGACGCCGAGTTCGACTCGCTGTTCACGACCGACCGGCCGGTCGTCTTCGCCTACCACGGCTACCCGTGGCTGATCCACCGGCTCACCTACCGGCGCACGAACCACGCCAACCTGCACGTGCGCGGCTACAAGGAGGAGGGAACGACCACGACCCCGTTCGACATGGTCATGCTCAACGACCTCGACCGGTTCCACCTCGTCATCGACGTCGTCGACCGGGTCCCGGGTCTCGCCGAGCGTGCCTCCCACCTCCGGCAGGAGATGGCGGAGGAGCGCCTCCGCTGCCGGGCGTGGACGCGCGAGCACGGCGACGACCGACCCGACGTCCGGGACTGGGTCTGGCCGTCCTAGCGAATGTTCATCCGCTGGCGCAGGTACTCGCCCAGCGAGGGCGGCACGCTTCCGTCCCGTGGCCGGCGGTGCCAGTAGTACCCGATCCCTGCGATCCACGGCCCACCGGCGAGGAGCACGATCGCGCAGAGCTCGAGGAGACGCATCGGGTGCAGTATGCGTCCTGAGCGCGTGCTGGTCGTCAACGCGGGCTCGACCAGCCTGAAGCTGCACCTCGTCGAGGGCGAGGAGTCGAGGCCGGTCGAGTCGTTCGTCGAGTGCGACGCGGTCGGGCACCGCGTCGTCCACGGCGGCTCACGGTTCGTCGAGCCGGTCGTCATCGACGACGAGGTGAAGACCGCGATCGGCGAGTTGACGCCACTCGCGCCGCTACACAACGCGCCTGCCCTGGCTGCGATCGAGGATGCCAACCAAGCCCTCCCGGACGTCCCGCACGTCGCCGTCTTCGACACCGCCTTCCACCGGACGATGCCGGACGAGGCAACGCGGTATGCCGTCCCCGAGCGGTGGTTCGAGTGGGGCGTCCGGCGCTACGGGTTCCACGGGCTCTCGGTCGCATGGGCAGCCTCCCAGGTCCGGGTGCCGCGCCTCGTCGTCTGCCACCTCGGCGGCGGCTCGTCCGTGACCGCCGTCCTGGACGGACGCTCGGTCGAGACGACGATGGGCTTCTCGCCGCTCGAAGGCGTGCCGATGACGACCCGCTCCGGGTCGATCGATCCGGGCGCGCTCCTCTACCTGATGCGCGAGCGGGGGCTGAGCGTCGACGAGATAGACCACGCGCTCGAGCACGAGTCAGGCCTGGCCGCGCTCTCCGGGACCTCGGGCGACGTCCGCGAGCTCGGCGACGACTCGCTGGCGCTGGCCGTCTATGTCCGGCGGGTCGCAGCGGCGGTCGCGGCGTCGGCGACCGCGCTCGGCGGCATCGACGCGGTCGCGTTCACCGGCGGGATCGGCGAGCACTCGGCGCTCGTCCGCGAGCGCGTCTGCGAGCGGTTGCGGTTCCTCGACTTCGCCGTCCATGTCGTCGAGTCGCGTGAGGAGCTCGTGATCGCCCGCGCCGTCGGCGAAGCCCTCTAGACGCGGCCGGTGTCGCGCCGGTACGCGCGCCGGGCCAGGATGGTCAGCCCGACCGACCAGCATGCGACGACCACCCAACCAGTCGTTCCCCAACCTCCGCCGCCGAGCGCCACGTGGCTAGCCTGGACGAGCCAGTACGACGGCAGCAGGCGACCGATGTGGTACAGCACGCCGTTCGTGAGCGGAAACCAGACGCCGCCGAGGATGGCGAGCAGCGCGACGAGCCCGCCGATCGCCGGACCGATCGTGTCCGCGGTGAGCAGGTGGCCGAGCAGGATCCCCAGAGCTCCGAACGGGATCAGTCCGACGAGGATCAGCCAGGTCATCTTCACCCACTCGTGTGCGCCCAGGCGCACGCCAAGCGTCGTCCCGGACAGGTAGAGGAGGGCGAGCGCGACGAGGACGACGACGTACGCGGTCAGGATCTTCGCCCGGAAGTACTCGCGGGCGGAGAGCGGCGTCAACCGAAGCTGCCGGTTCCAGCCGGCAGTACGCTCGGCGGCGATCCGGCCCGCGATCGAGAGCATCGCGTTCATCGCCCCGAACGCTGCGAGGCCGACCATGTAGTAGAGAGGCGCCGACAGGCCGCTCCCACCCAAGTTGCTCTCGTTCTTGTTCGGGCCGGCGATCAGGAAGTAGAGGACGACCGGCAGGCCGAGCGCGAGTATGAAGTACCGGCGGTTCCGGACGGTCCGCAGGAGCTCGTAGCGCATGTACGACCTGCGGTTCACGCCTCAGCCTCGACGCTCTCCAGGAGGTTTCGGTCGCCGCGACCGACATGGCGGGCGCGGCACCGATCGGCTTCTGAGGTCCGCGCGCAATTGGGGAAGGGGGCTCGTGGGGGAAACCGGCCGTTTCCCCCACGCGAGCGAGCCGAAGGCGAGCGACCAATCACGCCGCCTGTCGCTCCTCTCCCGTGAGCTGGAGGAACGCCTGCTCGAGACCCGCGCCTGTGATCTCGATGTCCCGTGCCGTCGGAAAGCGCTCCAGCAGCGCTCGGATCGCCCGGTCCGAGTCCGAGCAGACGAGGGTGACCGACTCGCCGTGCGGGTCCGCCCGGGTCACCCCCGGCAGCCGCTCGAGCTCCCGCGCCGGGACTTTCTGCAAGGTTGCGCGGATCGTGCGCGAGCCGACCATCGCCTTGATCTCCGTCGGCGGCCCGTCGGCGACGATCGCGCCTCGCGCCATGAGCACGATCCGGTCTGCGTAGTCATCGGCCTCCTCCAGGTAGTGCGTCGCGAAGAGCACGGTGCGCCCCCGGGCCGCCAAGCCGCGCATCGTCGCCCAGAACGCGTGACGGCCTTCCACGTCCATGCCGACCGTCGGCTCGTCGAGGACGAGGAGCTCCGAGTCGGGAACGAGCGCGAGGGCGAACCGCACGCGCTGGGCCTGACCGCCCGAGAGCTTCTGGGTCATCTGGTTCGCAAAGCGGTCGACGCCGATGAGCTCGAGCACCTCGTCGACGTCGAGTGGGTGCGGGAAGAGCGCCGCCGTCATCGCCACCAGCTCCCTGACCGTCAGGTCTCGGAGCAGCGAGCCCACCTGCAGCATCGCGCCGACCTTGCCGGCGGCGACCACCGCGGAAGGCTCCTCTCCGAAGACCGACACGGTCCCCCCGTCCGGCCGAGCGAGCCCGAGGATCATGTCGATCGTCGTCGACTTGCCGGCGCCGTTCGGACCGAGCAGCGCGACCGTCTCGCGAGGTGCGATCGACACGTCGATCCCACGGACCGCAGGCACGACGTCGTCGCCCGCGCGGTACGACTTGAGGAGGCCGCGGAGCTCGATCCCGCCTGCACTCAAAACCACGGTGTCTATGACACCGAACCGGCTTTAAGCCTTGGTAGCGCCTTCGTTAAGCCTGCGTTGCCCCGACGAGCTCGCGGAAGGCCGCCTCGTCCCTGAGCGGGTCGAGGTCGGTGTCCTCATTGGCGAGGTCGCGGAGGCCGGGTCGTTTCTCGAAGGCGACGCGCAGATGGTCGATCGCGTCCTCTTTGCGCCCGGCAAGCGCCTCGCAACAGGCGAGGTTGTAGAGCGGTGTGGCGTACCCACTCGCCTCGAGGGTCTCGCGCGCGCGGTCGATCACCGCCTCGTACTCGCCCGCCTCGTACTGCGGATGGAACGGCGCCCAGACCTCCCAGCCGCCGGCATGGTACGGCTGCCCGACCGTGCTGCCGACGGCGAGCACCGCCGTCCCCGGCTCCTCTGCGAAGGCGGTGCGGTTGGCCTCGGGCGCGCAGAACACGAGCGTGCCTGCCGGTGCGTCCACCGTCTCACCGTCGATCTCGAATCGCGCGCGGCCTCGGAGCACGACGTAGAGCTCTTCGTTGCCGGGATCCTCCTCGTGCGACGGGACCAACCGATCCCCGACCATCTCCCCCTTCCAGGCGTTCGTCCCGAACGCGGTGATCCCGAAGTGCTCGCGTACGGGCCGCATGAAGCTGTCCTCGCGATAGTCGATCCCCTCGATCTCGTCGACGTGCGCGACCTTGTAGTGACTCAAAGCAGCCCCAGCTCCTTTCCGACCTTCTCGAACGCAGCGAGCGCGCGATCGATGTGCTCCTCCTCGATCGCGGCCGACATCTGGACACGAATGCGCGCCGTCCCCTCCGGCACGACCGGATACCCGAAACCCGTGACGAACACACCCTCCTCCAGCAGTCGCTCGCTGAACCGGATCGCAAACGACGTCTCGCCGACGATGATCGGGACGATCGCCGCCTCGCCGTCGAGCGGGTTGAATCCGATCTCGCGCAGGCGCGTGCGGAACTGCGCGGTCTGGCGGTGCAGCTTGTCGACGAGCTCGGGCTCGCGGCGCAGGACACGCACCGCCTCGAGCGCCGAGCAGGCGACGGTCGGCGGCAGCGCATTCGAGAAGAGCTGCGGCCGCGACCGCTGGGCGAGGATGTCGCAGACCTCCTCGCTTGCGGCGACGAAACCGCCCGCCGCGCCGCCGAGCGCCTTGCCGAGCGTCGAGGTGATCACGTCCACCTCGCCGAGGAGACCGTAGTGCTCGGCGACGCCCCGGCCCGTCGTCCCCACCACCCCGGTGCCGTGCGAGTCGTCGACGACGAGCGTGCCGCCGTGCGCGTGCGTCAGCTCGACGAGATCCGGCAGCTTCGCGAGGTCGCCCTCCATCGAGAACACGCCGTCGGAGATGACGAGCGCGCGCCGGCCGTCTTCGACCGACTCGAGCTGCACGCGAAGGTCGTCCATGTCGGAGTGCTTGAAGATCGCCTTCCGCGCCGGCTTGGCGAGGCGGACCGCGTCGATGATCGACGCGTGGTTGAGCTCGTCCGAGAGGATCACCGTCGATTCGTCGGTCAGGCTCGGGATCGCCGCCTCGTTCGCGTTCCAGCACGAGACGTACGTCAGAGCCGCGTCCGTCCCGACCAGCTCCGCGAGCTCGCGCTCGAGCTCGAGGTGCGGCTCGAACGTGCCGCAGATGAACCGCACCGACGCGGTCCCGGCGCCGTAGCGGCGGAGCCCCTCGATGCCCGCCTCGACCACCTCCGGCCGGTCGGCGAGGCCGAGGTAGTTGTTCGAGGACAGGACCAGCACCTCGCCCCGGCCCTCCATCTGCACCAGCGGCCCCTGCGGGGACAGCAGCGTGTTGAAGCGCTTGTAGGTGCCTGCGTCGCGCAGCCGGTCGAGCTCGGCACCGAGGCGGTCGTCGAGCGTTACGATCATCGGCTCGCCTCCCGGCTTTCCAACAGGTTCCCGTCGCCGCGACCGACATGGCGGGCGCGGCCCAGCACCGTCTGCCGTGAGCACGAAGGGGAGGGGGGCACGCGGGGGGAACCGGCCGTTCCCCCCGCGGGAGCGAGCCGAAGGCGAGCGACAGTCACCGGTGCTGCCACCGTCCTTCGACCGGGACGCGCTCGCGGAGAGGCTCGGCCGGCCGGGCCGGTGCCCGGCCGCCCGGGTAGACGACGATCTTGCAGGCCTCGCCGGCGGCGAGCAGCGCGAAGGCCTCGTCGTACTCCTCGAGCGGTAGCTCTTTCGTGATCAGCGGCCGGACGTCGACGACGCCGCTCTCCAGCAGCCAGCGCGTCCGGTACCACGTCTCGAAGATCCGGCGCCCGTTCAGGGCGAGCACGTTCAGGTTCTTGAAGATCAGCGCCTGGGCGACGTCGATCTCGACCGGACGCGCCGGGATCCCGAAGAGGATCACTCGTCCGCCGTTCCGGGCGATCCGGAACGCGTCGGCAATTGCGCGCGGGGACCCGGACATCTCGAACACGACGTCGAAGCCGAGCCCATCGTTCTGCTCGAGGAACCAGCCGGCTGTGTCGGCGGTCTCGTCGACGTTCACGGTCGCGCCTGCGCCCATCTTCTCGGCGAGGTCGAGGCGGAACGGCGTCCGGTCGGAGGCGGCGACGACCGCGGCCCCCGACGCGCGGGCGATCCCGATCGTGAACAGCCCGATCGGCCCGCAGCCGAGCACCGCGATCGAGCGCCCGGCGAGATCCTGCTCGCTGGTCGCGAAGACGGCGTTGCCGAACGGCTCCTGCAGGGTGGCGATCTCCGGCGGCAGCTTCGTGCGGTCGTTCCGCCAGATCACCGACTCCGGGACGGCGACGTAGCGTGCGAACGCGCCGTCGCGGTCGACCCCGAGGATGCGGGTGCGCTCACACATGTGGGCGTGTCCGGTCCGGCACTGGAAGCAGGCGCCGCAGGTGATGTGGCTCTCGGCCGAGACGTAGTCCCCCGCAACGACGTTGCGGACGAGCGATCCGATCGCGACCACGGTGCCGGCGAACTCGTGCCCGAGCGTCAGCGGCGGCACAATCCGGCCCTGCGACCACTCGTCCCAGGCGAAGATGTGGAGGTCGGTGCCGCAGATGCTGGCGGTCTCGACCTCGACCAGCACCTCATCGGCCGCCGGCTCGGGGACCGGCACCTCGTCGAGACGCAGACCCGGTCCCGAGGCGATCTTCCTCAGGGCGAGCATCGTCTCGGCCACGCGGCAATCATGCCGATCTCCGATCGGCGGTGCGGGTTACCACGGATGCGCGCGGCCGGTCCGTGTCTACCCTGAGATCGGTTTCCCTGATGAAGCGCTTCCTGCACGGCCGCAACCTGCTGTTCGTCGGCGTCGGCGCCGCTGCGGCGGCGATCGCGATCGCGCTGATCCTCGTCAGTGTCCTCGGCTCTTCGAACGGGACGACGGCCACGGCTTCGACGACTGCGCCGACTCGGACCGAAACGTCGGGGAACTCGATCACGGCCGGCAGAGCGCCGGGCGCCGCCACGACCGCCGCGCTCTTCAGGGGCATCCCCCAGCGGCTGAATCAGCTCGGCAAGGCGAACGCCAAGGTGACGATGGTCGAGTTCGCCGACCCGCAGTGCCCCTATTGCCGCCAGTTTGCGCTCGACGCGTTGCCCGCGATCGTCAAGGAGTACGTGCGCACGGGGAAGGTCAAGCTCGTCTACTTCGGGATCGAGATCATCGGCCCGAACTCCGAACAGGGTCTACGCGCGATGTACGCCGCGGCGCTTCAGGGCAAGCTCTGGAACTTCTCCGACCTGCTCTACAAGAGCCAGGGTACGGAGAACTCGGGCTGGATCACCGACGAGCTCCTGCGCCAGATCGGCGACTCCATCCCCGGCTTCGACACCGAGAAGATGATGGTTGACCGCACCTCGCCCGAGGTCGAGAGCGCGCTGACGGCATCCACGCAGCAGGCGGCGGAGGCGCACGTGACCCAGACGCCGACCTTCTTCGCAGGACCGACCGGCGGCCGGCTCCAGCAGATCCCGGTCACGTCGCTCACGCCGGACGCCTTCCGCCCCACGCTCGATTCGCTCACGACATGAGAGACGAGGCCGATCGCCGGCTGCGGGTCGCGATCGGGCTACTCGCCGTCGCCGGTGCCGCGGTCGCCGCCTACCTCGTGTACTCCCGCTACACGGGTACGCGGCTCGTGTGCACGACCGGCGGGTGCGAGACGGTCCAGCACTCGAGGTACGCAAAGGCGGCCGGTGTTCCCGTCGCCGTCCTCGGGCTCGTCGCGTACCTGGCGGTCTTCGCGACGGCGCTGTCCTCGAGGATCGAGGCGGCGGCGATCGGCGCCGCAATCGTCCTCGGTGGGCTCGCGTTCGGCATCTATCTGATCGTCATCCAGGTCGCGGTCATCGACGCGATCTGCCAGTGGTGCCTGGCGAGCGACGCGATCCTCGCGCTGCTCGCCCCGCTCTGCGCGGAGCGGCTGCGACGGCTTGCGGCAAGGCCGCAGCCGGGCTCGGGGTCGCCACCCATGGCAGTGGCGGGCTGATCGCTCACAGTCGAGGCATGGAAAAGCTCTGCAGTCTCTCGGTCGTCGCTGGCGACCACCAGGTATGCCCGCACGGCTGGTGTGCGTTCTGGGAGCACGGAGGCGCGGTCGTCGAGCCCGGCTGCGCGATCGAGCGCCCTCCCCGCGTCGACGACCCGCAGCTCGCCCGGTATCTGCTCGACCTCCGCCGCGAGCTGGAGTCGGTTCGCGATGCCGAGGCTTCCCCAGAGGGCGGCGCAGCACATGGCGGAGCTGGCACCGGCCGACGTCTCCGGCGCCTAGATGGCTGACCGGAAAAGATCGTCTGCTCCGGTGCGGGAGCTGGTCCCTCTGGGGCGTGCGCCGAGCCCGGCACCGCTACTGAACAAGTAACGGTGACGGGCTCGGCGCGCGAAGCGGACGCGCCGGTGGAGC
>JBKPMR010000029.1:0-7560 GCA_046732255.1 Actinomycetota bacterium
CCCGCGTTGAGCGCGAGGGCGGCCGCGTCCTCGGCGGTCGGTGCCAGCCGGTGGTACTCGGCCAGCTGGCGGACCGAGAAGTAGTCGGAGACGACGCAGCCGTCGAAGCCCCACTCGTCCCGGAGCGTCGAGGTGAGGAGCTCGCGGTCGGCCGCACAGACGACGCCGTCGATCTCGTTGTAGGCGTTCATCACCGACGCCACCCGGGCGACCCGAACCGCCGCCTCGAAGGGATGGAGGTACACCTCGTGCAGCTCGCGCGGGGCGATCTGCGCCGGCGCCCAGTTCATCCCGCCCTCCGACGCGCCGTACCCGACGAAGTGCTTGGCGGTCGCAATCACGCCGTCTCGGAGCGACTCGCCCTGGAGGCCTCGGATGAAGGCGACGCCCATCCGGGCAACGAGGTAGGGATCTTCCCCGAACGTCTCCTCGGTGCGCCCCCAGCGTGGGTCGCGGCAGACGTCGAGCACGGGCGCAAGTCCCTGGTGCGCTCCCACCGCGCGCATCTGGGCGCGCACCGAGTCGCCGAGCGCCGCCGCGAGCTCCGGGTCCCAGGTCGAGGCCAGGCCGATCGCCTGGGGGAACACCGTCGCCTCCTTGGCCATGAGGCCGGAGCAGATCTCCTCGTGCACGATCGCCGGGATCCCGAGCCGCGTCTCCTCGATCAGGTATCGCTGGATCTCGTTCGCCAGCCGCGCGGAGCCCTCGGCGTCGAGCGAGCTCGCGCCCGAGATGCGGGTCACGTGGCCGAGGCCGTCCTTCAGCACCTCGGCTGCCCGCTCGGAAGAGAGCGACGCGCCCTCGGCGACCTGGAACACCCAGGCGCTTCCCAGCTGCGCGACCTTCTCCTCCCGCGTCATGCGCCCGAGCAGATCCTCGACGCGCTCGCCGAGCGGCCGCCGCGGATCGCGGTACGCGGGCTCGGTCTCTTCGACCCTGGTGATCGTCATGCCGCGCTCCCCGGCGCCGCACACGAGCCGCGGACGACCAGCCGCGTCGGCAGCATGCGCTGCGTCGCGAGGTCAGGGCGCTGCTCGATCAGGCCGATCAGCACCTCGACCGCCTCGAAGCCCATCTGCTGGATCGGCTGCTCGATCGTCGTCAACGGGGGCTCGCTCAGGGCCGATTCGGGGACGTTGTCGAAGCCGATCACCGAGAGGTCGCGCGGCACATCCAGGCCGAACGACCGTGCCGCCCCGATCGCAGCGAGCGCCGAGACGTCGTTCGCGGCGAAGATGGCGGTCGGCCGGTCGTTGCCCTCGAGCATCAACCGCGCCGCCTCCTCGGCCGAATCCGGCTGGTAGCCGCCGACCCGGACGAGCTTCGGATCGACCTCGATCCCCGCCCTCCGGAGCGCGGTCCGGTAGCCGCGCTCGCGCAGGCGCCCCGACTCGAGGTCGGGGCGGCCGGCAAGGAGGCCGATGCGCCGGTGTCCCAGCCCGAGGAGATACTCGGTCGCCGTGACCGCGCCCGCGAGGTTGTCCGAATCCACCGTCGGCAGGCTCGACGAGCCGGCGTTGTGGTCGACGGCGACGACCGGGGCGCCGTGGGTGGCGTCGACGCTGCTCGGCGTCACGAGGATCGCGCCGTCGCAGAGCGTGCCGCTGACCCGGGACAGGTAGCGCTGCTCCCACCCGACCTGATCGTCGGCGCGGCCGCAGCCGGAGAAGACCACCAGCTCGTACCCCGAGCCGTGCACCGCCCGCGCCGCGCCCTTGAGCAGCTCGGCGCTGAAGGGCTCGATGTCGACGACGAGGACGCCGAGCACGTTCGTCTTCCGTCTGCGCAGGCTCTGGGCGACGAGGCTGGACTGGTAGCCGAGGTCCTGGATCACCGCCTGCACGCGCGCGGACGTCGCCTCGGCCACGCCCCAGCGGCCGTTGATCACCTTCGACACCGTGGCGACGGAGACGCCGGCCTCGGCTGCGACGTCGCCGATGGTCACCCTGCGCACCCCGCCGATACTAACCGATTGCGAAATCGTTATCGACAACGGTTGACGAACGCAAAGACCTGTGAAAGACTCGCGCCGCGATGAGGCACCCCGTCCACCGCAGGCACCCGGTCGACGGCGATCGAGGCGCACTGCAGAGGGAGGTGAACGTGTGATGAACGTGCGGAAGCTACTTGCGCTCGGGATCGCCGCCGCCGCAGGCGCGACCATTCTGGTCGTCAGCTCTGGCAGCCTTGCAGCCTCGAGCTCGAAGAGCAGGAGCACGGCAGTGACGCTCGTGTGGTGGCACAACCAGACGGTTGGCCCGGGAGTGAAGCTTTGGCCGCAGGTTGCGGCCGAGTTCCACAAGCTCCATCCCGACATCACGATCAAGCCGGTGCCGCTCCAGAACGAGCAGTTCCAGACGAGGATCCCGATCGCCCTTCAATCGAACAGCCCGCCCGACGTGTTCCAGAACTGGGGTGGCGGCCAGCTCGTCGACCAGGTGAAAGCCGGTAAGGTCGCCGACCTGACCAAGTACGTCAAGCCGTGGATCAAGAGCATCGGTGGGTCAGCCGCCGGGTGGCAGGTCAACGGCAAGCAGTACGCGATTCCGTACAACGTCGGCGTCGTCGGGTTCTGGTACAACAAGGAGCTCTTCGCGAAGGCCGGCATCAAATCGGCGCCGAAGACCTGGCCGGAGTTGCTCGCCACGATCTCGAAGTTGAAGGCAGCCGGTATCACGCCGATCGCGATCGGGGGCAGGGATCGCTGGCCGGACGCGTTCTACTGGGACTACCTTGCAGTGAAGCTGTGCAGCAAGAAGACGATCCAGCAGTCGGCGGTTACCTACAACTTCACCGATCCCTGCTGGACCAAGGCGGGCCAGTACGTGAAGCAGCTGCTCGACGTGCAGCCGTTCCAGGATGGCTTCCTCGCCACGCCGGCCCAGCAAGGCGCGACGAGCTCGGCGGGACTGCTCGCGAACGGTAAGGCGGCGATGGAGTTGCAGGGCCACTGGGACCCGGGGACGATGGCCGGGCTCACTTCTGACCAGAAGGTTCCGGGATTCCTCGGTTGGTTCCCGTTCCCGAACGTCCCCGGCAGCAAGGCCCTCCCGGGATCGCTGCTCGGCGGCGGCGACGGCTACGCCTGCTCGTGGAAGGCGCCGCAGCCGGCGTGCGCGCAGTTCCTCGCGTATCTCGACAGCCCGAGCGTGCAGACGCGGATCGGCTCGACGAGTCTCGGCCTGCCTGTGCGGAAGGGAACTGAGAACTCGGTGAAGGATCCGAACCTGCGCACCGTGCTCAAGTTCCGGTCGAGCTCCCCGTTCATCCAGCTTTACCTCGACATCGCCTATTCGCAGGCGATCGGGCAGGCGCTGGACAACGCGATCGCCGATCAGTTCGCAGGCAAAGCGACGCCGCAGCAAGTGGTCCAGAAGATCGCGAAGGCGGCGAAGAAGAAGTAACCAGCAGGACGGAAACGCTGACGGCCGGTCGTTCCGCGCAACGGCCGGCCGTCCGCCGTCTCGGGCGGAAGTGGCTCCGGATCGCGCTGTACGTCGGGCCGGCGGTCGCGCTGTATGTCCTATTCCTCATCGTTCCGGTCGTCCAGGCCGTCCACTACAGCTTCTACGCCTGGAACGGGCTTGGGCCTCTGACCGACTTCGTCGGCCTGGACAACTACCGGGAGGCGTTCGGAGACTCCGCCTTCCAGCAGGCGATGAAGCACAACTTCATCCTGGTCGCGCTCTCGCTCGTCTTCCAGCTGCCGCTCGCGCTCGGGATGGCGCTACTGCTCAACCGCCCTCTTCGCGGGCGGAGCGTGCTCCGTCTGATCTTCTTCGTCCCCTACGTGCTCTCGGAGGCGATCACCGCGATCGTCTTCCTCCAGATTCTCCAGCCGGACGGGATCGTGGACGAGTTCCTCCGCTCGATCGGTCTCGGCAGTCTCGTCCAGCTGTGGCTCGCCGATCTCGGACTCGTCTTCTACACGCTGTTCGTCGTGATCACCTGGAAGTACATCGGCTTCGGGATCATCCTCTTCCTGGCCGGCCTTCAGGGGATCCCGCGCGAGCTGCACGAGGCCGCCGAGATCGACGGGGCGACGAGCTGGACCTCGCTCCGCTACGTGACCGTCCCGTTGCTCGGACCGACGATCCGGGTCTGGGCGTTCCTCGCGATCATCGGGTCGATCCAGCTCTTCGACCTGGTCTGGATCATGACCCAGGGCGGGCCGGCGGGATCCTCGTCGACGATGGCCACCTACATGATCGACCAGGGGATCAACAGCTACCGGATCGGGTACGCGACCTCGGTCGCGGTGCTCCTCTTCCTGATCTGCTTCGCGGTCTCGCTCCTGTACCAGATCTTCGTCCTGCGGCGAGACGTGCGCGGCGGATCGACGAGGATGGCCGGCTGATGGCTGCCGCCGCGGAAGCCGAAGCCGTTCGTCGGCGATCGGCGCCGTTCTCGAACGCGCCGACCTACGTTGTCGCGGTGATGCTGGCCGCGATCGTGATCGTGCCGATCGCCTACGTCGTTCTCGGCGGCTTCCGGACTACGAGCCAGATCGTCTCCGACCCCGTCGGCCTGCCGCATCCGTGGGTGACGCACAACTACACGAACGTAATCACCTCGGAGACGTTCTGGCGCCAGCTGGGGAACAGCCTGATCGTCGCCGCGATCGCCACCGTGCTCGTCGTGGGCGTCAGCGCCTTGGCGGCATATCCGCTCTCGCGCATGGAGTTCCGCGGCCGCGAGGCGATCTACACCTTCTTCACCTTTGGTCTCCTGTTCCCGATCGCCGTTGCCGCGCTGCCGCTCTACCTCCTGCTCCGTCAGCTGGGGCTGGACGACAGCGTGCTCGGCGTGGCTTTGCCCGAGGCCGCCTTCGGCATCCCGATCACGATCATCATCCTCCGTCCTTTCATGCGCCAGATCCCGTCCGAGCTCGAAGACGCGGCGGCGATCGACGGCTGTACGACGCTCGGGTTCTTCTGGCGCGTGCTGGTGCCGCTCTCGCGGCCGGCGCTGACGACCGTGATCATCCTCCAGGTCATCCTCAGCTGGAACAACTTCATCCTCCCGCTGCTCGTGCTCTCCGACCCGAACCACTGGACGCTTCCGCTCGGGGTCGCGAACTACTCGGGGCAGCACAGTTATGACACGGCCGGCGTCCTTGCCTTCACCACGCTTTCGATGATCCCAGCGCTGGCGTTCTTCCTGTTCGCGGAGCGGCGCATCGTCGGCGGCCTCTCCGGTGCCGTCAAGGGCTGACCGGCGTGGGGGAACCCATGGTTCCCCCACGGACCCCCTCCTTCGGCTCGCGTGCCGCATCGCTCGTGCGCTCCGGCGGGAGCGCGGTCTCGCCTCCGCGCGCGACAAGCCAGCTCTCCATCAGAGCTAGTCCGGTGACCTTCGAGAACCCAGTGCTGGCGGGGATGTACCCCGACCCGACGGTGTGCCGGGTCGGCGGTGACTTCTACCTCGCCTGCTCGAGCTTCGAGTACTTCCCCGGCGTACCGATCTTCCACAGCCGCGACCTGGTGTCGTGGCGGCAGCTCGGGCACGTGCTCACGCGGCCGAGCCAGCTCGACCTGACCTCGGCGCCGAGCTCGGGCGGCATCTACGCCCCGACGCTCCGGCACCACGACGGGCGCTTCTACCTCGTGACCACGCTCGTCGGCCGCGGCAACTTCGTCGTCACCGCCGAAGACCCAGGCGGGCCGTGGTCGGATCCGCAGTGGCTGGACGAGGAAGGGTTCGACCCGTCGCTCGCATTCCTCGACGGGCACGTGTACTACACGCGGGCCGGGGCCGGCCCCGACGACGACCACCCCTTCGTCCATCAGGCGGAGCCCACGGTGACGGACGAGGGAGTTGTGCTCAGGGAGGAGGCGCGTCCGATCTGGGAAGGGACGGGCGGCGTGTGGACCGAGGGGCCGCATCTCTATCGCCGCGGGCGCTGGTGGTACCTCGTGGCCGCCGAGGGCGGGACGAGCTACGACCACTCCGTCGTGGTCGCGAGGAGCGACCGGCCCGGCGGACGGTTCGAGCCGTCGCCGCACGGCCCGGTCGTGACACACCGTGACCGACCCGACCATCCGATCCAGGCTGTCGGCCACGCCGACCTGGTCGACCTCGCAGACGGGAGCACCTGGGCGGTGCTGCTCGGCATCCGCCCGGCGGACGGGCGCCATCACCACCTCGGCCGGGAGACGTTCCTCGCGCCGGTGGAGTGGGGCGACGACGGCTGGCCGCGGATGCAGCCGCTCGAGCTCTCGATGCCGGCGCCGCCCCTGCCTAGGGACAGTCCCTCAGGGACTGTCCCCGACGACTTCGCGGGCCCGGATCTGTCACCGAGCTGGGTCTTCGTCCGCAACCCTCCCGACGGCGCCTGGTCGTTCCGCGAGCGCCCCGGCTGCCTTCGTCTCTGGGGCCGTTCGGGGTCGCTCCGGGACGTCGCACCGCTGGCGCTGGTCTGCCGGCGCCAGCAGCAGTTCGACGTTGCCGTTCGCACCCGGCTCGAGTTCGCTCCTGGAGTGCCGAACGAGGAGGCCGGCCTCTGCGTCCGGGCGAACGAGGCGTTCCACGCGGCGCTGCTCGTCGGACTCGGCGGCCGCGGGCGTGAGCTCAGGCTCGTGCACACGGAGGCGGGCCGGACACGGACGCTCGGCCGCGTCCCGCTCGACGACGGGCCGGTCACGCTCGCCCTCGAGGCGTCCGCCGCGGAGTACCGGTTCCTCGGCGGGACGGGCGAGAGCCTCGGTGAGCTCGGCCGCGTCCCCACCCGGGCCTTCTCCGCCGAGACGATCCTGAGCGCCACCGGGAGGCACCACTTCACCGGCGCGATGATCGGGCTGCTCGCGACGGGGAACGGTCTCGGCTCGTCCGCGCCCGCCGATTTCCACGGGTTCCAATCCGCAGAGCGTGGTGCCCCGTACCGACAGGCATGAGACGACCCTTCCCTCTCGTTGCAGCGGCGCTGGTTGCGGTCGGGCTGTTCGTCGCCGGTCTGGGCCTGGCGGCGTCGGGGAGCACCTCGACGAAGCTGACCGCCCGGCTTGCGGCCGGGTCGGAAACGCCGCACCCCAAGGGCGCGAGCCGGGCCACCGGGGTCTTCACGGCGACGCTGACCGGATCCTCGCTCTCCTGGCGCTTGACCTTCTCGCGGCTGACCGGCAAGGCGCTCGCCGCCCACGTTCACCTCGGCCGGCCGGGCGTCGCCGGCCCGGTCGCCGTCCCGCTCTGCGGGCCGTGCGTCTCAGGGGTGCACGGAACGAAGAAGCTGACCGCCAAGGTTCGCTCCGCCTTGCTCACCGGCGGTGCGTACGTGAACGTCCATACAGCGAGGAACCCGGGCGGCGAGATCCGCGGCCAGGTCGCGGGCGGCGGGCGACCTACGTCGACCTCGACGACCGAGTCGGAGGCGACGACGACCGATGACGGCTATGGAGGCTACGGCGGCTAAGAGCTCCTAACGCAATGAGCAGTTGTGTCCCCGGGCCGCGCTGGGCGGCGCGCTGCGGCGTCCTCAGTCGCCCCGATAGTTAGCCCACTATCGGGGCTCCCTGCGTCCTTGCATCGCACTCGCCCATCGCACCCCGGGAACGAATACTCATT
>JBKPMR010000030.1:0-45875 GCA_046732255.1 Actinomycetota bacterium
CGGCGGCGACGAAGGAGGCGGCGGCTCCAGCGGCGGAAGCTCCGGCGGCGGAACCAGTGGCGGTGGAACGACCGGCAATGAGCCGGAGACGCAGCCGTTCACGCCGCAGAGCGAACCGGCGGGCACGGCGGCTACGCCCACGTCTCAGAGCTCGCCGACCACGTCGAGCCCGACCGGAACACCGGCGAGGTCGACGACTGCCGGCGCAGGCGTTCTCGCACAAGGTCTTGGAACGTCGACGGCCGGCCGTCGTGAAGGAGCCTCCACCATGCAGTCGGTCGTCGCGAAGGGTCAGCTCCCGTACAGCGGCCTCGCTCTTCCGGCCGCTCTGGCGGTCGCGATGACCCTGGTGCTCGGCGGACTGGTCGCGTGGATCGTGTCGGCTCCCCCCGAAAGGAGGACTGCCTGAACCAGACCTGCAGGTGAGCGCGGCTCGCCGGCCCGATGCGGCGGGCCGGCGAATGGTCGTGGGGGGAACCCGCCGGTTCCCCCCACGGCCGCCCCTAGATCGCCTCGAGGGCGGCCAAAACGTCCACGCCGTAGCGCTCGAGCTTCGCCGGACCGACGCCGGGCACCGCCGCCAGCTCGGCAAGGTTGCGCGGCCGCCGGCCGGCGATCTCGGCGAGCGTCGAGTTGTGGAAGACGAGGTACGCCGGAATCTCGTCCGCCCGCGCACGAGCGAGGCGCCATCCCTTCAGCGCCTCGAACCCCTCCGGCCGCTCCTCCGCCGGCCTCTGCCCGTCCGTCAGCTCGACGAGGAAGCGGCTCGGCTTCTTCACCCACGTCACCGCGAGCGCGCGTTTGGCGCGCGTCAGACCGACGTAGAACAGGCGTCGCTCCTCGGCGACGTCGTCCGTAGTGCGCGCCTGCTTGTGCGGGAGCTCCTTCTCCTCGACACGCGGCAGGAGCACGACCTCGAACTCGAGGCCCTTGGCGCCGTGGTACGTGAGCAGGTGGACGCCGCGGCGGGAGTCCCCGCCGTCACCGAAGCGGCGCTCGACCTCGGCCCTGAAGTCGGCACCCGTGCCGCCGACCTGCTCCGCGAGCTTGACCAGCCGGTCGAAGTCGCTCTGGCGCGTCTCCTCGCGCTCGCCGAGCTTCTCGTCGCGCGGTCTGGAAGGCAGCCAGCCGAGGTCCAGCGCGATCGCACGCACCCGGTCGGCCGCGGGAGCGGCGTCGTCCAGGGCCCCGAGCAGCCTCCGTGCAGCCTCGCGCGTCAGGAGCGCGGCACCCTGGGATGGGATCCCGGCCTCGTGGAGAACGGCCTCGAAGTCGGCGAGCCGTGCGTGCGTCCGGCAGAGGATCGTGATCTCCTCGAGCGGACAGCCGGCGGCGCGGATCCGCTCGACGAGGTGGCGACCCTCGGCCTCCCCGGTCGCAAACGGCCTCAGCTCCGGCTCGGCGCCGTCCGGACGGGTTGCTCGGAGCACCTTCTCCGCACCGCCGAGCTCGGGGACGAGCCGGTTCGCGAGCGCGAGCACCTGCGGCGTCGAGCGGTAGTTGTCCTCGAGGCGAAAGGTCTGCGCCCGCTCCCGGAAGGCGAGCAGGTACCGCGGCGTGGCGCCGGTGAAGCCGTAGATCGACTGGTAGTCGTCGCCGACGACGCAGAGGTCGTTCCGCGGCCCGAGCCAGCGCTCGAGCAGCGTCTGCTGGAGCAGGTTGACGTCCTGATACTCGTCGACGGTGAACGCGGCGTACCGCTCGCGGAACTCGGCGGTCGTGCCCTCGTCGTCGTAGAGCTCGATCGCCCGCTCGAGCAGATCCTCGAAGTCCATCAGACCCTCGGCGCGCTTCTTCTCCTCGTAGCGCCGGTAGACGCGGTGCATCAGGTCGGGCGGGATCGGCGGCGTGTGGCCGTCGAGCGAGCCCAGGTAGCGCTGGGGCGGGATCCGCCGGTTGTGCGCCCACTCGATCTCGGTTGCGAGGTCTCCCGCGGCTCGGAACTTGTAGGGAGCAGGCAGTGCGTTCATCAGGTTCCGTACGACCAGCGCCTTGGAGGGCAGGATCCGGCCGACGGCGTCCGGCCTGAAGTAGCGGAGCTGCGACAGCGCCGCGGAGTGGAACGTCGACGCCCGGACACCGGTCACGCCGAGCCGTTCAAGGCGTGCGCGCATCTCCGTCGCCGCCTTGTCCGTGAACGTCACCGCCAGGATCTGCGACGGTCGGAACGTCGCGGTCGCAACCTGGTTGGCGATCCGGTGCGTGATCGTCGTCGTCTTGCCGGAGCCCGCTCCGGCGAGGATGCAGACCGGGCCGCGGACGGCCTCGACCGCGCGCCGCTGATCGGCGTTCAGGTCCACCAGCCCATGCTACGGAGGCGGTCCGCCGCCGCCTGTGACGGGACCGTGCCGAATCAGTCGCCGATTGCCACGTCCACCCGCCGGCGCGCGCGGACCGCGATCGGAGGATTGCTCAGGCGGACGGACTTCGTCACCTGCTTCGTCTTCGGGTCGATCCGGATCACCTTCTTGCTCCGTTTGCTCAGCACCCACACGTAGCCGGCGCCGGTGGCGATCGCCGACGGCTGGTCGTTCAGCCCGATCGTCTCGATGTTCGAGCCGACGAGCGGAACGCGCGTGATCGTGCCGTTGCCGGCATTCGCGACCCACGCGGCGCCGAAGCCGACCGCGACGGCGACGGGGTCGGTGCCGACGACCTCGGTCCGGAACACGCGCTTCGAGATCGGGTTGGTCGCGATCAGCCGGTCGTGCTCGCCGTCGACGGTCCAGACCAGCCCGCCGCCTCTCACCACCACCGCCGGCGGCGCCGGGCCGGGCCGTCTGACATTGACGAGGGTCCGCATCGTCGCCGGGTCGAGCACGAGCAGCGAGTTCGGCTTGACGGTCCGCGGCGCGCCGCCGACGACGAACTCGAGGTTCAACGCCGCCGCAACCCCGCCGGTCACGAAGATCACCCCGATCGCGAGGAGGAGCCGACCGCGAGTCCAGCGCGTCGGCTGACGGACGAGACCGTTAGCCGATGACGTCTTCGACAACTGCGGCGCCCGCCGGCGCGCCGACGCGGCGCGGTTCCTTCATCATCGCGGCGAGCCTGGAGACGAGCTCGAGCGTCTCGCTCTCCGCAACCAGGCGCTTCAGCTCCGCCAGCTCGTCGTCCAGCCAGGCCGCGTCGATCGGCGGCCGGGTGACGGCGAGGATCTTCGGATGCGGGGTCGGGCCGACGGTCTCGCCGTCGCCCCAGAGCTCCTCGTGCAGCTTCTCCCCCGGCCGGACGCCGGTGAACTCGATCACGATGTCGCGGTCCGGCTCCTTCCCGGAGAGCCTGATCATGTTTCTCGCCAGCTCGAGGATCGAGATCGGCTCGCCCATGTCCAGCACGAACACCTGGCCGTTCCGGCCGATCGAGCCTGCCTGGACGACGAGCGAGACCGCCTCCGGGATGGTCATGAAGAACCGCGTCATCTCCGGGTGCGTCACGCCGACCGGCCCGCCGCGCTCGATCTGGCGCCGGAAGATCGGGATGACGCTGCCCGACGAGCCGAGCACGTTCCCGAAGCGCACGGCGACGAAGCGGGTGGTCACGTCGGAGCGGGCGCCGTAGCTCTCGACGATCCACTCGCAGAGGGCCTTCGACTGCCCCATCACGGTCTTCGGGTTCACGGCCTTGTCCGTCGAGACGAGCACGAACCGCTCGACTCCGAACTCGACCGCGACCTCGGCGATCACCTTCGTCGCGAGGGTGTTGTTGCGAACCGACTCGAGCGGGTTCGCCTCCATCAGCGGCACGTGCTTGTAGGCCGCGGCGTGGAAGACGACCGAGGGTGTGTACCGCTCGAACACGCGCCTCATCCGCGCCTTGTTGCCGGCATCGGCGAGCACCGGGACGCTCGGAGCGAACCCGCGCTCGGAGACCAGCTCGCGCTCGATGTCGAACAGCGCCGTCTCGCCCTGGTCGACGAGGATCAGCCGCTTGCAGCCGATCCGGGCGATCTGGCGGCAGAGCTCGGAGCCGATCGAGCCGCCGGCTCCGGTGACGAGCACGGTCGCGTCGGCGATGTACGCCGACACCGCTCGGAGGTCGACCTCGACCGGCTCGCGGCCGAGCACGTCCTCCACCTGGACGGCGCGGATCTGGCCGGCGAGGTTGACGTCGCCCGAGATCAGCTCGTAGATCCCGGGCAGGGTCTTCACGGGCACGCGCGCGTTGCGGGTGACGTCGACGACGCGCTGGCGCACCTCGCCCGACGCAGACGGGATCGCGATCAAGACCTCGTCCGGACGGTTCTCGCCGAGGATCCTCGGCAGCTCCGCGGTGGTGCCGAGGACGCGCACGTTATGCACGCGCAGGTTCTTCTTGCGCGGGTCGTCGTCGACGAGCCCGATCGGCGTGTAACCGAGCGCCTGATTCTTGAGCATCTCCTTGACGATCAGCTGCGCGGCGTCGCCCGCGCCGACGATGATCACTTCCCTGCCCCGCGCCATCAGCCCGCGTCCGGTCGGTCGCTCCATCACCGTCCGGGCGAGCATCCGCGCCCCGGCGACGAACGCGAGCAGGAGCAGCCAGTCCATCACAGCGACGGAGCGCGGCAGGCGCACCTGCGCCACCGGATCGGCGAAATAGACGACGATGCTGGAGACGAGGCAGGCGACGGTCACGCCGCGCGCGGCGCCCCACATATCGCGGGTCGAGACGTAGCGCCACCAGCGGTTGTAGAACCCGAACAGGATGAAGACCGCAACCTGGATCAGGATCACGATCCAGATCGTCCGCGTGAACAGCGTGTGGTAGTACGGCGGGACCTTCGGGTCGAAGCGCAGCCGGAAAGCCAGGTACCACGCGGCCGCGCACAGCGCGACGTCGACGACGAGCTGCCAGAGACGATGCCGGTTGATCGGGAGGTGGTTCAGCGGGCCGCCCCCACGGCGACGGCGTCGCGCACGACGCTGACCACCCGCGCCTGGGTCGCCTCGTCGATCCCTGCCCACATCGGCAGCGCGAGGTTCTCGCGGGCCGCCCGTTCGGTCTCCGGCAGCGAGCCGGCGTTCCAGCCGAGGAACCGGAGCGCCGGCTGGAGGTGGAGCGGCGTGACGTAGTACGACGCACAGGAGATCTCCGCTTCCGCGAGCGCGGTCGCGATCCGTTCACGCTCGGCGGAGCGGACGACGTACATGTGGTACACGTGCCCAGGCTCGTCGATCGGAACCTCGCAGACCTCGCCGAGACCCAGTGCTGCGTACCTGAAAGCGGCGTCACGTCGTGATCTGTTCCAGCCGTCGAGCCGTGGGAGGAAGAGGCGCAGCGCGGTCGCCTGGAGCTCGTCGAGCCGTGAGTTGAACCCGATCAGTTGGAAGTCCCTCTTGTCGCGCGAGCCGTGGAAGCGGAGTATCCGCACCCGCTCGCCGAGCTCGACGTCGGTTGCGGCGACGAGGCCGCCGTCGCCGAGCGCGAACAGGTTCTTGGTCGGGAAGAAGCTGAACGTGGACGCGACACCCGTGGCCGCGACGCCGCCGGCGCCGAAGGCCTGGGCGGCGTCCTCAACGATCGGCACGCCCAGCGCGGCGAGCTCCGCCAGCGGTGCCGGCCGGCCGAACAGGTGGACAGGCATGATCGCCTTCGTCCGCGGCGTGATCCGCCCCGCGACGTCCTCGGGGTCGAGGTTGAGGGTCGCCGGATCGATGTCAGCGAAGACGGGGATCGCGCCCGCCTGGACGATCGCCTCCGCGGTCGCGTAGAACGTGAAGGCGGGGCAGATGACCTCGTCGCCGGCGCCGATTCCCATCGCACGCAGGACGAGCACGATCGCGTCCGTGCCGTTCCCGACGCCGATCGTCACGGGCACCCCGAGATAGGCGGCCGCTTCCTCCTCGAACGCGGCCACGTTCGGCCCGAGGATGAACCGGCCCGATTCCAGCACCTCGCCGAGGCACTCCTTGAGCTCGGGGATCAGCGGCGCGTACTGCGCCTTGACGTCAACCAGCGGGATCATCGGCACCGGCACGTCTCCTGGAGAGATGGCGGAACAGGAACCAGGCCGCGAGCAGACAGACCGCGACGACGACAGCGTAATCCACCCAACGGAAATCCTCGTGTACCCGCCGGTAACCCGTTCCGACACCCCACCCGACTCCCGCCCAGGCGAAGCTCCAGATCGCCGAGCCGACGAGCGTGAGCAACGTGTACCGGCCGAACGGCGACCGGAACACCCCGGCGGGGATCGAGATGAACGAGCGGACGACCGGCGTCACGCGCCCGATCAGCACGGCCGCATCCCCGCGCTGGTCGAACCAGCGCTCGGCGCGGGCGAAGGTCTCCGGGGACAGATGCAGCCATCGCCCCCGTCCTTCGATCAGCGGCCGACCGCCGTAGGCGCCGATCGCCCAGCCGGCGATCGACCCGAGCAGGTAGCCGAGCGTCCCGGCCAGCGAGATGACCACCCAGCCCCAGAACGCGCTGTTGATCGTGTGCCCGAACAAGACGAGCTGGCTGCCGCTGATCGCGCCGGCGGCGAGTGCACCGCCGTAGATCATCACCAGCTCGCTCGCAGCCGGGAAGACCGCGTCGATCGCCATCAGCGCAAAGACCGCGTAGACGCCGTGATCCCCGACGAACGTCGTGATGCTGTGCGTGACGGAAGCGAGGAGCACGGCCGAGGCGCGAGTCTACTTGGCGACTCTGAAACGTTCGTCGTGTGTGCGCGGAGAAACCCCCGAACCGCGGCTAGGTACGAGCGGGGCCGCTCCTCCCACGTAAGGCAGGAGCCAGACTGAAGTCTGGCCTTCCAGGCTCATCCACGAGGCCCGCGACTCTTCCGGTAGGGACGGGCCCTAGCCTGTCCCCGGGCCTTTCGATGGCGTCGACCGAACGGCAAGGGCCAGACTGAAGTCTGGGCCTTTCACGAGACGGCGACTCTTCCAGTAGGGACAGGCTTCAGCCTGTCCCCGGGCCTTTCGAAGCGGCACTCGCGTCGCCCTCGAACCAGATCCATGGCCACGGGCGTCCTTCCTCGACGAGCCCGCTCTTCGCCGGGTTGGCTGTGATGTAGTCGACCGTTTGGTCGAGCTGCCTGTCGCCGACGACACTCCGCGCCGTGTAGCGGTCGCCGAACACGTGCCCGTGACGGTGATGACGAACGTTGAAGCGCTGAGCGTACCGGCCGTTGAGCCGCTGCATGAACACGCGGAGATCTGCGCTCCGCCCCTCGAGCAAGAGGTGGTAGTGGCTGACCATGAGGCAGTACGCGCGGCAGCGGACACTGTGACGGCTCTCGAGACGACGCAGGAGATGGACGAAGCCATGCCGGTCAGCGTCGTCCATGAACAACGGGTACTCGAAGACCGCTCGCGCCGTCACGTGGAAGACGCCGTCCGGCAAGAGCTCTCGCGCACGGCGCGGCATGTCGCGACGGTACCGCCGTGCCGAGCGATCTCTCGAGATCGGCACAGTTTCGTCACACGTCTGAGGCCTGGGGACAGGCTAAAGCCTGTCCCTTCTAACGTTTCGCCGCCACGAGCGCAGGTGGTCGCTCTGCCCGGCGGTACTCCACCGTGTAGCCGAGGCGCTGCGGGATCTCGAGCAGGCGATCGAGGTCGAGGTCGATCCGCGCGCCCGCCTTCTGGGTGACCTCGTCCTCGATCGGCAGGTCGAAGTCGTCCGCGCCGAATTCGAGGGCGCGGAACGCGTCCTCGTTCTGGGTCAGCACCGACGTCCGGACGTGCTTGACGTTGTCGAGGAAGATCCGGCTGAGCGCGATCCAGCGCTGGTACTCGTGCGCCGAGATCTCCGTGCCGCCGAAGGCGGTCCCGTACGGCTTGTAAGTCCAGCAGAGGAACGAGAACAGCCCCTCGTGACCGTCGGCCAGGCACTGATCCTGGAAGTCGCGCGTCCGCTGGAGGTGCTCCAGCCGCTCGTCGAGCGTCTCGTCGAAGCCGATCACCATCGTCGCGGTCGTCCGCATGCCGCTCTCCACGATCGCCAGCTGCGCCTCGAAGTAGTCGGCGACCGTGTACTTCCACTTCGCGTGCCGCCGGCGGAAGTCCTCGGTGAGGATCTCGCTGCCACCGCCGGTGACCCAGTGCACGCCGGCGTCGCGCAGCCGCGCCGCCGCTTCGGCGTACGACAGCCCCGCCCGGTCGGCGAGAAAGACGAACTCGGCCACCGTGAGCGCGTAGAACTCGACGTTGTCCCCGTAGCGCCCGCGCACCGACCGGAAGAGGTCGCAGTAGTAGTCGAGCGGCAGCTTCGGGTTGAAGCCGCCGTTGAAGCCGACGAGGTCGCCGCCGAGCTCGACCAGCTCGTCGATCTTCGCGAACACGTCCTCGCGGGAGAGGACGTAGCCCCCGTCCTGGTTCGGCAGGACGTAGAACGCGCAGTAGTCGCACTGGGCAACGCAGACGTTCGTGTAGTTGACGATCCGCATCACCATGTACGTCGCGTGGTCGGGCCGGTGCCACCGCGAACGCGCTTCCTGGGCCCGGCGGATCAGCTCGTCGTCACCCGCCTCCAGCCAGAGGTGCCGAGCCTCGTCGACGTCGATCCGCGTCACGCTGGCACGACCTCCGGCGCGAGCACATCCATGAACGAGCTGACGGAGAACACGGCGTTGCCGGCGCCGGGCTTTCCGTAGCCGGGCGGCGGCTGCAGGCCGTGGCGCTCGAGCGTCTCGCGGTAGGCCTCGAGCAGGCGCACGTGGTACTCGAGCGGCGCCCCCTCCGGGTTGTCACGGCCGAGCGGCGTCGTCGGCTCCGGGCACCAGGTCGTGAAGCGCGGCGTGATCCCCCGCGACATGAAGAAATCGAGCCCTTCGACCGTGCTCGCGATCGCCTCGTCCACGGTCGTGAACCCGAAGGGCCTGGCCATCTCGACACCCGCAACGAAGTTCGGGATCACGTACCGCGGCCCGAACACCTCCGCGGCGTCGAGGATCCGCCGGTGCCACTCCTCACGGCCGACGTAGCGCTCCTTCCCGGGGCAAATGACCTTGAACAAGGAGGGCTCCCAGACCTCGTAGTTCGGGTGATAGATCTGGATGCCGTAGTCCTTGTAGCGCTGGACTTCTCGGCGGGGGAGCGCTTGCGCCACCACCTTCCCGATCCACCTGCCCGGGAAGCGCTCCTCGATCGCCAGGGCGTAGCGGCCGTAGAAGTCCGCCTCGGCGAGTCCGTCGACCGTGCTGGTCACCGAGCCGCCGGTGAGCGTGTACGCGTGCGAGGCACCGTCGTCATGCTCGGCGATGATCGCGAGGGCCTCGAGCACGTCCTCGACCGGCTTGATCCCCGTGTACGGCCGCCCGGCCCGCTTGTGCTGGCGCCAGTTGTGGTTGATGTCGCAGAACTGGCACTCCTCCTTGGCACCGAAGTACTGGCAGAGCCGCAACACGGTCAGGTAGATCAGGTAGCCCCACTGGATCGTCGGCGCGGTCTCCATCACCGTCTTTCCATTCGCCAGCGTCCGGCGGTAGTAGGCCGGCATCGGCGGGAGCTCGACCTCCGCCACCGGACGCCCTTCCAGCGTCAGGCGGTCGCCGACGACCCGCCACGGGGACGCCGGGTTCACCCGCACGGAGACGATCGTCCGGCGCAACCCGTAGGGCCCGCCCGACAGCGCGAGCTCCTCCGGCGGACGTCGCGTCGCCGCCTCGCCGAGCTCGGCCAGCGGACGCTGGTCGAACGAGAAGATGAAGTACGACTTCGGCTTCACCGTGCCGTCGAGGTTGTCGCTGAGCGCCGAGTCGTCGAAGGCGATCCCGGTGCGGAGCAGGTCCTCCTTCACGACCGCCTCGGCCGGGACCGACGGGTACCGCTCGATCAGCGACTCGACCAGCTCGGCGCGCGCACTCACGCGACGACCTCCTCGTGCACGAACCGCAGCTCGGGCACCTCGACGAGCTCGCCGACGTCCCGCGCCATCTCCAGGAACGTGAACAGCCCGGCCCGCTCCCGCGGGCCGAAGCGGTAGCGGAGCTTCTCGAAGTAGCGGGCGAGGAAGCCGGCCGGGTAGCCGTAGCGCTCGCTCGCCTCGTACGCCAGCTGCTCCGGCTCGGCCCGTGCGCGCCGTACCGACGCGACCAGCGCGTCTTCGAGCGCAGACATTCCCGCCGCCACCGGCTCCCGCGCCGCAAAGACGGCGAACACCATCGGCAGGCCGGTGCGCTCGAGCCAGAGCCGGCCGAGGTCGTAGTGCGGCGTGGGATCCTCGAACGCGCTCTTCAGCGCGGCGTCGCCGATCAGGAGCTTTGCGTCGGCCTCCTCGCCGAGCGGTACGTGTTCCGCCTCCGGGATCAGCACCTTGGTCAAGACGACGGAGGTCGCGCTCTCCGGCGTCACCGCCACTCGGCGGACCTGTTCGATCGGGACGCGCGAGACGAGCTGGATCGAGTCGACTGCGCCCTCCGACGAGACGCAGAGCCGCGGCAGGATGCGCAGCCGCTCGGCATCGCGTGCCCAGGCGATCGACGAGATCGGGGCCAGGTCGAGCTCGCCGGCGACCAGCAGCGCGTTGAGCTCGGTCGGGACGCCAGTCACCTCGGCGACCTCGTGGTCGAGCCGGTAGAAGACCGGCGCCATGTTCACGTAGCTGATCCGGCCGAGGCGGATGGGCATCACGACTCCCGGTGGACGACGAGGTGGGTGAGCGTCTCCAGCTCCTCTCGATGCAGCTCGCCGTTCAGGCTGGCCCGGGCGCGGCGCGCATAGTCGAGCGCCATCTCACGCGCCTGCTCGAGGGCGCCCGTGGCCGCCACGCGGACGAGCGCGCCGTCGGTCGGCCCGCCGGCGAGCGCGCGACGGACGACCTCGTCCTCGCGCGCCGCAAGGATCAGCGGTAGCGTCGGCGTCCCCTCGCGCAGGTCGACACCGGCGACCTTGCCGGTCTCGATCGTCTCCCCGGCGCAGTCGAGGATGTCGTCGGTGATCTGGAAAGCGATCCCGAGCGCCAACCCGAACGTTCCGAGGTGACGCCAGCCCGGGCCGGCGCCGAGCAGGCATGCCGCCTCGAAGAGCTTGCCTGTCTTCAGGCTGCAGCGCTCGAGGTATGCCTCGACGGTCGTGTCCGGATCGTGTGTCTGGCGGCGCTGCATCGCCTCGCCGCGCGCGAGGCAAAGAGCGGCGTCGGCGAGCAGCGCGACCCCGTGCGCATCGCCCGTCGCGGACAGCTCGGCGAACGCCCGCGCGAACAGGTAGTCGCCGGTCGCGCGCGCTGCCTCGGGTCCGTACGCGGTCCAGGCAGACGCCCGCCCGCGACGGAACTCGGCACCGTCGATCAGGTCGTCGTGGACGAGCGTCGCCATGTGCACGAGCTCGACCGCCACGCCGGCGGCGATCGACGGCTCCCGGCCGACCGGCGTCGCGAAGAAGACGAGCAGCGGCCGCAGGCGCTTTCCACCCGCGTGCAGCGCGTCGCGTGAAGCGTCGGCGACGACACCCTCGTGCGAGCGGACGGTCTCCCGGAGACGCTCCTCGAGCTCCTCGAGGTAGAGCTCGAGCCCCGGCGTCTCGCGGATCGTCGCCAGGGCACTGGTCATACCGCCCTCCCGGTGTGCAGCGCGACGATCCCGCCGGCGAAGGTGCGGTATTCGACGTCGGCGAATCCCGCGCCGCGCAGCAGCTCGGCGAGCTCGTCCGGACCGGGGAAGCGACGGACACTCGCAGGCAGGTACGTGTAGGCCGCGCCGCCCTTCAGCAGCCTGCCGAGCAGCGGGACGATCCGGTCGAACCAGACGCGGTAGAACGGCGCCAGCACGCCGCGCGGCTGCGTAATCTCGAGCACGGCCAGGCGACCAGCGGGGGCGAGCACACGCCGGAGCTCCGCCAGGCCGCCTTCGAGGTCGGAGACGTTGCGCACGCCGAAGCCGACGGTGGCAGCCTCGAACGAGCCTGCTTCGAAGGGGAGCGCCAGCATGTCGCCCTCGACCCAGGTGGCCGAGGGGAGCTTGCGGCGCGCCCGCTCCAGCATGCGCGGCGCGAAGTCGAGTCCGGTGACGACGCCTCCCGCGCGCGCGTCCGCAACCGCCAGGTCGCCGGTACCGCAACACGCGTCCAGGACCCGATCCCCCGGCCGGACGACGGCCTCCGCCGCGATCCGGCGCCAGCGCAGGTCGAGCCCGGCGGTCATCAAGCGGTTCATCACGTCGTAGACGGGCGCGATCCGGTCGAACATCGACCGCACCTCGTTTGCCGGCAGGGTCCCGCTCGAGCTCACGAATCGCCCCATCGGCGCACGAGCTCGTTCTCAAGCCCGATCAGGTCCAGCGCCCGCCCGACGACAAAATCGACGAGGTCGTCGACCGTCTCGGCGCCGTGGTAGAAGCCCGGCGCGAGGAACAGGATCGTCGCTCCAGCCTGTCGGAGCGTGAGCATGTTCTGGAGGTGGATCGCCGACAACGGTGTCTCGCGCGGCATCAGAACAAGCCGCCGCTCCTCCTTCAACGCGACGCTCGCCGCCCGGTGGATGAGGTTCGACATCGCGCCGGAGGCGATCGTCCCGAGCGTGCCCATCGAGCACGGACAGATGACGTAGGCGTCCACCTTCGCCGAGCCGCTCGCGTACGGCGACCGCCAGTCGTTCGGGTCGAAGACCGTCACCTCACCGCGCGCGTGCTCGGTGAAGCGGGCGATCGTCTCGTCGCGGGAGAGCCGTGCGCCGCCGTACAGCTCGGTCGCGATCACCTCGAGCCCGGCTGCGGAGGTGCACACGCCGACGTCGCACTCGGCGTCCGTCAATGCTTCGAGGAGGCGGGCTGCGTACCGGGCGCCGGACGCGCCGGTTACACCGAGAAAGACACGCACGGACACATCATTGCTACTTCCCGCCTTTCGAGGCGTCCAGGAAAGTCGCGATCGCCTCGATCTGTGACCGGGACAGCTTGTCTCCGAACCTCGGCATCACGGTGTTGCCGAACTTGCTCGGGTCGGAGACATAATCTGCCAGCCCCTGGACACCCCGACCGCGCGTCCCTTCCTTGCTCAGGTCCGGCGCGCCGAGATTGGACGAGCCGGTGCCGAGGTACGTGTGACATTGCTGGCAGCCGCTCTGGGCGAAGAGTTTTGCACCGGCGACAGCCTTCGCGTTGCCCTCGAAGCCCTGCTTCTTGGCCCAGTCAGGGACGAGCGCGACAATCTCGCTGCCGAGCGCCTCCTTCGCGGTCGCCCCCTTGTAGGTCAGCGTGCCCAGCGCGATCACGGTCAGGATCGTGATCACGACCGCCACCGGCCGGCGGGACAGCCGCCGCTCCTGCCGCCGGTCGATGAACGGCAGGGCGAACATCAGCAACATGACCACCGTCACGATCCCGACCGTCCCGAGGATCACCGAGTCCGGCCACTTGAAGATCCGGAGCAGGTAGAAGAGGAAGTAGAAGTACCAGTCCGGCCGCGGGACGAAGCTCGTCGTCCCGGGATCGGCCCGGTCGGCGTAAAGCGGGCCGAGCCAGCCGGCCCCGGTCCCGGTGTGATCGCCGGGGATCGTCCACTTCCAGATGCAGGCGAGGCCGACGATCACGAGCACGACGACGAGGCTCATGACCGTGTCGTGGAACATGGCGTACGGGAAGAACGGCTTTCCGCGCTTCTGGACGTCGGCCTTGTAGCGCGCGAACTCGGCGCGACGCGCCTGGAGGCTGCTCGACGGTTTGAGGCCGGAGAGGCTCACGGCGTCGGCCTCCCGCGGGGAGTGGGTGCCACCAGCCCCGCGCGCGCCGGCGGCGGCTCCTCCTCCTCCGCCCACTCGGCACCCGCGGCCTCCTTCGACCACGGCGGCGAAGTGACGCCGAGCCGGACGACGAGGTACAGGTGCAGTCCGATCAGGGCGAAGATCAGGCCCGGTGCGACGAGCATGTGCAGCGAGTAGAAGCGCGCCAGCGTGTCACTGCCGATCTCTGGTCCGCCCTGGAGGAGCTGGGCCATGATCGTGCCGACGAAGGGCCCGTTCGCGGTGATGTTCATGCCGACGACTGTCGCCCAGTAGGCGGTCTGGTCGTACGGGAGCAGGTAGCCGGTGAAGCCCTCGAACATGCCGAGGATCAGCAGCAGCACGCCGACGATCCAGTTCAGCTCGCGAGGGTACTTGTAGGCGCCGTACAGGAACACCCGCGCCATGTGGAAGAAGAGCAGGATGATGAAGACGCTGGCGCCCCAGCGGTGCATGCCGCGCACGAGCCAGCCGAAGGTGACGTCGTTCGTGATGTGCTGGATCGACGAATACGCCTCGTCCGTCGAGGGCTTGTAGAACATCGCCAGGATCACGCCGGTGATCGCCTGGACGAGGAACGCGGTCAGCGTCGCCGAGCCGAGCGTCTGCGCCCAGCCGACGTCGCCGGGGACCTTGCGGAAGAGGAAGTACCTGATGCCGCCGACGATCCCCGAGCGCTCCTCGAGCCAGTCGAGCGGGTAGAGGACGACCGCCTCGAGCTGCCGCCGACGATCGGACTTCGGCATCAGCGCGCCCCCGAGGTCACGTTCGGATCTCCGGGATCGGCCAGAGCCAGAACTCCCAGCCGTCGACGTGCTGGCCGGGGTTCTGTATGTGGGTCTTCTTGATCGTCGCGTCCTTGCCGGTTCCCTTCACCTTGGCGACGCTGTAGGCGGTGCCGAGCACGAGGCGGCCCTGGACGATCGAGTACGCGTACCGATCGAGGGCGCGCACGGGAGGACCGGCGGTGCGGTTCCCCTCCGTGTCGTACTGGCCGCCGTGGCATGGGCAGCCGAAGCCCGCCGGCTGGACGGGCGTCTTCGTCACGACCTGTCCGAGCTTGTTCGACGTCTCTTTCTTCTTGCTCGTATCGACGGGGCCGTTCGGCTGAACCGGGCAGCCGAGGTGGGCGCAGTGGTTGGAGAGAATCGTGAAGCTCGGCTGCTCGTTCAGGAAGCCGTTGTTGCGGATGTAGGCGGTCCGGCGTGACACGTCTCCCACCGCGGGGTCCTCGAGGAAGGTCGTGATCACGAATTTGTTCAGCGGGAAGTCGGTGATCGGGCCGAGGTCGATCTTGCGGAAAGGTTGTCCCTCGAAGGCCGAGGCGGTGAGGAGCCCGAGCGGTGGGATGGTGACGACGGCGCCGATCAGGGCGCCGAGCCCCAGCGTCGCACCCTCCAGGAAGCGGTCGCGGGGGAAGCGCTCGCCGGCTCCCGGCTCGGGAACCGTCTCGGTGGTCGGTCCCAGCTTCGTCGGCGGAGGCGGCGGAGGCAGGCCTTCCGCTGCGCGCGAGCTCGAGATGTCGCGGAGCCAGACGCCGCCGAAGGCGATCGCGATCACGGCGCCGATCCCGACGGCGATCCAGTTGTTGATGATCAGGCCGACGAGAAGGACGACGGCGCCGATCGCGAAGGCGACCGGCAGCAGGGAGGGCCCTGGAACGTGTGACTTGTCGTCGCCCTGCTGGGGCTCCACCTAGACGCCTCCTTCTCTGCTCCCGAGCGGGATTCAAACGGCCGCCCGCCCACGGTGTCAACGACGTACCACTTGCCACAGCCCGCCGCGCGGGCGACGCAACTATGACGGATCCGTCGGCGCTAGGGGCGCGGGGTCCGACAGTCCGTACTCCGCCCAGCGCCTGGTGACCAGCTCCTCGATCTCCGGCGACATGCGGATCTCCTCCGGCCACGGCCGCGCGCCCTCCTCCGGAAGCTTGTGCGTCGCGTCGATTCCCATCTTCCCGCCGACGAACTGCGTGCCCGGCGCGTGGTCGAGGTGGTCGAGCGGGCCCTCCGACATCAGCACGTCGCGCTTCGGGTCGACGTTCGCCGTCACCCGGAAGAAGACATCCTCGTAGTCGTGGACGTTCACCCACTCGTCGACCACGACCACGCACTTGGTCAGGCTCAAGAGGCCGAGGCCCCAGACGGCGTGCATGACCTTTTGCGCCTGGCCGGGAAAGGACTTGCGGATCGACACGATCGCGCAGTTGTGGAACGCGCCGGCGACCGGCAGGTCGTAGTCGATGATCTCCGGGACCGACATCCGCACGGCCGGGAGGAAGATCCGCTCGGTCGCCTTGCCGAGCCAGGCGTCCTCGGCCGGCGGCTTCCCGACGACGATCGACGCGTAGATCGCGTCCCGCCGCATCGTCATCGCGGTGACGTGGAAGACGGGAAACGGCTCCGGCGCGGTGTAGTAGCCGGTGTGGTCGCCGAACGGGCCCTCGGCGCCCTCGTCCCCCACTTCGACGTAGCCCTCGAGCACGATCTCGGCGGCCGCCGGAACCTCGAGGTCGACCGTCTTCGCCTTCACGAGCTCCACCGCCTCGCCGCGAATGAAGCCGGCGAGCATCAGCTCGTCGACGTGCTTGGGCAACGGCGCGGACGCGCTGTAGGCCGTGACCGGATCGAGGCCGATCGCGACCGCCACGTCGAGGCGCCCGTCGGTGGCCAGGTAGTCCATCCGGCCGTCCTTGTGGATCTGCCAGTGCATGTACGTGGAGCGTCGATCGATCTTCTGCATCCGGTACATGCCGACGTTGCGCGTGCCCGTCTTCGGGTCCTGGGTGATGACCGCGGGCAGGGTGATGAAGGGCGCCGCGTCGCCGGGCCAGCAGGTCTGGATCGGCAGCAGGTCGAGGTTCACGTCCTCGCCTGTGAGCACGACCTCCTGGCACGGGCCGCTCCGCACGCTCTTCGGACGCGAGTCGGCGATCGACTTCAGCTTCATCAGGCCGCTGACCTTCTCCCGGAGGCCCTGCGGCGGCTGCATCTCGAGGACATCGCCGAGCTTCTGCCCGACGTCGTCGAGCCGGTCGACGCCGAACGCCAGACACATGCGCCGCTCGGTTCCGAACTGGTTGATCAGGAGTGGATGCTTAGAGCCCTTCGGGTGCTCGAACAGCAGCGCCGGCCCGCCGGCCTTCACTGCGCGGTCGACGATCTCGGTGATCTCGAGGTGCGGGTCGACCTCCGCGGCGATCCGGACGAGCTCGCCTTCGCGCTCGAGAAGCGCGATCCAGTCGCGGAGGTCGCGGGGGGTCGCCATCGACGGTGAGTCTAGGTGCCGAGCGCGAGCGCAACGGCGTCCTCCGACGACAGCGCTCTGCCGTCGGACCACGCCGCCGCGAATTCGTCCTCGCCGAGCCGGGCGACGGCGAGCCGGCGCGCGTGGTCGAGGACGCGCACCTCGAGTGCCTCGAGCCGCTCCCGACCGGCCTCCACCCGGATTGCGTCGGCTGCGCCGAGCAGACGTGCTCCGTTTCGCGCGTCACCCTGCGCAACGGCGACGCCCGCGAGCCCGACGAGCGCGTTGACCAGCCCGTCGGGCGAGCCGATCTCCTGTCCGCGCTCCAGGCTCTGGCGCAGGAGCACACCGGCTTCGTCGGCGTGGCCGTCCAGCAGCTCTGCGACACCGAGGTTCTCGAGCGCGAAGCCGACGCCGCGCTCGTAGCCGAGTGCGCGGAACGCCTCGAGCGCCTCGACGGTCAATGCCCTTCCCTCGGACGTGTTCCCCCGCAGCAGCGCATACAGGCCGAGATTGGCGGTAGCGCCGGCGAGGTGCGTGTCCTCGCCGAGCCGTCTGCAGAGCTCGCGTGTCTCCTCGGCGAGCACCGACGCCTCCTCGTAGTCCCCACGCTCGGCGGCGGCGAGCCCGAGGAAGAACAGCGCCCCGATCGCGCCCCGGTCGTCGCCGAGCTCGCGACGGAGCGCCAGACTGTGCTGTGCCGCCTCTTCCGACCGCGTGAAGTCGCCGGCGCCGAATGCGAGCTGGGCGAGCGCCTGCCAGCCGTCGGCACGTGCGGCAGCGGGCGCGGCGACTCCCCGCTCGAGTGCGCTCTCGACCGCGGCCCGCGCCTCGGCCCAGTAGCCGCGCGCGTCGAGGAAGCCGGTCGTCGCCTCGGCGAGCTGGAGCTCGGCCTCGACGTCGCCGTTCTCCGAGAATCGCCGGCGCGCCGCTCGCAGGTTGTCGAGCTCGGCCTGCACCTGGTCGAGCCGCTCGGTGGTCGGGACGGTGCGATGTACACGTGCGAACTCGAGGTACCAGCGCGCATGACGGTCGGCGAGCGCATCCGCCTCAGCCGAGGCGCGCAGCTGCTCGGCCGCGTACTGGCGGATCGTCTCGAGCATCCAGTAACGGCCCTCTGTGTGGCGCAGCAGGCTCTTCTCGACGAGCGACTGGAGCAGGTCGAGGTCGGCGCCGGAGACAGCTTCGGCCGCATCCAGCGTCGAGCCGCCTGCGAAGACTCCCAGCCGGCGGAAGAGCTCGGCCTCGTCCGGAGCCAGTAGTTCGTGGCTCCACTCGATCGTCGCGCGCAGCGTCGCCTGGCGAGGCTCGGCGTCGCGACCCCCCTTCAGCAGGTCGAGCCTGTCGGCAAGCCGGTCGAGGATCTGCTCCGGCGTCAGCGCCCTGGTGCGCGCGGCGGCAAGCTCGAGCGCGAGCGGCATGTGATCGAGCCGACGGCAGAGCTCTTCGATGGCGCGGCTGCCGGCAAGGTGCGCGCGGTCCAGGAAAAGCTCGACCGCGTCGGTCGCCGCGAGCGGCTCTACCTCGTACTCGATCTCGCCGCGCACGCGCAGCACCTCGCGCGAGGTCGTCAGCAACCGCAGATTCGGACATGCTTCAACCAGCTCGGCCAGCTGTCGAGCGGCATCGACGACCTGCTCGAGGTTGTCGACGAGAAGCAGCAGCTCCTTGTCGCCGATGTGCGCGAGGAGCTCATCCTGTGCGCTGAGTGTCTGGGCAATCGTCGGTAGGACGAGCTCGGGGTCGCGCAGCGTTGCCAGGCCGACCCAGAACACGCCGTGCGGGAACTCGCCGACCAGCTCGGCCGCCGCCTCGATCGCGAGCCGCGTCTTCCCTGAGCCGCCAGGCCCGGTGAGAGTGACGAAGCGTGCCGCGCGCACAAGCGCAGCGACCTCGGCGACCTCACGCTCGCGACCGACGAAGCTCGACGCCGGCCGCGGCAGATTGGTGTTTCCGACCGTCTTCAGCGGCGGGTAGCCCTCGTCGCCGAGTTGGTAGAGGCGCACCGGCTCGTCGAAGTCCTTCAGGCGGTGGTCCCCCAGGTCGCGGACGACCCCGTCGACAAGGGCGCGCGTCGCCTGGGAGAGCAGGACCTGACCGCCGTGCCCTGCGGCCGAGATCCGAGCGGCGAGATGGACGTCAAGGCCCGTGTAGTCGCCCGCGGCACGCATTGGCGTTCCTGTGTGCATGCCCATCCGCACGCGAACCGGGCCGCGCGCGAGTTCGGTCTGCGCCTCGGCAGCCGCGGCCACCGCCTCGGCTGCTTCGACGAAGACGGCGAAGAAGGCATCGCCCTGCGTGCCGATCTCGACGCCACCGTGACGCTCGAAGGCCGCCCGGAGCTTCCGCTGGTGTTCCTCGAGCACGTCGACGTAGGCGTCGCCGAGCTCGTGCAGGAGCCGCGTCGAGCCCTCGATGTCGGTGAACAGGAGCGTCACCGTGCCCGACGGCAGCTCGCGCACCTCAGTCCTCTCCGAGTGCGTACTCGACCGCCTCGTCGAGCGACAGCGCCCGGCCGGCGGCGTGGCCTGACTCGAACTCGGTGGACGCCACGATGACGGTGGAGGCGATCTCGTCGCGCTCGCTCTCCCAGTGGCCGACGGGCCCTCGCGCCTCCTCGGCCTCCACCGCACCCCACAGGCGTCCCGCCCATTCGACGTCGCCGCGGGCCGCGGCGAGCCGGGCGAGCAGCGCGAGACCGTAGAGGGTGAGCTGGCGATCGTGGATCTGCCGGGCGAGCCGGACTGCCTGTCGTGCCTGCTGGGCGGCGTAGTCGGTTCGGCCCAGCTCGACTGCGACGTCGGCGACGTCCAGCGTCGTGTTCACCTGCATCCAGGTGAAGCCGACCTGCTCGCACATCGCCGCACTCCGCTCGAAGAGCTCGAGCGCCACGGTTGCGTTGCCCTCGTAGCGTTCGACCCAGGCGAGCTTCCCGATCGCGCTCGCGTGGTCCTTCGAGTTGGGATGGCCTTCACAAATGGCCAGGCACTGCTCGATCAACCTCCTCGCCTTGGCCAGGTCCTTGGCCATTAGCGCCCCGGCTGTGAGACGCTCGAAGATCCCCGCGACCGCAGCATCGTCCCCGAGGCGCTCGAATGCCGCGAGGGCCTGCTCCATCAGCGCGGTGCCGCCCTTTAAGTCGCCCGAGATCCACTTGGACTCGCCGAGCGTCCGCAGTGCGCGAGCCCGCAGGACCGGTGCGACCTCGGCTCCGAGCTCGAGCAGGGCGCTGATCCGGCGGACGCCTTCGAACGGTTCGTTCATCACCCAAACCTGCTCCAGCGCGATAACGAGCCTGAAAGCCAGCTCCGGCTGGTACTCGACCGCCCAGTCGATCGCCGCGCGGAAGTTGTCCAACTCCGGGCGCACGAGGTCCGGGCGCTGCGGGCCTTCGCTCTCCGCCGCGAGGCTCGCCTCCTCGCCGAGCCTCAGGAAGTAGTCGGCGTGGCGCCGCCGGAGGGACTGCGCGTCGAGGAGAGCCTCGAGCCGTTCGACCGCGTACTCCCGGATCGTCTCCAGCATCCAGAAGCGTTCCCCCGTGTGGCGGACGAGGCTCTTCTCCACCAGCGACTGAAGGGTGTCGAGGTCCGCCTCGGCGACAGCTTCGGCGGCGTCGAGCTCGCAGCCGCCGGCGAAGACACCGAGGCCCGCGAACAGCCGCTGCTCGCCAGAGTCGAGCAGGTCGTGCGACCACTCGATCGTCGCCCGCAGCGTCTGCTGGCGGGGATCGGCGTCGCGGCCGCCCTTGAGCAGGTCGAGGCGGTCGCCGAGCCGCTCGACGATCTGCTCCGGCGTCAACACCTTCGCCCGCGCCGCCGCGAGCTCGAGCGCCAGGGGCATATCGTCGAGGCGACGGCAGAGCTCCTCGACCGCGGGGCTCGCATCGACCCGCGCCCGCTCGCAGAAGAGCGCCACTCCCTCCGATTGCGAGAGCGGGAGCACCTCGTACTCGACCTCCCCGCGGACGCGGAGCAGCTCGCGGGACGTGACGAGCACTCTGAGGTTCGCGCACGTCTCGACCACGCCCGCGAGCTCGGGCGCGGAGCCGATCACCTGCTCCAGGTTGTCGAGCAGGAGTAGGGCGTCGTTGTCGCCGAAGTGCTCCGGCAAGGGCTCGTGGGCGCCGACCGCTTGCGCGATCGCGGGCACCACCAGCGCCGGGTCTCGCACCGTTGCCAGGCCGACCCAGAAGACGCCGTGCCGGCATCCGCCGACCAGCTCGGAGGCGGCCTCGATCGCGAGGCGTGTCTTGCCGGACCCGCCGGGCCCGGTCAGCGTGACGAGCCGCGAACCGTTCGTGAGCAGCGAGACGACTTCGTCCACCTCGCGCTTCCGGCCGACGAAAGAGCTCGCCGGCCGCGGCAGGTTCGTGTTCGAGATCGTCTTCAGCGGTGGGAAACGCTCGTCGCCGAGCTGGTAGATCCATACCGGTTCCTCGAAGTCCTTCACCCGATGTGTGCCGAGGTCGGTCAGCGGCCGGTCGACGAGCTCGGCGGCCGCCTTCGAGAGCACGACCTGGCCCCCGTGCGCGGCAGCGGCGATGCGCGCGCCGAGGTGGACGTCCTCGCCGACGTACCCCTCGTCGATGCGGCCCGGCCGGCCCGTGTGCAGCCCGATGCGGACGCGGATCGGTCCCTGCGCGAGTGCCTCCTGGGCATCTCTCGCAGCCTCGACGGCGCTGCCGGCATCCGAAAACGCGACGAGGAAGGCGTCCCCCTGGGTGTCGACCTCGACGCCTCCGTGTGCCGCAAACGCTTCCCGGAGCACCCGCCGATGATCGACCAGGACGTCGGCGTAGGCGTCTCCGAGCTCGCGCAGGAGCCGCGTCGATCCCTCGATGTCGGTGAAGAGGAGCGTCACCGTCCCGGACGGAAGCTGCCGCATGGAGCAATCATGCGCCGGATGCGCGTCTACGTCACGGGGGCGAGCGGCTTCGTGGCGGGCACGTCGCACGCGAGCTCCGGACGGCCGGGCACGACGTCAGGGACGAGTGGGTCGACGCTCGGCGCCCCCGGCTGCGCGGCGTGATCACCGGCTGCGACGCGGTGGTGCACTCGCCGCGCTCTACAGCTTCACGGCGCCCGCACATGTGCTCGAGGCGGTGAACGTGCAGGGAACGCGGAGCGTGATCGAGGCCTGCCGCGCCGCGGGCGGGAGGACGACCTCCCGCCCGACTGGGAGCTGGCCTGGGCGGCGCCGACCCGACGATGGGCGAGCTCTTCGCGGCGATCGCGCGGCTGTCCAGACGCTCGCGGCCGCGCATTCCCGTGCCGTACGCCGCCGATCCGCGCCGGCGCGCGCTCGCAGCCGGCCTGCGCTAGTGCTTCCTGAGCTTCTTCGACAGCGTGCCGAGCCCGATCACGCCGAGGAAGATCAGTCCGACGATCAGCATGCCGGTGATGACGTCCCTGCCTTCGGAGGCAGCATCGGCGAGCAGCGCGAGCATCCGGCGCGAGTCTAACCCACGCGGCCGGCGTGCAAGGCGAGGGCCCGCTCGACCGCATCGACACCGGCGGCCGTACTTGCCGACCCGGCGAGGGCGCGCGGTTCGCGGTCGCCGCTCAGCGGGCCGCGGCCGATCAGCGCCGCGGTCGCCGCCCACGCCTCCCCGTCACCGGCGCCGCCGTCCGCACGGAGCTGTGCGCAGAGGGAGATGAGGGCGGCGAGGTCGGCGACTGCGTCCACGTCCTGCTGCTCGGCGACGCGGACCAGCCCGTGCGCGTAGAGGTAGTCGCCGAGGAGCAATGCGTTCCGCCCGTCGCCCGCGGCGAAGAGCCGCGGCCGTCCGTAGTGGAGGAGGTAGCCCTCGTAGATCGTCTCCACCCCGACGGCGAAGCGCGGCTCCGGGAGCAAGGGCGAGAACACGGCAACCGCCTCCCGCTCGGCCGGCGGGAGCAGCGACTCGGCCCAGAGCGGGCTCTCGGCGACCGCCTCGTCGGCGATCACGTCCCAGAGCTCAAGCGAAGAAGCCGGCAACGGCCGCCACCGTCCTCTCCACCTCGGCGTCGCCGTGCGCGGTCGAGACGAACATCGCCTCGAACTGGGACGGTGCGACGTACACGCCGTGTTCGAGGAGATGCCGGAATAGCGCCCCGTAGCGGTCGGTGTCGCAGTCCTGCGCCTCGTCGAACCGAGTCACCGGGCGCCCATCGGACATGAACAGCGTCAGCATCCCGCCCACGCGCTGCACCCGGCCGAACGGGGACAGTCCCTCCTCGAGCCGCCGGCCGAACGCCTCCAACCGCTCGTACACCGCCTCGTCGCGAAGACGGCGGAGAACCGAGAGGCCGGCCGCCGTCGCCAGCGGATTCCCGGAGAGCGTGCCTGCCTGGTACACGTGACCGGAGGGCGCAAGCTGCTCCATCACGTCGGCACGACCGCCGAACGCCGCGAGCGGCAAGCCGCCGCCGACGATCTTCCCCAGAATCGTCAAGTCGGGCAAGACGCCGAAGCGCTCCTGCGCACCGCCGCGGGCGACGCGGAAGCCGGTGATCACCTCGTCGAAGACGAGGAGCGCCCCGCTCGCGTCGCACAGCGCCCGCAGCGCTTCTAGGAACCTCGGGGCGGGCGGGACGACACCCATGTTCCCGGCGACCGGCTCGACCAGGACGCACGCGAGGCCCTCCCCCCAACGCTCGACCGCGCCGGCTACGGCGTCGATGTCGTTGTACGGGCAGACGATCGTGTCGACGGTCGCCCCGGTCGGCACCCCGGGCGATCCGGGGATGCCGAGCGTAGCGACGCCGGAGCCTGCACTCGCGAGCAGCGCGTCGGCGTGGCCGTGGTAGCAGCCCGCGAACTTGAGGATCCGGTCGCGGTGCGTGAAGCCGCGGGCGAGCCGCACCGCCGACATCGCCGCCTCGGTGCCCGACGACACGAGGCGGACCATCTCGACCGACGGCACCGCGTCGACGATCTCGGCGGCCAGCTCGACCTCGGCCTCGGTCGGTGCGCCGAACGTCGTCCCTCGTTCCGCGGCTTCCGCGACCGCGCGCAGCGTCTCCGCGTCGGCGTGTCCGAAGATCAGCGGCCCCCAGGACATCACCCAGTCGACGTAGCGGCGGCCGGCGACGTCCTCGATCTCCGCCCCGGAGCCGCCGCGCACGAAGACCGGCTCGTCCAGGCCGACCGCGCGCATGGCGCGCACCGGCGAGTTGACACCGCCGGGAATCAGCTCGCGCGCCCGCTGCCAGAGCGCCGAGCGGGTCGTCAGAGAGCTCACTGCTGGACGTCCACCCGCTGGCTGGGTGCGATGGGCGAGTGCGAGGCTAGGACGCAGGGAGCAGCAATAGCCGAAGTGCTATTGGTGCGACTGAGGACGACGCATCGTGCCGCCCAGCGCGGCCAGACAGCCCGTGCGTCGGCCGGCAGGGAGCTCAAACAAGCCACGAAGCCAGGTCCTTCGTCCAGTACGAGACGACGATGTCCGCACCAGCCCGCTTGATCGCCGTCAGCGACTCGATCGCAGCCGTCTCCTCGTCCAGCCAGCCCGCAGCGGCAGCAGCCTTCACCATCGCGTACTCACCGGACACGTTGTAGGCGGCGAGCGGCAGGTCGAAGCGCTCGCGGGCGGCGCGGATCACGTCGAGGTACGGCAGCGCGGGCTTGACCATGATCACGTCTGCCCCCTCGGCGATGTCGAGCTCGCACTCGCGTAGCGCTTCGCGCACGTTTGCGGGGTCCATCTGGTAGCCGCGGCGGTCGCCGAACGACGGCGCGGAGTCGGCCGCCTCGCGGAACGGGCCGTAGAACGCCGAGGCGTACTTGGCCGAGTAGGCGACGATCGCCGTCTCCGGAAGCGCCTCGCGGATCGCAGCGACCCGACCGTCCATCATGTCGCTCGGGCAGACCGCGTCCGCTCCAGCTTCCACGTGGCTAACCGCCGTGCGGGCCAGCAGGTCGAGCGTCGCGTCGTTGTCGACTTCGCCCCCGACGAGGACTCCGCAATGGCCGTGGGACGTGTACTCGCAGAGACAGACGTCGGTGAGCAGGACGAGCTCCGGGAATCGGGGCCGCAACGCACGCAGCGCGCGCTGGATCACACCGTCGTCGTCCCAGGCGCCCGAGCCCTCCTCGTCCTTCTCGTCCGGGATCCCGAACAGGATCACGGCCCGGACGCCGGCCGACGTCAGCCGGTCGACCTCGTCGCCGACCTCGTCCACCGACCAGCGCCCCATCGCGGGGAGCCCCTCGTTCGGCTCCGTCTGCGGCCCGACGAAGAGCGGCATGACGAAGTCGTCCAGGTCGAGCCGCGTCTCGCGCACGAGCGAGCGCAGCGCACCCGTGCGGCGCAGGCGGCGCAGCCTGGTGACCGGAAAGGCGCTCACGCCGGAAAGGTAGAGCATCGGTGCCAGGCACCCGCCGTTTCGGTGTTGAGGTGCCTGGCTCCGATTCCGTTTCCCCATCGGTGCCAGGCACCCGCCGTTTCGGTGTCGAGGTGCCTGGCTCCGATTCCGTTTCCCCATCGGTCCCAGGCACCCGCCGTTTCGGTGTTGAGGTGCCTGGCTCCGATTCCGTTTCCCCATCGGTGCCAGGCACCCCGCCGTTCCGGTGTCGAGGTGCCTGGCCGATTCGGTTACCCCGAGCGTTGCTTCCGCAGCAGCTCGTCGAGCTGCGCTCCCGCCAGGAACACGACCGACGAGACGAAGACGTAGCTGGTCAGCACGAGCAGGGTCGTCAGCGTCCCGATCGGCGACTCGAAGTCGGCAACGTAGGTGATCCAGAGCCGGAAGAGGAGCGACGCGACGACCCAGGCGACGACGATCAGCCCGGCGCCGAGGCTCGCCCAGCCGGTATCCGGACGCTGCGCCGGTGCGAACCGGAGCAGGAGCAGGACGACGATCGCAACCAGCGCGAGCGCGGCCAGCCAGCGGACGAGCCCGAGCACCACTCCTCGCGGCCCGCCGACGACGATGAGCGCAGCGGCGAACAGACACCCTCCCGCCGTCGCCCCGAGCAGGACGGCGGTCGCGATCCGAACGCCCCACGGGCGCGTGTCCTCGACGTCGTGGATCTGGTCGAGCGCCTCGATCACCGCGCGCATCGCAGCGGTCAGGTACCAGATCGAGAGGAGGACCGAGACCGCGATCAGGCCGGCGGTGCCGTGGTCGAGGATCCGCCGGACCGTGTCGTCGATCCCGTTGAACACCGCCGGTCGCACTCGATCGTGGATCGCCGGAGCTATGTGCTTGGTCCAGAGCCGGCGGTTGTCCGTCGCCCCGAGCACGCCGAGGGCGAACAGCGTCAGCGGCACGAACGCGATCAGGGCTTGGAAGGCGATCGCCGCGGCATACGTCAGGAGGTTGTGCTCGACGAACGCTGCCCAGATCTGCGCGACGACCCCATCCCGGCGGCGGCCCCGCGGCATGGGATGGATCTCCCCCGCGTCGCCGGGATGGAAACGGGTTAGACCGCGAGCCGCCGCGCCGACAGCCGGGCGAGCGCGCCGAAGACGGCCGCGAGCCCGACGAGCCAGGCCGTCTCGCGCCCGAGGATCGACCACGGCGAGCCGTCGTACAGCGCCGAGGCGAAGAACCGTACGGCGTGGACGAAGGGGAAGAGGTCGCTGATCCAGGCCGCGGCGGGGACGATCTCCTCCGGGACGAGCCCGAGAAAGACGACCGGCAGGACGACCAGAACACCGACGAGCGATGCAGTCCGCGACTCGCGTGCCAGGGCGCCGACGAGCGCCCCGACCGCGCCCACGGCGGCGCCGGCGAGGAGAACGCCGACGAGCACGAGCGGGATCCGCTGCCACGGCTCGCCGCCTGCGACGTTTCCGGCCTGGACGGCGATCCCGAAGCCGACGAGGATCGCCAGGCCGAGCCCGAGGGCGACGGTGACGGCGAGTGCGACCTTGGCGGCGACGAGCTGGCCGAGCCCGACCAGCCCGCGGACGAGCCGGCCGATGGCGTTCTCGTCCCTCTCGGCGGCGAGCGCTCCTCCGGCGAGGAGGAGGCCGAGGAAGGTGATCGTGATCGCCAGCCCGTACGCCTGCACCTGCGCGGAGAGCAGCGATGTGCGGCCCCGGCCCGTGTCCTCGTCGAGGACGATCGGGCTCGCGGTCGCCCGGATCGCGTTGTCGGTCAGTGCGAGCGCGAGCCTGGCGTCGCCGACGAAGTCCGCGATCTTCGTCTTCTGCGGCGAGCTCGGCATCGTGTCCAGCAACCGCTTGGTCCCGTCCAGGCCGATAATCGAGAAGTTGTGGCCCAGCACGCGTCCCTTGCCGCCGTGCAGGAGCAGGTCGACGTACTGGATGTCCGCCTTGATGAACGCCCGCTGGAGCTTGAGGTTGAGGTTGTAGACGAGCGCCTGCATCTGCTGGCGCACGCGCGGCGTGATCCCGCCGCTGCCGGTGGCGAGGGTCAGGTGCGGGCTCGACACCAGGCCCTTCAGGTCGGAGACGAAGCCCTGTGGCACGGTGACCACGGCTGCGACCCGTCCGGACGCGAGCTGCCGGTCCGCCTGCCGCTTCGACATCCGGACGATCTCGACGTTCTTGGCGACGTCGTCGATCAGGTGGTCGATGTTGAACGTCTGACCGGCGACGGAGAGCGTGTGCGGGATTCCGTCCAGGTCGACGAACGCGACGCGCGGCTTGGCGTTCGCGTACGCAGCGGTCAGTCCGATCAGGAGTGCGATCACCAGCGGGTAGGCGATCAGGACTCCGAGCAGCGCGGGCGAGCGGCGCAGGACGAGCAGGTCCTTGCGCAGGATCAGCCAAGGGGGTCTCAAATCAGCGCCCCGGCTGCTTCCGAGGAGAGGTAGTCGGCGACCGCTCCGTCGAAGACGACACGCCCTTCGAGCAGCGCCGCCACCCGGTCGGCGACGTGCTCGAGATCCTCGACGTTCTGCGTGACCAGGACGACGGCGCCGCCCGCATCGCGCACTCCGCGTGCGGTCTCCCAGAGCCGCCGCCGCTGCCGCGGGTCGAGCGCGGCAGTCGGCTCGTCGAGCAGCAGCACCTGCGGGTCCGGCAGGAGCGAGATCGCGAGGTCGAGCCGTTGCCGGTTGCCGACCGAGAGCGAGGCCGCGGGGCGGTCGTCGTCCGGCAGCTCGAGGCGCGCGAGCAGCTCGTCTGGATCGCCGGCCCCCTCGAGACCGGCGAAGAGCTCGAGGTTCTGGCGCGACGAGAGGCGGCCGTAGTGCGCCGGCCGCTGCGGCATCCATCCGGCCCGGACGCCCTCCGCGCGCTCGACCGAGCCCTCGCTCGGCTCCAACGCGCCGGCGAGAATCGCGAGCAGCGTCGACTTCCCGGCGCCGTTCGGACCGACGAGGGCGAGCGCCTCGCCCGGTCGGACGTCGAGGTCGGTCGGGTGGAGCGCGACGTGGTCGCCGAACCGGCGGGTTACCCCCCGGGCGGCGAGGAGCGCAGCCGCGTTCACCCGCGCTGCGACCGCCGGGTGGGCTCGGGCTCGGCCTCGTCCGGGTCGGGCACGGGAGCGACCGGCGGCGGCTGCGCCTGCTCGAGCTCGACCTCGACCGGCACCGGCCCTCCCTCCGCCCAGGGCTCGAGCTCCACACGCTCGGAGAAGTACTCGTAGACGGCCCGAGCGGCCGCGAGCAGCGGGAGCGCGACCAGGATCCCGGCGAACCCGTAGAGCTCGCCGCCCGCGAGCAGTCCGAAGATCACCAGCAGCGGGTGTAGCCGGAGCGCGCTCCCCATCACCTTCGGCACGACGACGTGTCCCTCGACCTGGTGAATGACGAGGAAGAGGATCGTCACCCAGATCAGCGAGATCGGATCGACGACGACCGCGTAGATCCCCGCCGGGATCGCCCCGAGCCACGGGCCGAGGTAGGGGATCAGCTCGGTGACGGCGACCCAGGCGCCGAACAGCAGCGCGTACTTGTCCGCCCCGGGCACGAGCCCGGTCGCGCCGAGGACCCACATGCCGAACCCCGCACTGGTGCCGATGATCAGCGAGACGAGGAATTGCCCCTTCACGTAGCCGGCGACCGCGTGCTCCATCCGCACGAGCAGCTGCTCGGAGCCTGGGTGCGGCGGGAACCGTCGATCGAGGAATCGGGCCAGTTTCGAGAAGTCGAGCAGCATGTAGATCGAGACCACGATCACCACGATCGCGGCGAAGAGCAGCTTCCCGATCGAGATCGCCGCCCCCTCGACGAAGTTCACGACCTTGTCGGTGTACTTGCCGACGTCCTTCTCGCGGATCTGTCTGACCCAGCGGTGGCCGCGCTGCTGGATGTCGATCGAGCTCAGGCCGTGGGTGTCGAGCCAGTGCTGGAGGCGATCGACGTCCCGGTCCGCGTCCGTCTGGCCGGTCTGTCCATGGGGCTCCGTAAAGTAGGTGTCGAACCGGTTAGCGGCCGTCTTCGTCTGATCGACGACGACGGTGGCGAGAGCCCAGATGCTCACGATCAACGCCGCCGCGAAAGCCAGGTACACCAGTGCGACGGCCGCGCCGCGCCGCATCCGGAACCGCCCGATCCCGACCGAGCCGATCGCCTTCACGAGCGGATCGAGCAGCAGCGCGATCAAGGTCGCGACCAGGAACAGGAAGACGACGTGAACGACGCGGCCCGCGACGACCCACGCCAGGATCAGCAGGAGCGGAAGCCCGACCAGCTGCATCCAGCGCGGAATCTGGATCTTCGGCGCCGCGCCGGGAGCCATCGGCGCCATCGTACCCCTACCGTCGTACGGGGTCAGCGGACACCCTGGGACTGGGCGCTGGAGACCGACGGGGCGCTCGCCAGACAGCCGGAACCGGAGGATTGGTTCGTTCGCGTCACACCGTTCTCGTTGAAAGGGCCGGCCACCTCGGTTACCGTGCCCGCGATGCAGCCAGCTCCCCCCCGCCGGAGGCCGCCTTCGCGTGCCCAGCGAAAGGCACATCGGACTCGGCGGCGGGCACTGCTGGTCGCGGTCGGCGTCGCGGTCGTCGTCATCCTGGCCGTCTCTGCCTTCCGACCGGACGGACGGCCCGTCGTCGGTACGGGCACACCGGCGAGCTCGACCCGGCTCCTCCCACCGCCGCCCCCGACCGGCGTCGCCGTCGCCGTCTTCGGACGTCTCCATGTTGCGTCCCCGGTCAACGAACGGGTGATCACGGCGATCGGCTACCACGGCGCCGGCGCAGACGCGCTCCCGTTCGAGCCGGTCGGACGCCAGGCGAACGTCGGCGTCGCCACGCGGTTCCTCCACCGCATCTTCGGCGGGGGCGGTAGCGGGGGCGTCGTCTACTACCAGCTCGGCGGAGGCGGGGGCCCGTCGACCGGCGCGCTCGACATCGGCGCGGCGCCGGGCACGGACGTCTACTCGCCCACCGACGGCACTGTGGTCGGTCTCCGCGACTACGTGCTGAACGGAAAGAAGTACGGCTCCGTGATCGACATCGAGCCGGTCCGCGAGCCCTCGGTCGTCCTCTCGATCTCGCACCTGGAGGCCGACCCGGCGCTGACCGTCGGCTCGACCATCTCCGCCAGCACGTCGCGGATCGGCCGCGTGATCGACCTCTCCGAAGCCGAGCACCTCGCTCTCTCCCGCTACACCAGGGACGCCGGCAACTACGTCGAACTCGTGCTCCACCCGGCCGGCACCGTCCCGCTTCGCTAGAAGTCCTGCCTCGTTGCGTCTTCTCTTCCTCGCCGACGTCTTCGGCTCCGCCGGCCGCCGCGCGGTCGAGGAGCGGCTGCCGGCGCTGCGGGAGGAGCTCGGCGCGGACTTCTGCGTCGTCAACGGCGAGAACGCCGCGGACGGCCGGGGGCTGACCCCGAAGCTGGCCGAGCGGCTCCTCGCAGCCGGCGCCGACGTGATCACGCTCGGCAACCACGTCTGGGCGCGCGACGAGCTCGCTCCCTACCTTGCCGGGTCGGATCGAGTCATCCGTCCTGCCAACGTCGCAACCGGCTCGCCCGGCCGGGCGCTCGCGGTCGGTCTCACCGCCGACGGCACGCCGGTGGCGGTCGTGAATGTCATGGGCTGGCTGTTCCTCGACGTCCCAGTCGGCCCGTTCGAGGTCCTCGACGAGCTCGTCGAGGAGGCGCGCAGGCGCGCAAAGGTCGTCTTCGTCGACTTCCACGCGGAGGCGACGAGCGAGAAGGTGGCGGTCGCACGCTGGCTCGACGGCCGCGTCACGGCGGTGATCGGCACCCACACCCACGTCCAGACCAGCGACGCCCGGATCCAGCCCGGAGGGACGGCGGCGATCACCGACGCAGGGATGACCGGGCCGCACGACTCCGTGATCGGTGTCGAGGCCGAGCTCGCGATCCGGCGCATGCGCACCGGTATGCCGGTCCGCTTCCGCCCGGCCGAGGGAGGCGTGCGCCTCGAGGGCGTGGTCGTCGACTGCGACGAGGACGGACGCGCAACCGCGATCGAGTCGCTGCGGCTTCCCCATCCCTAGCCGCGCCCGCCGCGCTCCTTAACGGTGCCAGGCAGGGTAAAGACCCTGCTCGGAGGGGACTTTTCGCCTCTGTTCTTGACCGTGCCTGGCACGGTTAAGACCGCGAACAGCGCGACGAGGGTCAGGTCACGGAGCAGAACAAGCCACGACGGGAACGTCCGGAAATGGAGGACGAGGTCCCAGTACCGGAACGGGAACCAGAGCTGGGTGAGAACGAGTGCGACGGCGAGCAACGCGCTCGCGGCCAGACCGCGCCGCCCGCGGACGAGCGGGACCAGCGGCACCAGCCAGATGAGGAACTGCGGCGACAGCACCTTCCCGAAGGCGATGAACGCGCACACGGCGGCGGCTGAGGCGCGGACGAGCCGCTCGCGCGTCGCCGGCCCGCGCGCGAACCAGAGCCAGGTGACGATCAGCGCGGCCGCCTGCAGGATGGTCTGAACGGTCGCAAGCGCGTCGGGCCCGCGCCCCGCGAGGTTCTGCGAGCCGTGGCTCGAATCCATCGTGATCCCGAGCCCTCCCACCACATGGGCGACGAGCAGCACCCCGGCTCCGAGCGTCTCGATCTGGAGCGGCCGGCTGGTCTGCGTCGTCACGCTGTGCCAGACCCCGTGCGGCGAGAGCGCGACGAAGGGCACGAAGCAGACGGCGAGGACGGCGGTGAACACGCCGGCGCAGACCAGCAGCTCGCGTCGGCCGCTTCGCCGCCAGATCCACACCGCCCCGACCGGAACGATCACAGCCGGAAACAGCTTCGCCGCCACGGCGAGCCCGAGCACGCCCGCGCCGAGCCGCTGACGCCCCGCGACGAACGCCGCCAGCGCGCCGGTCGCGAGCGCCGCCGGCCAGAGATCGAAGCGCGACAGCTCGACCGAGCCGAGCAGCAGCGGCGCGGCCGCGGCGAACCCGAGGGCTGCCCCCATCCGCACGCCGCCCGCCTCGAGCCGGAGCAGGATCGAGAGCATGAACAGGAGCACGAGCGCGCCGCAGACGAGCATCTCGGCTTCGAACCCGCGCCGGAACCCGGACAGGTCTCCGTCCGGTGAACGGAGCAGCGACGGGAGCACGAAGAGCGGCAGCGCCGCCGGCGGGTACTCGAGCGAGAAGTCCCGGTACGGCACCTGACCGTTGGCGATCGCGTCGCCGTACCGCTGGTAGGTGGGGGTGTCGACGATCTGGCTGTGGCGGTAGAAGCCGGCGTGGAGGCCGACCCAGGCTGCGACGAAGATCGCGACCGCCGCGGCGGCGGCCACCGCCGCACGCCCCGGCCTATCCGGCAGCGACCAGCTCTCGCTGCTCGTGCTCATCGGGGACGGCGACCTTCGCCGGCTCGGGCGACGGGACCGCCGCGAGCACCGCATAGGCGGCGAAGGCGAAGAACCAGGGGAGGTAGAGGTAGAACCAATGAGTAAGCACGAGCTCGAAGCCGATCAGGAGCGCGCCGGTCAGGGCCGCCAGCTGGAGCGGTGACTTGCGGCGCGGCACGAACGCAACCGCCGCCGCGCCCGCGACCAGGAGCGCCTCGAGCACCTTCTGGAGCCAGGCGAGGTCGGGCAGGCCGGCGTGGTACTGGCCCCAGTCCCAGAGCGAGAACGGTGAATGGCGGTTGACCTGTGTGGGCACGGTCCGCTTCCAGAACTCGTGGGCGGCATGGAGCGGGTTCGGCTCGAGCAGCAGCACCCAGAAGCAGGCGGCGGTCGCGATTGCGAACGACGCGGCGAAGATCAGCGCCGTCCGCCGGCTCCGGCGGAACTCCGGGTACGTCGCCCAGAGTGGTGCGACCAGGAGTGCCCCGAACTTGGTCCAGGAGGCGAAGGCGACGGCGGCGCCTCTCGCCCACGCAGAGGTGCACAGCCAGAACCCCCAGATCAGAAAGGCGGGCATGATCGTGTCGTTCGTGTTCGAGTTCGACGCGTACTGGGTGAATGGATAGGCCGCCCAGGCGAAGGCGAGCGTCACACCCAGCCGGTTGCCGCCGAATCGTCGCCCGACGAGGCCCAACCCGATCAGACACAGCATGTCGAAGGCGATCGCCGTGAAGTGTGACGCGGGTAAGTCATCCCACTTCCCGCTCCAGCCGAAGAAGAGGTAGCCGGGGATGTAGGCGATGTACGACATCGGGCCGTACGTGTCGCCGTTCGGGTTCGCCGCCTCGCAGCGGCCGTTCGTCTGGATCCGCTGCCGGATCTCGCCGTCTCGATCGGCCGGCCCGCACGGCTTGAGCTCGTCCTCTTTCGGGAAGTTGCCGTAAGGCGACTGCCCGTGGACGATCCGCTCGGCGCCGATCGGCCCGGCGAAGCCGACGTCGATCACGTTCGAGTCGCGCACGTTCAGCCCGACCTTGAAACCGGCGAGGAACACGGTCGCGGCGGCGAGCAGCCACACCGGCCACAACGGCCGAGACGTTCGCGGCGGCCGGTCCCGGACGCCGATCCAGATCGTCCGCCCGAGCAGGTAGAGCAGTCCCGGGTAGACGAGCGGCACGCTGGTGAAGATCCTGCCGTCGTTGAAGTACCACAGCGAGACCGAGAACGAGAGCAGCGCGAGCAGGTCGAGATTGCGGAGACTGAACGGACGCCGGAGGTCGGCGAGCCCGATCAGGAAGACCGCGCAGAAGGCGAGCCAGACCTCGAGGCTGTTGATCTTCTTGCCGCCGAACGCCCCCGAGCCGCCGCGGGCCATCTTCCACGCCACCTGAGGGCCCGTCCACGCCTCCAGCACCGCGCCGCTCGAGTCGTCCACCCGGCCGGTGGCGATCTCGCCCGCCTTGCCCGACCACACACCGACGTTCCAGTCGTCGTAATCCTTCTCGTAGGTTCCCTGGGTGACCAGGCTCTTCTTCGGGTAGCGCGACACCCAGTTCTTGACCTTCGGCGCCGCGAGCAGGGCGGCCACCGCCTTCGCCTCCGTCAGTGACGGCGTCGGCTCCTGCGGGGTGAACGGGATCGGCGAGACGAGCCGCCCTTGTTGGTCGTACGTGGCGCCGTCCTGCGCGGCGGCGGCCGGGGCGAACGCCAGCAGCGCGAGGATCGCCGCGACGACCAGCCGGGTCACGACCGCCGTCTGAACGACCAGAGCTTGTTGACGCTGAAGCTGAACGGCATGACGAGGATGATCGCCACCGCCTGCGCGGCGATCTTGTCGACGCCCAGCTGGACGAGGATCCGCAGGATCCCGAGATTGAGCCCAAGGGCGACGAGGGACACGGTCAAGAAACGGACGCCCTGGTGGTAGAGGTCGCCGCGTGTCTCCCGGAAGGTCCAGAGTCGGTTCCACAGATAGTTGTTCGTCACCGCGACGGCGAAGGAACAGACCGCGGCGGGCAGGTAGTGGAGACCGACCCGGCGCAGCAGGATGCTGTACACCGCCAGGTTGACGACGAAGCCGGACGCGCCGACCGCCGAGAACTTGAGCAGCTGGATCCAGTTTTGAGGCCGCGCCAGCGCCTGGCGCGCGCGGGTCGCCGCGATCTCCGCTGCGGTGGAGCGCGCCACGCCCCGAGCGTACCCAAATGTCCGGCGGAATCGAGCCCGTGCGCTCAGGCTCGGCTGCCTGAGCGCAGCGTCTGTCCCGAGGCGGCGGGCTTTGTCCGGCGGCCCTTCATGGCTGGTCGAAGCCCTCGTCGCCGATCAGCGGGACGAACCGGCACGGCACGGACCGGAGAACAGCCGGCCCTTCCGGGCTGCGCACGACGAGGCGGAGCTCCTGGCCACGCCGACCGCCGACCGGTACGGCAAGACGGCCGCCGGGCTCGAGCTGTTCGTAGAGCGAGACCGGCACCTCGGGCGCGGCCGCGGCGACCGCGATTGCAGCGAAGGGAGCGTGCTCGGGCAGGCCTTTCGAACCATCCCCGACGTGGACGTGCACGTCCGGGTACCCGGCCGTCTCGAGCGCCTGCCGGGCACGCGCGGCGAGGTCCGGGAGCCGCTCGATCGTGTGCACCTCGGCCGCGAGCTCCGCGAGTACCGCAGCCTGGTACCCGGACCCGGTGCCGACGTCGAGGACGCGGTCGCTTCCGTGGACGGCCAGCACCTCGCAGATCCGCCCGACCATGTACGGCTGCGAGATCGTCTGCTCGCCGCCGATCGGCAGTGCGGCATCGTCGTAAGCTCGTTCGCGAATCGGCCCGGGAACGAAGAGCTCTCGCGGCACGCGCTCCATCGCCGCGAGGACCCGCTCGTCGCTGATCCCGCGACGGCGGAGCTGCTCCTCGACCATGCGGAGACGCTCGCCGGTGGGATCAGGCCGCACAGGCAGACGCCTGTGTATAGGACGGCTGTGCAACCCCGAAATGCGCCAGCACCGCGGGCATGACGCCGGTGATACCCGTGGGGACGGCGTCCATTCCCACGACCAGCATCGGCACCTCGGAGTCGCCGGCGAGCAGCGAGCCGTGGCTCCCGCCGCCGACGTGGCTGTGTCCGGCCAGGTCGGTGAACTCGTAGCCGGCCGCGGCCGAGACGAGCACGTCGCCCGCGTTCGGGTTGTGCAGCGCCGCCCAGGACCGTGCCAGGCCGTCGGGATGGTCGAGCACCGACGGGTCGCCGCGCAGGTTCCACCCGCCGTTCGCGGGGCGAAAACGAAGCTCCTCGCCGTCGCGCCGCGCGACCGCCTCGCCGTCCTCGAGGAACAACGCGACGTCGACCTCGGGACGGTGGTCGAGCCGTTCTGCCAAGCCGCGAGCCGGCACGGCGCAGAGCGGCAGGCGGTACACCTGACCTGCCCGATTCGAGGCGCAGACGGCCACATCGGGGCGATCGAGGCCGCTCCGCCGGAAGAGCCGTAGATCCGAGTACGCCGCCTCGAGCGGCACGCCGTGCTCGACCTGGGTCTGACCGTGGTCGGAGCAGACGACCACCGCGTAGCGCTCGAGGAACCGGTCGGGCCCGCCTGCCGCGTCCACGAGCGACTCGACGGCGCGGTCGGCGTCGGCCAGCTTGTGGGCGGCGCCCTCGGGCCCGAGTGCGTGCGAGGCGTAGTCGTAGTCGGACAGGTAGAAGAGGAAGAAGTCGAATCCGTCGCGGGTGACCAGCCAGCGGCCGACTGCGGCCGCGTAGCCGTCCACCGACCCCGCCGAACGGCGCCGGACGGCGAGCGGCGCGCCGGTCGCGTCCGACTCGAACAGGTTGTAGAAGAAGAACCGCCGCGGGCCGAAGACGGTCCTGGCCAGTCCCGGCAGCGTCGCCCGATGCTCGGTGCGTCCGCGGTAACACGTGAAGTTGACCGCCGCGGTCACGAGGCCCGCGTCGTCGAGGGCCTCGAACACCGTTACTGCGTCGGATGACAGATGGCGGCCGCTGAGGTTGAAGATGGTGTCGACGAGCGAGCGGCGCGTCCCGGCGGCGACAACCGCGCCGAACGACGAGCCGTACTCCACGAGCCGGCGCTCCTCGGCGTCGAACCAGACGAGATGGGGGATGTGGTGGATATCGGGGTGGGCGCCCGTCGCGATCGAGGAGGCACAGACCGGAGTCAGCGAGGGAAATGAGGACACCGCCCTGGCGTAGGCGCCGTGGCGCGCGAGGAAGGCGAGCGTGGGGGCGTCGCCGTTCTCGACCGCCCGCTCGAACACCGAGGGTGTCAGGCCGTCGATCACGACCAGGACGAAGCGCTTCGCCATCAGCGCACTAGTCCTTGGCGAGAATGCGTAGGCCGGCGTGGCGGTCCGGTCCACGTCTCGTCAGACGGAGGGCGTACAGCGGAACCGCGACCGCCTCGAGGTACCCGACGGCCGGCACGAACGCAAGGCCGGCCAGCACCAGCCCGGCCAGCGCGACCAGCACCGCGACCCCGAAGCGCGTCCCGCCGCCTCGCAGTGCACCGGCGACGACGGGCACCGAGGCGAGCGCGCCCAGAAGCCCTCCGATCGCCCCGGCGGCGGCCTCCCCCCAGTCGCCGACCGCGAGACCGAGGCCGATGCCGGCCGCGACCGCGAGCAGCGCGGCCAGCGCGACGCGGACGCCGGTCCGCCCTTCCGGGATCAGCGCCCCGATCGCGACTCCCGCGCCTGTGCCGAGCCCGGCGGCGACGCCGATCCAGTACCACGAGCCCACAGCCAGAGTATGCATCGGTGCCAGGCACCCGCCGTTCCGATCTTGAGGTGCCTGGCTCAGCCAGAGTATGCATCGGTGCCAGGCACCCGCCGTCCCGATCTTGAGGTGCCTGGCTCAGCCAGAGTATGCATCGGTGCCAGGCACCCGCCGTCCCGATCTTGACGTGCCTGGCTCAGCCAGAGTATGCATCGGTGCCAGGCACCCGCCGTCCCGATCTTGACGTGCCCGGCTCAGCCAGAGTATGCATCGGTGCCAGGCACCCGCCGTTCCGATGTTGAGGTGCCTGGCTCCGATTCCGTTTCTAGGCTTCCATCTGCCGGATCACCGCGAGGCCGAACTCCGCCGCGCGCGCGCCGTCGATCACGCGGTGATCGAACGTGACCGCGATCGTCCCGATCGGACGGACCGTGAGCTCGCCGTCGCGGACGACGGGACGCAGCGCGATCCGCCCGACGCCGAGGATCGCCACCTCCGGGTAGTTGACGATCGGCGTGTGGAAGAGGCCGCCGAGCTTTCCGGCGCTGGTCACGGTGAAGGTCGAGCCGCGCAGCTCCTCCGGGCGCAGGGTGCCCTTGCGGGCGCCCGCTGCGAGCCGCTCGACGTCGGCGGCGACCTCCTCGAGCGAGCGGCTGTCGCAGCCACGGACGACCGGGACGACGAGCCCGTGCTCGGTCTGCACGGCGACGCCGAGGTCGTAGCGGTCGAGGTAGACGATCTCGTCACCGTCCAGCCTCGCGTTCAGCTCGGGGTACTCCTGGAGCGAGGCGGCACACGCCTTCAACATCGTCGCGACCAGCAGCCTCAGGTCGACCGCCTCGAAGTCGCACTCCTCGACCCACGTGACGGGCGGCACCTCGCGGTGCGCCAGCGTCATGTGCTCGGCGATCAACCTCCGAACGCCCCGCAGCGGCTGCCGCCTGCCCTCTTCGGACATGGCCGGGGTCTGACCCCGGCCATGTCCGGTAGCGGCAGCGCGGACGTCGCTCTCGGTCACCTGGCCGTTGGGACCCGTGGGAGCGACCTCGTCGAGCGAAACGCCGAGCTCTTGCGCGATTCGGCGGACGAGCGGCGTCGCGCGGACTCGGCCCGCCGGGCCAGGTCCAGGGTCTGACCCCGGACGCGTCCGTTCTGGACGGGGGGCGGCCTTCTCGGCGACCGCCGCCGCGCCGCCGTCCTCGCCGATCACGACCAGAACCGTTCCGACCGGGACAACCTGTCCCTCCTGGACGAGGATCCGCGCCACCGTCCCGGCCGCCGGCGACGGGATCTCGACCGTCGTCTTGTCGGTCTGGATCTCGACCAGCGGATCGTCCTCGGCCACCTCCTGCCCCTCGCTGACGAACCAGCGGGCAACCTCGCCCTCGGTCAGCCCCTCGCCGAGGTCGGGCAACTTGAACTCGTACGCCATCAGAACTCGTCCAGCAGGCGCCTGCCCGCCGCGGTCACACGCTCGACCGACGGCATGTACGCGTCCTCTAGCTGCCAGAACGGATACGGCACGTCGAACCCGGTCACCCGGATCACGGGGCCGCGCAGGTCGAGGATCGCCTTCTCCGCGATCACCGCGGCCAGCTCCGCGCCGAAGCCGGCCACGCGCGGCGCCTCCTGGATGATCACCACCCGGCCCGTCTTCGCCACGGAACCGAGCAGCGTTTCCTCGTCGAGCGGCTTCAGCGTCCGCACGTCGACGATCTCCACGGACGCATCGAGCGCCTCGGCGGCAGCCTCGGCGACGCCGACCATCGCCCCGTAGGCGACCAGCGTCAGGTCGCCGCCCTCGCGGGCGATGCGCGCCTTCCCGAGCGAGACGACGTGCTCGCCCTCCGGCACCTCACCGCGTGCAGTCCGGTACACCAGCTTCGGCTCGAAGACGACGACCGGGTCCGGATCGCGAATTGCGGCGGCGAGCAGGCCTTTTGCGTCCGCCGGGGTCGAAGGGATCGCCACCTTCACACCGGGTGTGTGCACGTAGTAGGCCTCGGGGGAGTCGTCGTGCAGCTCCGGGGCGCGTACCCCACCGCCGTACGGCATCCGCACCGTGATCGGGAACTCCATCGCCCCGCGCGTCCGCCACCGGTACCGGCCGACATGGTTGATCAGCTGGTCGAGGCAAGGGTAGGAGAACGCGTCGTACTGCATCTCGCACACCGGCCGCCAGCCGGCCATGCACAGCCCGATCGCCGAACCGAGGATGCCTGCCTCCGAGAGCGGCGTGTCGACGCAACGCTCGGGGCCGAAGCGGTCACGCAGCCCGGCGGTCGCGCGGAAGACACCGCCGGCGCGACCGACGTCCTCGCCCATCACCAGCACGGACTCGTCGCGCGCCATCTCGGCATGCAGCGCGTCGTTCACTGCCTCGACGAGCATGAGCTCAGCCAAGCCAACCCTCCCTGAGCGTCGGCGGCGGGTCGACGTACGCGTGCTCGAAGATCAGCTCGGGATCGGCCGGCGGCTCGGCCTCCGCAGCGGCGATACCCGCCCGCATGAGCTCCGTTGCCTCGGTCTTGCACCGCTCGGCGGTGCCGTCGTCGAGCACGCCGAGCCGGCGGAGGTAGCCCTCGTACCGCCCGACGCACTCGCGCTGCTTCTCCTCCTCGATGCGCTCCTGGTCGACGTACGCGCTCGGGTCGTCCGCCGTCCCGTGCGGCGCAACCCGATAGGTAACCGCCTCGATGAAGGTCGGGCCGTCGCCGGCACGGGCCCGCGCGCCCGCATCCCGCGTCGCCTCGTAGACCGCGAGCACGTCTCCCCCGTCGACCCGGACCCCGGGCATCCCGTAGCCGATCGCCTTGTCGGCGAGCGTGGGCGCCGCCGTCTGCGCGGAGAGCGGCGTCGAGATCGCCCACTGGTTGTTGTTGCAGAAGAGGATCAGCGGCGCGCGCATCACGCCGGCGAAGTTGGCCCCCTCGTGGAACGCACCTTCCGACGTCGCCCCGTCCCCGAAGTAGACGATCGCGACCGTCGGCTCACCGCGCAGCTTCTTGCCCCACGCGAGCCCGGCGGCATGCGGGACCTGGGTCGCGATCGGGACGCAGATCGGCGCCAGGTTGTAGTCGAGCGGGTTCCACCACCCCGTCGGGTGACCGCGCCACCACGACAGCACCGTCGCCGGCGGCATGCCCCGGACCAGGCCGATCGCTCCCTCGCGGTAGCTCGGGAAGATCCAGTCGCCGCGCTCCAGCGCGTAGGTGGAGCCGACCTGCATCGCTTCATGGCCCCAGAACATCGCGTACGTGCCGATGCGGCCCTGCCGGTGGTAGACGACCGAGCGCTCGTCGTAGGTCCGCAGCAGGACGAGCTGCCGGTAGAGCTCGAGAAAGTCGCCTTCGTCGAGGCCGTCGACCTCGCCGTCCGGGACACGGTCCCCGTCGCCGATCACGCGCCGGAGCCCACGCTCGGCTGGCACCACCTGCGCCACGGCGGCGATGCTATCTCAGCCGTGCAAGGAGCCAGCCGTCTCGAAACGCGGTCGCGGCCGGCGGCAAGCGGTGCGGCGAGCGGTAGAAGCGGACCGTCCTCGGCCCGTTCGCAGCGCGGTACAGCGCGAGCACGTCGGCGCGCGGCGAGATCGGGTCGAGCCTCCCGTTCTGGATCAGGATCGCCGCCGGCGCCGCGTGCCGGACGTAGCGGGCGCCGTCGACGACCGCGTACGCCTTCGCGTACACTGCGCCTCGACGTACACCCCTCTGCTGCCGGCACTGCTCGGCCGGCAGCAAGGAGAAGTGCCCGCGCCCGGACTGGAGCGCGTACGCGCGGATCCGGTGCTCGACTCCGGCGAGGATCGCGCCGAAGTCGGCCCCGAGGCTGAAGCCGACGTACCCGATCCGACGCGCATCGAGCTCGGGACGGCTCGCGATCACGTCGATCGCCCGGCGCATCTCCTTCACGTACTGCACGACCGTGGCGACGTCCTTGGCCGCGTTGCAGGTGGTCAGGAACGGACCGTCGGGTCGCAGGATCGGTGGGGTGAACAGGAAGCCGGCGACCCCGCGGCGGGCGAGATCCTCGGCGTCGCCGATCAGCTCGTCCCGCGTGCCGCTCGAGCCCGGTGCGAAGAGCACGACCGGGAACGGCCCCCTGCCCGGCGGAAGCACGAGGTAGGCGGGCACCCGCCCACGCACCGGGCTCGCGTACGAGAGGTCGTGGACGGCGACGCCGCCGAACGCCTGCACGCCCGCTTCCCGCACTCGGAGCGGTGCCGACGCGTCGTACTCGAAGGAGGGCGTCCCGCCCAGGGCGAGCGCCGCCGCCAGAGCCGCGAGCAGCTTCATCCGAGCCGTGCCTCCGCCCAGCGGGCCCAGCGGATCACGGCATCGGCGTACTCGAGCCCGTAGCGCCGCGTCAAGGCCGGATAGCGGTCCTGCTCGGTCTTCGGCGTCCGCTTCTCGATCGCAAGGAGCTCTGCCTTCAGCTGCTCGGCCTCGCGCCGGCGCCCGCGGACGTGCTCGAGCATCGCCTCGGGGGCGCCGTATTCGCCGAAGAAGAGCTTCAGGAGCAGGACGCTGTGCCCTGGCTCGGGCTCGACGGGGCGGTCGAGCCAGTCGGCGAGCGCAGCGCGCCCGGCGGCCGTGATCCGGTATAGCTGCTTGTCGGGTCTCGTCTCCTGCCGGACGCGGCGGCGGCGCGCCAGGCCGGAGTCCACCAGGCGGGGCAGAACGGCGTAGATCTGGCTCCGCGCCGGCGCCCAGAAGTACCCGACGCTGCCTTCGATGCAGCGGCGCAGGTCGTATCCGGACCGCTCCCCGTCGGCCAGCAACCCGAGGACGGCCGCCTCCGTGGAGGTCAGCGTAGTCTGAGTCTGAATAGTCTTGACCGGACTATTGTGCGGTCAGGCGACGAGGACGTCAACCGCGCCGCGTTCGGCATCGAAGACCGCGTCGGTCACGTCGCCGAGGTCCTCGCCGTCAGCCTCGAGCGGCAGCGGCCGGTCGCAGACGACCCGGATCGAGTCGACGTCGTGGGCGTGCAGGACGCCGGGGAGCCCGACGAGCCCACGGCCTGTGAACAGACGGCTCGCGTACCGCAGCGATGAGAGCAAGCCGGCCCGCTCCGGTGCGACCACGTCCAGACCGAGCTCGAACCGCGCGTCCGGCGAGAAGCGGAACGGCCGCGGGCCCGCGTAGGTGAACACGGCGTTGTTCGAGACGAACAGCAGCGCTGCCCTGCCGAGCCCTTCGATCTCGAGCCGCGGCTCGTACCCCTCCGCCAGGCGTCGGGCGACGACGCCGGCGTAGGTGAGGTCGCCGCGGCGACGGCCGTCCGCCAGCCGTCTGGTCTCGAGCTCCCGGACGGCCTCGGAGTCCACACCGATCCCTGCCGAGAAGGCGAACCTCCGCCCGTTCGCCCGGCCGACCGAGATGCGCCGCAGGTGCACGGCCTGCGCCGGGTCGCTCGGCGCGCCGAGCGCGCGGGCGAGGACATTGGTGTACCCGCCGGGAACGAGACCGAGCGGCTTTCCCGCCGGCAGGCCGTTCAGCACCTCGTTGACGACCCCGTCGCCGCCGAAGACGAACACCGCGTCGCCGGTCGCCGCAGCCGCGAGCTCGGTCGCATGTCCGCGGCGCTCGGTGAGCAGCGTCTCGACGACGTCGAGCCGGCCCTCGAGCGTGCGCACGCGCTCCTCCGTCACCCGGCTGGCAAAGGGATTGACGATCAGAGTCACCCGCACCGCCGGCGAGCATGCCACGAACGAACGGGGCGGGACCGCAGGCCCGCCCCGTTCTCCCTCGAGGGTCTTTGCCTAGTGCAGCTTCGCGCTGGGGCACGCCGCAGCGCCGCTGACGTTCGTGCCGTGCTGGACCTCCGAGGTCCCCGGCGGAAGGCCGAGCGCGGTGTCGCGGTATGCCGCCGCTGCCCGCCACGCTTTCTGGGCCGCGAACGTGGCGTTGACGAAGTCGAACCCGGCGAACAGCTTCTGGGCCGTTGCCGTCGAGTCGATCGCCGTCTGGCGATTCGTCCTCGCCGACCCGGGCAGCTTGTCGGTCGTCGTAACGCCCTTGGCGACGAACGCGTCGCCGGCCTGCTTCAGAGCCTCGCGCGTCCACTTCAGGTAGTAGGCGAGGTGCCCGCGGGCGATGTTCTCCTGGTCGAGGACCGCGTAGCGCATCTGGTCGAACGCGTACGTGGTCGGGGCCGCCGTCGAGTCGAACGTCCAGAGGAAGCCGTCCCAGTACTCGGTCGTATCGGGCGTGCCGTCGCCGTTGGTGTCGACCCGCGACTCGCCGATCGTGTCGTGGGGGTGGGCGAGACCGAGGAAGTGCGACAGCTCGTGGATCGAGGTGTACGTGAAGCCGCCGCCGAGCAGGTCGGCATCCATGTGCGCCGCATGCACGGGACCCTTATCCTGGTCGGCGTCCGAGGACTTGAAGACGTCGTTCACGGACGCGAGGAAGCCCCACGGAACGCCGTCGTTGTTGGTCGCGATGCCGCCGACGATCACCGGCAGCGACCAGGCGTAGTGCTTCTCGACGACGACTTCGAGGTCGGGCACGGTCGCGTAGCACGTCCCGCCCCGCTCGAAGCGCGCCTTGTCGGCGTCGAGGTAGTCCATCGCCGTCTGGGTGTTCATCGCGGTGAAGGGAACGCTTCCGACCGGGTTGCCGGCGACGGTTGCGACCGGGTCGCCGCCGGTCTGCTTCGCCTGCTGGAGCATCGCCTGGTCGGCGTCGAGCGTCTGCAGGTACTCGTACTGGGTGTCGCCTGTGAAGGTGAAGTACGGGACGAGCGTTCGCAGCCCGTTCAGGACCGCGGTCTGGTCGTAGAGCCGCGCAAGGTCGGACAGGAACGGCTGGTCGGCGTAGCTGTCGTGCCAGATGTTGCTCGACAGGAAGTAGCGGCCGACGCTCGGGCGCGGCTCGTAGAGGTACGAGTGGAAGAAGCGGTACGAGGCCGCGTCGACCACGAAGCGCCCGAGGTTGTAGTTCAGCCAGTTCTTGTCCCAGCTGAAGGTCGGAGCCGGCGAGTACGGATCGTTGAGGTCGGCCGTGCCGCTCACGCGGGGTGCGCCGTTCTCGTACTCCCAGAGCGGCGGGTCGAACGCGTCGGAGCCGGCCGGGTCACGCCGCCGGTTGCCCCATGTCTGCGACTCGTACGGGTTCGGCGCCGCGCCGAGGTCGAGGAAGACCTCGCGGTAGTTGCCGCCCCACACGCGCGCCCAGTCGATCCCGGCGAACTCGTGCGTGTCCGGGTCGGTTCGGTCGATGTACAGCGTGTGGTACTCGTGCTGCGGCGCGAGGATCGCCTGTGCCTCCGGCGAGTCCCAGGTGTTCAGGATGAAGATCGTGTAGCCCGGCTTCTGTCCTGGGCCGAGCGTCGTGCCGCCCTTCGGGCCGAGGTCGAACCCGAGGTACGTCATCGAGTTCTGCGCCAGCCAGGTCTCCATCTTCTCGGCGTCGAAGAAGCGGACCGTGTTGCCGGCAAAGACCTGGTTCCCGATCCCCCGGTACACGCCGCGGGTCGTGTTGTACGCCTCCAGGTACGGGCGGTAGGTGGTCCCGGTGAAGTCGCCCGTGTGGCTGTTCGCCATCATGTTCTGGAAGAACGCCGTCGTGAACGTGGAGGGTGCGTAGACGAGCGACGGCTGCCACCGGTACTCGACCGGGACGAGATACGGCTTGCCGGCCTCGTAGTAGCAGCGGCCGTGGTTGAGGAGCGTGTTGCCGCCGAGCTCGACACCGCACTGGTCTGACGAGTCGGCTGCGTCGGCGGCGTAGGGGATGAGCACGCCGGGCCGCTGCGTCGCCGGGATCTGCTCGAGGATCTTCCGTTCGTCGACGTCGCCCTTCTTGAAGCCGACGAGGACGACGCGGAGCGGCGCAGTCGCCGAGGCAACCGGCGAGGCGGCGTCGTAGCCGTACGCGACCGGGCTGCCGGCCGCAGCCGCGCCGCGGGCGGTCGCCGTGAAGACAGCGGCTGACGCCAGCGCGAGGACCGCCAGCGCCGGGGCAAAGCGTTTGAATCCCATCGGACCTCCCTCTCTCGTCTCGCCTGCAACCACCATGCGTGGTGACTACCGGCGATTATTACCCCCACCGCGAGTGGTGTCAAACGTCCCGGCTTAGACCGGCGTGGAGTAACCGCGCATCCCGTCGACCAGGAGCGCGAGGAATCGATCGGCGAGCGCGTCCGTGTCACGACCGGGCTTGAGCCAGGTGTACGCCCAGTTCGCCGCGGACAGGAACAGAAGGGCGGCGGCGGCCTCGTCGAGGTCGGAGCGCAGCTCGCCGAGGTCGCGGCCCTCGCGCAGGAGCTCGCGCAACCGCTCCTCGTACCGGCGCCGCTCGGCGACGAACTCGTCGCGGCGCGCGCCCTCCAGGTAGCGCCACTCCTGGACGAAGACTGTGGCGACGTCGAGCTGCTCGGCGACGACCCGCAGGTGGCCGCGGAGCGCGAGCCGGATCTTCTCCACCGGCGGAGCCCCGTCCGGAATCGCGTCGAGTGACGCGTGGAACGCGGCCGCGCCCTCGGCGAGCGTCTCGTAGAGCAGGTCCTCCTTCGAGGCGATATGCGAGTAGAGCGAGCCCTTCTGGACCCCCAGCGCCTCGGCGAGGTCGCCGAT
>JBKPMR010000031.1:0-137881 GCA_046732255.1 Actinomycetota bacterium
CGCACCTCCGGGCGGGAGCGTCACCCGCATGAAGTACGCGGTCCGATCGCAGTTGCGTCCGGCGACCGGCTCTCCGACGCCCGGCACGTCGGGTGAGAAGCGCGCCTCGGCCTTCGCCCCATAGCCCGGTCTGATGACGACCCGCGGCGCGAGCAGGCCCTGCCTGAACGCCGGCCTGACCTTCGTCGGTAAGGGCCGGCGGAGGCGATTGAGCAGTTGGATGCGTGGGAGGCCGGACACAAAGCAGGTCGGGCCGGAGAGGTACCGCACGTTCAGCCGGTACACGATGTTGCCCGCACCGGCGCTGCCGGGGACGACCAGGAAGTTACCGGCGAGCTGCGAGCCGCCGCAGGGCGGGGTCGCCGCCGACGATCCGCCGCCGGCGAGTACGAGTGCTGCGAGACCGGCTGCGGCGAGAAGCCGGTGCGGCCGTGGAACCACGGCCGCACTGTAGCGGGGCACGATCGACGTAGTGGCTCATGGTGCCGGCGACGTCGCCGACGTTCAGCAGCCCGACCTGCCCCATCTGCACGCTCGCGAAGGAATGCGAGACGAAGGGGTAGAGACCGGGCTTGTCGATCGTCACGTCGAAGATCCCGCCGCCGACGACCGGGACGGTGACCGTCTGCACGCCGTGCCGGGGAGGATCGACGACGTCGCCGTTGACCCAGGCCCGCTGGAAGACGTTCCGACCACGTGGAAGGTGGTGTTCAGGCTCGGCCCGGCGTCGACGACGTAGAAGCGGAGGGTGTGGCCGGGATGCGCCTCCAACGGGTGCTTGACGTACTGGCCCGCGTAGCCGTTCCAGGTCACCCAGTCGGGCGTCATCTGGTCGGCCTTGACCATGCCGAGCCGAGCGGGCTTGCCGAGCCCGGGGCCGGCGGTGCTTTTCCCTCACTCTGTCGAGCACCGCGGTTCCTAGACTCCCCCCGATGGCGACCATCGGGATCGTCAGCCCCGGCGCGATGGGGAGTGCAGTCGGCGGAGCGCTGCTTCGCGGCGGCGCGCGGGTCGTGGCGACGGCGACCGGACGGAGCGAGCGAACCGTGCGGCTGGCACGGGCCGCAGGGCTGGAGCTGCTGCCTTCGCGTGCGGACGTGATCGCCGCGGCCGACGTCGTGCTCTCGATCGTGCCGCCGGACCAGGCGGAGGCGGTGGCCGCCGAGTTCTCCACGGCGCGCCTGCTCGCCGACCTGAACGCCGTCTCGCCCGAGACCGCGCGGCGCATCTCGACCGAGGTGGACGGCTCGATCTCGGGACCGCCGCCGACGAAGGCCGGCACGACGCGGATCTACCTGTCAGGCCCGCGCGCTGAGGAGGTCGCGGCTCTGCCCTTCGACGGCGTCGACGCCGTCGTCGTCGGTGACGAGGTCGGGCTGGCGTCGGCCGTGAAGATGAGCACGGCGTCTGTCTACAAGGGATCGGTGGCGCTGCTCGCCCAGGCGTTGCGGGCGGCCGACCACTACGGCGTGCTCGAGCACGTCCTCGACGACCTCGGCGAGCTTGCCGAGGGCGCGGGCCGGCGCCTCGCTCGGGCGGCGGCGAAGGCGGACCGGTACGTCGGGGAGATGCACGAGATCGGCGCCGCGCAGGCCGCGGCCGGGCTCGAGCCGGCCCTGTTCGAGGCGATGGCGAAGGTGTACGCCGAGATCGCGGCGACGCCGCTCGGCCGCGTGTCGCCGGAGGACGTCGAGTCCGACCTCAGGGATGTCCTCGCGAAGCTGCGGTGATCCGTGCTCGTAACACATTCGCTCTCGTTCGCAGCGCCGCCGGCGGTGCGAGCCGCGCTCAGGCGACCGAGCCTGAGCGCACAAGCTAAAACGCGAGCTGGCGGAACGGCTCCAGGTTGGAGAGCCCGACGCCGACCAGCCGCAGCGGGCCCGGCCGGTCGGCGAGCGCCCGGTCGAGCAGGGCGCAGGCGATGTCGCCGATCGCGGCGCCGTCGTCGAGGCCGGCGGCGACCGTCGACGAGCGGCTCCGGATCGAGAAGTCGGGGTAGCGGACCTTGGTCGTGACCGTCCGGGCCGCCTGGTTCGTCCGCGTCAGGTGATCGCCGAGGCGCGCCGCCATCCGCCGTAGCTCGGCGTGCAGCTGTTCGCGGTCGGCGATGTCCCGCTCGAACGTCTCCTCAGTGGAGATGGACACCCGTTCGACCTGCGTCTCGAGCCCGCGCGGGTCGATGCCGCGGGCTCGGTCGCGAAGGAGGCGGCCGACCTTCCCGGGGAGCAATCTGCGCAGCGCGGCATCGTCGAGCGTCGCGAGCGCCCCGATCGTCGCGATGCCGGCGTCGCGAAGCCGGTTCTCCGACCGGGGGCCGACGCCCGGCAGCAAGCGGACGTCGAACGGCGCGAGGAAGGACGCCTCCCGCCCGGGAGGGACGACGGTCAGGCCGCCCGGCTTGCGCCTGTCGGACGCAACCTTCGCGACCACCTTGCAGGCGGCGACGCCGAGGGAGCAGCTGAGCGACGTCGCGCCGCGGACGGCCGCCTGGATCGCCTCCGCCAGCGTGCGCGCGGCGAGGAAGTCCGGCGCGATCTCGCCGAGATCGAGGTAGCCCTCGTCGATCCCGGTCTGCTCGACGGTGGGAACGACCTCGCGCACGGCGCCCCAGACCGCCTGCGAGTACTGCCGGTAGAGCGAGTGGCGGGGCCGGACGAATACCGCGTGGGGGCAGCGCCGGAGCGCCTCTGCACAGCTCATCGCCGAGCGGATCCCGAACGTGCGGGCGACGTAGTTCGCGGTCGCGACGACGCCGCGGCCCTTCGGGTCGCCGCCGACGACGAGCGGACGGCGGCGCAGGCTCGGATCCTCGAGCTCCTCGACCGCGGCGAAGAACGCGTCGAGGTCCAGGTGGGCGACGATCACCCGACGAAGCCTAGATCGGCACAGAGTCGACACAGACACGCGTGCCCCGTCGTGGCACGATCGCCGCAGAGGGTGAGGGGCTTTGCCCCCACCCTTGGGTGGGGGAGCGGGCCTGAAGCGGGCTCGATCGGCGCGGCGTGCGACGGTGCGCTGCGGTAGCGTCGAGGTGTGACGTCCGTCGACGTTCCGGTTGCCCTGCTCGGCTACGGGACGGTCGGCTCTGCCGTCGACCGGCTGTTGCGCCAGCAGGCCGCCGACATCGAGCGCGCCACGGGACATCGGCTGCGCGTCGTCCGTGCCCTCGTCCGCGGTCCCTCGAAGGATCGGGGCGCAGACGTCGAGGTCACCACCGACTTCGCCGCGATCCGGGACGACCCGGAGATCGCGGTCGTCGCGGAGGTGATGGGCGGGCTGGAGCCGACCGCCGACTACGTGCTCGACCTCCTGCGTGCGGGGAAACCGGTGGTGACCGCGAACAAGCAGCTGGTCGCCGCCCGGGGGGCGGAGCTCTTCGCGGCTGCCGCCGAGGGTGGCGTCCAGCTGCGCTTCGAGGCGTCGGTCTGCGCCGCGATCCCGGTGATCAAGGTGCTGCGCGAGGCGCTGGTCGTGTCGAACGTCCACCGCGTCCTCGGCATCGTCAACGGAACGACCAACTTCGTGCTCACCGAGATGGAGCACGGCTCCTCGTACGACGAGGCGCTGGCCGAGGCGCAGCGGCTCGGCTTCGCCGAGCCGGATCCGACCGAGGACGTGTCCGGAAAGGACGCGGCGGCGAAGATGGCGATCCTGGCGACGGTCGCGTTCGGCTCGCGCGTCACGCTCGAGGACGTCTCGTACGTCGGCCTGGAACGCGTGTCCTCGGGAGACGTGGCCGCGGCTGCAGAGATGGGCATGGTCGTGCGGCTGATCGGCGCGGCCACGCTCGTCGGTGAGCGCTGGGACGTCCGCGTGGGGCCGGCGCTCGTCGACCGAAGCCATCCGCTCGCGGCGGTCGAGGGCGCGTTCAACGCCGTCATGCTCCAGGGTGACGCGATCCGGGAGATCACGCTCGAGGGGCCCGGCGCCGGGGGGATCGAGACGGCCTCCGCCGTGGTCGCGGACATGGTCACGATCGTCGGCACCACCGGCACGGGCTTCCTCCAGGACGACGCCTGCTGGCGCAGCCTCGAACGGCTGCCCGAGGGCGACGTCTCGTCTCCGTTCTACGTTCGCGTCGAGGTCGCCGACCGGCCCGGCGTGCTCGCGCTCGTCGCGATGCGGCTCGCTGCGCACGGTGTGTCGGTCGCCCGGCTCGTCCAGGACCAGGGCGACGGCAGCGCGACGCTGCACATCGTCACGCACGAGGCGCCGTCGGGACAGCTGCGCGCGGCCCTCGACGAGATCGACGGGCTGGAGGAGACGCGGGCGGCCGCCTCGGCGTTGCCGGTCGTCTCCGACCGTGGCGTTGCGGAGCTCGGATGGGCGTGACGTCGCTCGCCTTCGGCTCGCTCCCGCGGGGGAAACGGCCGGTTTCCCCCGCGAGCCCCCTTCCGAGCTCCGCCGATGGCTTCGCCATCGGCGCTCGCGAGCGGTTTCGTAGCGAGCCGTTCGGTGCCACGCCCGCCATGTCGGTCGCGGCGACGAACACCGTTGACGGGTCGCGGGGTGATCGGTGGGCCTGACGCTCGGCGAGGGAAATACCCCGCTTCTGGCCGCCCCGCGGCTCTCCGAGCGGCTCGGGTGTGAGATCTGGCTGAAGTGGGAGGGCGTGAACCCGACCGGGAGCATGAAGGACCGGGGGATGGCGCTCGCCGTCTCCCGCGCGGCCGCGCTCGGCGCCCCAGGCGTCGTCGTCGCGTCGACGGGAAACACCGCCGCGTCCGCGGCCGCCTATGCGGCCCGGGCGGGTCTGCCTGCGATCGTGCTGTTGCCGGAGGGGGCCGTCGCCCGCGGGAAGATCGCGCAGGCAGTCGCAGCAGGCGCAGAGATCAGGCGCAGCGGCACGTTCGAGGACGCGCACCGGGAGGCGCGCCGCCTCGCCGAGGAGGAAGGGCTCGTGAACGTCAACTCGATCAACCCCGACCGGATCGAGGGGCAGAGCTCGGCGGCGGTGGAGGTCGTCGAGCAGCTCGGCGGGAGCCTCCCCGACGTGGTCGCGCTCCCGTACGGCGGCGGCGGGAACACCCGGGCCTTCGCGATGGGCTTCGAGCGGGCGGGCGCCGGGATGCCGCGGCTGCTCAGCGTGCAGGCGGCGCGGCGCGCAGACACGGCCGCTTCGGCGATCAGGATCGTCGACCCGGTGCATCGCGCACAGACGGAGGCGCTCGCGGACGTCGTCACCGTGACCGACGACGAGCTGGTCGAGTGGTGGCATGCGACCGCTCGGCTCGAAGGGGTCTTCTGCGAGCTCGCATCCGCGGCCGGCGTGGCCGGAGTCGCGCAGGTTCGTCCGACCGGGCGGGTCGTCTGCGTCCTGACCGGCCACGGGCTGAAGGATCCGGACGCAGTCGAGCCGCTGTGAGAGACGAAGCCGAGCACAAAGCCGACAGCGAAGCTGTCGAGGTTGGTGAGAGGCGATGTCGTGACGCCGAATGCGTCAACGACGGAGCCGTCAGGACGGTCGCGCCTGCGACGACTGCCAACCTCGGCCCCGGTTTCGACTGCGCCGCGGTCGCGCTCGACCTCTGGAACGAGGTCGACGTGAGGGAGGGAGCGGATCGTCCGCCCGATCCCGAGCACATCGGCATTCGCGCCTTCGGGCTCGTCGCTTCGCCGGAGGGCCTCGTCTTCGAGTGGACCGACCGGATCCCACGCGCCCGGGGGCTGGGCTCGAGCGCGGCCACGATCGCGCTCGGGATGGTCGCGGCTGCCAAGTGGACCGGTCAGGAGCTCGAGCTCGAGGATCTGCTCGCCCGCGGCGGGCCGCTCGAGGGCCATTCGGACAACCTCGCCGCCTGCCTGGTGGGCGGCGCCTGCCTGACCTGGGCCGGTCGCATCGCGAGGGTGGCCGACGACCTTCCGCTCACTCCGGTCGTCGTCGTACCGCGCCGGCACGTGACCACGGCCGAGGCTCGGCTGGCGCTGCCGCCGCAGGTGCCGCACGGCGACGCGTCGTTCACCGTCGCCCGTGCCGCGCTGTTGGGGGCAGGGATTGCGGGGAGCGATCCCGTCCTGCTGGCCGCCGCGTTCGAGGACCGGCTCCACGAGCCCTACCGCCCGTCGCCGCTGCTCGACGCCGTGCGCGCGGAGCTGCCCGCCGGCGCGGCCGGTGCCACGCTGTCGGGTTCCGGCCCGACCGTGATCGTCTGGTCGATGGAGGCCGACGCGTGCGCGGCCGAGCTCCGGGAACGCTTTCCGGACGAGAGCGTGATGGTGCTGCGGGTCGCACCGGAGGGCGCCCACTGAAGCTTCCGTGGGACCTCGAGCTCGGCGAGCCGTTTCCCGCGCCGTTCTCGAAGCTCGTCGCGCCTGCCCGCCTGCCGGATGGCACCGATGTCGTGGTCAAGATCCACCTAGACGACGACGTCGAGAGCGTGCACGAGCCGGAGGCGCTCGACTTCTGGGCCGGGCGAGGTGCTGTGCGGCTGATCGACTACGACCCGGGGACGCGTGCGATGCTGATCGAGCGTTGCATTCCGGGCACGCCGCTCGGCAGGGCCTACGACGAGACCTCGCTCGAGGTGGTGGCAACGACACTGCGGCGGCTCTGGCGGCCGCCCTCGGACAACGTTCCGTGGCGCCGGCTCGCAGATGTCGCCGAGAAGTGGGCGGAGCGGCTGCCGTTCCACCGAGAACGGCACGGGCGGCCCTACGAGCGGCGGCTGTTGGACGAGGCTCTCGACGCGCTCGACACGCTCGGGCCGACACAGTCGGACGTCGTTCTCTGCCACCAGGACCTGCACGGCGGAAACATCCTCAGCGCCGAACGCGAGCCGTGGCTTGCGATCGACTCGAAGCCGATCGTCGCCGAGCCCGCCTACGACGCTGTGCCGGCGGTCCGTGACCTGGACGACGAAGGCCGCATCACCGTCCCCGAGATGCGGCGCCGGCTCGACCGCCTTTCCGCCCTCCTCGAGATCGACCGCGAGCGCGTACGGCGCTGGACAATCGCGAAGCACCTCGCCTGGGGAACCGCCGGGCAGTACTTCCCGTACGAGGTGGAGATGGTGCGTACCGCCGTGGAGGTAGGCTCTCGGGGATGACGGCGATCGCGGGAGAGGACAGCCTTCGCTCGCTGATCGGGGAGCCAAATGAGGTCGTCCGCTCGAAAGTGACCGATCGGCTGAACGACCTCACGCGGCAGTTCGTCGAGCGCTCGCCGTTCCTCTGCCTCGCCACCTCGGCAGCGGACGGGACGTGCGACGTCAGCCCCCGTGGCGACCCGGCCGGCTTCGTCCGGATCCTCGACGAGCGGACGCTGCTGTTGCCGGACCGGCCGGGCAACCGTCTGGCCGACTCGCTCCGAAACGTGCTCGAGAACCCGAACGTCGGGCTGCTTTTCATCGTCCCGGGGGTGACGGACACGTTGCGCATCAACGGCCGGGCCTCGATCGTCACCGATCCCGAGCTGCTCGAGCCGTGCGCGGTCGAGGGGAAGGTGCCGAAGCTGGCCCTGCGCATCGAGATCGACCAGGTCTTCACGCACTGCTCGAAGGCGTTTCTGCGGGCGCGGCTCTGGGACCCGGAGAGCCACGTCTCGCGAGAGGAGCTGCCGTCCCCCGGCGAGCTGATGCGCTCGGTCGGGGCCGACGTCGACGCCGAGACGTACGACGCCGAGCGCGCGGAGCGCTACGCCCGCCGCGAAGGTTTCTACTGATCCGCTACCAGTTCGTCGACTGCGGCTACTCGCTCGACCGTGTGGAGGCCGGGCACGACGCGTACCTGAGGAAGCACATCCCAGGAGCGTCGTTTCTCGGGGTCGACCAGCTGTCGGATCTCGCCGTCGAGGGACGGGGACGGCATCCACTCCCGAGCGCGGCGGCGTTCGCGGCCGCCGCCGGCCGGGCCGGGGTCGGCGACGGCGTGTTCGTCGTCGCGTACGACCACGGCGGAGCCGGCGGGGCTGCGCGGCTGTGGTGGCTCCTCCGGCACTTCGGCCACGAGGACGTGGCGGTGCTGCAGGGCGGGATCGACGCGTGGATCGGCCCTCTGCGCGGCGGCGAGGAGGAGGCCGAGCCGATGGAGTTCGTCCCGCGCGAGCGAGTGGAGGACACGATCGAGGCTGACGAGCTGGCCGGGCGGCTCGGCGAGCCCGGGCTCGTCGTCGTCGACGCCCGCATGCCCGAGCGGTACCGCGGCGAGGTGGAGCCGATCGACCCGGTCGCCGGCCGCATTCCCGGAGCGGTCAACTGGCCGTACGCACAGGCGGACGAGGTGCCGCAGGAGATCGTCGAGGCCGAAGAGATCGTCGTGTACTGCGGCTCGGGGATCACTGCCTGTGTCGACCTGCTCGCCCTCGCGGAGGCGGGCCGGCCGGACGCGAAGCTCTACCCGGGCTCGTGGAGCGAGTGGTGCCGGCGCGGGCTGCCGGCCGAACGCGGGTGAACGCCGGCGAGCAGCTGCAGGCGCTCGCCGACCGCATCGTCGGCGTCTACGAGCGCCATGTCCCGCCCGCCGCGGTTCTCCTCGCCGGATCAGCCGCCCGCGGCGACGCCGACTTCTACTCGGACCTCGACCTCCTCATGTACTACGAGACGTTGCCGTCGCGCGAAGCGTTCGAGTCGGCGCTCGGCGAGCTCGGCGGCACGATCGTCCGCACGGGCTTCGACCACGAAGACACCGACTTCGACCAGTTCTTCGAGCTCGACGGCGTCCAATGCCAGCTCGCCCACATCACGATCGCGTACTTCGAGTCAGAGTTGGAGAAGATCGTCGCCGGGGAGCGGCTCGACACGCCCTACGCGAAGGTCGTGATGGGCCTGCTTGAAGGGCGGCCGCTCCGCGGCGAGGAGCTGATCACGCGTTGGCGGGAGCAGGCGCGCTACCGGGACGACTATCAGAGGGCCGTGATCGAGCGCCACTGGAAGATCTTTCCGCTCTGGGCGTACGAGGACTACTTCCGCAGCCGTGACGCACCCCTCTGGCGCCAGCAGGTGCTGCTCCAGGCGGCCTTCGACCTGCTCGCGGTGCTCGCCGCGCTGAACCGCGTGTACTTCACCGACTTCGAGGTGAAGCGGACGCGCGACTTCGTCGAGCAGCTCGAGCTCGCGCCGCCGAATCTGGCCGAGCGGCTGGAGCGCCTGCTGCTGCCCGACACGAGCCCTGCCGAGCTGGAGTCTCTGGTCGCCGAGACGCAGGCACTGCTCGCCGAGCACCTCCCCGCCGTCCAGCTTCCCCCGCTCAGGCGCGCGGTCGGGGAGAGGATCGAGCCCTGGGGCTAGCGGAACGCGCCAATCAGCGCACCGCCGACGACGACGAGCGACGCGCCGAGGAGGAGATGCCGCCCGACGAGCTCGGTGCGCCGAAGGAGCAGCACCGCGAGGAGGACGGCGAACAGCGACTCGGTCGCGACGAGCGGGCTGACGACCGTCACCCGTGAGCGGTAGAACGCCTCGAAGAGGAAGGCATACGACGCGCCCCAGAGCACGCCCGGGAGCACGAAGTGCGGCCCCTCGCGTCGGAGGTCTGCGAAGACGCGGTCGCGACGCGCGATCACCAGGACAACGAAGACGAGGACGGTCCCGGAGAGGATCGTCGCCGCCGCTGCGAGCTGCGGCGGGACCGTGCTGTCCGTGGCGATGTGGCGGACGAGGTTGTCGCGGGTCGCGAACAGGACGGTGCAGCCGAAGGCGTAGACGAGCCCGATCGTCCGGAAGTGGTCGGGTCGCGTTCGCTCCGCGATCAGGGCGACTCCTCCGCCGACGATCGCCACGGCGCCGAGCAGGAGCGGCGCCTGCGCGGGCTCGCCGAGCGCGACGATCGCGATCGTCACGGCGACGAGCGGCGCCGCGCCGGCGATCACGGAGGCGCGCGAGGGGCCTGCTTCCCGGACGCCGAGCACGAACAGGAGCTGCGCCCCGCCGGGTGCAAGCAGTCCGGCCAGGAAATAGGGCCAGAGCGTGCCGCCCCACTCGCGGCCGACCAGAGCGACGACCGCGCAGACGCAGAAGCCGCTGAAGGCGGTTGCGAACGCACCGACGAGCGCATCCCGGCTCCGCATGACCGAGAAGCCCAGCGCGACGGACATGCCGCCGAACAGGAGCGCAGAGGCAAGCGAGAGAGCGACCCCGGACACGGTCGGAAGCTAACGGGTTAGGTTCTCGTGATGGCGATCGAGCGTGTCTGCGTGGTCGGCGGCGGGGTGATCGGGAGCCTCTACGCGGGTCACCTCGCGCGGGTCGCGGAGGTCAGCGTTCTCACGCGCCGCGAGGAACACGCCCGCGCGCTCGTGACCGACGGTCTGCGGATCTCCGGCAAGTCGGACTTCACCGCCCCGGTCAACGCCACCGCCGACGCCGGCGACCTGCCCGACTTCGACCTCGGGATCATCGCCACCAAGGCGACCCAGCTCGAGGAGGCGGCCGCCGCGCTCGCCGGCCGCTTTCCCGGCGCGACGATGATGACGATCCAGAACGGTCTCGGCGCCGAGGAGCTCGTCCGCGGGCACGGCGACTGGCGGCTGCTCTCCGCGGTCACGTTCATGAGCGGCGTGCGGCACGGCGACGCGCACGTCGAGTACGAGCTTGACACCGAGACGTGGCTCGGCCCGTTCGCTGACACGGCGACGTACGAGCAGGCGCAGGAGGTCGAGGCGCTGCTCGTCGCGGCCGGCCTCCACGCCCGCGCCTTCCCGGACCTCCGGCCTGCGCAGTGGTCGAAGCTGATCTTCAACGCGACCGTGAACACCGTCGCGGCCCTCACCGACCTGCCCCACGTGAGTGCATTCGCCGCCCGCTCGCACGACACCGATCTCGGGCATCTCGTCCACGACCTGATGGACGAGGGAAAGGCGGTTGCCGCCGCCGCCGGCGTCGAGCTCCACGAAGATCCGTGGGAGATGAACGTCCACGCCGTCCGCCGGGGCGAGACGCTCGCCGCCGAGGGGCACTACGCCCACGTGCCGTCGATGCTCGAGGACGTGCGCGCGGGCCGGCCGACGGAGATCGACTTCATCACCGGCGCCCTCGTTCGCGAGGCCGGGCGACACGGCGTCACGGTTCCGCTTCACACGGCGATGTACCGGCTGGTCAAGGCTCGCGAGTCGTGAGGATCGCGGTGATCGGCTGCGGCGCCGTCGGCTCGCTCTTCGCCGCCAACCTCGGCACGCTCGACGACGTCGAGGTCTGGGCGTTCGACCCGTGGCAGGAGCACGTCGACGCGATCAACGCCCACGGGCTCAGGCTTTCGGGCGCCGGCGAGGTCGTCGGGCGCGTCCGCGCCGTCTCCGATCCGGCCGAGCTGCCGCCGTCCGACCTCGGCATCGTCGCCGTCAAGAGCATGCACACGTCGGAGGCGGTCGCCGCGACCGCACACGCGTTCCGGGACGGCGCGGTCTGCTCGGTACAGAACGGTGCCGGCAACGAGGAGCTGATCGCCGAGCACGTCCGTGAGGTGATCCGCGGCACGACGTTTCCCGCCGGGCACGTGGTCGAGCCCGGCCACGTCGGCTGGGACACGAAGGGCGACACGCACATCGGCCCGTTCGAGCCCAGCCCTGCGTCGATGGAGAAGGTCGGCGCGCTCGCGGACGCCTGCACCCGGGCGGGCATGCCCACCCACGCCCTCGAAGACGCCCGCGGGGCCCAGTGGCGAAAGCTGATCTTCAACGCCGCGTCCAACGCGATCGCTGCGCTCACCGGTCGGACGCACGGCGGGGTCGCCGAGCCGCCGACACGCGAGCTCGCCTGGGCGGTGATGGCCGAAGGCAGGGCGGTCGCCGACGCGCAGGGGATCACGCTCGACACGAGCCCGGAGGAGCTGTTCGACCACGCCGCGCGCAGGGACGTCGCCTACGGCCACAAGCCGAGCATGCTCCAGGACGTCGAGGCGCGCCGCCCGACCGAGATCGACTTCCTGAACGGCGCAATCGCCGCCTTCGGCGAGCGTCACGGCGTCGACACCCCGCTCAACCGCGCACTGACCGAGCTGATCAAAGGACTGGAGGAGACCTGGAGATGACGAGCACGCAGGAGATCGAGCGCCGGTACGCCAACGCGCGCGAGGCGGCGGCCCGTGACGGGCTGGACGCAGTCGTCGTCGCCGGCTCGGAGTACACGGGCTTCGAGGGCGCGGTGCGCTACCTCTCTGGGTTCCGGATCCTCCACCGGTACGCCTATGTCGTCCTCCCGGTCGACGGCAAGCCCTCGGTCGTGTTTCCGAAGGAGGCCCGTTGGGTCGGCGACCACTCGGAGGCCTGGATCGAGGACAAGGTCTTCGCGGAGCACCCGGGGAAGTGGATCGCCGACCGCGGCTTCGGACGGATCGGCGTCTACGGGCTCGACTACGTGATGCCGGTGCGCGACTTCCGGCCGCTCGCCGACGTCGCCGTCCCCTGGGACGAGGGCTTCGACCTCGCGAGGGCAGTCAAGAGCGAGGAGGAGCTCGAGTCGGTGCGCGCGAGCGTCCGGATCAACGAGGACGGCGTCCGCGCCGTCGTCGAGGAGTACGAGGTCGGCAAGACCGAAGCGGAGCTGATGGGCGTCGCCGAGCGCGTGTTCGCCGCCGCCGGGACGTACCGGACGACGATGGACATGGTCCTGACCGGCGAGAACGGCGGCGCAGGGCCGGAGTTCAAGTTTCCGTCGTTGCGCCGGATCGGCGAGGACGACCTGCTCCTCTACGGCCTCGAGATCGCCGGGCCGGGCGGGCACTGGGTCGAGTTCTCGCGTCCGATCTGCGCCGGGCGGCCGAACGCGGCGACCCTCTCCGCGCTCGATGCGTACCAGGAGTACTTCGAGGCCGCGACCAGGACGATGAAGGCCGGCGCGAGCGCGCACGACGTCCACATGGCCGTCTCGAAACCGTTTCTCGACCGCGGCTTCACGCTCGGCCACGTCACCGGCCACTCGATCGGGATGACGATGATCGAGCACCCGCGCGTCGGCGAGGGGATCGAGGTCGAGCTGCGCGAGAACATGGTCGTCTCCATGCACCCGCACGCGATCACCGAGGACGAGCAGACCTGCCTCTACATGCAGGACACCTGGCTGGTCACGCGGGACGGCGGGAAGCCGTTCTCGCAGGTGCCGATCAGGATCTTCCGCCCGGGCGAGGCGCTCGGGGGATAGCGAGCTCGCGGCCGCCGGTCAGGCCGCGCGGCAGGAAGATCAGGACGATCGCCATGAACGCGGCGACGGTGACGAGGCTCGTCCCTGCGCCGACGTGGAGCCAGCCGACCTCTCCCTGCTCGGCTTCGCTGAGGAACGAGTTCAGTCCGCTGATCAAGAGCGCCCCGACGACGGCGCCGAGGAGGCTGCGCGAACCGCCGACGACCAGCATCGCCAGCGTCAGGAACGTGAAGTCGAGGTAGACGTCGCCGACGTTGATCGTCCCCTGGTAGTGGATGAACAGGCCGCCCGCGAACCCCATCAGCAGGCCCGAGAGCGTGAAGGCCCACAGGCGCTGCCGGTGGACGTCGATTCCGGCCGCCTGGGCGGCGAACGGGTCTTCGCGCGTTGCTCGGAGCTTCCGCCCGAGCGGGCTGTGCTGGTAGGCGAACGCTGCGCAGGCGATCGCGATCGCGCCGACCGTCGCCTGCCAGAGGTCGGTCGTCTCCGGCACGGTCGAGAGGGTCAGCGGGCCGGGCCCGATCTTCTCCCAGTTGCCGACGATGTTCTGCGTGATCATCAGAACGGCGAACGTCGCGATGCCCGCGGCGAGCCCGGAGAGCCGCATCAGCGGGATCCCGACGAGAAAGGCGAACACGCCCCCGACTGCGGCCGCGATCACCAGCGACCAGAAGTTCCCGACCGAGTGGTCGCGGATCACCGGGAAGACGCTCGGCAGGATGCTCGGTTTGGTGTCGGCCGGGATCGAAAGCTCGCCCGCGGCATACGCGCCGAGGATGAAGAAGCCGATCTGGCCGAACGAGAGGACGCCGGAGTTGCCGACGAAGACGTAGGTCGCGACCACCATCGCCGCGAAGACGAGCCCGTTCTCGAACTCGAGCGCGCGCGCGTTGGAGACGAAGCTGCCCCAGAGGCCGACGAGCGCCAACAAGGCGACGGGCCCGGCGAGGGGCACGAGTGCGCCGAACCGCTTCACACCCGTTCCACCGGACGCTTGCCCCGCCCGATGAACAGGCCGTCGGGGCGAACCAGCAGCGTGATCACGACCAGCGCGAACACGGCCGAATCGAGGTACACGCCGCTCGTGAACGGCCAGGTGCCCGTGCTCGGCAGGAAGCCGCCGAACGCCTGGGTGGCGAACCCGATCGCGAAGCCGCCGAGGGTCGCGCTCCAGAGGCGGTCGAGCCCGCCGACGACGCAGCCGACGAGGACGATGATCGTGTCGCGCAGGGCGTAGTCTGGCGTCACGTAGGGCGTCTCCGCCGTCAGCAGGACGGCGACGACGGCGGCGAGCGCGCCCGAGATGATCACCGCGACGAGAATCGTCGAGTTCGCCCGCACGCCGAGCAGCCTGGCGGTGCGGAAGTCGGCGGCGGCGGCGCGCATGTGCAGGCCGAGGCTCGTCCGGTTGAGGAGCAGCAGGAGGGCGCCGAGCGTGCAGAGGGCGGCGATGATGTCCACGACCCAGATCCAGCGGACGATCAGGGTGCCGCTGCCGATCGGCTGGTTCAGCCCGGTCAGCGTCCCCACCGTCTTGCCGAGCGTCGTGAACTTGAGCGTCGCGATGTAGTAGAGGAGCAGGCTGACCGCGAACGTCGCGATCAGCATCGTCTCCGGCGAGGTGCCGCGGAGGGGCCGGAACACGGCCACCTCCATCGCGAGCGTCAGCGCGAGGACGACGACGAAGCACATGGCGATGCTGGCCACCGGGTTCCAGCCGTTCGTCAGCGCGAGCGTGTACGCGCCGGCCATGATCAGCTGGCCGTAGGCGAAGTTGACGAGCCGCAACACGCCGAAGACGAGCCCGATCCCGACCGCCATCAGCGCGTAGACGGCTCCGAGCGCGGTCGCGTCGATCAGGGTCTGGATCGTGTCCATCAGAGAGACGGTCTCGGGGACAGGTCCGCCGGACCAGTCCCCGAGGCTCCCAGATATGCCTTGATCAGGCGCTCGGTGTCGTCGGCGTCCTTCGGGCCGAGCGTCGTCGTCAGCTCGCCGTTCGCGAGCACGTAGGTCCGGTCGGCAAACGCGACCGTCCGCTGGGCGCGCTGCTCGATGAGCAGGATCGTCACACCGCGCTCTCGGATGCTCGTCAGCGCCTGAAACACGGTGTCGACGACCTGGGGCGCCAGGCCGAGCGACGGCTCGTCGAGGAGGAGGACGTCCGGACGGGCGACCAGCGCGCGCGCGATCGCCAGCTGCTGCTGTTGGCCGCCGGAGAGAGTCCCGGCCTGGCGGCGCGCGAACTCCTCGACGATCGGAAACAAGTCGTGCACCCAGACGAGGTCGTCGGCGGTGCCGCCGCGGTCACGCCGGCCGGCGAGGCCGAGGCGGAGGTTCTCGCCCACTGTCAGGTTCGGGTAGACCCGGCGTCCCTCGGGCACGAGCGCGATTCCGGCGCGGGCGACCGCCTCCGGTGCGCGGCCGCGGATCGAGCGTCCGCGCAGGAGCAGCTCTCCCGCGTGGGACTTGACCGCGCCCATGATCGCGTGCAGCGTCGTCGACTTACCGGCGCCGTTCGGGCCGATCAGCCCGACGATCTCGCCTTCGTCGACCCGCAGGCTGAGCCCGCGCACGGCCGAAACGGCCCCGTACCGAACCTCCAGGCTCTCGAGCTCGAGGACGGCGCTCACGGCCGTTCCTTCAGCCGGCTCGTGCCCCGAACGGGGCGCGGCCGGCGGCCTGTCGCTGCCAGCCGGCTCGTGCCCCGAACGGGGCGCGGCCGGCCGCCTGTCGCTGCGGACTTAACGGTGCCAGGCACTGTAAAGACCCTGCTCGGAGGGGGAATCCGGGGCCGTTTCTTAACAGTGCCTGGCACGGTTAACAGGCTCATTCGACGATCGGGGCCTCGCCGAGGTAGGCCGCGGCGACGTCGAGGTTTCCCCGCACCTCGGCCGGAGTTCCCTCGGCGAGCGTCCGGCCCTGGTCGAGCACCTGGATCCGGTCGCACACCTCCATGACGAGGGCCATGTTGTGGTCGATCAGGAGCACGCCGGCCTCGTGGTCGTCACGCACCGACCGGACGACCCCTGCGAACTCCGGCACCTCCGCCTCGGGCAACCCCGCAGCCGGCTCGTCGAGGAGCAGGAAGCGCGGTTCGGTCGCGAGCGCCCGCGCCACGCCGAGCTTGCGCTCGTCGCCGTGCGCGAGGCTGCCCGCGGGCTGTTTCTCCCGTGCGTCCAGGCCGACGAGCTCGAGCAGCGAGTCGGCGCGCCGCCGAGCCTCGCGCGATCCGGCACCGGAGCCGAGCGCAGCGACCTCGACGTTCTCGCGGACGCTCAGCCCGGCGAATGAGCGGCTGTGCTGGAAGGTGCGGGCGAGCCCGGCCCGGCCCCGCCGGTGTGGACTCCACGACGTGACGTCGCTCCCGGACAGCTCGACCGACCCGCTCGAGGGGAAGTCGAAGCCGGTGAGGACGTTCACGAGCGTCGTCTTGCCGGCCCCGTTCGGTCCGATCAGCCCGACCACCTCGTGGCGGTGCAGCTCGAGCGTCACGTCACGGAGGGCGTGGACGCCCTCGAAGTGGCGCGAGACGGCGGTGGCCCGGAGAACGTCTCCGGGCCACCGGTCCGCAAAGCCATTTGGCTGAGCCATCGCTACTTGAGGGAGACCGCCTTCTTGGTCTTCCACATCCGGACGTACGTCTCCTTGTTGTTCTGCACCTTCATGATCCGCCACGGCCGTCCCTGCACGCTGTGCACCGAGGGCGTGTAGGTGACCGGGCCGGAGATCGTCGGCTGGTTCTTGAAGTGCTCGATGATCGAGGCCAACTTCGCGCCGTCCGTCGTTCCGCCGGCCTTCTTGTAGGCAGCGGCGAGCAGGTCGATCGTCGCCGCGCCGAGGACGAAGCTGGCCGTGTAGGGCACCTTCTTCGCCGCGAGCAGCTTCTTCAGCAATGCGTTGACCGCCGGGTTCGGATCGTCGCCGAACGACGAGGCGTAGTTGTCGACGTAGTAGTCGGTCACCTTCGGGTTCTTCGGGTTCCAGTAGGTCCCGTCACCGCCCCACGAGTTGATGATCGGCGTCTTGTTGCCGGCGCTGCGGATCCCCGCGACGAACTGCGGGAGCTCGCCGAAGGCGGTCACGAACGAGATCACGTCGGCCTGCTCGCCCGACACCTTGCTGATCACGTTCCCGATGTCCTTGTGGAACGACGTGAAGGACTGGCGGTCGACGATCTTGCCGCCGAGCTCCTGGAAACGCTTCGCGAACGCGTCCGAGACGTTCCGGAAGTAGACGAGGAGGTTGTCCTTGACGACGATCGCGGTGCGCCAGCCGCGCGAGTAGGCGTACTCGGCGTCGGCGGAGCCCTCGTCCTGGGCGGTGCTCCCAACCGTGAACGCGAGCTTGCCCTTCCCACCGAAGCGCTGCGGGCCCATCTGGTCGGTGGTCACGCAGGGCGACATCGTGAGGATGCCGTGGTTGATGAACTCCTGCGTGGCGGGCGCCGCATACTCGACGTCGCAGGTGACGATCGCGACCTTCGCGCCCTGCTGCTCGAGCTGCGCCGCGCACGACTTCTGCTTCTTGAGCTGGTGGTTGCAGACCTTGATCTGGAAGGTCGGGCCGCCGGCGGCAGCGACCTTCGCCGCCTCGATCTGGGCTCCGGCCAGCGCGGGTGAGTCGAACGGCTTCATGCTGCTCGTCAGGTCGACCGCCGCTCCGACCACGATCGGCGTGCCCGCACCGCCCTTGCCCGAGGCGGTCGTGGCGCCGACGGTCGTGACGACGGCGACCGCCGCCAGCGCGAGCACGGCGACGATCACGATCTTGAGTCTCATGTGTCCTCCTGCTCCGAGGGAAATGCCGCTGCAGAGACCTTACGACTGATCGGTACGCGGGTTCAACGCGCTTCGGTTTAGCGTTCCTGCATGCGGATCGGGATCAACCAGTGGACGACCTTTCCCGCGCGCTTCGAGGACGAGCTCGCCGCCTACCGCGCGGCCGGCGCCGGAGCGATCGGGATTCTCGAGTTCAAGCTCGAGGGGGTCGACGACGTGCGCGGGAAGCTGCGCGAGAGCGGCCTCGCCGTCTCGGCGTGCCTCCCGGGCGCGGGCTCGATCCTGCCGTCGCCGCTGATTCCCGGGCCGGAGGAGCCTGAGGCGCGGGTCGACTCGATCTGCGCGTCGGTGACGCGGCTCGCCGAACTGGAGCCGTCCTGTGTGTTCTTCCTGACCGGCCCGGGGGACGACCGGGCAACCGTCGTCGAGGGGATCCGGCGAATCGGTGAGGCAGGTGCCGAGCAGGGCGTGCGGGTCGCACTCGAGCCGATCCACCCATCGCAGGCCTCGCTTCTCTCGCCGGTGTCGACGATCGGGTCGGCGCTCGAGCTGATCGGCGACGCCGAGGTCGGGATCCTGTTCGATACCTGGCACCTCGACGCCGTCACGAACGTCGACCGCGTCTACGGCGTGCACGTCGCCGACCGGCGCGATCCGACCAGGTCCGACTTCGACCGTGAGTTGCCGGGCGCCGGGTCCGGCCCGGCCGTGCGGGCGCTCGTCGAGGCCGGCTACGACGGCTGGTTCGACGTCGAGGTCATGTCGGACGACGGGACGTTCGGCAACGCGTTTCCCGACTCGCTCTGGGCGCAGGATGTCGTGGACATCGCCGGTTCGGCGTGCGCAGCCATGGAGGCGCTCGTATGAGGCGCTACGACGCGGTCGCGATCGGAAGCGGGATCAACGCGCTCGTTGCCGGCGCGCTGCTCGCGCGCAAGGGCTGGACGGTTTGTGTGCTCGAGCGCAACGACTGGCTCGGCGGGGCGATCCGAACCGCGGAGATCACCGAGCCGGGCTTCGTCCACGAGGTCTTCGCCTCCTGGCACCCGCTGTTCACCGGCTCGGCCGCCTATGCGGAGCTGAAGGACGAGCTCGAGGCGCGCGGGGTCGAATACCTGAACACGGATCTCCCCACGGCCACGCTGTTCCCGGACGGCGAGACGCGCTTCCTGACCACCTCGCACGAGGACAACGTCGCCTCGCTCGGAGCCGGATGGGAGCGAACCGTGGCCGAGTTCTTCCCGAACGCCGACCTCGCCTTCGGCGTCCTCTCCACCGAGCTCTGGTCGCGCGCGGGCGCGAAGCTCGGCTGGAAGGCGCTCCGGCGCCTCGGGCGGGGCGGGCTCGTCGAGTTCGCCGGCAACGTCCTGACCAGCTGCCGCGACTGGACGGCGTCGACGTTCGAGGACGAGCGAGCGTGGGGTGTCTTCGCTCCGTGGGTGCTCCACACCGGCCTTGGGCCCGACGCGGCGTTCTCGGGATTCATGGCGCAGGTGATCGGCGTCGCGATCGAGCTCGGCGGCATGCCCGTGCCCCGCGGCGGCGGGGTGAAGCTGGTCGACGCGCTCGCCGGCATTATCCGCGACGCCGGCGGGACCTGCGAGACCGAGCGCGAGGTCGAGAAGATCGTGACCGAGAAGGGCGTCGCCGTCGGCGTCGTCGCGTCGGGCGAGACGATCGAGGCCTCACGGGCAGTCCTCGCCGGCGTCACCCCGCAGGCGCTGTACGGGACCTTGCTAGGGACAGTCCCTAAGGGACTGTCCCTAGAGGAGGCGCAGCGGTTCCGCTTCGGCCGCGGGGAGATGCAGATCCACTTCGCGCTCTCGGAGCCGCCGAAATGGCAAGGCGACCCGAGACTCGGACAGACAGCGATCGTCCACCTGACGCCGGGTCTCGACGGCGTCTCCCGTGCGGTGAACGAGGCCGACCGCGGGCTGTTGCCCGCCGAAGCGACGGTGGTCGTCGGCCAGCCGATGGCCGTCGACCCCTCGCGTGCACCGGAGGGCAGCTGGATCCTCTGGATCCAGCTCCAGGAGATCCCGGCAAAGCTGAAGGGCGATGCGGCGGGCGAGATCGAGACGTCCGCCGGGTGGACGGAGGCGGTGCGGGAGGCCTACGCCGACCGGATCCAGGCTCGGATCGCCGCGCAGGCGCCCGGCTTCGACGCGTCGGTTCTGCGCCGGGTTACGCTCTCGCCGGTCGACATCGAGGCGGCCAACCCGAACATGGTCGGCGGAGACATCTACTCCGGCTCGTGCGCGCTCGACCAGAACCTGATCTGGCGGCCGCGGCCCGGCCTGCCGGGCCACAAGACGCACGTCGAGCGTCTCTGGCACATCGGCGCTTCGACCCATCCGGGCCCGGGACTGGGCGCAGGCTCGGGCACCCTGGTCGCGAAGGCGCTGGCCAAGTGATCCGCCAGCTGCGGTTGGTCGTGACGGCCGACGACTACGACGAGGCGGTTGCGTTCTACCGTGACGTGCTCGGGATGGGCGAGCTCGCGGTCTGGGTCTCGCCCGACGGCGGCCAGGTCACGCTCCTCGACGCGGGCCGGGCGACGCTCGAGATCACCGATCCGAAGAACGCTGCCTTCATCGACGAGGTCGAGGTCGGACGGCGGGTCGCGGGACACGTCCGGGTCGCCCTCGAGGTCGACGACTCCCGATCGGCGACCGCGGCGGCGGTCGAGGGTGGTGCAGAGCTGGTCGCCGAGCCGACCGAGACGCCGTGGCGGTCGCTGAACGCACGGCTCGAAGGGCCCGCAGGGCTCCAGCTCACCCTGTTCGAGGAGCTCGGGGAAGGGGAGTAGCCTTCCCTCGTGCCGGTCGACCGCGACCTGTTCGTCGAGATCATGGCGTCGTACCCCGCGGGGGTGGCGGTGGTGACCACGCTGGACGCCGACGGGAGCCCGCGCGGCCTGACGACCACGGCTGTCTCGTCGGTCTCGGCCGAGCCGCCCTTGCTGCTCGTCTGCGTCGACCTGACCTCGCGGACACTTCCCGCGCTCAGGGACGGCGGCCGGTTCGTCGTCAACTTCCTCCGCGAGGGACGGAGCGAGCTCGCGCGCCTGTTCGCATCGAAGGTCGAGGACAAGTTCGAAGGCGTCGACTGGCGCCCGACTGCGAGCGGGATGCCGGTGCTCGAGTCCGATGCGCTCGCGTGGGCCGAGTGCATCACCGTCCACGAGATCGAGCCGGGCGACCACGTCGTCCTGCTCGGGCGGGTCGAAGAAGGCGCCGGCGCTGCGGATGACGACGCGCCGCTCATGTACTACCGCCGCTCGTGGGGCGTCTGGAAGCCCGCGCCGAGGGAGCTGCCGAGCCGCCAGATCCCGGCGATCGAGGTCAGCGGGCAGGACCTGCTCTGGGAAGGAGCCGAGCTCTAGCAGCGAAACGGCAGTGACAGGCTTAAGCCTGTCACTGCCGTCGGCTACGCGGTCGCGCGGGCCTTCCTTGCCGCCTTGAAGTGCGGCATCACCCGGTGCGCGAACAGTTCCTGGTTCTTGATCGCCGTCCAGTGGTCGAACCCGCCGGGGTTGACGGTGATCGAGATCTCGGTCAGCCCCTCGCACGCCTCGCGCACCGCCTCGATCCGCTCGATCACGTCCTCGGGTGTCCCGACCCAGACGATGTCGCCGGCGACCATCTCCTCGTACGGCGTCTCCGCGAGCTTCTCGAGGATGCCGGCCGTGTAGAAGCCGTAGCCGGCGGCCGTGAGCTCGTCGGTCGGCGGCCTTTCGTGCTCGACCAGCGGGGAGGCGTTGCCGGCCAGGAAGCCCTTCATGCCCGCCTCCGCCTCGCGGAGCGCGGTGTCGCGGTCATCGTCGAGGTAGCAGGCGTGGATCCAGACGATGTCAGGCTCGTTTCCGTGCTCCGCGCACGTCTTTCGGTACAGGTCGAGCTGCTCGCGGAGCGCCTCGTAGGGCAGGAGCGGCGGCACGACGACGCCCCAGCCCTTCGACGCCGCCAGCGTGTACGTCTTGTCCGAGGTGCCGCCGGTGAAGACGCGGAACTTTCCGCGCGGCGGAGGCACGATCCGTGCGTCGTGGACGTCGTAGAACTTCCCGGTGTACGAGAACGGCTCGCCGCCCGACTCCAGGGCGGTGAAGAGGATCTCGAGGGACTCGTCGTACCGCTCGACCATCTCCGCGTACGAGACCCCGGCGCGCCAGGGGATCCACCCGTGGCCGCGGCCGACGCCGAACTCGTAGCGCCCGCCGGTGAGGATGTCGGCGAACGCGATCCGCGAGGCCAACACCATCGGGTTGTGGTACGGCAGGACGTGCACGAGTGTGCGGAAGTTGATCCGCGAGGTCCGCTGCGCGGCGGCGGAGAAGAGCGCGATCGGGTCCGGCGAGGACGAGAACTTCGGGAAGAAGAAGTGCTCGATCGCCGAGTACGTGTCGAAGCCAAGCCGATCGGCGCTTTCGATCTGCTCGAGCACCTCCGCGTAGACCTGCGCCGGCTCCTTCCCGGGCCACCACTGGAGCTCCGAATAGATGCTGAACCTCACGGTGCGATCCTACGACTCATTCGGCCAGTGCGCGCAGCTCGTCGTCGGTGACGAGCCCGCGCTTCTCGGCGCCGAGCGCCTTGACCTTCGCGAGCAGGTCCGGCCACTGCTCCTCGGGGACGTCGAGTCCGAGCCGTTCGACTGCGAGCCGGATCGAGTCGATGCCGCTCTTCTTGCCGAGCACGACCGAGCGCTCGGCTCCGACGAGCTCGGACGAGTAGGGCTCGATCGCGGGCGGGTCGTGGAACTGACTTGCGACCGCGCCGCTCTCGCGGCGGAACAGGTTCTCGCCGACGACCGGCTTCCACGGCCCCAGCGCGTACCCGGAGAGCTCGCGCACGCGCGCCGAGACCTCGCGGATCCGTTCGAGCCGCAGATTCGACTTCACGCCGTACAGCGCGCGGAGGGTGAGCGCGACCTCGCCGAGATCGGCGTTGCCGGCCCGCTCGCCCATGCCGTTGATCGTGCCCTGGATCCAGGTCGCGCCGGCGCGCACCGCGGCGACCGCATTGGCGGTCGCCAGCCCGAAGTCGTCGTGCCCGTGGAAGTGAACCGGCGTGCCGTCGAACCATTGGATCGCCCGGCCGACAAGGTCGTGGACGGCCTCGGGTGCTGCGACGCCGAGCGTGTCGACGACGACGACCTCTCGTGCGCCGGCCCCGACGGCCTCCTCATAGGCTCGGCGGAAGAAGTCGAGGTCGGCCCGGGTCGAGTCGACGCCGAAGAAGGCGACCAGGATTCCCGCGCCGGCTGCCAGCGTGACCGCCGCGCGAATGCGCTCGAGCATCGTCTCGTGGGAGACGCCCAGCGCCGCGAGCTTGCCGTCCGAGATCGGCGACTCGATCACGGCGTGCCGGATCCCGAGCTCCACGAGAGCCTCGACGTCGGCGGCGACTGCCCTCGAAAAACCCCAGATCTCCGCGTCGAGGCCTGCTTTTGCGATCAGCCGGACCGCTTCCCAGTCGTCCGGGGACGTCCGTGGAAAGCCTGCCTCGATCCGGTCGATCCCGAGCCCGTCGAGCAGCCGCGCGATCTCGAGTTTCTCCTCGGGGTCGAGGACGACGCCGACGGTCTGCTCGCCGTCGCGCAGCGTCGTGTCGTAGAGCCCGACCGACCCGCCGATCCGATACGGGTAGCTGAGCGAGCCAGTCCAGACCAGGTCAGAGCTCAACGACGCCGTCCGGGAACGAAGAGAGCTTCTCAGGGCCCTCCGCGGTGATCAGGAAGTTGTCCTCGAGCCGGAGGCCGCCTCCCTCGGGCCAGTAGATGCCGGGCTCGATCGCGAGCACCATGTTCTCCGCCAGTTCGCCGCCGCCGGCCTGGTGCGCATACGGCGGCTCGTGGGCACGGGCACCGATGCCGTGGCAGATCGGGTGCGACGGTTGGCCGGGATAGCCGGACGCGGCGATCCCCTCGCGGACACGGCGGTCGAGCTCGGCCAGGCTCGCGCCGGCCGTGCAGAATGCCACTGCGTCGTCGTAGACCGCGGTCAGCTGGTCGAGCAGCTCGGCGTAGCGGGGGGTGAGCGCGCCCGGGCAGAGGTTCTTGGTGTGGTCGGCCCAGTAGCCGTCGGCGCAGACCCAGATCTCGAACAGCGTCGGCTCGCCCTCGGCGATCGGATCGGCGGTGGTGGCGGTGAAGGTCTTGATGCTCGGTCCCGACCAGACCAGCGAGAACGGCAGGGCGAGGTCGACCTTGCCGTCCCAGCCGGTGCCCTCGCCGTGGACGAAGCCCTGCCACTCGGCGGCGGCCTGGGCGCACGTCATTCCCGGACGGAGGACGCCTTGGACGTGCTCCATCGCGGCGGCGGCGATCGCGTTTGCGAGTCGCATCCGCTCGATCTCCTGCTCGGTCTTGACCCCGCGGGCTTCGACGAGAAGCGTCGTGGCGTCGGCCGCGTCCGGGAACGCGTCGAACCAGGCTTTCGGGTAGGTCGTCGGCTCGCCGACCATGCGATCTGTGGCTTGTGTGCCGAGGGAGAGCTCGAGGCCGACGTTCTCGTAGCCGGCTGCCGCCTCGCGCGCGAGGTCGAGCGCTCGCAGCCCGGGCGGGCGGGGGTCGGCGGCGTCGTAGCCGCCGAAGAAGCGGACGTCCTCGGTCCAGGCGTTGCGTGCAGCGTCCTCTGCGGATGGCTCGAGACAGATGAGCACCGGCTCGCCCTCGCGGGGGAACACGCAGGCGTCGAACCCCTTCATCCCCCAGAAGTTCGTCAGGTAGAGGACATTGTCCGGCGCACGGACCACGAGCGCGTCCAGCTCCCGCTCGGCCATGAGCGCGCGCACCCGCTCGAGCTTCGCATCGTCGCGTGGCCAAGGCACGCGCTGAACCTACCGCGTTTCCGAAGGGTCAGACCCCGGAGCGTCTGACCCTGGAGACAGGCCCGAACGGACTACCCGGTCGGGGCCGGCGCGTTCTCGTCGGTCTGCCAGAGGCCGAACTCGTTCCCGTGCGGGTCGGTGCAGGTCGAGAACCAGCCCATGTTCGGCACCGGCATCGGGTCGCCGGCCTGCCCGCCGAGCTCCTTCACCCGAGCGGCACCCGCGTTGATGTCGTCGACCGAGAAGTACGAGCGCGTGCCCTTCTTGCCGGGCTCCATGTTGGTGATCGCGGCACCCTGCTGCTCCGCGAGCTGGGTCATGTGGTACTCGGACGGACCCGGATACGCCTGGAACTGCCACCCGAAGAGCCCGCCCCAGAACTCCTGCGCCTTCCCCGTGTCGTCCGCCGGGATCTCGATGTGCACGATCTGACCGGCCATGCTTCCTCCTCTCACGTCGTCTGCGGTCGTCAACTGAGACGTGCCCGGGGCCGGGAAGTCATCGGCGTTGACGATCGGCTACCAGCGCACGCGCGGCGGCGCGGGCTCACCGTGGCCTTCCTGCCACGAGATGACCGGGTTGCGGAGCACGCCGATCCGCTCGATCTCGGCCTCCATCACGTCGCCCGGCCTCAGGTAGAGCGAGGCGGCGTCCGGCGAGAACCCGGCAACCCCGCTCACCGTCCCCGTCGACAGCACGTCCCCGGCCGAGTACCCCAACGCGGAGTAGTGCGAAACGATCTCCGGGATCGTCACCGACATCCGGCCCGAGTGGGAGGTCTGGCGCACCTCGCCGTTCACGCGCAGCTCCATCGCCAGGTCGTGCGGGTCCGCGATCTCGTCCGCGGTCACGATCCACGGCCCGAGCGGGCAGAACGTGTCAATCGCCTTGCAGAAGGAGAACACGCCCGACTCCATCTCGCGGCGCTGGATGTCACGGGCGGTGACGTCGTTGAAGATCACGTAGCCGGCGACGTAGTCCATGGCGTCCTCAGGGCCGAACCACTTGCCGTCGCGGCCGATCACGACCGCCAGCTCGAGCTCGTAGTCGAGCTCCTCGGTGAGGTGCTCGGGGTAGATCACGGGCTCGTCCTGGCCGACGAGGGCGTCGACGTTCTGGAAGAAGACGATCCAGGGCGCGATCTTGTGCGACCAGTCGACCTGCTTAGACTCCTCCTCGTGCTCGCGGAAGTTGCCGGCCGTGTGGAAGAACTTCTTCGGGACGATCGGCGGCCGCAGTTTCGCTCCGTCGAGAGGGACGCGCTCGCCGGTCTCGGCCGCGCCTCCGCGCTCGACCCACTCACGCGTCGTCGGGACGTCCAGGACGACGATCTCGTCGCCTTCGACCCGGCCGACGCGGCCCTCGTCGAACGTCACGAGGCGAGCCACGCGACCACCTCCTCGGCGTTGCGGTCGGGCGGGAAGACCGGGTAGAAGACCTTCCCGATCCGCCCGGCGGCGAAGACGAGCGTGACCCGCTTGTAGAGCTTCGCTCCCTCGAACTCGAAGGTGGGCAGGCCGATCGCGTCCCGGAGTTGCAGCTCCGGGTCGGCGATCACGGGGTACGGGATGCCGAGCCGCCCCGAGAGCTCGATCTGCTCACCGAGCGTCTGCGCAGAGAGCCCGGCAACCCGCGCGCCCAGGGCGCGCAGCTCCTCGGCGTGGTCGCGGAAACCACAGGACTGCGGCGTGCACCCGCGGGCGCCCGGGATCGCGTTCCACTCGTCCGGAATCGTCCGGCCGGGCCGGCCTGTGCGCGGGTAGACGTACAGCACTGAGCGCCGGGCGGCGAACTCGGCGAGGTCGACGGGCCCGAGCGACGATTCCAGCTCGAGCGTAGGCACCGGCATCCCCTCCAGATGCGCGCAGGCGCCGTCGTCCACGGGCGCCGGCAGGTTGTCCGGCAGCTGGTAGACGTTCGTCACGCGACTCCGCAGACGTGCTGCGCGGTCAGCGCATACACGCGCGCCGTGTCGACCAGCCCCTTGATCTCGAGGTTCTCGCCCTCCGCTCCGGGGAGGCCGCTCGAGGTGCCGTAGTTCACCGTGGGGATCCCGTAGCGGGTCAGGACGCTCGCGTCGGAGAACCAGCGGACCGTGTCGCGGTCGGGCGCGGAGCCGTGCACCTCGGTGTGCGCCGCGTCGATCGCCCGGACGAGCTCGTGGTCCTCCGCGATCTCGGCGCCCGGCGCCGACACGTAGATCTCCCAGTCGAGCCCGAAGTCGGGGAAGCGCGCCTGGAGCCCGCGCACCCACTCGGCCAGCGCTGCGCGTGCCTCCGCCATCGGCATCGTCGGCGGCACCCGCACGTCCAGGAACAGCGAGGTCCGCTCGGGCGTCCGCGAGAGGCGCCACGGGAAGCCGCCCCGGATCGACCCCACGTTGACGACTCCCGGCGTCCCTCCGTACGACGTCCGCGCCTGCCACTCGGGGATCCACTCGAGCACCGCGTCCAGCACGGCGCGCATCCGCACGATCGAGTTCTCCTCGGAACGGCCGCCGCTGAAGGCCGTGTGCATGAACGGGCCGCGGGTGGTCAGCCGCATCCAGATGGAGCCGTAGTGGCCGAGCACGATCCGCTGCTCGGTCGGCTCCCCAAGGACGCACATGTCGGCGATCCCGCCGTGCGAGACGAGGTGGCGCGAGCCGGCCGCGTAGCCGCGGAACTCCTTGCCGCGGGCCTCGTCGCCCCACTGCGTCTTCTCGATCTCGCCGACCACGGCGGCGATCAGGACGTCGCCCTTCAGCCGCACCGCCGCCGCCTGCAGCGCACGCACAGCCTCGATGTAGCAGGCGAGCGCGCCCTTCATGTTCGAGATCCCGAGCCCGAACAGGTGCTCCCCCTCGACCCGCGCCTCGGGGCGGAACCCGCGGCCGGCGAGCCACGGCTCCCTGCCCGAGTACGACGTGTCCATGTGGCCGTTGAACATCAGCGTCTTCCCGCCGCCCGCGCCGCGCCACGTCCCGATCACGTTGGGGCGGCCGTCCTCGACCTCCTGCCACTGGACGTGCAGCCCCATGTCGTGGAACACGCGCGCGATGTGCTCGGCCATCGACTGCTCGTCGCCGGTCGGGCTGGGGATTTCGACCAGCGCGCTCGCCGTGTCGACGAGGCTGCGCCGGTCGATCTGGATCCCGGAGGAGGACGAGGGCCGCTTGCCTATCTGCATGCCGGGAGCACCTTCTCAGAGAAGAGTTTCAGTTGCCCGATCCGGTCGTCGCCCCAGAGCTCGAGCATCACGTGCGTGCAGCCGGCTTCGCGGTACTCCCGGATCGCGGCGATGCAGTCCTCGGGCGTGCCGGCGATCGGCCTGCACTTGTCCAGGATCTCGTCCGTGACCGCGGCCTTGGCCGCGAGCCGGCCGCCCTGCTCCATCGCCTCGGCGACCGGGCGGATCTCGTCCTGGGTCAGGCCGGCGCACTCGAGCAGGGTGTCCGCGGCCGCCTGGATGTTCTGCACCTTGTTCGCGAGGTACATGGCCGCGATCTCGCGCGCGCCGTCGCGGCCCCGCTCGCGCTCCTGGTCGATCGAGGCCACGATCGTGCAGCCCAGGTCGAGCGAGTCGGGATCGCGGCCGGCAGCCTCCAGCTCGCCGCGGACGTAGCGGACGAACGCCGGCGTGGTGATCGAGGCCGTGAGCAGGCCGTCGGCCGCCTGTGCGGAGGCGCGGAGCATCATCGGCCCCGTCCCGGCGAAGTACAGCGGCACGTCCCAGCGGGGCGCATCGGCGTCGTCCTTCAGCGCGGGCACGTGCGCCGAGAAGACCTTGCCGTCCAGGTCGACCGCCTCGCCCGCGAGCACGCCGCGGACGATCGTCGCCGCCTCCTTCATCGCCGCGACCGGCCTCGAGTCGATCGACGCGTGCCGCATGAAGATCTTCGAGACGCCGAGCCCGAGGTAGAAGCGGCCCTGCCCGGCCGCCTCCTGCGTGACCCGCGCCTCCATCGCGATCTGGATCGGGTGCCGCGTGAACGGCGAGATGATCCCCCAGCCGACCGCCAGCCGCTCGGTCTCGCGGGCGACGAGGGCGGAGAGCGCGGTGGACGAGCGCGACTCCATCGAGTGCTTCCGCCACCAGGGGTAGGCCTCGGCCAGCCAGATCGTGTCGAAGCCGCCCTCGTCCATCGCGCGGGCGTGCCCGAGGATCTCCTCTAGGGGCTCCATCGTCAGCTGCATGACGCCGATTCGAAAGGGCGGGGGCACGCCCCGCGATCCTATGCCTACCGCTTGGAGCGCCGCCGCACTGCTGAGGCGAGGTTCTTCTTCGTGTCGTCGATCAGCCGGAGGACGGCCTCTTCGGCGGCATCTGGGTCGCGCGCCTCGATCGCCTTCACGATGGCGAGGTGGCGTCGGGCTGATCGGGGATACAGGCGGGAGCTCGCCGACGAGTACGCGAAGACCGTCCGCAGCACTGCCGTGAAGACCTCGTTCATGTGCTCGAGCAGCTCGTTCCTGCACGCCTCGAGCATCAGCCTGTGGAACCGGAGGTCGGGCTCCATGAAGGCGTCGAGGTCGTCGCCGGCGGCGGCCATCGCCTCCGAAGCCTCGTAGAGCGCGGCGATCTGGGCGTCGGTGGCGCGTTCGGCGGCCAGGCGAGCGGCGGCCGGCTCGATCATCCGGCGCAGCTCGAGCGCCGGCTCGAGGAACCGGGAGTCCGGGCCGGCCTCGATCTGCCAGGCGAGGACGTCGGGATCGAGCAGGTTCCAGTCCCGTCTCGGCCGCACACGGGTACCGACCTTCGGGCGGGACTCGACCAGCCCTTTCGCGGCGAGGACCTTGATCGCCTCGCGGACCACGGTCCGGCTGACCTCGGGTTGCGCGAGGGAGCCGTTGTCGGGGAGGGTGTCTCCCGGCTTCAGCTCGCCGTCGAGGATCCGCACCCCGATCTCGTGAACGACCGCGCCGTGCAGTCCTCGCCGAGGGTAGGTTCGCCGTTTAGTCATACGATAATTCTATAACTAGACATCGCGGGTGAGGGGTGTTAGATTCGCGCCTCGGCGCGACCGCGCGTGTATCTGGAAGGAGGGAGCAAGAGTGAAACGAGCGCTGCGAATCGCCGTGCTGCCCCTCGCTGCGGGGGTTGTGGCCCTGGTCGCAGCCCTGTTCCTCGGAGTCGCGAGCAACGGGAACGCGTCGCCCTTCGCGGGCAAGTGGTGCAGCGGGCAGAAGATCGTGTTCTTTCCCGGCGGGCCTGCCGGCGGCGTGTTCGCCGTCAACGTCTACAACGGCGCCAAGCAGGCTGCCGCCGACCTCGGTGCGAACGTCCGCTACGTCTGGTCGAACTGGGACCCGGAGACGATGGTCAGCCAGTTCAAGTCGGCGATCGCCACGAACCCGGCCGGCATCGCGGTGATGGGCCATCCGGGTGACGCTGCCTTGAAGCCGTGGGTGACCAAGGCCGAGAGCAAGGGCATCATCGTCACGAGCCAGAACACCGAGCTGCCGACGCTCTTCAAGGCCTACCAGGCGAAGGGCTTCGGGTATGTGGGCCAGAACCTCTACAACTCCGGCGTCCTCCTCGGCCAGTCGGCCGTCTCCCAGCTGCATCTGAAGAAGGGCGACCGGGCGATGGTCTGGGGACTGCTGTCCCAGCCGACCCGCGGCCTGCGCACGAAAGGGGCGATCGACGCCTTGAAGAAGGCCGGGCTGAAGGTCGACTACATCGAGATCAACAAGCAGACGAACGCCGACCCGGCGGCGGGCATCCCGACCTTCACCGCGTACGTCAGCTCACATCCTGACGTGAAGCTGGTCGTCACCGACCACGGCGGTCTCACCGCCACCGCGCAGACGTACCTGAAGGCGACGCACAAGGGCCCGAACGACATCGGCATCGCCGGATTCGACCTGTCGCCCGCGACGATCACCGCGATCCAGGGCGGCTGGACGGATCTCGTCCTCGACCAGCAGGAGTGGCTGCAGGGCTACCTGCCGATCCTCCAGGTCTGCATGACGAAGGTCTACAAGTTCGCCGGGCTCTACATCGACACGGGATCCGGGATCATCAACAAGGGCAACGTGGCGCCGCTCGTGCCTCTCGTCAAGCGGCTGATCAGGTAACGGGAGGTTCCCGACGCGGAACTCGCGAGGAGAGCGGCGGCGCACGAGGTAGCGCCGCCGCTCTCTGCGAAACTCCCGCAAACGTCCATGGAGACGGCGACGACGAATCTTCTCGAGCTCGAGCATATCTCGAAGTCGTTCGACCACGTGCGAGCGCTGCAGGACGTCAGCCTCACCGTCGGCGTCGACGAGATCGTCGGCCTGCTGGGCGACAACGGCGCCGGGAAGTCGACGCTGATCAAGATCATCACCGGGTTCCACGCGCCCGACAGCGGGGCGATCAGGTGGAAGGGCGAGGAGGTCCATCACCTCTCGGTGCAGCGTGCCCGCGACCTCGGCATCGAGACCGTCTACCAGGAGCGGGCCCTGGCCGACCAGCAGACGTTGTGGCGGAACATCTTCATGGGCCGCGAGCGGACGAGCCGCGTCGGGCTGCTCGACGTTGCGGGCATGCGGTCCGAGACACAGACGCTGATGCAGGAGTTCCTGCGCTTCACCTCGCAGGCGGTGACGCCGGACTCGTTCGTCGGGACGATGTCGGGAGGCGAGCGCCAGGGCGTGGCGATCGCGCGCGCACTCCACTTCGAGGCCGAGCTCGTCATCCTCGACGAGCCGACGATGGGGCTGTCGGTGACCGAGACGAGGAAGACGCTCGACTTCGTGCGCGGGATCAAGGACGCCGGCAAGGCGTGCATCTTCATCGACCACAACCTCTTCAACGTGCACGAGATCTGCGAGCGGGTGGTCGTCATCGACCGCGGCCGTGTCGCCGGGGAGTTCCGGCCGTCCGAGATGAGCGTCCACGAGCTCGTCGAGCAGATGCGGCACGTCGCCGAGACCGGCCGCTTGCACGGGACGGCGGCATGAGCCGCGTCGAGGCCCAGCCCGGGCTGCCCGCGCCCACCCCGGCGAAGACGCCCTCAGCGGCCTGGCACAAGACGTTCCCGGTGCGGTACGGGCTCCAGCTCGGCACCTTCGCGATGGCGCTGGTGCTCTGGACGGTCCTCGCGATCGGTGCGTCAGAGACCTGGCTGCACTTCGACATCTACAGCTCGCTGATGTCGTCTGTGCCGATCACGGGGATGATCGCGCTCTCGCTGACCCTGGTCGTGATCGCCCGCGAGATCGACCTCTCGTTCGGCTCGGTGATGGCGGTCGGGGCCTGGGTCTTCGTCTCCGTGGGGCAACCGGAGCTCGGCCTCATCGCCGGGCTCGCCGCCGGCCTCGGGGTCGGCCTCCTGAACGGGTTCATCGTCGTCCGCTTCGGCATCCCCTCGCTCGTCGCGACGATCGGCACGTGGTTCTTCTGGGGTGGGATCGTGGTCTGGAGGACCGGCGGGAAGGGAGCCGGAACCGAATTCGCGAGCGGCTTCGTGCAGAGCCTGCTCACCGGGCGATGGCACGGCATCCCGGCGGAGTTCTTCTGGATGGTCGGGATCGCGATCGTGCTCTGGATCCTGCTCAACCGGCACCGCTTCGGCGCCCACGTCTACCTCGTCGGCGACAACGAGCAGAGCGCCCGGATGATGGGCGTCCGCTCCGACCGCGTCCGGGTAGCGGTATTCGCGCTCGTCGGGATGACCGCAGCCTTCGCCGGCATCGCCTCGACCCTGGAGACGAACTACTTCTGGCCGACGGTCGGAAGTGGGGCGATGCTGCCGACGGTCGCGGCCGTCTTCCTCGGCGGCACCTCGATCTTCGGCGGCCGCGGAACGATCTTCGGAACCTTCGTCGGCGCGTTCGTGATCGGCGCGATCGAGCCGGGCATCGTTTCGCTCGGCTGGACGGGGCTGCTGACCCAGGTGATCTACGGCGCCGTGATCGTCGGCGCGCTGATCATGCAGTCGGTCGTGATGCGCCGCATGCGTTAATGAGCCGCCTCGCGGACGGTCGCGCCCAGCTCGGTCATGAACTGGGGGAACGGTCCGAGTGCGGCGTCGACGCGCTGCGTGAGCGCCCAGAGGTCGCTCCGCTCCTCGCCCGGGGCGTCGCGCACGACCCGCTCGACGTCGTCGACGAACGCCCTGCCGACCGCGAGCCACTCGAGCGCCTCGTCCCGACCGAGGACGGGATAGTGCGCGGTGAGCAGGAGCTCGGGCCGGAGCGCCTCGAGCCGCTCGATCGTCTGCCGCAGGGCGGCCAGGTCGTAGTAGCGCGGCGGGATCAGCTTGTTCCCGGCCCGGTCGTAGATGCCGTCGGCGAGGACCGCGTCGATGATGATCGCCGCCTGGTTCTGCTCGTCCCACAGCCCGAGGTGGCCGGGCGTGTGACCGGGGAGGTGCAAGACCTCGACGACCCGGTCGGCGTCGAGCCGGATCGTCTCGCCGCCGATCAGCCCGACGTCGATCGGACAGTCGCCGCTCATCGAGGCGAGCAGCTCGTCGGCGTCCATCGGCGGGAACCCGAACGCGGCGTGCCAGCCGTAGTTCTCGCGGACGAGCGCCTCGTTCGACTCGACCCAGCGCCGATCGAGCTCGTGGCACGCGAAGACCGCGTGCGGGTGGGCATCGCGGAACGCGCGGTTGCCGCCCACATGGTCGTTGTCGGCGTGGCTGATCAGGACGAAGTCCGGCTCCAGCCCTGCCCGACTCAGGTAGGGGTCGATCACCGCCGCCGGCGTGTCGGCGAGCCCTGTGTCGACGAGCACGGAACGGTCGCGGCCGGCGACGACGTACTGGCACATGAAACGCGGCCCGAGGTCGCTCTCGATGCGGTAGATGCCGTCGGCGATTTCAGTCATTCGGACAAGGAGGAGCGACGTGTCAGCGATTCGGAACGGTAGCTACGGCACGGGCAACGGGCGCCGTTCGAGCGAGTGGTTCGACCGCCGCGACCTCGACGGCTTCCTGCACCGATCCTGGCTGAAGTCGACGGGAATGACGAACGAGACGTTCCGCGGGCGGCCCGTGATCGGCATCTGCAACAGCTGGAGCGAGCTCGTCAACTGCAACGTCCACCTGCGCGGCCTCGCCCAGGCCGTGAAGCGCGGCGTCCTCCAGGCCGGCGGGTTCCCGCTCGAGTTCCCGGTGATGTCGCTGGGCGAGTCGCTGATGAAGCCGACGACGATGCTCTACCGGAACCTGATGGCGATGGACGTGGAGGAGTCGATCCGCTCCTACCCGCTCGACGGCGTCGTCCTCCTCACCGGCTGCGACAAGACGAATCCGGCGTCGATCATGGGCGCGGCGAGCGCGAACATCCCGTCGATCGTCGTCACCGGTGGCCCGATGCTGAACGGCCGCTGGCGCGGAAAAGAGCTGGGCTCCTGCTCCGACTGCTGGCACTACCACGAGGAGCTGCGCGCCGGACGGATCACGGAGGTCGAGTTCGAGGAGATCGAGAACGCGATGTCGCGCTCGAACGGGCACTGCATGACCATGGGCACGGCGTCGACGATGGCCTGCGTGACCGAGGCGCTCGGCCTGGCGCTGCCGGGCGGGGCGGCGATCCCGGCAGTCGACTCGCGCCGCGCGCAGGTTGCCGAGATGTCCGGACGGAAGATCGTCGAGCTGGTCGAGCGCGACGTACGGCCGTCCGACATCCTCACGCGCGACGCCTTCGAGAACGCGATCCGCGTCCTGCACGCGATCTCGGGCTCGACGAACGCGATCCTGCACCTGATCGCGTATGCCGGGCGCGTCGGGGTCGACCTGCCGCTCGGGCTGTTCGACGAGCTCTGCCGCTCGACGCCGTGGCTCGTCAACCTGAAGCCTGCGGGGCGGCACCTGATGGAGGACTTCTACTACGCGGGTGGGCTGCCCGCCGTCCTGGCGCAGATCGCCGATCTGCTCGAGCTCGACGCGATGACCGTGACCGGGCAGACGCTCGGCGAGAACCTCGCAGCGTCGCCGACCGAGATCGTCGACCGCGACGTCATCCGTCCAGCCGACGACCCGCTCGACGCCGGCGGCAGCCTCGTCGTCCTGCGCGGATCGCTCTGCCCCGACGGAGCGGTGATGAAGATCTCTGCCGCGGATCCGCGGCTGCTTCGGCACGAGGGGCGGGCGGTGGTCTTCGAGGACATCCACGACCTCGCCGCGCGGGTCGACGACGAGGCCCTCGACGTCGACGAGGACTCCGTCATGGTGCTGCGGAACGGCGGCCCGGTCGGCGCGCCCGGAATGCCCGAGTGGGGGCACATGCCGATCCCGGCCAAGCTGTTGAAGCGCGGCGTCGCCGATCTTCTGCGAATCTCCGACGCACGGATGAGCGGAACCTCGTACGGCGCAGTCGTTCTCCACATCGCCCCTGAGTCGGCCGTCGGCGGACCGCTGGCGCTGGTCGAGACCGGCGACCGGATCCGCCTCGACGTCGAGGAACGGCGCCTCGACCTGCTCGTCGAGGAGCAGGAGCTCGAGCGCCGGCGCAGGGCCTGGGAGCCGCCGCAACGCAAGGACGAGCGTGGCTACCGGCGGCTGTACGAGGATCGCGTCCTCCAGGCGAACGAGGGCTGCGACTTCGACTTCCTCCGCGGCCGCTCGCCGGTGGTCGCCGACGCGGTCACGTATCTGTGAAGGTCCTCGTCACAGGCGCGCACGGCAAGGTCGGCCGTGCGCTCGTTCCGGCGCTGATGCGGGCAGGGCACGACGTGCGTGCGAGCGACGTCACGCGGCCGGAGTGGGATCGGCCCCAGGATCCGCGGCAGGCGGAGGACTACTGGCAGGTCGACCTCACGGACGTCGGCTCGGTCGACGCGCTCGTCCGTGGCTGCGACGCGGTCGTCCACACGGCGGCGATCCCGCAGCCGCTCCACCACGCACCGAGCGTCGTCTTCGGGAACAACCTGATGTCCACGTTCAACGTGCTGGAGGCGGCGATCGCGGCCGGCGTGCGCCGCTTCGTCAACTTCTCCAGCGAGACGGCGCCGGGCTTCATCTTCGCCCACCGCCCGTTCGAGCCGGAGTACCTGCCGATCGATGAGGAACATCCTGTGCGGCCCCAGGACTCGTACGCGACGGCGAAGTGGTTCGGCGAGCTACTGATGGAGCGGGCGCCCGAACGCGCGGACATCGCCACGATCTCGATCCGGCCCTGCTGGGTCCAGGACGTCGGCAGCTACGAGCGCAACCTCGGACCGATGGTCCGCGACCCGTCGGTGCTGGTCGGCAACTTCTGCTCGTATATCGACGTGTACGACCTGAGCGAGGCGACCGTGCTCGCGGTCGAGTCGGAGCTGCCCGGTCACGAGGTCTTCTACGTCGCGTCGCCGGACACGATCGGCGGCCACCCGCTCGAGGAGATCGTGAGGCGTTACCACGGAGCGACGCAGGTCGAGCTGCGGCCGATCGACCGGCCCGACGCCTCCGCGATCGACTGCTCGAAGGCGCGGCGGCTCCTGGGGTGGGAGCCGAAGCGGTCCTGGCGCGACTACCTCGACGACGACGGGCGGCTGAAAAAAGAGGCGACCGCACCGTGGTGACCCGCCGCCTCGGCAGCCAGGGGCCGGAGATCACCGCCCTCGGCTTCGGCACGTGGGCGCTCGCCGGCCGCTACCGCTTCGGCTGGGGAGCGGTCGACGACGAGGAGTCGATCGCCGCGATCCGGCGCGCGGTCGAGGCGGGCGTCACCTGGGTCGACACGGCGCCGACCTACGGCGACGGCCACTCCGAGGAAGTGGTCGGCCGGGCGCTGGAGCCCTTCCGGGTCGGCGAGGACGTGCTCGTGTTCACCAAGTGCGGTCGGCCGTGGCGCGGGGGCGAGGTCTACTTCGACCTGCGGCCGGAGGAGATCCGGGCCGAGTGCGAGGCGAGCCTTCGGCGCCTGCGGATCGAGCGGATCGACCTGTACCAGTTCCACTGGCCCGACTACGGGACCGGCACGCCGGTCGAGGAGTCGTGGGGAACGATGGTCGAGCTCGTCGCCGAGGGCAAGGTGCGCTGGCTCGGCGTCTGCAACTTCGACGTTCCGCGCCTCGAGGCGTGCGAGGCGATCAGGCACGTCGACTCGCTCCAGCCGCCGCTCTCGCTCCTCAACCGCCACGCGCGCCGTAAGCTTGTCCCCTGGGCGCACGAGCACGGCACCGGGGTGATCGCCTACTCGCCGATGGCCTCCGGGCTCCTGACCGGGTCGTTCAACCGTGAGGGCCTGGATCGGCTGGCCGAGGACGACTGGCGCCGGAACGCGCCGCCCTTCCAGGAGCCGAAACTGTCGCAGAACCTGGCGCTGGTCGAGGCGCTCGAGCCGATCGCCGCCGGGCTCGGAACCACGGTCGCCTCACTGGCGCTCGCCTGGGTGCTGGCGGTTCCGGGCGTCACGGGTGCGATCGTCGGCGGGCGGCGTCCCGCCCAGCTCGACGACTGGCTCGGCGCGGACGACCTCGAGCTGGACGCCGAGAGCCTGGCCGAGATCGAGGCTGCGGTCGAGTCGACCGGAGCCGGCACCGAGGAGGCCCCACAGCCGCCGCCGGTCGCCGTCCCGCCCGACCGCGGCTGATCAGTAGGCGAGGCGTGAACTCAGGTGTCCCCAAAGCCGAGTAGGACGGTTTCGTCGGGGTCGCGGCCCTCGAGGCGGGCGAAGAGCGACGCGAGCGACGTCGGGCTCTTCGGGTGCTCTTCGAGCCCGTGCGCGTCGCACCACGCCGCCGCTTCCGCCGGGGACAGCGGGCCGAACTCCACCTCCGCCGCGCAGCGGCCGGGTCTCGCCACTGCCGGGTGGAGCCTGCGCACCGCCTCGTTGGTCGTGACGAGCACGAGCACGCGCAGACCCTGCCCGATGAGACCGTCGACGACGTTGAGAAACCGCGAGAGGCCCTGCCCGGCCGCTGCACGCGCGTCCGCCTGGATCAGCTCGCCCGCGTCCTCGAGGATGAGCAGCCGCCATGGAGGCTCGGTTTCCTCTTCCTCCTCGACCTCCATCTCCACGGTGCCGTGGAGCCCGAGCGTGGCGTAGCTTGTCCATCCCCTTTGAAACCGACGCATCATGGCTCCCTCGCCGTCCTCGAGCAGCACCGACATCAGGTAGTCGGCGTGCTGGCCGAAGAAGGCGTCGGGGTCGACGATGTAGCTGAACTCGCACCAGTCCCGCCACTCCCACGCCAGCGCGCGGAGCGCGAACGTCTTTCCGGTTCCGGCAGGGCCGTGCCAGAGGATCAACTGCCCGCCGGACGCGGGACGGAACCCGCGCATGAGCTCGGCGATCGGCGCGCGCGTGCGTTCGCGGTAGTTGGCCTCGATCTCGTCCCAGCCCGGGACGGCGATCGAGCGCCAGGACTGCTGCGGACCTTGCATGCCGTAGGTCCAGAAGGTCACCGGCACTTCATGCTTCGAGCTCGGATCGGGAGTCGGGAGTAGCTCCCGTAAACGCTCGAACAGGCCCTCGACGGCCTCCTGCTCGTTCGCCGCGGCGAGGACGAGAACATGTCCCGGCCCGAAGGCGAAGAGGGTCAGCGCTCCGTCGAGCTCGTACAAGCTCGTCGCGTTCCGCTCCGTCGTGAACCGCATCAACGGCGTGCCCAGGTCAGGCTCTTCGGCGACGGTACGCCACCCGTCACGGTGGACGAACCGGTAGCCGTCGCTCGCCACGCGGGCGACGAAGACGCCGTAAACGATCGAGTCGAGCTGAACCTGGTGCTGGAGCTCGACCTTCGGAGACTCGGTCACGCGGCGTGCGTCGACCCGTCGCCCTCTGTTCCGTCGCCGCTGCCCTTTGCCTCGGCCACCTGCTCCTCGAGCGCGTTCAGGACGTTCCCGACCTGCTGGTTGACGATCGGCTGGAAGACGCGCTGGCCCATGCTCCCGATCGGCCCGGCGACACGGACGTCGGCGATCCAGTCCATGCTCGTCCGCTCGCCGTCCGGCTTGAGGTGGAACTCGGTCTCCATCGCGACGATCGCGCCGACGCCCTGGCCCTTCGACGAGAGCTTGGCGTACTCGATCGGCCGCTCCTCGATCTTCTCGAAGTTGAAGTTGAGCTTCAGTCCGCCCATCCCGAGCGGGATCTTCACGGACGCCTTCCAGTGGCGGTCGTCCTGGATCTCGAAGCTCTCCACGCCGGGGAGCAGCTTCGCCATCTTCGACGGGTCGTTCAGGACGTCCCAGACCAGCTGGGGCGGGGCGTCGAACTCCTTTGTGCCTTCGACTTTCACTGCTGGGTGACCTCCACGAGTGCCGCCGTCTCCTCCGGGGTCTGGAGCATCCGCCAGACCCGCTCGGGCGGGTTGAACGAGTCGCTGACAACCGCCTTGGAGCCCGCGCGGCGGAGCGCGTCCTGGATCGCGGCGCAGATCGCGTGGATCGCGGCGCCGCCGCCCTCGCCCATCCCTTTGGTGCCGAGGGAGGAGAACGGCGAGGGGCTCTCGATGTGCCCGGTCTTGATCGCCGGCAGGTCCAGCGCGTGGGGCACGTGGTAGTCGTAGAAGTTGGACGTCAGGAGATTTCCGTACTCGTCGTACGCGAACGTCTCGTAGAGCGCGGCGCCGATCGCGTGCACGGTCGCGCCGTGCACCTGGCCCTCGACGATCTGCGGGTGGATCCGGATCCCGCAATCGTCGACGGCGGCGTAGTCGGCGATCTCGACCTCTCCCGTCTCGGGATCGATCTCGACCACACACGCGTGGATCTGGGTCGCGTACGTCAGCGTCAGGTTGCCGAACTTGCGCTCCTGGTCGGGGAGCTCGAACGGCGGAACGTAGACGTGGCGGCAGTTGAGGGTGATGTCGCGGAGCTCGGGCGGGAGGACGGCGTTGTTCGCGTTGACGATCGCGCCGCAGGCCATGAACGGCAGCGCCGCCTCCGGGTTGTCCTTGCGTTTGGCGAAGCCGCCCTCGAGGACGATGTCGTCCGGGTCGGCGCCGGCGAGCACGCCGCCCGCCAGGCGCCGGATCTCGAGCGAGAGCTTCTCGGCGGCCCCCTTCACCGCTTCGAGGCCGGTGACGGCGAACTGGCTCGCGTACGTCCCCGAGAAGCCGGCGTGAGAGTTCCAGTACGAGTCGTGGCCGGGCCGGACGTGGATCTGGTCGGGCGAGACGCCGAGGATGTCGGCGGCGACCTGGCTCGCGACCGTCTCGTGGCCCTGGCCCTGCGGGACGGTGCCGAGCGTGAGGACGATCTCGCCGAAGATGTCCAGCTTGATCGTGGCCACCTCGTTGTTCCCCGAGAACTGGAGCTCCGGGTTGAGGAGCGTGGACTGGCCGAAGTTGTTCGTGCCCGAGTCGAGCGTGCTGCCGATGCCGATCCCGACGATCTTGCCGTTCTGCTCCTTCTGCCGCGCGCGGGCCGCGTCGTAGTCGATCAGGTCGAGCGCGATGTCCAGGCAGCGCGCGTAGTCGCCTGAGTCGTAGACGCAGCCGTTCGGCGTCTCGTACGGCATCTCGTCCGTGCGCACGTAGTTGCGCTTCCGCACCTCGACGGGGTCGAGGCCGAGCTGGTGGGCGACGATGTCGCAGATCCGCTCGGTCAGCCACAGCTGCTGCATCCGCGAGTAGCCGCGGTTCGGCGCGACGGGGCTCTTGTTGGTCACGACCTGCGTGAAGTCGACGCGGATGTTGCGCCAGCGGTACAGCCCTGGCGTGACCTGCGCCCAGATGATGCAGCCGAGCGGCTCGTAGCGCGGGAACGCGCCGCAGTCGTCGAGCGCCTTGACCTTGAAGCCGAGCATCGTGCCGTCGTTCTGGACGGCGACCTCGATGTCGTGGAACCAGCGCTCGTTGCCGTGGGCGTTCGACGTGTGCTGGTCGGTGCGCCACTCCGTCCACTGGATCGGGCGCTTCAGCTTCCGCGCGAGCAGGCAGCAGGCGGTCAGCTGGACGTGGGTGGTGATCTTGTTGCCGAAGCCGCCGCCGATGTCCTGGGTGACGAAGCGAAGCTTGTCTAGCGGCACCCGCAGCGCCGGGCCCATCCAGATCGCGGCGACGCCGGGCATCTGATGGTTGCAGTGCAGAGTGAACTGTCCGGTGCCGCGGTCGTACTCGACGAGGGCAGCCGAGCACTCGAGCGGAGTGGAGGAGAACCGGTCGAAGTGGAGCTCCGCGATCTTCACGACGTGGTCGGCGGCCTTGAGCGCGCCGTCGACGTCGCCCCAGTCGAACGTGCCCGACCAGACGATGTTCGTGCCGGCCTCCTCGTGGAGGAGCGGTGCGTCGTGGTCCTGCGCGCGGCGGGCGTCGACGATCACGTCGAGCGGCTCGTACTCGACCTCGACCAGGTCGGCGGCGTCGCGGGCGAGCTCCCTCGTCTCCGCGACGACGGCCACGACCGGCTCGCCGATGTGTCGAGCCCGGCCGACGGCCAGCGCGTAGTCCTTGATCTGGTTGCCGGGGGCGGTGGTGAGCTCGAAGAACGGGTCGGTCAGCTCCGCGACCTCGTCCGGTGTCAGCGTGCCGTAGACGCCCTCGAGCGCCTCGGCGGCGGAGACGTCGACCGACACGATCCGCGCGTGCGCGTACGGCGAGCGGACGAAGTGGACGTACCCCATCCCGTGCCGCTTGACGTCGTCCGCGAAGACACCCTGGCCCTGGACGAGCCGGCGGTCCTCCTTGCGCGGGACGCTCTTGCCGGACGCGTACCCGACCTCGAGCTCGACCTGCTGTTCCTGTGCGGTCTCGGTCACGGTCTCGTTACAGGGACTGTCCCTGGGACACGGCCTGGATGGACTTGACGATGTTCACGTACCCCGTGCAGCGGCAGATGTTCCCCTGGATCGCGCGCCGGACCTCCTCCTCGCTCGGTTGCGGCGTGTGCGAGAGGAGGTAGGCGGCACTCAGCAGCATTCCCGGCGTGCAGTACCCGCACTGCAGGCCGTGGTGCTCGTGGAACGCCTGCTGGAGCGGGGTCAGTTCGCCCTCGTCGCCGGCGAGGCCCTCGACGGTTGTGATCTCGGCGCCGTCCGCCTGCGGTGCGAGCAGCATGCAGCTCTTCACCGCCTTGCCGTCGAGGAGGACGGTGCAGGCGCCGCAGTTGCCCGTGTCGCAGCCGACGTGGGTACCCGTCAGGTCGAGGTCGTCGCGGATGAAGTGGACGAGCAGCTTCCGCGCCTCGACCTCCCGCTCGTAGCGCTCGCCGTTGATCGTCACCGCGATCGTGTGCTCGCTCATGCTGCGTCCCGGCTCTCTCCCGCGGCACCCCGGGGAACCCGGGGTACCGCGCAAGGGGGAACCTCTCGGTTCCCCCGGGTGCCCCTCCCCGGGATGCCGCATGAGTACCTCATGCCGCATCCCTGACCGCGCGGGCGGCGAGCACCGCGGCGAGGTGGCGGCGGTAGTCGGCTGACGCGTGGACGTCGGCGGGTGGGTCGAGATCGGCGCTCTTCACCGCGTCGGCGACCGCCGTCTCGTCGGCGCTGGCGGTCACCACCACCGGCGTCGCGGCGACGCAGCCGATCGCGATTCGCGCGCTGCCGCCAGAGACGCTCGCGGCGACGCTGACGATGCCCGTTCCCTCCCGCCCGAGGGTTGCGCTCGCCCAGCCGTCGCGCGCGTCTCCCTTGGCCGGGATCCGGATCGCAGTCAGGAGGTCGCCGGGATGGACGGCGGTTGCGAACACGCCCTCGAAGAACTCGTCCGTGGAGACGGTGCGCTCGCCGCCGGCCGAGCGGATCGTGAACTCGGCCTGCAATGCGGCGAGCAGCGGCGGGAAATGGTTCGTCGGATCGTTGGAGCAGACGTTGCCGCCGATCGTGCCGCGATTGCGTACCTGGACGTCGGCGATCGTTCGCGCGACCTCCGCGAGGACCGGCCGCGCGGCGGCCACCTCCGGCGAGTCGACGATCGCGGCGTACGTCGTCATCGCGCCGATCGTCAGCGCCCCGCCGTCGGTCGCGATCCCGCGTAGCGCGTCGATCCCGTTCAGGTCGACGACGAGCTCCGGGGCGGCAACCCGTGTCTTCATCACGTTGACGAGGCTCTGACCGCCCGCGAGCGCCCGGGCGTCCTCGCGCGCGGAGAGGAGCTGCACAGCCTCGTCCACCGACCCCGGCCGCGCGTAGTCGAGCTCTCGGAGCAGCATCGAGAGCGAGTCTAATGCGCAAGCAGCTGGCGGTTCCGGCGGAGGGCGTCGAGCACGCGGTCGACGTCGTCCTCGATGTTGTAGAGGTGGAGCGAGATGCGCAGGTTGGCGTCGCGCTCGGAGCACGTGATGCGCTCGGCGGCGAGTGCGTCCACGAGTGCGCGGACGTGGGTCGAGCGGACGCAGACCAGCGGGCCCCGGCGCGCGGCCTCGCTCGGAGTCGCGACGATCGCATCCAGCTCCTCGAGGCCGTCGATCAGCCTCGTGGCGAGCGCGGCGACATGGTCCTCGATCGCGGGTGTTCCTGCCTCCTCGATCAGCGACATGCCGGCGAGGCCGGCGTAGATGTTCGGCACCGGCGGGGTCCCGGCGTCGAAGCGGCGGGCATCGGCGGCCGGCGAGTAGTCGGAGATGTCCATCTGGAAGATGTCCTCGTCGGCGAACCAGCCGGTCTGGGTCGGAAGCAGCTCCGGCAGAAGGCCCGAGCCCACGTAGAGGAAGCCGAGCCCGGACGAGCCGAGCAGGTACTTGACCGTCCCGCCGGTGGCGAAGTCGACCCCGAGCGCGTGGGCGTCGAAGTCGATCGCACCGATTGCCTGGTACGAGTCGGCGAGGCACAACGCGCCCGCGTCGTGCGCAAGGCGCGCGATCTCGGCGACGTCGTGGCGATGGCCGGTGCGGTAGGAGACGGTCGTGCAGCAGACGAGTGCCGTCCGCTCGTCGATCGCCTCGGCGAACCGATCGGGCGCGATCGAGCCATCCGGCTCCGGGGTCACGTGGACGACCTCGGCGCCGCGGAGCTCCTGCGCGTGTGCGATCTGGCCGACGGTCGGGAACTCGTACTCGCTGATCACGATCTTCGGCCGGGCGCGCAGGTCGAGCGCAGAGACGATGCCGGAGACGCCCTGGGTCACCGAGGTGGTGACGGCGAGCTCGGACGGCTCTGCATGGAGGAGCCGTGCGAAGGCCACACGTGCGGCGTCGGCCCGCTCGACCCAGACCGCCCATTCGGCGCCGTTCTCGTCCCAGCCGGCGAGGTACTCCTCGTATGCCGCGCGGACCCGGTGCGAGAGCGCTCCCTGCGAGCAGGAGTTCAGGTAGGTCGTGTGCGCCAGGATCGGGAACTCGCCCCGGATCCCGGCGCCGAGCTTGGAGGACGCAACCGCCACGCGCCAAGCGTACGTCTTACCGCCACAGAAGGGACAGGCTTGAGCCTGTCCCCCGGGCCTTTCCGGTGGCGCCGACGAACGGCCCGTCGTGGTGCGACCATCCGGCCGTGGAAGTCCGCCCCTCGACGGACGACGATCGGCTGCCGCTCGCACGGCTCTTTGCCGCAGTCGCGGAGGAGCGCGACGGAATCGCGACCGAGCCGCCCGTCGACGTCGAAGAGCGCGCGCGGAACTGGCGGCTGGAGGGCGACTTCGTCGCCGTTGCCGACGGCGCGATCGTCGGGAACATCCACGTCGACCGCAATCGCCACGGGTTCGGCGAGATCGGGATGGCGGTCGCGAAGGAATGGCGCGGCCGCGGCATCGGGGCCGCGCTGCTCGCCTGCGCGATCGACTGGGCGCGCGGGGAGGGCGTGCACAAGCTCTGCCTCCAGGTCTTCCCGCACAACGAGGCCGCGATCGCGCTCTACCGGAAGTTCGGCTTCATTGAGGAGGGCCGGCTCGTGAAGCAGTACCGCCGGCGAAGCGGTGAGCTGTGGGACGCGATCCAGATGGGACTCCTACTCGGCGACTAGCGCCCAGGGACAGGCGAACGCCCGCCGCCGCAGCCGACATGTGCGGCTGCGGCTCGCCACGGCTGGTGGATCTCTCGCCGCCTGAAATCGTCATGGGCGCGAAGCGCCCGGATTTCAGGCGGTCACCGGCCGAGGTACGCCTTGCGCAGGCCCTCGTCCTCGAGCAGATCTGCGGCCTTGCCCTCCAGCACCAGCCGGCCCGTCGAGAGGACGTACCCGCGGTCGGCGATCGACAACGACACGTTCGCGTTCTGCTCGACGACGAGGATCGCGACGCCGGACTCGTGCACCTCCTTGATGATCTCGAAGTTCCGCTCGACCAGCACCGGTGCGAGGCCCATCGACGGCTCGTCCATCAGCATCAGCTTCGGCCGCGACATCAGCGCGCGAGCCATGGCGACCATCTGCTGCTCGCCGCCGGAGAGCGTCCCGGCGAGCTGGGACCGGCGCTCGTACAGCAGCGGGAACAGCGAGTAGACGCGCTCGAAGTCCTCCTTCGCCGGGCTGCCGAGCAGGTACGCCCCCATCTCCAGGTTCTCCATCACCGTCATCGGCGCGAACAGGCGACGGTTCTCCGGCACGATCGCGATTCCGCGAGAGATCCGGTACGAGGTCGGTCGGCGGGTGACGTCCTCGCCGTTGAGCAGCACCTGGCCGGTACGCGGCCGGACGATGCCGAGGATCGTCTTCAGCGTCGTCGACTTTCCCGAGGCGTTGCCGCCGAGCAGGCAGACGAGCTCTCCCGCGCGGACCTCCACGTTCAGGTCCTGGAGGATGTGAATCAGCCCGTAATAGGTGTTGATCCCCTCGAGCCGCAGGAGCGGCGCGTCGCCGTTGGTACTCATTTCCGATCGGTGCCGCCCACTCCGAGGTACGCCTCGATCACGTCCGGGTCGGTCGCGACCGCCTCGAACGATCCCTCGGCGATCTTCACCCCGTGATCCAGCGCGACCACCCGGTCGGAGCAGCCTTCGACGCAGTGCATGTCGTGCTCGATCACGAGGATCGTGTACCCGCCCTCCCTTCGGAGCTGGGAGATCAGCTTCGTGATCTCCTGGGTCTCGGCAGGGTTCATGCCCGCCGCCGGCTCGTCGAGAAGGAGGATCCGCGGCTGCGTCGCGGTCGCCCGCGCGATCTCCAGTCGCCGCCGATTGGCGTAGGACAGCGAGTAGGCCGGCTGGTTCCACCGATAGCCCATCAACCGCTCGCCGAAGAACGACAACCGCTCCTCGGCCAGCTTGGCGATCTCCTTCTCCTCGCGGCGCATCCCCGGCGTGCGGAGCATCGACCGGAACACGCCCGCCTTCGTCTGACCGTAGGCGGCGGACATCACGTTCTCCTTCACAGACATGTTCAGGAACAGCCGAAGCGTCTGGAAGGTCCGCGCGACGCCGAGGCGGTTGATCCGGTGCGGCGCCAGGCCGGCGATGTTGCGGCCGTCGAGGAGGATCTCGCCATCGTCGGGCTCGTAGATGCCGGTGATGAGGTTGAAGACCGTCGTCTTGCCGGCGCCGTTCGGGCCGATCACGCTGACGATCTCGCCCTCGCCGACGACGAGGTCGAGGTCGGAAACGACCCGCAACCCGCCGAACGACAGCGAGACGCCGCGCAGCTCGAGGATTGCGCTCACACGTCACCCTCACGGCTCGCCAAGGGGCTTCCGTCGCCGCGACCGACATGGCGGGCGCGGCCCAATGCCGTTTGCCGTGAGCACGAAGGGGAGGGGGGCTCGCGGGGGGAACCGGCCGTTCCCCCCGCGCGAGCGAGCCGGAGGCGAGCGGCCATCACACGATCTCCACGCGCCGCTCGCCGAGCAGCCCGTTCGGGCGGAGGATCATCAGGCTGACCAGGGTGACGCCGAGCACGATGTACCTGGTCGGCTCGGGCTTGGCGAGCATCACGTTCTCCCACACGAACATCGCCAGGTAGAGCGTCGGCACGAGGGCGACGATGCGCACGCGGGGCGGCAACACCGTCAGGGCGAGAGTGACTGCGATCAGCCCGACGTACGTGACCGGCGCGATCCACGAGGCCGCAGTCGCCGGGACGATCACCCAGTCCGACGCCCACCCGCCCCCGCTGCCGGAGGTCCAGGACGGATCGATTGCGTGCGCGATCGCGTGGGCGGCGAAGCCGAACGCGATCGTCGCGGCCGCGACCGCGGCGAGCTTCCACGTGAGCCTGAGCCCGATCACGAGGCCTCCTGCGAGTGCAAGGTAGAACAGGTCGCGCGCCTTGGACGGGTCACGTAGCAACTCGAGCAGCACGCTGATCAGGACCGCTCCGAGGACGACGCCGGCCTGGCTGCCCTGGCCGCCGAGGATGACCATCGTGTAGACGGTGATCAGTAGGACGAAGTAGAACGTGAGCGGGAAGACGCTGGCGTTCAGCGACGCGAACAGGGTGCCCGTCAGCGCCGCCACCGCCGCCCCAAAGGCGAAGCTGAGCAGCTTCAGCCAGTTGACGGGCATCCCCATCACCTCGGCGGCGAGCGGATCCTCGCGCTGCGAACGCCAGGCGCGCCCCGTACGCGAGAGGTTCACGAACCGCAGGGCGACGAAGACGACGGCGAAGAAGCCGAGGGCGACGAAGTAGTAGCCGACCGCGAACACGCCGTCGTGCTGGACGGCCATCTTCTTCCCGAAGAAGTCGAGCGGGTCGACGTTGAGCACGCCGTTCGCCCCGCCGGTGACGTTCCCGAGGTTGAAGAGGAACTGGTCGCCGTTCACGGCGAGCGTCTGGAAGAGCTGGAGGAAGAAGAGCGTGACGATCGCCAGGTAGTCGCCGCTCAACCGTCGTGACGGAAGCCCGAGCAGGAAGCCGACCGCCGCGCCGACTGTGACCACGATCGGGATCACTACCACCGACCAGAGGTGGAGGCCGTAGTGGTCGGAGGCGAGCAGCGCATAGGCGTAGGCCCCGACGCCATAGAACGCGACGTAGCCGAGGTCGAGCAGCCCGCCCCAGCCGACGACCACGTTCAGGCCGAGCGCGAGCATCATGTAGAGCACCGTGTCGAAGCCGACGCGCCGCACGTAGCCGCTGCTCGAGAAGACCGGGAGCATGCAGGCGGCTCCGATGAAGAGTGTCAGCCACGCCCACCAGGGCACGCGCCGAAGCCGCGCCTCGACCTTGCCGAGCCGCGGCGGCAGCCGCCGGTCGAGGTGGCGGGCGACCCACTCGTCGCGGCCGATCGCCGGCGAGGTCACCGGGGCGTCGGGACCGGGCGGGTATTCGGGCGTCGAGTCGCTCACCTAGACCTTCTTGATGTCGGCGCGGCCGAGGAGGCCCTGGGGGCGGAAGATCATGAACGCAATCAGGATCGAGAAGATGACCAGGTCGGTCCAGCGTGTCCCGGCCGCCTGCGGCCAGATGTGCAGCGGGATCCGGTCGACGTAGACGGCGGAGTACGACTCCGCGAGACCGAGGATCAGCCCGCCGGCCATCGCGCCGGGGATCGAGCCGATCCCGCCGATCACCGCGGCGGTGAACCCCTTCAAGCCGAACGTGAAGCCGAGCGACACCTGCGTCGGTACGCGGAGAGCGAAGAGAACGCCGGCCGCGCCGGCGAGCGCCGACCCGAGCACGAACGTGAACACGATCACGCGGTCGATGTCGATCCCCATCATCGCCGCCGCCTCGCGGTCGAACGAGGTCGCGCGCATCGCCTTTCCCGTTCTCGTCTTGTTGACCAGGAACCAGAGAATTCCCATCAGCACGAAGGCGGAGACGATGATGATGTCCCGGACGAGATCGAACCGGACGCCGTCGATCGTGAAGCCCTTCAGGAACAGCGGATTGTCGGGCAGTGAGAACAGGTCGTAGTCGCGGTACTGCGCGCCGAACAGGAGCTGCATCGAGTACGAGAGGAAGAAGGAGACGCCGAGCGCGCTGATCAGCGGCGCGATCCGTGGGGCGTCGCGTAGCGGTCGGTAGGCGAAGCGTTCGATCGCCACGCCGAGCGCCGCACAGCCCGCCATCGCGACGACGGTGATCAGGATCAGCAGCAGCCAGACCGGGACGGCCGGATCGCTCGTTCCGCCCAGGAGCTGGAGCATCCCGAACCCGATGTACGAGCCGATCATGACGACGTCGCCGTGGGCAAAGTTGAGCAGCTTGAGGACGCCGTAGACCAGCGAGTAGCCGAGCGCGATCATCGCGTAGACGCTCCCCAGCGTGAGCCCGTTCAGCGTCAGCTGGATGAACTCGGAGTGGTGGAAGGTGAAGCTGGCGAGCACGCCGCGCCGATCCTCTCAGACGTGATGCGGCCCGGACGAGCCGGGCCGCATCGCGTGCATCCGATGACCTCCTAGCCGACGAGCTTGTACGAGCCGTTCGGCTGGATCTGGAAGATGTAGAACTTCGCGTTCAGCGGGTCGTTGGACTTCGTCGACCAGCGGAACGTCCCGCCCAGGATCCAGTTCTTGATCGTGACCTTCTTGACGTTCTGCACGACCGCACGCCGGTTGGGCAGCGAGCCGTGGTTCGCGTTGCACGCCTGCTTGATCGCCCGGAGCAGTACCTGGACGGCGCCGTAGGTGGGCGGGCCGAACGAGCCGACCTTGTCCTTCGGATTGTCCTTCTGCCATGCGGCGATCAGCGCCTTGTCGGCGGCGATGCCGGTGATGTCCGGGGCGAAGTTCGACACGTAGGCGCCCGGCGTCTTGAACTGCGACGGGTCGTTCGAGCCGTCGCCGCCGAACACCTTCGCCTTCTTGCCCTGCTCGACCAGCTGCCGCGCGAACGTCTGCGCGTCACCCGGCTTCTGCGTCGGGAAGAAGACGATGTCCGCGTCGCTCGGCACCCGAGTGACGTACGACGAGTAGTCGGTCGTCGTGTTCGGGGCCGACAGCCGGACGGTCGTGACCCCCTTGCCCTTCAGGACGGCCTGCGCGGCATCCGCCAGCCCGAGCGAGTACGGCTCCTGGAAGTCGAACAGCACGACCTTGTTCACCTTCAGCTTGTTGATCATGAAGTTCGCGTCGCTCGGGCCCTGGATGTAGTCGCCGGGCACGACGCGGAAGAAGCCGGGTGTTGCTTCCTTCTCGGCACCCTTGGTCAGGGACGTGCGCGTCGCCGACGGCGAGATGTGCGCGATCCCGGCCTGGAAGTACGCCTTGCTCGAGGCGGCAACCGCGCCCGAGGTCGACGGGCCGATCACCCCGACGAGATTCGACGTCGAGATGAACTTCTGCGCGACCGTCTGAGCAACGGCCGGGCCCTGCTCGACAGGCGTGTCGCCGACGACCAGGGTGACCTTCAGGCCCATTGCGGGGGCAAGCAGCTTGACGGCCAGCTTCGCCCAGGTCACCTGCTCGGTGCCGAGGAAGCCCGCGCCGCCAGTCACCGGGGTCGCGAAGCCGATCTTCAGCGGGCCGCTACAGCTGATCTTGGCGGATTTCGCCGATGCTGCGGTCCGGCTCGGCGTCGCCGACGCTGCCGCGACGACTGCGAGCGTCAGCGCCGCAGCCGCAAAGGGAAGGATGAATCTGAGTCTCCGCATGCAGTTCTCTCCTTGCAGGTGGGGGATCGGGGGGATCGTAGTCCGTGGAGGCTAGGACGCCAACTGCGAGCTATTCGTTAGCTTCGTACGCCTTGGCGGCCGGGCTTCCGGACGGGTGGAAGACGCCGAGGACTCGCATCGGCGTCGGCCCGGTGTTCTCCAGGCAGTGCTCCTGGAGCGGCGGCAGGTGGACGCACGAGCCCGGTGCGAGCGGCGTGTCGGTGCCGCCGAGGTGGAGGACGCCCTCGCCGTCGACGACGTAGACGACCTCGTCGTACGTATGGCTGTGCAATGCGGCCCGGCCGGGAGGAATCAGCCCGACGAACTGGGTGACGTCGAGGCAGCCGAGGTCCTCGTTCACGAGCAGACGGAACTCGCGGTTCGGGGTCGCGGGCAGTGGGGGCCGGTCGGCGTAGCGGACGGTCACCTGCAAGCGGCGCTCACCCTCGCAGGGAGCGGTCACGGACACGAGCACGAGGTCGTCGGGACCCGGGTTGTCGACCGCCCAGGCGTCTCCGGGGACGAGGAACGCGCCGGTATCCGGCTCCAGCTGGTGCGTGCCGCCGGCGGCAACCAGCGCGCCGCCGCCGCTCGTGACGAACAAGAGCTCCTGGCGGTCGCCGGTCTGCCGCTCCTCGGAGCGGCCGGGCGCGAACCGGAGCACGCGCTGCTCGAGCCGCTCGCACCCGCAGGAACGGTCGATCGTCACCTTCGTCAGCGCGGTGCCGCTCTCGGGACGGGCCTCGAGGTCGTCCGCATTGATGACGTAGCCCATGCTCACGCGGGCTCCTTCACGGCGGTCAAGGCCTCCACCCAGCCGCGCGTGTCCGTGAACTGGTGGAAGCGCACGGCGCGCCCGTCCCGGAACCGCCAGACGTGGGCGAACGGGACGTCCAGAGGCTTCCCGGTCTCTTTCGCGGTTGCGGTGTACCGGCCCAGGACAACGACGTCGTCGCCGACTCCGATCAGCTCCTCGGGATCGGCCTTGAAGTCCACCCACCACGACTCGTCGATCGGATCGAAGACGTTTGCGCGCACCTCCGCGAGACCGTGGTAGATACCGCCGTGCGGCAGTCCCTGCGCCTGGTGCCAGACGATGGCTTCGTCCATCATCGCGAGCGCCCCGTCGAGGTCGTGCCGCGCGAACGCCTCGTAGGAGCTCCGGACGGCGTCGATCATCGAGCGGTGACGGCCGCAAGAACCTCTTCCGGGTGTGCGCCGGCGTCCTCGACGTCCCAGACCTGCCGGACGACGCCGTCGCCGTCGAGCAGGTACGTCACCCGCCTGGCGAACCAGCCGTAGTCGCCGTACTGCTTGTACAGGTCGAGCGACTTGGTCAGCTCCGCTCCGTCGTCTGCGACGAGGGGGAAGCGCAGGCCGCACTCGGACCGGAACTCGTCGTGCTTCTCGTCGGAGTCGACGCTGACGCCGATCACCTCGTACCCGGCCTCCCGGAACGCGTCGTACCGGTCGTTGAACGCCTTCGCCTCCATCGTGCAGCCGGGCGTGAGGTCGGCGGGATAGAAGTAGACGACCGCCGGCCCGTCGGGGCGGACGGACAGCTTCTCGACTGGGAAACGGTCGCCGACCTCGAGCATGTCCGAATGCTACTCCGGCGTCTCGCCCGCGAGGATCCGAGCGAGAACGGGCAGGTCGATGTTGCCACCGGAGACGATGCACGCGATCCTGCCCCCGCCCGCGCGGCCGGAGAGCGCGACCGCCGGTGCGAGCGCGCCGGCGCCCTCGGCGACCACGCGGATGCGCTCCGCCAGCATTCGAACGGCGCCGGCCGCCTCGTCGAGCGGGACCGCAAAGGCACCGTCGACGAGCTCGCTGACGCGCGGCCACATCGAGTCCAGAACTCGTCGTGAGCCCGCTCCGTCTACGAACGACGGCGTGTACTCGACCTCTGCCGGCCCGCCGGCGCCGAACGCCGCCCCGGCGGCCGCTCCCGTCGCCGGCTCGCAGGCGTAGAACGTGACGCTCGGACGGATTGCCTTGACCGCGCTCGCGATCCCGGAGACGAGCCCCCCGCCTCCGTACGGAACGAGCACCGTGTCGACGTCCGGCAGGTCGTCGAGCAGCTCGAGCCCGATCGTCCCGTTCCCGGCCATCACCAGCTCGTCCTGCACCGGGTGGACGAACAGGCCGTCGGCGCCGTCGTAGCGGGAATCCTCGATCGCCCGCCACCAGTCGTCGTAGGACACCTTCAGCACGCGTCCGCCCAGGCGCTCGATCCGGTCGATCTTCGTCTGCGGCGCGTGGTCTGGGCAGACGATCGTCGCCGGCACGCCCGCCTCGCGCGCCGCCCAGGCGACCCCTTGTGCCATGTTGCCCGCGCTTGCCGTCACGACGCCGCCCACGAGCTGCTCGCGAGCGGCGGCCCGGATCGCGTTCGTCGCGCCGCGGATCTTGAAGGACGCGACCGGCTGGAGGTTCTCGAGCTTCAACCAGATGTCCGTATCCGGGAGCCGGACGAGCGGCGTCCGGACGGCGGCGCCGGCGATCCGCTCGCGCGCCCGCTCGATCTCGGCGAGCGGGATCACAACTCGACCGCGGTGCCGGTGCCCGTCTCGGCCGCGCGGCGGACGACGTACTCCGCCGCGGCGAGGTCCTCGACGGCGAGGCCGAGCGACTTGAACACCGTCAGCTCGTCGTCAGAGGTCCGTCCGGGATGCGCGCCGGTGAGAATCTCGCCGAGCTCGGCCTTGATGTGCTCGGGCCCGGAGATCGCGCCCTCCGCAAGCGGCATCAGGTAGTCGCCCGCCTCGTTCACGGTCGATTCGCGCCGGTCGACGAACAACGAGCAGGCCACGATCGTGGCGGTGTCGAGCTCGCGGGCGGTCTTGATGCTCGAGCCGACTGCGTTCACGTGCGTGCCGGGCTTCAGCCACTCGTGCCGGAGGACCGGCTCGCTCGCGTTCGTCACCGTGCAGACGACGTCGGCTTCGCGTACGGCCTCCTCGACGCTTTCCACGGCGGTCGCGAGCGGCCACTCCGATGCCAGCCGCTCGGCACTCTCGACCGAGCGGGCGGCGATCCGGATCCGCTCGAACTGCCTCGCCTCCAGCATCGCGGCGATGTGCGGGTGCGCCTGGTGGCCCGCGCCGACGATCGCCAGGTCCTGGGCATCCTCGCGGGCAAGCAGCCTGGTGGCGACGCCGGACACCGCAGCTGTGCGGATCGCGGTGATTGCCGACGCGTTCATCAGCGCCCGCAGCTCGCCGGTCTCACCCGAGTACAGAGTGACGGTCCCCTGGTGTGGGTCGAGCCCGCGCTTGGGGTTGTCCGGGAAGAGACAGATCGTCTTCAGCGAGTAGGCCGGGTTCGCCCCGCCGCGGTGCGCCGGCATCAGTCCGATCCCGCTGTTCTCGCCGGGTGGGAACGCGATCATCCGGAGCGGCAGGAAGAGCTCTCCGCGCGCGAGCGCCTCGAGGACTTCGGCCATCGCGTCCATGCAGCCGGGCATGTCGAGCAGACGCTCGACCTCGCTCTGGGTGAGGACGACGAAGGACATCAGGGAAAGAACGACCCTAACTCGTCGCGCTCGGCATCGGTCACGGTGAGTTCGACGGCATCGCGGACGCTCTCGAGGTGGGAGGGGCGGCGCGGCCCGACGACGACCGAGTCCACGGTGCCGAGCGCCCAGGCGAGGGCCAGACCGCCCATGCTCACGCCGCGCTCGGCCGCGGCTCGGCCCAGCGCGTCGAGCCCGTCATAGACGCCGTCGGTCTGGAGGTGCCGGTACGGCTCCGGCCTCATCGTCATCCGCGAGCCGGGCGGCGGCTCCGCGCCGCGGTGGTACTTGCCCGTCAACCACCCGCCGGCGAGCGGGCTGAACGCCTGGTACTCGATCCCGTGCTCGACGCAGAGCGGGATGACCTCGGCCTCGTCGCCGCGCTCGAGCAGGGAGTAGGAGTTCTGGACGAGCGACGGCGTCCCGAGGGAGAGCCACTCCCGCAGGTCGTCGACCCCGGCGTTGCTGATGCCCCAGGCCCCGATCAGCCCACGCTCGACCAGGGTCGCGAAGGTCATGAAGGTCTCCTCCACGGGCGTGTTCGGGTCGGGCTCGTGCGTCAGGTAGAGGTCGATGCGGTCGATACCGAGCCGTTCCAGGCTCGTCTCCACCTGGCGCAGGACCCGGTCGCGGGCGAGCCCGAAGTCGGCCCCGTCCTCCATTGCGTTGAACGTCTTCGAGGTGATTCGCGGCCGGTTGCCGGTCGCGCGCATCCAGTCGCCGATCCATTGCTCGCTCCGCCCGCCGCCGTACGCGTCCGCGGTGTCGAACCGGCGCAGCCCGAGCGCCCACGCCGCGTCCATCAGCTCGAAGGCCTCCTCCTTCGACTCTCCCTGGCCGAAGAACGCGGGCGCCGACCCGATCCCGCCGAAGTTGCCGCAGCCGAGAACGACGCGCATCGCGGCCCATCCTATGTTGAGCACAGAGAGGGACTGGCCCTACGGGCCTGTCTCCGGTTCCGTCTTTGAGAGAATCGGTCCAGAGTCCAACGAGGAGGAGAGACCGATGCCCTTCGAGCTGCCCGCACTGCCCTACGCCTTCGACGCGCTGGAGCCGCACATCGACGCGCGCACGATGGAGATCCACCACGACAAGCACCACCAGGCGTACGTCGACAACGCGAACAAGGCGCTGGACGGCACCGAGTGGGCGGACCGCTCGGTCGAGAACGTGCTCACGGAGCTCGAGGTGATGCCGGAGGCGATTCGCACCGCCGTCCGCAACAACGCAGGCGGTCACGCGAACCACTCGCTGTTCTGGCAGATCATGGGTCCCGACGGCGGTGGAGAGCCCGAAGGGGCGCTCGCCGACGCGATCAACGACACCTTCGGCGGCCTCGACCAGCTGAAGGAGCAGGTCAACGACGGCGGCGTCAAGCGCTTCGGGAGCGGTTGGACGTGGCTCGTCTGGGACGGCACCGGCCTCGCCCTCTATTCGACTCCGAACCAGGACAGCCCGATCATGCAGGGCGACGTCCCGCTGCTCGGGATCGACGTGTGGGAGCACGCCTACTACCTGAACTACCAGAACCGCCGCCCGGACTACCTCGCCGCCTGGTGGAACGTCGTCAACTGGACCGAGGTGGGTCGGCGCTTCGACGACGCACGCTGAGCATCGCGGGGTGAGCACTCCGCCGGGCGCCGGTCAACAGCGGCAGACCGAGATCTACCTCGCCGGCGTGCGCGGCCGTCGGCCGGCGATCCCCTTCGATCCGTCGAAGCTCGAGCGGCTGGCACGGCGTCGGATGTCGCCCGAGGCATTCGCCTACGTCGCCGGCGGTGCGGGCGCCGAAGGGACGATCGCCGCCAACCGGGCGGCCCTGGACCGCCACCGGATCGTCCCGCGCGTCCTTCGGGACGTCTCCGTCCGCGACTCGGCGGTCGAGCTCTTCGGCCGCCGTCTTCCGACGCCGTTCCTGCTCGCGCCGATCGGTGTGCTGGAGCTGGCGCACCGTGACGCCGACGTCGCCGTTGCGCGGGCCGCCGCAGCGGAGGGCGTGCCGATGATCTTCTCGAACCAGGCGTCGCGGCCGATGGAACAGTGCGCGGACGCGATGGGCGGCGCGCCGCACTGGTTCCAGCTCTACTGGAGCACCGTCGACGAGCTGGTGGCGAGCTTCGTCCGCCGCGCGGAGGCGTGCGGGTGCGAGGCGATCGTCGTCACCCTCGACACGAAGATGCTCGGCTGGCGGCCGCGCGACCTCGATTTCGCACACCTGCCGTTCGCGACCGGCCGGGGGATCGCCCAGTACACGAGTGATCCGGTCTTTCGCAGCATGGTCGAGCCGGGCGCCGTCGAGCGGTCCGGCCGGCCGACGCCGGCGGCGATCCGCTCGCTCGTACAGGCGACGCGCTCGTACCCGGGCAGCTTCCGCGAGAACCTGCGCTCCGGCATCGGCGTCGCGGCCGTCCGCAAGGTGATGGAGGTCTACTCGCGTCCCTCGCTGGCCTGGGAGGACTTCGCCTGGCTGCGGGAGCAGACGAGGCTGCCGATCGTAGTCAAGGGCATCGTCCACCCGGACGACGCACGGCTCGCAGTCGAGCACGGTCTCGACGGGCTCGTCGTCTCCAACCACGGCGGACGGCAGGTGGACGGTTCGATCGGATCGTTGGACGCGCTGCCGGGAGTCGTCCAGGCGGTCGCCGGGCAGATCCCGGTGCTGTTCGACAGCGGCGTGCGCGGCGGCGCCGACGCCTTCAAGGCCCTGGCCCTGGGCGCGACCGCGGTGCTCCTTGGCCGGCCCTACGTCTACGGCCTCGCGCTCGGCGGCGAAGCGGGCGTCCGGGAGGTGATCCGCAACCTCGTCGCCGACTTCGACCTCACGCTGGCGCTCGCCGGCTGCCCGTCGGTCTCGGAGCTCGGGCCCGAATGTCTACAGTTGGCGCCGTGACGGTCGAGATCTACTACTGCCCCGTCTGAAGCGGATACGACGAGCGGGCCGCGGGTCTCGTGGCCGAGTTGACGGCCAACGGCTACGACGCCGTGGACATCCCCGGAGAGAAGAGCCAGTTCGACGTGATCGCCGACGGGGAGCTGGTCTTCTCGAAGCAGCAGGTCGGCCGGCACGCCGAGCCGGGCGAGGTGCTCGCCGCGCTCCAGCGGACCTCCGGCAAGTCCTAGTCCGTAGACACAGAGAGATGAACCGTCGGGAGCTTCTGCTCGCCCCGACGTGGCCTAGCCGACGACGGGAGGCTCCGCGCTCCAGGGAAAGACGACCCACTGGTCCGTGCGGCGCCAGACGAAGTCGCAGCTGACGATCGAGCGCGGCTTTTCGTAGAGCACGGCTGTGCGCACCTCGCCGACCTGGCCCGCGCAGAAGCCCTTGACCAGCTCGAGCGTCTGTCCGGTGTCCGCGACGTCGTCGGCGATCAGCATCCGCGCGTCGTGGAGATCGACGAGGTCGGGTACCGGCGGAAGGATCATCGGCACAGGCAGTCGCTCGTCGATGCCGGTGTAGAACTCGACGTTCATCGTGAACGTGTTCTTGACGCCCAGCGCGTAGGACAAGGCCCCGGCGACGAGCAGACCGCCGCGCGCGATGCCCAGGATCAGGTCGGGCACGTACCCGTCGTCCGCGATCGTCACCGCGAGCTCGCGGGCGGCCGCGCCGAGCTCGTCCCACCTCATCCGCTCCCGCGGCGGCGCCTGCGTCGGGGCGGTGTCTCCCATCCGCCGATTCTAGATAGCGTCCCGACGATCGTGGATCTCGAGGCTTTCTGGGCTCAGCGCGAAGGCGAGCTCGAGGAATACGCGCGGCTCGCGCTGCGTGTCGGCGTGAACCTGCGGCAGGGCCAGGACGTCGTCGTGCTCGCGAACATCGAGCATGCGCCGCTCGTCCGGGCGCTGGCCCGGGTTGCGTACGGCGAGGGCGCGCGCTGGGTGGACGCCCACTACCTCGACAATCACCTGCGGCGGGCAAAGGCCGAGCTCGCCCCGGACGAGGCGGTCGGGTGGGCGCCGCGGTGGATGATCGAGCGGATCAACGAGGAAGCCGAGCGCCATTCGGCATACATCAACGTCGTCGGCGAGCCGCACCCGAACCTCATGGCCGGCCTCGATCCGCAGCGGGTGGCGGAGTCGGTCATCCCGGAGGTTCGGCGAACGATCTGGAACGCCATCGATCGCCGCCAGATCCCCTGGACGATCATCGCGTTGCCGACGCCCGGTTGGGCACAGCAGGTCCTCGGGGAGCCTGACGTCGCGCGCCTCTGGGGAGCGATCAGGCCGGTCGTTCGCCTCGACGAGGCTGATCCGGTCGCGGCCTGGAGCGACCACGTCGCGTTGCTGCAGGGGCGGGCCGCCCAGCTGAACGAGCGCCGATTCGACACGCTGCGCTTCCGCGGCCCCGGTACCGACTTGACGATCGGCCTCCTGCCCCAGTCGCGCTGGGTCGCGGCGGGAGCCGAGACTAACCAGGGGCAGTTCTACGTCCCCAACCTGCCGACCGAGGAGGTGTTCACGACCCCCGACCGCCGGCGGACCGAAGGCCGGGTCCGGTCGACGCAGCCGCTCGTCCTCGTCAGCGGCACGGTCGTGCGCGACCTCGAGATGACCTTCTCGAACGGACGAATCACCCACGTGGACGCTGCGTCCGGCGCCGACGAGATCCGGGCCGAGGTTGCGCTGGACGAGGGCGCCTCCTACCTCGGCGAAGTCGCCCTGGTCGACGAGCGCTCGCGCGTCGGCCGGAGCGGGATCACGTTCTGGAACACGCTGTTCGACGAGAACGCCGCCTCGCACATCGCCTACGGAACCGCCGTCCTGCACGCCGTCGATCTCGACGGGGCCGACCGTGACGCCGTCGACCTCGACTCGCTGGGGATCAACCAGTCCACAACCCACACTGACTTCATGATCGGTGGGCCCGAGGTCGAGGTGGACGGGATCGAACCGGACGGTGCGGCAGTACCGGTCCTGCGCGACAACACCTGGCAGCTCAGGTAGCTACCGGCGAAGCAGCTCGTGCTCGGCCTCGCCGAGCCAGCGCTCGTGCATGTCGAGCAGCTCACGGCCGTAGCGCTGGATGAGATCGAGGTAGCGTCGCCGGTGCGGCAGTGACGGTGCGACGAGCAGTGCGGCCTCGAGATTCGCCCGGGCAGTCTCGATGTCGGCGCGCATGGCCCGCAGGCTCTCTGCGAGCGAGGCGTCGTCCCTGCCGATGTCGCCGGCGAGAAGCCGCACGATCGCCTCGTTCTGGATCCTCGGCAGGACGGACGGCTGGGACAACCACTCCCGCAGCGCCGTGTGCCCCTTCGACGTCAGGAGGTAGTGGGTACGCGGTCCCGTCTTCCCAGGGCGCTTCTCCGAGCGCAGGTAGCCGAGCCGCTCCAGGCGCTTCGGCTCTCCGTACCACTGGCTCTCTGCGGCAGCCCAGTAGATGCTCCCACGCCGCATCATCGAGGCGAGGTCGTGCGGGCCCGCGCCGCCCTCACCGATCAGGGCGAGGACGACGTACGAGAAGGGTGTAAGCCGGCCGCTTGACAAGACTCCGATTCGGAGCTTATCATCTCGGGCAAGACTCCGAATCGGAGTCTTAGAGAGGAGGCGAGATGACCACCACGACTACCACCGGTGCGACGTGGTTCATCGACACCCTCGCCCGCGTCCTCGTCGACGGGGAATCGAGCGGCGGCGCGGTTGCCGTTGTGGAGAGCGAGGCGAGGGCCGGTGACATGCCGCCGCTCCACGTCCACCGCCGCGAGGACGAGGTGTTCTATGTGCTCGAGGGCCGGTTGTCGGTACATCTGCCGGACGGCTCGGTCGAGATCGGAGCCGGCGAGGCAGCCTTCGCGCCCCGGGACATCCCGCACGCCTATCGTGTCGAGTCCGAGACTGCGCGGTGGCTGGCAATCGCCACGCCGGCAGGATTCGACGGGTTCGTCCGCGAGGTCGGCGAGCCCGCACCGGCGGAGGTGCTTCCGCCTGAAGGCCGGGCGCACGATCCCGCCAGGCTGGCAGAGATCAGCGCGCGCTACGGGATCGAGCTGCTCGGGCCTCCCGGAACGCTGCCGGAGCCCGCCCCGCATCGAGCCTAGATTGCTGACGCGAGCAGGTCGCGGATCGCCGCCTTCGGGTCGTGCGTCACCGGCGCGCCGTGGTCGAGGCAGAGGATCGTGTAGTCGAGGTCGAGTAGGCGCTCGACGCTACGGCGGGTCTCGGACGGGTCGTCGTGAAACTCGCCCGGCACGAAGGCGAGCATGCCGCCGTCGTCCATCAACAGGTCGGAGCAGAACAGGACGCCCGGATCGCGCCGGAGCAGGAACGAGTAATGAGGCCACTCGGGGCCGGGGGTGCGGATCACCTCGAGACCGCCGGGAAGGACATCGGCCTCGGCGAATCGGCGGTCAGGTTCCTCGTCTGCCCGGGGCGCGTCTTCGCCGAGCCAGACCTCGATGCCGAGCTCGCGACGGTAGCGCCAGGCCGCGCGCTGGTGCGTCCTCGCAGTGAGGAGGACGGCCTCCGGCGTCGGCAGTTCGGCCAGCGCGCCGGGTGCGAGGCGGACGGGATCCAGCAGGACGCACCCGCGGTCGGTCGCGACCGCGTGCGAGGACGAGATCTCGCCGCCGATGTTCGCGTTGTCGACTCGCCAGTGCCAGACGCCGTCGACCACCCGTTCGACGCGGTCGGCGACTTCGCGCGGTTCGGTCACGGCGGGACCTTTCCATAGGCTGGACCTCGTGGTGCGGCGGAGGGTGACCGTACACGGTCGGGTTCAGGGCGTCGGATTTCGCTACGCGGTCGAGCGGGCGGCGCGCAGCCGCGGCGTCGCCGGGTGGGTGCGGAACCGTTCGGACGGGACGGTGGAGGCGGTCTTCGAAGGCGACGCCGATGCGGTCGACTCGCTCGTCCGGGTGTGCCGCGATGGGCCGCGAGGCTCGGAGGTCGTCGGCGCGGACGTGGTCGAGGAAGCGCCGGAAGGGCTCGCCGGCTTCGAGGTCCGTTAGCTAGCGCCGCGCCGCCGGCCGCGGCGGAGCGCGTCCAGCCGCCGCCGGTCGCGCTTGGTCGGCCTGGCGGAAAGGTCGGCGCCGAGCGGCCGCGCCAGGCGCCGCTCGTCCCGGCGACGCTTGCGCTCGTCGGCCGACTCGGGCGTCTCGTCGTAGAGCGTGGCGGCGACGCTCGCCGGGCCCCTTCGGTCGGCCAGGCCGGTGACGATCACGGTCCAGCGTTCCGACGACCGCGTGATCTCGAGCCGGTCGCCGACGACGACGTCACGTGCCGGCTTCACGCGCGCGCCGTTGATCTGAACGTGCCCGCCGAGCACAGCCTCGGTCGCGGCGCCGCGGGTCTTGAAGAAGCGCGCCGCCCAGAGCCACTTGTCCACCCTCACGCCGTCCGGCTTCACGCCGACACGTTCGCACACCTCGTTTGGCTACGGTCACGGGGCCGGGAGAGGCCGACATCGGGAGGCTCGTGCCATGAAGATCACGACGATCGGCAAGGGGAACATCGGCGGCGGGCTTGCCCGTCTCTGGCAGCAGGCAGGTCACGAGGTGACGGCGCTCGGGCGCGACGGCGGTGACGCATCGGATGCCGACGTCGTCCTGGTCGCGGTCCCCTCCGGCTCGATCTCGGACGCGCTCGCGAAGGTGACCGGAGTCGAGGGCAAGGTCGCGATCGACACCGCGAATGCGTTCGCCGGTAGGAACGAGCAGTTCGAGTCGTTCGCCCATGAGGTTAGGTCGCACACGAACGGCCCGACGGCGAAGGCGTTCAATGCGAACTTCGGCTCGCTCTACGACCAGGTCGCCGAGCAGCGCGTGCGCCCGGGCTGCCTCTACTGCGCGGACGACGACGCGCGCGAGGTGACCGAGCAGTTGATCCGCGACGCGGGATACGAGCCGGTCAGCCTCGGCGGCCTGGAGAACGCGCGGGCGCTCGAGGACTTCGTTCCGGGCGTGCTCGCAAAGGCCGGCCAGGTGTTCTACCGGTTCGCGCCTCCGGGCGAGCTGTAGGGAAGACGCGACACGCATGGAGTAGTGTCCGACGCCATGGCTTTTCTCGTCGGGCTCGGTGTCTTCATCGCTTGCCTGGTCGCAGGCGGGATCCTGATGGGCGTCGGCCACTGGGCGATCGGGATCGCCGTAATGCTCGCCAGCCTGCCGGGCGCGATCGTCGCCTGGATCAAGTGGAACGACCGTTCCTACGGATGACGAAGGGCCGCGTCTGCGGCCCTTCGTAGACCGATGCCGGCGTGAGGGCTCAGCCGGCGATCACGAGCAGCCGGTGTTCGTCCCGCAGTCGCGGCACGTGTAGCACGAGCCGGTGCGCACCATCCGGCCGCCGCACTTCGCGCACTCGACCGCGTCCTCCCACGAGTTGAACAGGGCGGTCTGGCCGGGCGGCGGGGCGTCGACCGGTGCCGCCGGGGCGGCGTCGCCGTTGGCATAGCGCTCGGCGAGCCGCGCCTTCACCTCGGGCGAGAGGATCCCCGCCTCTTCCTGCTGGTCGGGCGTCAGGAACTTCTTGCCGAACCAGCGGAAGATGTAGTCGACGATCGACTTCGCCGTGCGGATGTCGGCGTCGTTCGTCAGGCCCGACGGCTCGAAGCGCATGTGCGACAGCTTCGAGACGTAGACCTCCGGCGGGACGCCGTACTGGAGGCCCATCGAGACCGCGATCATCAGCGAGTTCATCAGCCCGGCCATCGTGGTGCCGTCCTTGGCGATGTCGACGAAGATGTCGCCGGGCGTGCCGTCCTCGTAGAGGCCGACGTGGATGTAGCCCTCGTAGTCGCCGACGCGGAACTTGCGGCCGATCTCCGTGCGGTCCTCCGGCAGGCGCCGGCGCTGGGTGAGCGGTGTCGGCGGGACGGCGGGCTCCGCGCCCTCCTTCTTCCCCGCCAGCGGTTGCGCGACCTTGCAGTTGTCGCGGTAGATCGCGATCGCTTTCACGCCGAGTTTCCACGCGTCGACCAACAGGTCGGCGACCTCGTCCACCGTCGCCTGCTCGGGCAGGTTGACGGTCTTCGAGATCGCGCCGGAGATGAACGGCTGGACGGCGCCCATCATCTTCACGTGGCCGGAGTAGTGGATCGCCCGGTCGCCGATCGCGCAGTCGAACACCGGGTAGTGCTCCGTCTTCACGTACGGGGCGCCGACGATCGTGTTCCGCTCGTCGATGAACGCGACCACCTCGTCGCTCTCGGCCGGCGTGTAGCCCAGCTTCTCGAGCGCCATCGGCACCGTCTTGTTCACGATTGTGATCTCGCCGCCGCCGACGAGCTTCTTCGACTTGACCAGCGAGAAGTCCGGCTCGACCCCGGTCGTGTCGCAGTCCATCATGAAGCTGATCGTCCCGGTCGGAGCGAGGACGGTCGCCTGGGCGTTCCGGAAGCCGTGCACCTCGCCGAGGTTGAGCGCGTCGTCCCACGACTGCCTCGCCGCGGCGAGCAGGTTGGGCGGAACCGAGTCGGAGTCCTGGATGTTGCCGACCGCCGCGCGGTGCTTCGCGATCACGCCGACCATCGCCGCCGCGTTCGGCTGGTACCCGGCGTGCGGGCCCATCCGGGCCGCGATCTCCGCCGACTTGCGGTAGGCGCGGCCGGTCATCAGCGCCGTGATCGCCGCCGCGTACGCCCGCCCTTCGTCCGAGTCGTAGGGCAGACCGCGCGCCATCAGCAATGCACCGAGGTTCGCGTAGCCGAGGCCGAGCTCGCGGTAGGCCTTCGCGTTCGCCTCGATCTCCGGCGTCGGGTAGGACGAGTAGCCGACGACGATCTCCTGCGCGAGGAAGACGACGTCGACCGCGTGCTGGAACGCGTCGAGGTCGAGCTCGCCGTCCTCGCCGCGGAACTTCATCAGGTTGAGCGAGGCGAGGTTGCAGGCCGAGTTGTCGAGGTGCATGTACTCGGAGCACGGGTTCGACGCGTTGATTCGCCCCGAGTTCGGGCTCGTGTGCCACGCGTTGATGGTCGTGTCGTACTGCACGCCCGGGTCGGCGCACTTCCAGGCCGCCTCCGCGATCTGCCTCAGCAGGGTGCGCGCGTCGGTCGTGTCCACCACGCTGCCGTCGGTGCGTGCGGTCAGGTTCCACTCGGCGCCTGCCTCGGCCGCCTCCATGAAGGCATCCGTCACCCGCACAGAGTTGTTCGCGTTCTGGTACTGGATCGACGCCCAGTCCGGTGAGTCGAGCGACATGTCGTAGCCGGCCTGCTCGAGGACGCGCGCCTTCTCCTCCTCGTGCGCCTTGCACCAGATGAACTCCTCGACGTCTGGGTGGTCGACGTCCAGCACGACCATCTTCGCGGCTCGCCGCGTCTTGCCGCCAGACTTGATCGTCCCCGCGGAGGCGTCGGCGCCGCGCATGAAGGACACCGGGCCCGAGGCGTAGCCGCCCTTCGAGAGCTGCTCCTTCGACGAGCGCAGGCGGGAGAGGTTGACGCCAGAGCCGGAGCCGCCGCGAAAGATGATCCCCTCGCGGCGGATCCAGTCGAGGATCGACTCCATCGAGTCGTCGACCGAGAGGATGAAGCACGCGGAGCACTGCGGCTTCTCCTCGAAGCCGACGTTGAACCAGACCGGCGAGTTGAAGGAGGCGTACTGGTTGACCAGGATCGCCTTCAGCTCGGCCTCGAACGTATCCGCTACTTCATCGGAGATGAAGTAGCCACCGGCACGGCCCCAGCCGCCGATCGTGTCGACGACGCGGCCGATCATCTGCTTCACGCTCTGCTCGCGCTCCGGTGAGCTCATCTTTCCGCGGAAGTACTTCTGCGCGACGATGTTGGTCGCGGTCTGCGACCAGAACTTCGGGAACTCGACCCCCTTCTGCTCGAACACGGGCTTGTCCTTGCCCGGGATGAAGGCATCGCGGAGCTCCCACTCCACCTCCTCGAACGGGTCGCGCCCGGGGATCGTGAAGAAGCGCTCGACTCCGACGTCGGCCGTCGCGTCGATGACGGCGTTCACGACCTCGTTGGAGTCGTGCTCGATACCTGCGGATGCCTTCGTGGACGCCATCTCTCGCCTCCCAAGATTAGCTGCGTGACCCTTTCCTCCGGAAAGGGACCAAGGAGCGTAGAGCGTCTCCCGGACGGAACGGTTTTTGTCCTGTTTGCAGGCGTTTCGCGGCGACTACCGCTGTTCCGGCCGCTCGGCGCCGGGGCCGTGCGGCACGGATGCCGCCGAGGCGACCTGCATCCGGCGCAGGCGCGACCTGCGGGCCAGGAAGCCGGCGCCGCCGGCCGCCATCAGGACGAGCGCGACGCCGCCGAGGACGAGCAGCGGGACGGGGAGCGAGTCGGCGCTGCCGGGCTTGCCGGCGTTGATCGCGTCGTTGATCGGGCCGCTCGTCGACTGCGAGCCGTCCCCGCCGGGGTTGCTACCCCCGCCGCCCGACCCACCGCCGCCTGAGCCACCGCCGCCTGAGCCGCCGCCGTTGCCGCCGGAGCCGCCTCCGCCGCCGGGAGTGGTCGTCGTCTTGCCGGTCGTCGACGTATGGCCGCTTCGGCTCTCGATGATCCGCTTCTGCAGCGCCTGCTGGATGTCGTCCCTGGCGCTGCCGTAGGTGTCCAGGTCGGCCGGGAGATGCTTGAGCGCGTCGCGGTAGCAGTGGATCTCGTAGATCCCGTCGATCCGTCCGTCGTACCAGTCGTTGATCAGCGTCTTCCAGCACGCAGTCGTGTCCTTGCCGGCGGCCGAGGCGACACCGACGGCGGCGCCGGAGGCGCCCATGATCAGCAGTGCGACAAGGATGTGGCGAAGCGAACGGATCACGCGGAGCGAGGTCGAGCGACGTGGCGCCCTAGGAGCCGGACTCTCGTCGACAGCACTGTACGTTATTGCCCGGGCGTCATAGGGCCTGAACGTAGTCTTCGGCCCTGGCATAAGAGGCCGGTGAGGCACGGGTTAAGGGTGTGTAAAGGCGTCACCCGAAGGGCCCTCTGCTAGCGTCGAGCGGCGATGCAGCCCCCCATGCTCGCCGGCCGGGCGACGCTCCTCGCGGCGGCCGGGCTGCTGTTCACGGCGCTCTTCTTCGGCGATGCGACCTCCCACGGGCGCCTCTTCTGGCTGGGGGCGCTGGCGGTGATCGCCGCGTGCGTGCTCGCGGCCGGCGGCGGCGTACCGGTGCCGCGCGGCGCCGGGCTGGCGACGCTCGGGCTGCTCGCGGCGCTGACCGCCTGGGTCGGCGTGACGATGTCGTGGTCGATCGCCCCGGACCTGTCCTGGGCGGCGCTCGACCGGCTGCTCGTCTATGCGGCGTTCGCTCTCCTGGGGCTGCTGGCGACACGGGTACCGCAGCCGGCCCGCACGGCCGCGGCCGGGCTCGCGCTCCTCCTCGGGCTCGTGCTCGCCTGGTCGCTGCTCGGGAAGGTCGTCCCGTCGCTTTTCCCCGACGGCGCGCGCGTCACCCGCCTGCGCAACCCGGTCGGCTACTGGAACTCGCTCGCGCTGGTCGCGGCGACGGCGGTGCCGCTCGGGCTCTGGGCCGCCTGTTCCCGCCGGTTTCACCCCGCCGCCCGAGCCGCCGGGGCGCTGCTCGTCTACCTGGCGGAGCTCACCGTTGTGCTGACGTACTCGCGCGCCGGGATTGCGGTCGCGGCGCTCGCGGCGCTCGCCTGGCTGGCGATCGACCGCGACCGCCTGGAGACGCTGGCCACCCTCGTGATCGTCACGCCGGTCGCCGGGCTCGTGGCGCTGTGGGCCTTCTCGCGACCCGCGCTCACCGACGATCTCCAGCCTTATGCCGACCGCGTGAACGACGGCGCCTGGTTCGGTGTCATCGGCTGCCTGGGTGCAGCCGTCGTCGTCGTCCTCGCCTACCTCGCCGCGAGCAGCGGGGTGCCTCCCGAGCGCCGCCGCTCACTCGCACGGGCGCTCGGGCTCGTCGTCCTGGTGGTCGCGGTCGCGGCGCTCGCGGTCGTGGTCGTGCGCAAGGGCGGGACGATCCTCGACGAGTTCCGCAGCGCGAAGACCGCCGAAGTGACCCAGTCGCCGAACCGACTGGCCGACCTCAGCTCGAGCAATCGCTGGACCTGGTGGAAGGAGGCGTGGCGGCTCTTCGAAGACGCCCCCGCGGGCGGCAAGGGTGCGGCGACGTTCGAGGTTGCCCGCCGATCGATCAGGAACGGCTCGATCGTCACCACGGAGCCGCACGACCTGCCGCTCCAGTTCCTCGCCGAGACGGGAATCGTCGGCTTCTTGCTCCTGCTCGGCGTGCTCGGGGCGGGGACGGCCGCGGCGGCCGGTGCGGTCAGGAAGGTCGAGCCGGCCGAGCGTGCGGCGGCCGTCGCGCTCGCCGTCGGTGCGGGCGCGTTCGCCGTGCACTCGCTCGTCGACATCCACTGGGAGTTCGTCGCCGTGGGTGCGCCTGCGTTCTTCTCGCTCGGGGTGCTGGTCGGCCTCGGCGCCAGTCCGCCCGTGCACTTGCGACCGGTCTGGGCCGGCGCGACCGCGGTCGCTGTGGTCGCGGTCCTCTACTCGCTGACGGCGCCGTACGCGTCCGGTCGCCTCGTCGACTCGGCGTACAGCGCGATCGCGGCTGGGAACATCGGCTACGCCGTCTCGGACGGACGCTCGGCCCGCTGGCTCGACCCGCTCGCGATCGATCCGCTGCTGGCGCTCGGCGACGCCGAGTCGGCCCGGACCTCCGACCGACTCGCGCTCCGGTACTACCGCGACGCGGTGAAGCTCCAGCCCGAGAACTCGAACACGTGGTACGCACTCGGATCGTTCGAGTTCTTCACCGGCCGGTACCGCGCTGCGCTCCGCGACCTCGACCGGGCCTACGGGCTCGATCCGTACGGGCCTGCCGGCCGCCCGGGCGGCCTCCTCGACCAGGCGCGGGCGAAAGTCGAGGGCCGCTAACGGCCGTGTCCAAGAGCGTCACGTCCGGTGCCAGGCACCGGACGTGACGCTCTTGGACAGGGCGGGCCCGCATGGTTGAGCGGTCGTGTGACTCGAATGGACACGTCCGGTGCCTGGCACCGGACGTGTCCGGACTGGACAAGGTTCTCGCGCTTCGGCCAGGGATCTTCCGGCCTCTGCTGTTCACCGCGCGGGCCCGAGGCGGGCGGCCGGGCTTTGCCCGGCCTGCGAAGCAGTTGGCTAACGCGAGCTGCCGAGGATCAACACCAGCTTCGCGCCGTGGAGCTGCCGCGGGGTCATGCCGTCGAGCGGTCCGACGCGGCTCTGGTACAGGCCCATGTCCGTCGCGAAGCGCCTCGCCTCGCGCACGTAGCCCGGCGCCGCCATCAGGTGCCAGGTCGGGTAGCCGATCCGCGGCGCGTTTCTCGTGTCCTTGACCGCATAGCCGCGCGAGCGGACGATCGTCGCCGCCTGGGCGGCGGCGCCGTTGATCCCGTTGCCGTTCAGGATCAGGACCGACGTCTTCGAGCGCGGCAGGAGCCGCGCCGCGGCCGCCGGGTGGCGGGCGTGCGTGAGCTTCGCAGGGTGGGGGACGGAAGCGACGTGATGCTTCGACGCGTGGGCGGCCTTGGCGGCGGCCGCGCGGACGTGCGGCGCGACCGACCGTCCGAGGACGACGACCCCGAGGACGACGAGCAGGACGAGCTCGATCCCGGCGACGCACGATGCGACCAGCGTCGCCGTGCGCCAGGGCCGGACGAGCTCGATCTGTGCCGCGGGTGTATCCACGGAGGCGGGATTCGCCCCGGCGCGCGGCGCTCCTCCAATGATGAGCACAGAGAGGGACAGGTAAACGATGAGCACAGAGAGGGACAGGTCTGACAGACCTGTCCCCGGTTCCCTTGATGGACCTGTCCCCGGTTCCGTTTCCTACTGTCTGATCCACTCCCAGGTCCGGCGAAGACCCTCGTCGAGCGGGACCTGCGGCCGCCAGCCGAGCTCCTGCTGGATGTGCGAGACGTCGAGGGCGTTGCGGAGCACATCGCCCGCGCGCGGGGGCTCCATCCGCGGCGGCTGCTCGTCGCCGGTCACCACGCGGCACTGCGCGTGGAGATCGCCGACGCTGGTCTCGACTCCGCTGCCGACGTTGAAGACGCCCCCGGTGCCCGGCGCGACGAGCACTGCGGAGACGATGTCGTCGACGTGCACGAAGTCGCGCGTCTGGCTGCCGTCCCCGAAGATCAGCGTCTCGCGGCCCTCGCCCATCGCCTCCAGGAAGATCGCGACCACGCCCCCCTCGAGCGTCGATTCCTGCCGCGGGCCGTAGACGTTCGCGAAGCGCAGCACCGTATGACGTGTGCCGCGGAGCCGGTTCCACGCCGCCAGATATTCCTCGCCGGCCAGCTTGGCCACGCCGTACGGCGACAGCGGACGGCGGGCGTCGGTCTCGCGGGCGGGACGCTTGCACTCGCCGTAGATCGCTCCGCCGGTCGAGGAGAAGACGACCGGCGTGCCGTCACCTGCCGCCTGGAGCACCCGGACGGTGCCGACCACGTTCACCTCGGCGTCGAAGTCGGGGCGGCGGACCGAGGTCGGAACATCCGCCTGTGCTGCGAGGTGGAAGCAGACGTCCGGATGCACCTCGACGAATACGTCTGCGAGCTCCGCAGAGCGGATGTCGAGCTCGACGAGCCGGGCCGCCGCGTTCACGTTCTCGCGCTTGCCCGTGCTCAGATCGTCGACGACGACGACCTCGTCGGCCCTGGCAACGAGGGCGTCGACGAGATTCGACCCGATGAACCCCGCTCCGCCTGTGACGACCGCGCGCACGTGGGCTCGTATCCTAGATTCCGGTGCCGGGAGCATTCGTCGCGATCGAGGGGATCGACGGGTCGGGGAAGGGAACCCAGGCCGGTCTGCTCGTCCAGGCGGCCGAGCGCAGGCACCTGTCGGCCCGCCTGTTCAGCTTCCCGCTCTACGACGACAACCCGTTCAGCATCGCGGTCGGCGACTACCTCAACGGCGTCTTCGGCACCGTCGACGAGGTCCACGCCGAGCTCGCCGGGCTGCTCTACGCCTGCGACCGCTTTCACGCTCGGCCCGTTCTCGAGCAGGCGATCGCGGAGAACGACCTCGTGGTCTGCGACCGCTACGTCGCGTCCAACCTCGCGCACCAGGGCGCCAAGCTCGCCGGGGAGGAGCGTGAGCGGCTCATCCGCTGGCTGACCGACGTCGAGTTCGGCGAGTTCGCGCTTCCCCGGCCGGACCTGGTCGTGCTGCTCGACCTCGCGCCGACGGCGGCCCAGTCGCTCGTCAGCCGCAAGAGCGCGCGGTCCTACACGGCCATGGCGGCCGACATCCACGAAGGTGCGCGCGAGCACCTGGCCGCCGCGCGCGACGTCTACCTCGATCTCGCGGCGCGCGACCCCGACCGCTGGCGCGTAGTCCACGCCGGCGACGACCTCGACCGGCTCCGGACGCCGGAAGAGATCGCGTCAGAGGTCTGGGACGCCGTTCAGTCGCTGGTGCGATGAGCTTCGACCGCCTGATCGAGCAGGTGCAGGCCAGGCAGCTGCTGACCGCCGCGCTGCGGGACGGACCCGCGCACGCGTACCTGTTCCACGGCCCCGGCGGTGTCGGAAAGCGGGTCGCCGCATTCGCCTTCGCGGGCGAGCTGCTCGGCGACCCCGACCGCACCACGCGCCGCGCCCACCCCGATCTGTACGTGCTCGAGCCGCACGGCGACCAGATCCGCATCGACGACATCCGCGAGCTCCGCCGGGATCTGCACATGCGCCCCTTCGAGGGCGACCGCCGGGTCTACCTGATCTTCGACGCCCACCTGCTCAACCCCGACGCGGCCGACTCGCTGCTGAAGGATCTCGAGGAGCCCCCTTCGTACGCCGTCGTCGTTCTGGCCGCCGACGAGCTGGGGCCGATCCCGGAGACGATCCGCTCGCGCTGCCAGCTCGTCCCCTTTCAGCGTCTGTCCGAACGGGCGGTGCGGGCCGAGGCGGAGCGCCTCGCACCGGGGCTCGCGCCTGACCAGCTCATCGCCGTGGCCCGTGTGGCCGGCGGGCGGCTCGACCGCGTCTCGCGTCTCCTCGACCCCGAGGCCGCGCGCCGGCGCGGCGAGCTGCTGGCAGTCGCCCGGTCGGTCTACGCGGATCCGAGCTTCGATCCCGCCGCCGCCGCCCAGACGGTGACCGCGCTCGCGGGCGAGCGGGGGGCAGAGGCGCGGGCGACGGCGGAGGAGGCGCTCGAGCTGCGGGCCTTGCCGGAGCGTGAGGCCGACCAGTACGTTCGCCGTGCCGAGCGGGGCGCCGAGCGCGAGGAGATCATCCTCGCACTCGAGGAGCTCGCCGCCTGGTACCGGGACCTGGTGGTGGTCGCCGCCGGCGCAGAGCGGGCGGTCGTCCACTACGACCGGATCTCCGAGCTGGCCGAGGACGGGACGCCCGAGCGCATGATCGGTGCCGAGCGGGCGGCCGAGGTCGTCCGCGACCTCTGGCGCACCTTCGAGGAGTTCAACGTCACCCCTGGGCTTGCCCTCGAGGCGATGTTCGTCCGGGCGCGGCGCGCATTGTGGATGAGCACAGAGAGGGACAGGTCTGACAGACCTGTCCCCGGTTCCTTTCTCTGACCTGTCCCCGGTTCCGTTGTCTAGCGAAAAGCCCGAACCTCGTTCACATGCCCTTCGCCGGTCGCGGTGGGCAGCGCCGTCAGCCAGACCAGCACGTAGCGTCCCGAGGCGGCGCGTTTCAGCGCGAAGGCCGTCGTGCCCTGGAGCGGTCGGTCTGCCGACGCGACGCGGTACGGGCCGGTCGGGCTGTCCGCCAGCTGGATCTCCGCCCGCGACCCGGGTTCGTCGGTCGTGACCAGCACCCGCGCGATCGGGCGCTTCCTGCCCGCGTCGAGCACGACGCCGACGCCGGGCTTGAAGAAGCCATGGGTGTAGTGCTCCGTACTCCAGAAGGTCGCAGCGTCCCCGTCGACGGCGTTCGCGACCTGGTCGTCGTTCTCGGTGCCGTCGCCGGGAGGCGGATCGTACGGACCGACCACGACAAGCGCGATCCGGCGCGGCGGCTTCGGCGCCGTGGTCGTCGGCTGCGGACGGCTCTGCCTGCGCGTCGGCGCGGCCGTGGTCACAGCGCGGGTTCCCCCATCGCCCGAGTCCAGGCTGGCGAGCGCGATCACGACCATGGCGACGATGAACGCCGCCAGAGCTCCCGCGGCGAGCAGGCGATTCATGGCCCCATAGTGGCTGATCGGGATGCCTGAGTACGATGCGGCCACGGCCTCGCCGACCAAACATCACTGGGCCCTCGGCATCGCCGCGGCGGCGCTCGCGGTGGGTGTAGGCCTCGCCGTGTGGGCGACCGGACGCGACGGAGCCGCGGCGAAGCAACCGACAGACGATCCCGTGGTCTTTCTCCGCAGCGTCGTGAGCAGCATCGCCGCGAACGACTACGGCGCGGCGTGGGAGCACCTGCACCCCGCCCAGCAGCGCGTCGCCACGCGCGGAGCGTACGTCAGGTGCGAGCAGCTGACGCCGATCCCGGGGCACCTGGACTGGATCCGGCTCGTCGGGATGAAGGACGAGCGGATCATCGTGCCCGGGGACAGGGGCGTGGTCGACAGCAAGGCGATCACGCTCCGGCTGAAGCTCTCGGAGCCGGTCCTCAAGGACTCCGTGATCGTCACGAAGACCGTGCATGCGGTCGCGGTCGACGGCCGGTGGCGCTGGATCCTGACCCCGCAGCGCTTCGGGATCTACCGGTCGAAGTCGTGCCCCGGTGCTCTCGAGACCCAGGGCGGCGCCTGAGCTCGGTCAGGTACATCGGAGAGGGGCCGCGCCACTCCGAACCAGCCCCTCTCGAGATGTACGAGGGTGCATTCTCCTGTCATCGAGGGAGAAGTGCTCGAATTCGATGCTAGTCAAGCGGACGCCGTATGCGCGAGCACGAATTGCGATCGGAAAAGCGGCATCCGTTATCGACGTCCACGAAAAAAGGGGCGCCGACCTTCGGCGCCCCTTTTTCCGACACTGCCCGACTACTTGATGAAGAACGTGTTCAGGTCGGCGAGACCGTGCGAGTTCGTGAAGACGTATCCGCCGACGCGGGACGCGACGAATTCGCGGGTGTTGCGGTTCTCGTACACCACCAGCGGGGCCTGCCCCTTCTGGATGGTGAAGTCGAGCTTCTGATAGGCGGCATAGCGCGGGTCGCCCGAGAGTGAGTTGGCCTGCGCCATCTGCCTGTTCAGGGACGGGACGTTCAGGTACGAGAGGTTGTTGTTGTTGGCCTCGTGGATGTTGTCGCCGTTCAGCAGGATGTCGATGAAGTCGTACGGATCGGCGTAGTCGGCGAACCAGCCGACCCCGATGGCGGCATCGTACGGCTCACCCTTCGTGCCGGTGGCGATGTAGATCTGGAAGCCCTGCAGGAGCTTCACGTTCACGTTGCAGCCGATCTGGCCCAGGTTGTACTTGAACACCTGGCCGAGGCCCTGGCCGACCGCCGTGCTGGTCGTGTACAGGGTGATGTTCTTGCAGCCGCCGGCCTGCTGGGTCAGGGTCTTGGCCTTCGCGTAGTCCGAGCCCTTGATCGGATACAGCTTGTAGTCCTTGTACCCTGCGATCCCCGGGGGCAGGATCTGGTCGTCGCGCCGACCGGCGAGGAAGCCGCGCTGGCGGACCAAGGCCGGCCGGTCGACCGCGAACTGGGCCGCCTTGCGCATTGCGACCTTGGCGAACGCAGGCCGCGACGTGTTCAGGGCGACGTAGTCGATGTTCAGGCCGCCGCTGACGAAGTAGCGGCCCTTGTTGATCCCGTACTGCTGCGCGAGCCCGGAGTGTGCCGTCGGCGGCAGCGTGCCGGCGTCGTAGTCGGCCTGGCCGGCCTTCACCTGGAGCAGGCTCTGATCCGGGTTCGTGTTCGCGGTGAACACGAACGTGTCGATGTTGTGGGGCCGCGGCCCCTTGTAGTTCGGGTTCTGCCTGACGATGATCTGACGGCCGACCTGGCGGCTGGCGACGTAGTACGGGCCGAACGACGCGAACGTGTTGATCCCGTCCGCGGTGATCGGTGTGTTCGTCGGAATCGGACAGAAGAAGTCCATCGCCAGCTTGGGGAGGAGGGACCCGTCGGGCTTGAGCAGCGTGATCGTCAGCTTCTGGCCGGAGGCCTTCACGCCCGACGCGGTTGCCGCCTTGCCGTCGGCGACCGCCTGCGCGCCGACGATGCCGCTGGCGCCGGTGATGAACGGCACCGCGGGCGACTGCATCTTCGGATTGAGGTCACGGTTGATCGCCGCAGCGAAGTTCGCCGCAGTCAGGGTCTGGCCGGTGTTCGACCGCCAGCCCGATCGGACCGTGAACGTGTACGTCTTGCCGTCCTTCGAGACCGTCGGGAAGCCGACCGCCGCGTCGGGCGTCAGCTTCGTGCCGGCCACGCCCGCCTTGTCCGGGTAGCCGACGAGCTTCGCGCAGGCCGCGTCCAGGATCTGCCAGGAGTTCGTGCCGTACGCGAGGGCAGGGTCGATGTAGTCCACGTCGGTCCCCGACATGTTGATGTTCATCGTCCCGCCCTTCTTCTGTCCGGAGCTGGACGGCTCGCTCGACCTGCTCGATGCCGGCCCGGCCAGAACGGCTGCGAGCAGCATCGCGGTGCCGAGCGCAGCCATCGCCCCGGATATCAGGAATCTCGTTCGCATTGCGCTCCTTTCCCTCGACGGGCTGCGAGCCGAGATCCCGGTGCCGCCCGTCATCGGCTGTGTTCGACGTGCCCGTTAGAGACGGAATGGGAACGGGTTCGTTAGCCCTGTCGCGATAAGGGTTTCGCAATTCGCATGCAGTTTTTCTTCACCCCGGTACGACCACGCCGATGGACATGCGAAGCCCGAATTGTTGGTGAAAATCGCTGACGCTTCGATTCGAGCGACTTATCGGCGATCGCCGTCGGCGGTGCCCGCGGCGCTGAGCAGCAGCTGGATCACCTCGGCCGTTCGTTCGTCGTCGACGCGCTCTGCATGCCGGACCGCGGCGACGACGTGGACCGGACGCTCGAGGCAGGCCGGCTCGACCACCATCGCGTCGGCGGTGAGGAGATCGGTCGCCGCGCGCGGGACGACGGCGACCCCGAGGCCGGCGAGCACGAGCCCCTCGAGGGTGCGGATACTGCCCGCCTGGTAGGCGAAGGTGACCGGCGTCCCCAGCGACTCGAAGTGGACGACGATCGGCTCGTACGCGCGCGGCGAGTTGAGGGCGATCAGCTGGAGCCCGGCGAGCCCCTCGGCGGAACGGGTCTCCGCCTCGACCGTCCCGGCCTCCTTTCGCCGCACGACGAGCACGTAGTCGTCCGAGTAGAGCGGCGTGACGTCGTACGGCCCGGGCGGAAGCGGCAGGTGGGTGATCACGAGGTCGAGCTCCGCCTGCTCCAGCGAGATGAGCAGCTCGCGGTCGTCGACGAGCTCCGTCAGCTCGACCGCCAGCTCCGGACGGCGCTGAGACAGCGCCCGCAGCGTCGAGGGCACGAGCCCCCCGTAGAGCGTCTGGACGGTGCCGATCCTGATCAGGCCGAGGTCGCCGCGCTCGAGCGCCGAGAGGTCTGCTGCTGCGGCGGCCAGCCGGGCGGCGATCGTCTCGGCGTGGTGGAGGAGCAGCTCGCCGGCCGGCGTCAGGCCGACGGGCGAGGAACCCCCGGGCCGGTTGACGAGGCGCTGGCCGATCGTGCGCTCGAGGGCCGCGATCTGCTGGCTGATCGCGGACTGCGTGTAGCCGAGCCGCCGGGCGGCCCGGTTGAACGATCCCTCGTGCGCGATCGCCTCCAGGGCAGCCAGATGCCTGAACTCGATACCGAGCCACCGCTCGGGCCTGACGAGCCGTCTCGAGGCCGCACTCGACTGGGCGTAAGGCGCCATCCCGTTAGCTCGTACAACGAACAACCCGAGCGGAAAGTTAGGGCCGTGTTAAGGGACTCCCGCTCCTGAAAAGCCTCGACGGCCTGGCTAAGCGGACGATTGTCAATTCTCGTCACGTCTCGATCAGAACTTCGCATGCCTCCGGCGTCGAGACCGGCCCAGACTGTTCGGCGTGGCGCGGTATCTCGTCCGGCGGGTGCTCTGGGCGGTGATGCTCTTCGTCGCCGTCACGATCGTCGCCTACATCCTCTTCTTCATCATCCCGGCCGACCCCGCGCGGCAGTTCGCCGGCAAGGGGGCGACGCCGGAGACGGTCGCCAAGGCGAAGCACTACCTCGGTCTCGACCGGCCGATCTACGTCCAGTACGGACATTTCGTCGGCCGACTCGTCCTCCACCAGGATCTCGGGCATTCCTGGCACAACCGGGAGAGCGTGAACCGGATCGTCGCCGACGCGGCGCCGGTGACAGCGTCGCTGGTGATCGGCGGCGCCGTCTTCTGGCTCATGCTCTCGATCCCGATCGGCGTACTTGCGGCCGTACGACGGGGGTCGCTCCTCGATCGAGGGGCGACGACGTTCGTCCTCATCGGGATCTCCGCCCACCCCGTGTGGATCGGCCTGATCTTCGCGTACCTCTTCGGCTACCGGTGGCACCTGACGCCGATCACGGGCTACGCCGACGTCTTCAACCCTCCTCCGGGGCAGCCGGGCGGGCCGGTGCAGTGGGCATACCACATGGTGCTTCCCTGGCTCACGTTCATGGTCCTGTACACCGCGCTGTACGTGCGCATGATCCGTGCGAACGTGATCGAGACGATGTCCGAGGACTACGTGCGTACCGCACGCGCCAAGGGAGCCTCCGAGGCGGCGGTGATGCGCAGGCACGTGCTGAGGAACGTGATGCTCCCGGTGGTGACGATCCTCGGCATGGACATCGGCCTTGCTCTCGGCGGCGCGATCTTCACCGAGACCGTCTACAGCCTCCCCGGCCTCGGCCGGACCTCGGTGCAGGCGCTCGCCAACTACGACGTCCCGACGGTGCTGGGCGTGATCGTCTTCGCGACGGTCGTGATCATCGTCTTCAATCTGGTCGTCGACATCCTGTACGCCTGGATCGACCCGAGAATCAGGCTGACCTGAGTTCGAGAGCGGCTACAGTAGGCTCGCCGCCGACGTAGCTCAGCTGGTAGAGCACTTCACTCGTAATGAAGGGGTCCCCGGTTCGAGTCCGGGCGTCGGCTTGAAGCGTCTGCTCGGAACTGCGCTCGTGTTCGGGTCGCTTGCGGCGACGGCCGCCGGGGCGAGCGCCCCGCTCCGTCCCGGCGCACCGTTCGACGGCGCCTATGCGTACGAGCTGACGAAGCTCCAGCTCTCGTACGGGCCGCGGCCCGCAGGGTCGACCGCCCAGCGCGCCGCCGCGGCGAAACTGGTCCGGCTGCTGCCCGGCGGCCACTTCGAGCCGGTCCCCGGCGGGCTCCGCAACATCGTCGGCGCGGTTCCGGGCCGGCTGCCGGCGATCCTCGTCGCGGCTCACTACGACACCACCGACGTCGCCGGCTACCTCGGTGCGAACAACAGTGCAGCGGGGGTGGGGGCGGTACTCGCGATCGCCAAGGCGCTCCGGAGTGATCGTCCCCGGCCGGGGCAGGCGGCGGTCCGCTTCCTGCTCACGGACGGGGAGGAGGCTCCGTCCGGATTCAAGGACTTCTACGCCGAGGGTCTGCGCGGCAGCAAGGCGTACGCAGCCGCGCACGCGACTGAGCTCCGCGAGGTGGTCGTGCTCGACTTCATCGCACTGCGAGACCTGCGGCTGACGCGCGACGTGACCTCGGACCTCCCGCTCTGGGCCCGCCTGCGTGAAGCGGCGGCGCGGGCCGGAACGCGCTCGTTGTTCCCGCCGGCGAGCCAGGGTGCGGTGATGGACGACCACACGCCGTTCCTCCGGGCGGGCATCCCGGCGATCGACCTGATCGACTTTCGTTACGCCTGCTGGCAGAAGCTCTGCGACACCCTCAGCCAAGTCTCGTCGACGAACCTGACGCGCGTGGGGAGGACGGTGCTCGAGCTGATCCGGACCGAGCGTTTCCGATAGCCGGATGGTGCCCCGACGGGGGCGCGGCCGGCCGCCTTTCGCGCGCCGCCGGGCTTTGCCCGATGGCGCTGCGGGCTCACGCGAGCACGGCGACGGCGATCGCGGCGGGCACGACGACCCAGGCGAGGGTGGTGAGCATGATCGCGATGACTGCGAACTTGCGGCTCTGGTCACGCGGCGGCTGTCCGGCCGAGCCGAGGACCTCCCACAGCGCCGCCAGCGGCGCGGTCGTCGCGAGCCTGATCCGGCGGCTCGCCATCGCCGCGCCACGCAGGATGATCGCCGAGATCAGCCACACGACCAGCCCGCCGGCCACGAGGGTGATCGTCGCCACCCACCAGCTGCCGAGGTCGAGCCCCTGGATCAACCGCACGAGCGCGAGGACGATCGGGACGAGAATGCCGCCGATCACGAACGAGGGCAGGCCGATCTCGCGGCGCTTGAAAACGACGACGAGTCCCTCTGCCTCCGATCGTGCTCGATAGAGCAGCGAACGCTCGTCGGTTCCGGCCGCCGCCTGCATGGTCCGGAGCCAGTACACGTTGCGCATGTCGATGGAGACGCGACGCAGGTGGGAGACGACGACATACCGGGCGACCAGCTCGACCACGAACCGGCCGAAGAACCTCGGCTTCAGCCAACGGGGCAGGGCGGCCGAGCGATAGCCGTGCCGGCCGAGGGTCTCGAGCGAGGCGACTGCGCGCCGGTGGGCGGCGGGAAATGCGTCTGGCCTGGCGAGCGGCGCCTTCCGCGCCAGCTCCGTGAGCATCTCGCGCTCCTGCGGCCCTCGCAGGTCGAGCGTGTCGAGGAAGCTCGCGACCTGGTCGTCGTCCTCGTCGACGAGCTGGATCCGGTCGAGCCACTGGTCGACGTCGTCGAAGACCGATCTCGTCGTCGACCGCCGACCGCGCATCGGGCACCGACACTAGCGACCGGTCCGGCCGGCGATATCGTCCCACCGGATGCGCATCGCGATCGCGCTCGTGCTCGTCGTCTGCGCCGTGCCGGTCGCCTCGGCGCAGAAGGCGATCGACATCACCCAGTCGTACGTCGCCGGGATCCATCTCGGGGCGAGCAAGGCGCGCGCACGGGCGTTGATGACGAAGCCGGTGCGGCTCGACCGCCTCGAGGACGGGTATCTGCGGTTCGTCTCGCCGAGCGAGAAGCTCGAGGCGTACTTCCGCACCGGCACCAAGGGCGTCGCGGTCGTCACCACCTGGAACCGGCAGCTCACGACCGAGGAGGGGATCGGGCCCTGCTCGACCGTGGCGGCGCTGAAGCGGGCGTACGGAGCGCGGCTCGTGCCGTTCAGGCAGGCAAGGAAGGTCGTCGCGTACCGGCTCGGGAACGTGATCTACACCGTCGAGGGCGGCCGTCGCGTGGGCGTCGTCGCGCTCGGCCGCGGTACGCAGGCGGTCTACGTTGCGCTCAACGCGAAGGAGTGCGGCTAGAGGACCAGCACGGGCGCGCCGCGGATCCGTCCGGTGCGCAGCCGGTCGAGCGCCTCGTTCGCCTCCGCCAGCGGGAAGGTCTCGATCTGCGCACGCACCGGCACCTGGGGCGCGAGCGCAAGGAACTCCTCGCCGTCGGCGCGGGTCAGGTTCGCCACCGAGCGCACCTGGCGCTCACCCCAGAGCAGCTCGTACGAGAACGACGGGACATCGCTCATGTGGATGCCGGCGCAGACGACTGTGCCGCCCTTGGCCACCCTGGCGAGCGCGATCGGCACAAGCTCGCCGGCCGGCGCGAACAGGATCGCCGCGTCGAGCTCGTCCGGCGGCCGCTCGTCCGAGCCTCCGGCCCACTCGGCGCCGAGCTTGCGCGCGAACGCCTGGCCCTCTGTGTCGCCGGGCTTCGTGAACGCGAACACGCGCCTGCCCTGGTGGCGGGCGACCTGGGCGACGATGTGCGCCGAGGCGCCGAAGCCGTACAGGCCGAGCCGCTCGGCGTCCCCGGCCATGCGGAGCGACCGGTAGCCGATCAACCCGGCGCAGAGAAGGGGTGCGGCGTCCTCGTCGCCGTACGCGTCCGGGATCGGCAGGCAGTAGCGCTCGTCGGCGACCGCGAGCTCGGCGTAGCCGCCGTCGAGCTGGTAGCCAGTGAAGCGCGCGCGGTCGCAGAGGTTCTCGCGTCCGGTCGTGCAGTAGCGGCACTCACCGTCGGTCCAGCCGAGCCAGGGGACGCCGAGGCGCCGGCCGTCCTCGGCGATGCCGACGATCTGGTGGCCGAGGACGAGCGGCAACTTGGGGTCGGGCAGCTCGCCGTCGAGCACGTGCAGGTCGGTGCGGCAGACGCCGCACGCCTGGACCCTGAGCAGCAGCTGGCCGGGTTGCGGCTCGGGGTCGGGCAGCTCCGCCTCGCGCAGCGGCCGCCCGGGGTCGTCGAGCACCATCGCCCTCATGGGCCGATGGTGGCAGAGATTCCGTTTCAATAGGGGACGTGGATCCGGCAGTCGTCGCCGCGCGCGCGCGGACCGAGAACTTCCCGGTCGCGTCGCTCCTCTTCCCGCGCGCGCTGCGCCCGCATCTGCGTGCCGTGTACGGGTTCGCGCGCCTGGTCGACATCCTCGGCGACGAGGCCGAGGGCGATCGGGTCGCGCTCCTGGACCAGCTCGAGGACGAGGTCGAGGCTTGCTACACGGGCCTGCCGACCTGGCCTGTGATGCAGGAGCTTCAGCCGACGATCGAGGAGTTCGACCTGCCTCGTCAGCCGTTCCTCCGGCTGATCGAGGCGAACCGCATGGACCAGCGCATCGCCGAGTACGCGACCTGGGCGGACGTGAAGCACTACTGCGTCCACTCGGCCGACCCGGTAGGGCGGTTGGTGCTCGGACTGCTCCGGCGGGCGGACGACGACGAGCTGGTCGCCGCCTCTGACGACGTCTGCACCGGGCTCCAGCTCGTCAACTTCCTCCAGGATGTCCCGCGTGACCTCGCGCTCGGTCGCATCTACATGCCCGCTGAGGACCGGCGGCGCTTCGACGTCAGCGTTCTCGACGGTCCGAACCCGCCGCTGATGCGACTGCTGCGCTTCGAGGCCGAGCGCGCCCGCGGCCTGCTCGGCGGCGGGCGGATCCTCCAGGAGCGGATCGGGGGGCGCGTCGGCCGCGCGGTCGGGCTCTTCGCCCGCGGGGGGCTGGCGGCCCTCGACGCGCTCGAGGACGCGCACTGGGACGTCTTCACGCAGCGCCCGCGTCCGTCTCGGCTCCGCCTGGCTCGGGAAGCCCTGCGCCGGTGAGGGTGGACGATGCCTACACCGAGGTCGAGCGGCTCACACGGGCCCGGGCGCGGAACTTCGCCTACGGGATCATGGTCCTCCCGAAACCGAAGCGGCGGGCGATCGCGGCGATCTACGCCTTCGCGCGCGAGGTCGACGACATCGCGGACGGCGACGCCGCGCCGGACGAGAAACGGTCGAGGCTCGAGGAGCTGCACCGCCGTCTCGATCTGCCGCCGAACGGCGACGCGACGTGGGTCGCGCTGGCGGACGCCCGCGAGCGCTTCCCGATCAACGAGCAGGCGCTTCACGACCTCGTCGACGGTGGGCTCGCCGACCTCGACCGTCAGCGCTACGAGAACTTCGACGAGCTGCGTGACTACTGCGCCCACGTCGCCGGCGCCGTCGGGGTGGCGTGCATCGGCGTGTACGGCGCCGACCAGCCGCAAAGGGCGGAGGCGCTCGGGATCGCGCTCCAGCTGATCAACGTGATGCGGGACGTCCAAGAGGACTGGCAGCTCGGGCGCGTGTACCTGCCCCAGGACGAGCTCGCCTCGTTCGGCGTCGCCGAGGAGGACATCGCCGAGGGACGGCTGACCCCCGCCTGGCAGGCGCTGATGGCGTACCAGTCGGCGCGGGCGAGGAGCTACCTGGAGGAGGGCCTGACGCTGCTCGGCTTCCTCGACCACCGCAGCTCCGCCTGCGTGGGCACGTTCGCCGGCCTCTACCGGGCGACGCTGGAGCGGATCGAGGCGAGCGGCTTCGACGTCTTTGACGGTCCGCCCCGCCTGTCCACGCTGACCAAGCTCCGGATCGTTGCCGTCAACCTGCTTTGACCGTTCCGGCCATGACCCGGTCTCTGAGACCGGGGGTGAAACGTTCTTGGAACGGTTCGTCCACTGGTCCCACAGGCGGTGGCTTGACTCCAGCGTTTGCGCCCCGGTCTCTGAGACCAGGGATGTGACGAGGGCGTAAGGATGCGTCCACATGGTGTGAAGAAGGTGGCGGTCGTCGGCGGCGGGCTGGCCGGCCTCGCCGCCGCGCTCGAGCTCGTCGACGCGGGACGCGAGGTCACCCTGCACGAGGCGCGGCCGACGCTCGGGGGTGCCGTGCAGACGCTGCCCGAGCGAGAGGAGGATCCACCGCCGCCGCCGGACAACGGCCAGCACATCGCGCTCGGCTGCTTCGCGGAGTACACCCGGTTCCTGGAGCGGATCGGCAAGCGCACGGCGCTGCGCCGCGAGCCGCTCTCGCTGCCCGTGATCGACGAGGGCGGTCGCACCTCGTTCGTGCGGCCCGGCCTGCACCTGCTCCGGTACGGGCATCTACCGCTCGCGGCCAGGCTCCGGATCGCGCGCGTCACACTTCGGTTACGGGGACTGTCCCTGGAACCGCACTGTGACGAGACGTTCGCGGATCTGCTCCGCCGCCTCGGCCAGCGCCAGGAGGAGATCGACCGCTTCTGGGACGTCTTCATCCGGCCCGCGCTCAACCTGCCCTGCGAGGAGGCCGGTGCCGACTACGGGATCTTCACCGTCCAGACCGCGCTCCTCGGCGGCCGCGGCGCCGGCGACCTCCTGCTCCCGACGGAGCCGCTCGGGGAGATGCACGGCGAAGCGGCCGGCCGGGCCCTGAACGCAGCCGGCGCCGACGTGCGGCTCGAGACCCGAGTCGGGACGCTCGACGAGGTCGAGGCGGACGCCGTGGTGCTCGCCGTTCCTCCCCCGGAAGCCGCGCGCCTGCTCGGCGACCAGCCGCCTGCGCTCGGGGACTCGCCGATCGTCAGCGTCCACCTGCTCTTCGACCGGCCGATCCTCGAGCACCGGCTTGCCGCGCTGCTCGAAAGCCCGGCGCACTGGGTGTTCGATCGCGGAGCGCTCACAGGCAACGCCGCGCCCGACGGCGGCCAATACCTGACGGTCGTCTCGAGCGGTGTGCCGGACCTGCTCGAGATCCGCGGGCGGGCCCTGGTCGACCTGATCGCCGGCGCGCTGACCGCGCGACTCCGCAAGGCGGAGCTGCTCTGGTCCCGCGTCAGCCGTGAGCCGCGCGCGACTTTCGCGGCCCGACCCGGGACACGTAGGCTGCGGTGGAGCATGCGGACGAGCCGGCCGAACGTCTACCTCGCGGGCGCGTGGGTCGCCTCCGACTGGCCGGCGACGATGGAGGCGGCGGTGCGCAGCGGTGTCGCCGCGGCGCGGGCGGCGGCTCTCGCATGACCGCGGTCGAAGAGCTGACCAGGCTCGACCGTACGGTAGAGAAGGCGACGGAGCGGCTGCTCGAGCTCCAGCACCCGGACGGCTGGTGGGTCGGCGAGCTGGAGTCGAACGCGACGATGATCGCCGAGCATCTCTTCTGGCTGCACGTCCTCGGGCTCCGCGACGCCGACACCGACCGCAGGCTCGCCACCGACCTGCTCGCCCGGCGCCGAGGCGACGGCACATGGTCGAAATGGTGGGAAGGGCCCGCCGACCTCTCGACCACGATCGAGTCGTACGTCGCGCTGAAGATGGCCGGGATCGACGCCGGCGAGCAGACGCTCGCCTACATCCGCCGGGAGGGCGGCATTCCGCAGAGCCGCGTGTTCACGAAGTGCTTCATGGCGCTGCTCGGTCAGTGGCCGTGGCAGCGGATCGTCCCGATCCCGCCGGAGATGGTCCTGCTTCCGCCGAGCGCACCGTTCTCGATCTACAACTTCGCCTGCTGGGCGCGCCAGACCGTCGTGCCCCTGTCGGTCGTCTGGGCGCTCCGCCCGGTGCGCCCGGCCGATGTCGACCTCCGCGAGATCGGCGCCCGACCCGGGGCGACGAAAGCTCCTCGTCGTCCCTCGAGTCGCCGTCGCCGCGCGATCGCGGCAGCGGAGACGTGGGTTCGCGAACGTCAAGAAGCGGACGGTTCCTGGGGCGGGATCCAGCCGCCCTGGGTGTGGTCGATCGTGATGCTGGCCGCGCTCGGCCGCGGGTTCGAGGACGAGACGCTCCGCCGGGCGGTCGAGGGCTGGGGCGCCTTCATGGTCGAGGACGGCGACCGCCTGCGCCCCGAGGCGTGCCAGTCGCCGGTCTGGGACACGGGCCTCGCAGTGATCGCGCTCCGCGCGGCCGGTGTCCCAGCCGACCATCCGCAGCTCCGGAGAGCGGGCGAGTGGCTGCTCCGCGAGGAGGTGACGGTCAAGGGCGACTGGGCGATCCGGCGCCCCGACCTCGAGCCCGGCGGCTGGGCGTTCGAGTTCGAGAACGACCTCTACCCCGACGTCGACGACACAGCCGTGGTCGCGCTCGCCCTGCGCGAGCTGGGCATGGGGCACGATGCCGTCCGCCGCGGCCTCGACTGGATCGTCGGGATGCAGTCCGGGAACGGCGGCTGGGGCGCGTTCGACGCGGACAACTCGAGCCACTGGCTCTACAAGCTGCCCTTCTGTGACTTCGGCTACGTGATCGACCCGCCGAGCGAGGACGTCTCCGCACACGCCCTCGAGGCGCTCGCGCCCGTCGCCGGCTACGAGGAGGCGGTCGCGCGCGGCCTGGAGTACCTGGTCAGGGAGCAGCAGTGGGATGGCTCCTGGTGGGGCCGCTGGGGCGTGAACCACGTCTACGGCACCGGTGCCGCGCTGCCCGCGCTCGAGGCGTGCGGTTTGGAGCCGCAGCATCCGGTGGTACGGAAGGCCGTGACCTGGCTCGACTCGGTCCAGGATCCAAGCGGCGGCTTCGGCGAAGACATCCGCTCCTACCACGAGACGACGATGCGCGGACGCGGTGTCGCCACCGCTTCACAAACCGCGTGGGCGTTACTAGGCTACGTCGCGGCAGGCGACGCCAAGGGGCCGTCGGCCACGCGAGCGGCCGATTTCCTTTGTGCGGCGCAGGACGCCAACGGCGACTGGAGCGAGCGGCACTACACCGGAACCGGCTTCCCGACCGATTTCATGATTCGCTACCACCTCTACCGGCTTCACTTCCCGCTCATGGCTCTTGGTCGACTACGAGAAAGGTTGAACGGATGAAATTTCCGCTGCGCTCGACGGTCCAGATCGGCCGCTACGTCGCGTCCCAGAAACGCAGGGGCGAGCTCTACCCGCTCGTCCTGATGCTCGAGCCGACGCTCGCCTGCAACCTGGCGTGCATCGGCTGCGGGAAGATTCGCGAGTACGAGTCGAACAAGGCCCGCCTCTCGGTCGACGAGTGCATCGACGCCGGCGTCCAGTGTCCGGCGCCGGTCGTGTCGATCTGCGGCGGCGAGCCCTTGATCTACAAGGGGATCGAGGACGTCGTCGCAGGGATGCTCGAGCTGCGGAAGAACATCGACCTCTGCACCAACGCCCTGAAGCTGACCGAGTACCTCGAGGTGTTCAAGCCCGACCCGAGGCTGACCTTCGTCGTCCACCTCGACGGGATGCGCGAGATCCACGACTACGTCTGCGACTACCCCGGCCTCTGGGACATCGCCGTCGATGCGATCAAGCAGGCGCGGCAGGCCGGCTTCCGGGTCACGACGAATACGACCGTCTTCAAGGAGAGCTCGGTCGACGACGTGATCGAGATGATGGGCTACCTGACGAACGAGATCGGGATCGACGGGATGCTGATCGCACCGGGCTACCAGTACTCGCAGATCGACCCGGCGCTGACGATGACGCGCGACGAGCACGAGGCGAAGTTCCGCGAGATCCGTTCGGCGGTGAAGAAGCACGGCTACCGGTGGCTGGCGAGCCCGATCTACCAGGACTTCCTCACCGGCGACCGCAAGCTGCCGTGCGCGCCGTGGGGATCGATCACGCGCAATCCGTACGGGTGGAAAGGCCCCTGCTACCTCCTCACCGACGGGATCTTCCCGACCTACGAGGCGCTGCTGGAGAACATCGACTGGGACTCGTACGGGCCCGGCAACGACCCGCGCTGCGAGCATTGCGGGATCCACTCCGGGTTCGAGCCGTCCGCGGCATATGCCGCCACGTCGAGCGTCAAGGAGACCGTCCGGAGCATGGCGTGGACGCTGACGGGCTGATCGCCGTCTGCGCGACGGGCACGGAGGAGCGCGCGGCCCGGCGGGCCGGGTTCCGGACGGCGCGGGTGGGAATCCGGGTGAGCCGCGGCGTCCCTGCCGGCGAGCTCGTCTCGTTCGGCGTCGCCGGCGGTCTCAACGGTGCACCGATCGGAACGGTGATCGACGCGACGCGCGTGATCGACGAAACCGGCGCAGTGCTGTGGGAGGGAGAGGGTCTTGGTCTCGGCCGCCCGGGGACGATCCTGGCGATCGACCGACTGATCGACGACCCGGACGAGCTGCGCCACCTGCACGATGCAACGGGCGCGAACGCCGTCGACATGGAGAGCGGCGTCCTCGCCGCTACCGGCCGATTGCGCGGGTGCGTGCGCGCAATCAGCGACACGCCGGACGAGCCGCTCGGCCCCTTGGCAAAGGTGGTCGATCCGTTCGGCCGGCCACGGCCCCTCAAGCTTATGGCCGTGCTCGCGCGGCAGCCTGCGGCTACCGCCCGAGCACTAGCCAACGTTCGTAGAGCGCTCCGAGCCTTGTCTAGTGCTCAGCGGCCCGGAGGGACGGTGAGCACGTAATGGGGCGGGTCCTCCTGGCCGCTCCGCGTTCGTTCTGCGCCGGCGTCGACCGGGCGATCGAGATCGTCGAGCGCCTCCTCGAGCAGCATGGTCCACCGGTCTACGTGCGCCACGCGATCGTCCACAACGACCACGTTCTGCGCCGGCTCGAGGGCCTTGGCGCCGTCTTCGTCGAGTCTGAGGACGACGTGCCGCCGGGCGCGATCTGCGTCCTCTCGGCCCACGGCGTCGCACCGGCGGTGAAGGAGAACTGCGAACGCCGGGGGCTCCAGGTCGTCGACGCCGTCTGCCCGCTCGTGTCGAAGGTGCACGCGGAGGCGCGCCGCTACGCGGACTCGGGCCACTTCGTCGCTCTCGTCGGCCACCGCCACCACGTCGAGGTGATCGGGACGAAGGGCGAGCGACCGGAGCAGATCGTCGTCGTCGAGTCGCCGGAGGAGGCACGTGAGCTGGAGACGGACGGCAAGCCGCTCGCCGTGATCAGCCAGACGACGCTCTCCCTGGACGACGTCGCCTCGACCGTCGACGTGCTCGAGGAGCGCTTCGGCGACCTGCGGCGGCCCGGGGCGGACGACATCTGCTACGCGACGCAGAACCGCCAGGACGCGGTGAAGGAGATCGTCTCGCTGGGCGCGACCCTGATCCTGGTGATCGGCTCGCCGACGAGCTCGAACGCCCAGCGGCTGGTCGAGGTTGCCCGCGCGCGCGGCGCGGAGGCGACGCTGATCGACGGCGAGGACACGATCGACGACGAGCTGCTCGACGGGCACGAGACGGTCGGCCTCACCGCCGGCGCATCGACGCCGGAGGAGCTTGTCCAGTCGGTCCTCGCCCGCCTCGCGGAGTCGGCGTACGAGCTCGACGGCGAGATCACGGTTGCCCGCGAGGACGTGCACTTCCGGCTGCCACGGGAGGTGGCGGCGAGATGACCTCCGTCCAGATTCCGCACAGCGTCGCCGCCGCCCTACCGACCCTGTCCGTCTTCGACATCACGAACGAGGTCTCGCGCGACGTCGCCGCGGGTCACTCCTCGCGGGGAATCGCGTACGTCACCGCCGCCGCTCCCTCCTCGCTCATCCGCGTCAGCGAGCGCGAGTCCGGATTCTTCTGCGACATCGAGGCTCTGCTCGAGCGGCTCGTCCCCCGCAAGCGCCCGGATCGTGAGCGGATGCTGCTCGCCCTGCTCGGGCCGCGCACGGAGCAGATCCCGGTCGAGGGCGGACGGCTCTGTCTGGGCCAGTGGCAGCGGGTGCTGCTCTTCTGCCTCGACGGGGACACGAAGGCGGAGTACAACCTCACGCTCTTGGGCTAGCCCGAAATAACGCCTCCTCGCGAGGCGTTAGAATCGAACGATGGAACGGGCGCGCAGGCATCAGCGCCTCTTCTCCGGCCTCGCGTTCGGGCTGCTCGCGGTCGCGGCCGAGCTCGTCGGGCGCAGCCTGACGCACCGGATCGACCTGGGCCGCCACGTCGCGTCGCCGAGCTACGCGCAGACCGACTACTACCCGGTCCTGCTCGTGGTCGTGAAGAGCGGCATCGCACTACTCCTCGGCCGGTTGCTGTGGCGCGTGCTCAGGGCGCGTTCGGCCGAGCGCGCGGCGCTCCGCTTGCTCGGCGGGCCTGCGCGGGTGCCGCGCGTGCGCATCCAGCTCTCCGGACGGCTCTGCCTCGGCTTCTTGCTCCTGACCTCTGTGATCTACCTCGTGCAGACCGACGCCGAGGGCGCCGAGGCCGGGCGCTGGCCGCTCCTCTCGCCGTGGCTCCACTCCTCGGCGCTCCCCGTCTTCGCCGTCGTCGCGGTCGTGTGTGCGATCGCCTGGCGCGCGGTCCAGGGTTGGCTCGCGGACTACGAGGAGCACGCCCGGGCGACGCTCGACCGCGCGCTGCTCAGTGCAGGCCGGGCGCCGCTGCGCGTTCCCCGGCCGCGACTCGACCTCGTCATCCCGCCGCGTCGCATCTTCGGCCTCGCGTTCGAGAGCCGGCCGCCTCCGCTCGCTGCGTAGGTAGAGGGACTGTCCCCGGCGGGGGACGGTCCCTGTTTCCAACGCAAAGGAGGCATCGATGACGCAGTACGCAACCGATTTTCCGCGCACGCGAATCCGCCGCTCGTCGCGCGCGATCGCAGTCCTCTCGCTCGGACCGCTCACGGTCGCCGCCGGGGTCGTCTGGGCTTTTCTCCAGCCCTGGCGCGTGACCCTGTTCCACCCTCTCGGTCAGGGGTTCTGGTGGCTCGTCGCCGAGCCGCCGCTGCTCGTGGTCCTGGCCGGGATCCTGTTCCACCTGCTCGTCGCCCGCCCGCTGGTCGACGACCTGGACGAGGAGCGGCGCTAGTGCAGCCGCCTGCCGAGCACGTCCACTGGCTGTTCGCGACCGGGATCCTCTTCCTCGGGCTCCTGCTCCTGGCCGAGGCGATCGTCGGCCGCGAGGTCTGGCGCCGCCGGGCGTGGCGGGCGTACCTGTGGCCGGCGCTCCTGTTCGCGCTCGGCGTTCTCATGTGGCCGGTGATGGTCTTCTTCACGAACTCGACGGTCCACATGCTGGCCCACTCGGTCTGGGCGCAGACCATGATGCTCGCCGGCGCTGCTGAGCTCGGGCTCGTCGGCGGCAAGTTGAAGAGCGAGTGGTGGAAGCTCTGTGTGCCGCTGATGCTTGCCGTCTCGGGCACCGCCTTTCTGATCCACGAAGCCAACCCGTGGTTCTACTCGCGGTCGGCCTTCGTCCACCATGTCTGCGGCTGGGCCCTTCTGATCGGCGCGCTCTTCCCGCTCGGAACGGCGTTCAAGCCCCGGTCGTGGATCTTCGCCGGCGGGTACGCGCTCGTGATTGTCGCGATCTCGATCGCGCTCTTCAGCTCGCGCGACGTCGCCCCCGTCTTCGGCCACCTCGATCCCGCCGCGGGGGTGCCTCACCGATGAGGCGAGCTGCAATCGCAGTGGCCGTGGTCGTCGCACTGGCGGCGCCGGGTACCGCATGGGCGCACGCCACTCTCCTCCAGACCGCGCCCGGCGTCGGGCAGCGCCTCCCCTCGGGCCCGCGGATTGTGACGCTCTCGTTCGACCAGCGCGTCAAGGCGCTGCCGAACGGGATCCGGGTGTACGACGCGGACGGCCGGCTCGTCTCGGGCGATGCCCACGGGGTGCCCGGCGACCCGCTCGCGATCGAGGTCACCGTGAAGCGCCTGCCCAGAGGCGCCTACACCGTCCGCTGGAGCGCGATCTCGAACGACAGCCACGTCGGTCACGGCGTCTATACGTTCGGGGTGCGGGTCGCGGCGCCCGCCCTGTCCGAGGCGTTCGGCGCTTCCGGTCCGGGGACAGCCGAGCACATCGTGCGTTGGCTGTACTTCATCTGTCTCGCGCTGCTCACGGGGGGCCTCGGCTTCCGGCTGATCGTGCTACGCGGGGCGTTAACGGCCGAGGCGGAGCGGCGGTTCTACCGGATGACGGCCGCGGGTGTGATCGGCGCCCTGGAGGTCGGGATCGTCGCGTTCCTGCTCCGCGCCGAGGACGCGCTCCAGCTTCCGTTCACGTCGTTTCTCTACGGCGACCTCTCGCCGTTTGCGAACTCGACGCGGTTCGGCGAGGCATTCGTCGCGATGGAGCTCGGGTTTTCGGTCGTCGCCGCGCTGCTGTTCCTCGCCTGGTTGACCGAGCGGCGCCGGCTGCTATGGCCCGCGTTCCTGCTCTCGCTCGGCCTCGGCTCGGGGCTCTCACTCGCCAGCCACCAGGCGGACGACCGCGGCTGGCTGCCGTCGCTCGCGGACTGGACGCACCTGTCGGCGGCGACGCTGTGGATCGGCGGGCTGCTGTCGCTCGCGCTCGTCGTCTGGAGCGACCGGGAGCTCCGCCGGACGGCGTTCTGGCGGTTTTCCGAGGTCGCCGGGCCGCTGGTCGCGATCGTCGTCGTCGCCGGCGTCTACATGACGTACAAGCGCTTTCCTGCGCTCCACGATCTCTGGTCGATCCACTACGGCCGGCTGTTGATCGTCAAGCTCGCGCTGGTCTCGCTGGCGCTCGCGTGGGGCGCCTTCCACCACTTCGTCGTCCGGCCGCGACTCGACCGTCCGGTCGTAGCCGAACGTCTCTCCCGCTCGCTTGCGGGCGAGGCGACCGTCGCCCTGGCGATCCTCCTCCTCGCGGCGATCCTGGTCGACTCCAAGCCGCCGTCGAAGCCAAGTAACACAGTGTTACAAGCTCGCGACGCAGCCACCCAGGCCGCGCGGACGGCAAGTAACACAGTGTTACTAGCTCGGCGGTAACGTCCTCGAGATGCGCTGGGCGATCTCCGGCGGCGCCGGCTTCCTCGGCCTGCACCTCTCGCGAAGGCTGGTCGCCGACGGACACTCGGTGCGGACCCTCGACCTGGCGCGGCTCGACGACCCCCACCTCGAGCAGTCGGTGGAGGAGCTGCGGGGGGACGTCCGGACGGAACGCGACGTCCGGCGCCTGGTCGACGGCGCCGACGTCGTCGTCCACGCCGCGGCGGCGCTGCCGATCCAGGCGTCTCGCGACTCGATCCGGTCGGTGAACGTCGGCGGGACTGCCACGCTCCTGGCGGCGGCTGCCGAGGCCGGCGTGCGCCGGGTCGTGCTGGTGTCCTCGACCGCCGTCTACGGCGTGCCGAAGGTGCACCCGATCGCCGAGGACGCACCGCTCATCGGCGTCGGCTGGTACGGGGAGTCCAAGATCGAGGCCGAGGAGGTGTCGCGCGACTTCGGTCGCCGTGGCCTCGCGTTCACCATCGTCAGGCCGAAGACGTTCATCGGGCCCGAGCGGCTGGGCGTGTTCGAGATCCTGTTCGACTGGATTCGGGACGGCCGGCGGATCTACATGCTCGGTTCCGGCGAGAACCGCTACCAGCTGCTGGCGGTCGAGGACCTCGTCGACGCGATCGTGCTCGCAGCAGACCGGCCGGAAGCAGCAGGCGAGACGATCAACGTCGGCGCGAGCGCGTTCGGCACCGTCCGCTCCGACCTCCAGGCGCTGATCGACCACGCCGGCTCGTCCTCGCGGCTGACGCCTGTGCCGGCACGACCCGCGGAGATCGCGCTACGCACGCTCGAGCTGCTGCGCGTCTCGCCGCTGGCGGAATGGCACTACAAGACGGCGCACCGCGACTCGTTCGTCGATGTGGGCAAGGCCGAGCGGCTCCTGGGCTGGCGGCCGCGGCTCTCGAACGCCGAGGCGCTGTGCCGGACGTACGACTGGTACCTCGAGCACCGCGAGACGCTCGGTGCCGCGGGCGTGACCCACCGCGTCCCGTGGAACCAGCAGGCGCTCGCGCTCCTGAAGCGCGTCAGCTAAGCCGCGATGACAAAGGAACCGGGAACAGGTCTGCCAGACCTGTCCGTCTCCGTGCCCATCATCCGCCGGTTCCGCGAGCGCTTCGCTCCGTACATCGCCTCATCAGCCCGGCGGAGCAGATCCTCGACCATCGTCGCCTCCTCGGCGCGTGAGACGGCGATGCCGAAGCTCGCGTTCACGGACGCGGCCGCCGGGTACTCGCCCTGCTCCTCCGCCCAGGCGGCGAGCGCGCGTTCGACGACGCCCCGGGCGTCGTCCTCGGAGCAGCCGCGCAGGACGAGCGCGAACTCGTCCCCGCCGATGCGGAATGCCGCATCACCCTCACGAACCGACTCGGCGAGCACTTGGCCGAAGCGGGCGAGGACGTCGTCACCGACCGAGTGCCCGCTGGCGTCGTTGAGCTGCTTGAACCGGTCGAGGTCGCAGTAGACGAGCGCGACCCGCTCGGAGCGACGGCTGGACTGTCGCAGGCAGGCTTCGAGCTCAGTCATGAAGGCGTGGCGGTTGCCCAGCCGGGTCAGCGGGTCGTGCTCGGCGAGATAGCGCTGCTTCTCGTACTGCGCCACCGCCTCGAGGGCAACCGTCGCCTGGTTGGCGAACAGGCGTAGCGCCTGGAGCGACTCGGTCGTCGGCAAGAGGTGGTCGACGGGGTCGTCGACGAAGATGACGCCGAGGCACGATCCCTGACGGTCGTAGAGCGGAACCGCGAGCCAGTGCCTGCGCCAGGCCCACGGGCCGCGGCCGTTGCGCCGCGAGCGGTACAGGCCCTTGAACTCCGGCAGCTGGGCCTCGGCGTCCTGGCACGGAACGAGGAAACAGCCTTCGCGGTCGTACCGGGCGTCGAAGAGCCGGCTCAGCTCCTCGAATCCGAAGGGGAGGCGGAGCTGAGGATCGTCGACCTGGAACCCTGCCGCTGCTGCCGGGACGAGCGCGTCGGTCTCCGGATCGCGCAGGTGGACGACGACCCGCTCGAAGCCGAGCGCCTGGGAGATGCCGGCAGTGACCGCCTCCAACACGTCCGTGCTGGACGTCGTCTCGATCAGCTGCGAGGAGATCTGGAGCAGGTGCTCGAGCTCGCGCCGGTGGGCGGCCGCCGCCGCCCTCTCCTGCGCCCGCTGGACCGCCCGGGCCGCATGGCGGACGACCGTCGCGAGCAGGTGGAGCTCCTCGTCGGACGGACGGCGCCCGGACTTCGGCTGCGCGACGTTGAAGACACCGAGGATGTGGCCGTCGGAGTGGTGGAAGGGGACGAAGATCTCGTCCTCGGCCTGCCAGGCGTCGGGATGGCCGTCGTGCTCGATCTCGGGCACGACCCGGTGGCCGCTCTGGTCGGCCCAGTCGTAGTCGCCGGCGTAGACCGTGTAGGCGCCGCCCCGCTGGAACCGCCGCTGGAGGAGCCGGTTCCAGATGTCCCAGCCGTAGGTCGAGCCGAGCAGCGTCGGCAGGCCGGGGTCGTCGCCGTGGACCGTGCTGACGATGAAGTCGTCCCACTCGGGCCGGTAGAGGTTGATCACGGCAGCGCCGTAGTTGAGGCTCTCGGCCACGACCCGCGCCACCGCCTCCAACGCACGGGGGAGATCGGCGGCGTGCTCGACCACCGTTGCGCTCTCGAGCAGCGCGTGGAGGCGGGCCAGCCGGTGCAGCTCGGTGTCCTCGCCCGGCTCTTCCGCCGTGAGCGGGCCGAGGTCGGACTTCCGCTCGCCTGCGATCTCCGCGAGGAGCGCGGCGACGACCTCTGCGTCGAACTGCCGTCCGGCGGACGCCTCGAGCTCGGCGCACGCCTCTGCGCTCGTCCGAGTCGGCCCGTAGGTCCGATCCGTGACCATCGCTTCGTAGGCGTCGCAGGCGGCGACGATCCGCGCGACCAGCGGGATCGTGTTCCGGTCGAGCCCGTCCGGGTACCCGTCGCCGTCGAACCGCTCGTGGGTGGAGCGGACGAGGGCGGCGACCGGGGCGAGCGACGGGAAGAAGTTCAGGAGCTCCTCGCCGGCGAGCGTGTGGCGCCGGATCTCCTGCCACTCGTGCTCGTCGAGGGGGCCCGGTTTCGCAAGCACCTCCCGGCTGATCGCGAGCTTGCCGACGTCGTGCAGCTCGGCCGTCCGCCGGACCAGCCCGCGGTCGGCGACGCTCAGCCCGAGCCTGGCGGCGACGGCGTCTGCCAGCCTGGCGACCTCGCGTGCGTGCGCGGCCAGTGCCTCGTCGTGGGCCTCGGTGAGCGCCAGGAGGAGCTCTCCCACCCGGTCGGGGAAAACCAGCCCGCGTCGTTTCTGGTCCTCGAGTCGCTCCTCGGCGAGCGCGAGCGCCGCGCACCCCGTCGCCTCGGTCGGGACCACGGCGGCACCGAACGCGCACTGGAGCGGCTCCGGGTGCTCGAGGGTCAGGCGGTCGAGCGCCCGCCCGACCTCCCGCACGAGCGTCGGCCCTTCGCCGGCGAGGAGCAGCGCGAAGGCGTCGCCGCCCAGGCGGAACGGACGCGAGACGGTGCTCGCCCGCAGCTCGAGCGCGGCGAGGATCGCGTTGCCCGTGTCGTAGCCGTGGCGGGCGTTGTACGCCCGGAAGCCGTCGACGTCGGCGACGAGCAGAAGGCGCGGGTCCTCGCTGGCCTTGCCGAGCTCGTCGAGAAGCTCGGCCCGCGTTCCGGACCGCGTGTCGGGCGGCCTGCTCCAGACCGCTCGGACCACGGTGGGCGCATCCCACATGCCCCTTTCATCGGCTCTGCACGGCCTGGACAAAACCCCCCGCAGAGCAGGAAAGTCGGCCCGCTTCGGCGGCCCTATACTCGCGCGCAGTGGACGCCGCCGGCTACCGGGATCGGTTTCCGATCCTCGAGGAGACGACCTACCTGATCAACCATTCGCTCGCGGCGATGCCGGCCGCCGCCGAGACCCGCGTGGTCGAGTACGCGCAGACGTGGAAGACGCGCGGGATCCGCGCCTGGGGCGAGGGCTGGTGGGACCTGCCCCTGACGGTCGGCGACCAGGTCGGTCGGATCGTCGGCGCGCCGCCGGGGACGGTCTGCATGCATCAGAACGTCACGGTTGCCGTCGCGGTCGTCCTCTCGTGCTTCCGGCTCGAGCCTCCCCGGAACCGGATCGTCTACCTCGAGGGTGAGTTCCCGTCCGTCCGCTACCTGCTCCAGGCGCAGCCGCAGGCGGAGGTCCGGGTGGTGCCGGACGTGGACGCGCTGCTCGACGAGCTGGACGAACGGACGCTCCTCGTCCCGCTCAGCCACGTGCTCTTCAAGGTGGCAGAGCTCCAGGACGTCGTCGCGGTGCAGCGACGGGCGGAGGAGGTGGGAGCACACGTCATCCTCGATGCGTACCAGTCCGCCGGCGCGGTGCCGCTCGACGTCACCGGCCTCGGTGTGTCGTTCGCGACCGGCGGGTCGGTGAAGTGGCTCTGCGGCGGGCCCGGCGCGGGCTGGCTCTACGTCCGGCCGGCCCTGATCGAGAAGCTGGAGCCCGCCTTCGTCGGTTGGCAGGGGCACGCACGGCCGTTCGCGTTCGAGCCGGAGCTCGAGTACGCGAACGGGATCGCTCGCTTCCTGACCGGAACGCCGAACGTCCCGGCTCTCTACGCGGCCACAGCCGGATACGACGTGATCGAGGAGGCCGGCGTCGATGCGATCCGACGACGTTCGCTCGCCCTCACCGACCACCTGATCGGTCTCGCCGATGCAGCCGGCTTCGAGGTCATCTCACAGCGCGATCAGACCCGTCGCGGCGCGAGCGTGAGCGTGCGCATGCCCGGCTTCGAGGGTGTCCACAAGGAGCTTGCGGAGCGGCAGGTGCTCTGCGACTTCCGGCCCGAGGTCGGTCTCCGGCTTGGACCGCACTTTTTCAACACCGAGGACGAGCTCGAGTTCGCAATCGAACAGGTCGAGGACATCCTCGCGACCCGCGCGCACGAACGTCATCTCGGCGCAGCGGCGCGGTTCTAGCTACTCAGCCGCTGTGGGCGCGGATGAAGCTCTCGACGGCGCTTCGGACCTTGCCCGGGCCGGCGACGAGCCGGACGCCGTGCGACGCACCCGGCACGATCACGAGCTGCTTGTCCGACGCCGGCGTCGCGTCGTACATCGTCTTCGCGTCCCTGGCGTAGTTGCCGCCTTCGTCGACCTCGGCGGCCGCGTAGAGGGCGGGCACGTTCACCTTCGCCGCCGCGCCGATCGCGTCCAGCCTGAACGTGCCGGGTGCGGAGAGGCTGACGATCCCGTCGACCGGCGGCCGGATGTTGGCGCCGGCGACGACGGTGGCGTTGGCACCGAGCGAGGCGCCGACCACGATCACGTGCTTCGCCCCCAGCGACCGGGCCGTCTTCACCGCCGCGGCGATGTCGCCGGCGAACCGCAGCGAGGCCAAGCCGACGCGGCGCTGCGAGAGACCGAACCCGCGGAGGTCGAAGGGGATCGCGGTGTAGCCGAGGGATGCGAGCCGCTTCGCGTACGGCACCCACTGGCAGAGATCGTCGGGGTATTGGTGGACCAGCACCACCGCGGTGGAACCCTTGCCGAAGCGATGCCCGACCAGCTTCGTGCCGTCCGCCGCCCGGAAGTGGAGGTCAGGTCCGGGTGCGCAGCGCGGGTAGGCGGGTGAGCCCGAGACGCCCGCGGCGAGCAACGCACAGCCAACGGCACAGACGGCGACCAGGGTCCTCACGCTGGGAGTAGACGTCCGGTGCGGGCGAGAGTTGGCGGCGCCTAGATGGCTGACCGGAAAAGATCGTCTGCTCCGGTGCGGGAGCTGGTCCCTTTGGGGCGTGCGCCGAGCCCGGCACCGCTACTGAACAAGTAACGGTGACGGGCTCGACGCGCGAAGCGGACGCGCCGGTGGAGCGGCCACCGGCCGCGGGACCGGAGCGGGAGCGGCCCAGACGGCCAGATCTCGCGTCCGGACGCACGAGATTTTCCGGTCAGCCATCTAGATCAGCTCCAACAGTCGCTTGGCGTAGGCCGGCGCCGTCGGCTCGTCCTCGTGCATGAAGTAGGCGTAGACGTCGATGCCTTCGGCAAGCAGCGGACGGAGCTGCTCTGCCCATTCGCGAAGCGCGTCGTCACTGTACGGAGGCTCTCGTAGGCGCACGTACCGGAACGGCGCTCCGCCGTCGAGGGCGTTGACGACGGCTGCAGGGCCGGTCTCGGCACCGGCCCAGGACTCGTGGCGGAAGTCGAGCGCCCAGCGGAGCGCCGGGTCGAGCGACTCGAGCAGGCGCGCCAGGAACGCATCGTCGCGAGCCTGCTGGACGACGACCCGCACCGGGCCGAGCTTCTCGCCGAGCACGCGCACGCGCTCGGTGAAGGCCGCGAGCCGGTTCGGGTGCGGCATCTTGACCGCGAACCGGAATCCGTCAGGCGTCTCCTCTGCCCAGCGCCGAAACCGCTCCTCCTCGGGCAACCGATACCCGGTCGTGTTCAGCTCGACGGAGCTGAAGCGCTCTGCGTAGAAGCGGAGGAACTCGCCCTGCTGCGTGCCGGCCGGGTAGAAGTCGGGCTTCCAGGTCGAGTAGGACCATCCAGAGGATCCGACATATGCCCTCGCTACACTCGGCGTCCCGGTGGCCACCACGACCGAAGTGATACCCGAGAACACGATCCGCGTCCTCGATCACGGGTTCGTGCGGCTGGACGGGGTGATGGCGAGCGATCTCTCGGTCGTCAACGGGGCACGGGTGAGCTTCGCGCGGCGGAAAGACGAGATGGACGAGTCCGACGAGGGTCTGATCCGCTTCCTGATGCGGGACAGACACGGCACACCCTTCGAACATAATTCCTTCCGCTTCCACATCCGCTGCCCGATCTTCGTCGCGCGGGAATGGATGCGACACCGTGTCGGAAGCTTCAACGAGTTCAGCATGAGATATGCGAAGGCGACCGACGACTTCTACGTCCCCGAGCCGGAGGACGTGCGCACGCAGGTCGGCAAGCCGGGCGCCTACACCTTCGAGCCCGTCGAGCCGGAGCTCGCCGAACGGACCCGCGAGGAGCTCCGCGCCGTCTACGACGCGGCGTTCGAGACGTACGAGCGGCTCGTCGAGCTCGGTGTCGCACGGGAGCTCGCCCGTTGCGTGATGCCGGTCGGCGCGTACACCGAGTTCTATTGGACGATCAACGCGCGGGCGCTGATGAACTTCGTCTCCCTCCGCGCCGCCGAGACCGCCCAGCGCGAGATCAGACGGTACGCCGAGGCGGTCGAGCGGTTCTTCGCCGAGCACATGCCGGTCACACACGCGGCCTTCGTGGCGAACGACCGCACGGCGCCGTAGGCCTCCGCCAGAGCCAGATCAACGCCAAGGCCCCTGCCCCTTCGGGTCAGGGCCCTGCAGGCCAGGCCCGCGTGGCGGGCCTGGCCGCCAGAGCCAGATCAACGCCAAGGCCCCTGCCCCTCCGGGTCAGGGCCCTGCAAGCCAGGCCCGCGTGGCGGGCCTGGCTTGTTTGCTTAGGTCGTCAGCAGGATCTGCCGCGGCCGCTTGCGCTCGCTCGTCGTCACCACCCAGTTGACTCCCGACTCGAGCTTGTACGGGACGGACATGCGCACAACGGTGCGGCCCTTCGACGCGGCCGCGAACGCGCCGCACCAGGCGGTGATCTTGCCGTGCTCGGTCAGGTAGAGCGAGTACCAGACGCCCTTCGGCAGCTTCTTCAGCCCGGAGACGCGCAACTGGATCGCCCAGTTCCCGCTGCGGTCCCGGTCGCCGATCTGGATCGACCCCTTCGCGGTGCTCGGCGCGGCGACAGCGTGCATCGCGATCGTGTCGCCTGACCGGAACTGGTCGCCCCCACGGTCACCGACGAGGAAGCCGATGCCGAACGCTGCAGCTGTGACCGCTGCGGCGAGCAGGAAGGCGGCCCCCTTCCGACGGCCCGCTCCCCAAACCGCGCGTCTGCTGCCCACCGTCGCAGGTGCCTCGGCGAGCCGGGGCGAGAGCTCGGGAGGCGGCCCGGCGGCGATCAGCATCTGGTGCGCGCGGCGAAGGCGCGCCAGCTCTTCCGGCGTGCCCTCGTCGCCGACGAGATCGTCGAGATCAGGTCCGCTCAACCCAGTTCCTCCTCGAGCGCCGCGGCGAGCCGGTGCAGCCCGCTCCGCGTGCGCGTCTTCACGGTACCGAGTGGGATCCCCAGGAAGGTCGAGATCTCACTCTGCGACAGCTCGCTCCAGTAGGCCAGCTCCAGCACGGTCCGCTCGGTGTCCGGCAGATCCTCCATCGCGCGGTGGACGCGGTACGACACCCAGGACTGCTCCGCGAGCGTGTCCGGCCCTGGGTCGTCCGACGGCGAGTCGATCGGCTCGGCGGGCGGCTCGACCCGTTGGCGACCGCGGTCGGCGATCGCGTTCCGTGCGACTGCGTAGAGCCACGGCGCGACCGGGCCGCGGTCGCTCCGATAGCTCCGCGCCGCGCGCCACACCGAGGCGAACGCCTCCTGCACCGCGTCCTCGGCGCGACCGCGGTCGCCCAGCCTGCGGATCGCGAGGCCGAGCACCGCGCGGGCGTAGCGCTGGTACAGGTCGCCGAACGCGTCGCGGTCGCCGTCGGCGACCCGCGCGAGCAGCTCCTCGTCGGTCGGCTGGATGGCAGACATCCGCGGCATCGTCGCGGAGCGCGCACGCGAGGGCAAGGGGGTAGGCAACGCGACACTCAGGGTCATCCTCGGTGCTACGTGGTCGGCGCCCACTCGGTTTGACGGGGGGTATGCTCCCCGCGCGTTCGTTAGAATCGCCGCCCGCGCGGCGCCGGCTTTGCTGGCGTCGCTTGCGAAAGTGGACGGGAAAGGAGCCGGATGAGCAACTACGAGCAGATCGTCGCGCGGGAGCTGAAGCCGAGCCTTCTCGAGCTCGACGGGATTTCGCGCGAGACCGTCGAGGCTCACCACCGGCTCTACCAGGGGTACGTCGCCAAGCGCAACGAGATTCTCGGGAAGCTGGCCGAGGTCGACCTCTCGAGCGCGAACCAGGTGTACTCCGACCTGCGGTCGCTGAAGGTCGACCTGACCTTCGCGATCGGCGGGATCAAGAACCACGAGATCTACTTCGAGCACCTCGGCGGCCACGGCGGCGACCCGGACGGACCGTTCGGCGAGCTCGTCAGGCGCGACTTCGGCTCGGTCGACGCGTGGCGGAGCGACCTGAAGGCGACCGGGATGGGCGGCCGCGGCTGGGCCTGGACGGCCTACGACTGGGACGAGGGTCGCCTCTTCAACTACCTCGGCGACGCCCAGAACACGTTCCCCGTCTGGAACGCCACCCCGCTGGTCGCGCTCGACGTGTACGAGCACGCCTACTTCCTCGACTACCAGACCGACCGGGCTTCGTACATCGAGGCGTTCTTGAACAACCTCGACTGGCAGGTCGTGAACGACTGGGTCGGGAGGTACGGCATCCCTCTGCGGTGAGTCGGGGCCGCTGACCACCGCGATCCTGATCGCCGCGGGCTACCTCGCGGGCAGCATCCCGACGGGGTACTGGCTCGTCCGCACCTTGAAGGGCGTCGACCTGCGGTCGATCGGGAGCGGGACGACCGGCGCGACGAATGCAGCCCGCGCGTTCGGGGGCCGGGCGCGCCTCGCGGTGCTGGTTGCAGTGACGGCGATCGACGCGGCGAAGGGCTTCGCGCCGACGTACGTCGCGATGACCGTCTCGAGCTCCGGCGTCGCCGTCGCGACGGGCTGCGCCGCCCTGCTCGGCAACTACCGGCCCGTCTTCCTCCGGTTCCAGCGCGGCGGGAAGATCGTCGCCACGGGCGGGGGCGTTCTCTTCGGGCTCGCTCCCAAGGCGGCCGGGATCGCCGTCGGCCTGTGGATGATCGTCGCCCTGATCACCCGCTACTCGTCGGCGGCTTCGCTAACGGTGGCGGCACTGATGCCGCTGCTGGTCTGGCTCACGGGTGGGTCGTGGGAGGTGATCGCCTTCACCGCCGTTCTCGCCGTCGCGATCTTCGTTCTCCACCGGGCGAACATCCGCCGGCTCCTGAACGGCACCGAGCAGCGGCTGTCGTTCAGACGGGACGCGCCTAGCTCTCGAGCGGGGCCATCGTCAGGCCGCGCCGCTTGAGGCCGGTCCAGTAGTGCTCGGCCACCTCGCGGTGGCCGGACCAGACGACCGCCTCGCCCATCGTGTGGATCCGGTTGGCGTAGGCCAGGCCCTGCTCGAACGAGACGTCCGGAAGCACCGATGCGAGGGCGGCCGCAACGCCGTCGAAGGTGTTGTGGTTGTCGTTCAGCACGATCACGTGCCACGGAGGACCCAGCCCGGTGCCGGAGCCGCGATCGAGCCGTTCCTTCGTCTCGTTCATCGTGTGAGCCACTCCCGCAGCTCGGTGTGCCTCGCGGGCCGATCGCCGCGCTCCAGCTCCGCGCGGAGCTCCGCGACGGTGCCGTAGCGCTCCGCGAGCACGTCGTGGGTATGGATCGTCTCGAGGTTGACCTGCCTCGACCAGAGGAAGTCGTCGTCGGCGAGCTCGTCGTAGGTCTCGAGCGCCTCCTTCAGCGCCACCCGTACCGAGTCCTCGACGAACCGCGGCTGGAGGTGGGCGTGCTCGACGACGAAGAGCTCGTCGGGACGCTTCAGGAGCTCGTAGATCGGCGAGCTCATCGACCGCTCGACGATCTCGACCAGGTCCTCGGCGTTGACCGCGCGGTCGGTGCCGACGTACAGCGTCCCGCGGCCCCGCTGGTTGTGCGTGGCCAGCGGGACGAGATCGAGGATCCGGTCGACGTCGTCCTCGCCGAAGCCGGCGTCGAGCAGGCGTTCGGAGGCGCGCCCGCGGACGAGGCCCTGGGCGCACGGGCAGGCGTTGATACCGGTCGCCTCGACGCCGACGAGCCGGCGGACCCGGTGCGTGGACGCGGCGGCGATCCCGATCAGCGAGACCATCTCCTGCGTCCGCATGCGGGTCACCGGCGTCTCTCGCTTGATCGGGTACTGAGCCGTCACCTCGACCTCCGCGCGCAGCGCGTGCTGGCGGCCGACGACCGCCTGCGCGATGTGCTCGGCGAGTTCCTCCACGAGCAGCGCCTCTCCCATCACGAGCTCGTCCACCGCCTGCTCGAAGAGCTCCGGGAAGCGGGACATGTGGACGCCGCGCTGCTGCGGATCGAGGTCGACGGAGCACGAGATCTCGGCGAAGACCAGCTTCTCGTAGCTGCCGCGGCGGAGGCGGATCGCCTTGTTCACGCCGCGCACACCGGCGCGGGAGAGACCGATCCGAACCTCGGGCTCCGAAGACTGGAGGTCGCTCGCTAGCAGGTTCGTCCGCTCCATCTATTCTCCGGAAACTACCAGGGGAAACGTGACCGACGAAACAACCTTCTCGAGGCTGGTCAGCCTTGCCTGCCACGATCTGCGTACCCCGCTCGCGACCGTCTACGGATTCGCGCGCACGATCTCGCGGGCCGACGGGCTCGACCCGAAGCTGGCCGGCTACTCCGAGATGATCGAGGCCGCCTCGCAGCAACTCGCGGAGCTCGTCGACGAGCTGTCACTCGCCGCCCGCATCGAGAGCGACCGCTACGAGCCTAAGCTGCTGGCGGTGTCGACTGCGGAGCTCGCCGAGGCGGCCGCTGCGGCGCTCGGCTCCGAGCGGGTGGCGGTCTCCGGCAAAGGCGAGACGGTCGAGACCGACGTCGAGGCGGCGCGCCGCTCCGTCTCCTCACTCGTCCAGTGCGCGTTGCGCCACGGCGGCCTCGACGAGGTCTCGGTCGTCGCCGACGGGCCGGCGCTCCGCGTGTCGCCGATCACAGCCGCGTCGGCTCCGGTCGTCCTCGGCGAGGATCTTCGCGACCTCGGCGCCGCGGTCGCGGTGATGCACATCGGGGCCCTGGGCGGTTCCGTCTCGGTCGAGGACGAGACGCTCACGATCCGATTCGCCTGAGCGGCGACGGGATCACATGAGCAGCTCGGAGTCGTGCTCCTCGAACAGGGCGGGCAGACGCGCCGGGTCGAAAGGATCCATCGCGTGGATGGCGGCGACGAGTGCTGCGGTCCGCGGGCCCATCACGATCACGTAGCGCGCCAGCCCGGCCGTCGCGTTCCAGTAGGAGTGCGGAGTCCCGGCCGGGACGATCACCGTCCGCCCCACGTCTGCGTGGATCTCCTCCTCGCCGGATCTGAACCCGAGCGCTCCCTCGAGCACGTACCACGCCTCGTCCTCGGTGCGGTGGAGGTGCAGCGGCGCGATCGGCCGCTCGCGGCTCGTCTCACCGTCGTCGCGCCACTCCTCCACCGAACCGATCATCGGAGCAGCCTGGACAGCCGTCGGTCCTTGAGCACGCGCCCGCCCGTCTGGCACCTGGGGCAGTAGTAGATCGTGTGCTCCTCGTAGTCGACGCGGGCGATCGGCGTCCCGCACACGGGACACGGTTCCCCGAGGCGGTCGTGGATGCGGTAGACCTGCGGATCCTTCGCGCTGCGCTCGCGCAGCTCGAGGCCGCGCGAGAGCTCCTCGTCGATCGCCGTCGCCAGCCGCTCGACCTGTTCGGGCGAGAGCTCCGTCGACACCGCGAACGGCGAGAGCTGGGCGTGGTGGAGGATCTCGTTCGCCCATGCCCGGCCGATCCCGGCGATCAGGCGCTGGTCGCGAAGCAGCGAATGGAGCCGCCGCGATTCCGCCTTCAGGATCGCCCCCAGCCGTTTCGCGCCCAGGCCGAGCGCCTCGGGCCCGAGGTGTGCGAGCTCCGCCTCGGCGGCCTCCGGGGTGAGCAACCAGACTCCGGCGCGCTTCTTCGATCCGGCCTCGGTCAGCACGAGCTCGGCGCCGTCTGCGAATCGGACCCGTAGGGCAGGCGTCTTCGGGCCTTTCTCCCCGGGCCGGAGATAGCGAAGCCGTCCGGCCGTCATCAGGTGGACGAGCAGGACGAGCTCGCCGTCGTCCGTAGGGAACAGCAGGCGTTTCGCGCGGCGCTCGGCGCCGGCGAACCGACGGCCCTCGAGTGCCGAGAGCGGCGGGTCGAACGTCTTCAGCGTGGCGACGTGAGCAGGCCCGGCACGCTCGATCGGAAACGCGGAAACGGGAGCGTCGAGCGCCCGTCGCCACGCCTCGACCTCGGGCAGCTCCGGCATCTACGCTCTCCTCGCCATGGGCCCGATCAGCGTAACCGTGCGGCGCGGGCCCCTGGTGGAAGCCAAGCACCGTGTCCACGCAGTCGCCGTCGAGGACGGACGGATCACGGAGTCAGCGGGCGACCCGGGCTTCGTCACGTTCTACCGCTCCTCCTCGAAGCCGCTGCAGGCGCTGCCGCTCGCGCGCGAGCGCGCCGACGTCACGGAGGTGGAGCTCGCCGTCGCCTGTGCGTCGCACCGGGCGGAGCCGCCGCAGCTCGAGGCGGCCCGGAGCCTCCTCGAGCGCGCTCCCGCGACCGAGGCGGATCTAGAGCTCGGCCCTCAGGAGGGCCGCGGCCCGAGCCTGCTCTCGCACAACTGTTCCGGCAAGCACGCCGGCTTCCTCGCCGTCTGTCGTGCGCGCGGGTGGCCGTCCGGCGGCTACCGCCTGGGAGGCCATCCGCTCCAGCAACTCCTCCTGGCCGAGGTGGCGGCCGCGGCTGAGCTCCCGGAGGACGAGCTCTCGACCGCCGTCGACGGCTGCGGGGTCCTGACCTTCGGGCTGACGCTGGAGCGCATGGCCTTGACCTTCTCCCGCCTCGGACAACTGGACGGCGGCGACCGCATCGTCTCGGCGATGGCCGCCCACCCCGAGCTGATCGGCTACGACCGCGGCGCCCTCGACACCGACCTGATGCGGCTCCGCCCGGGCTGGGTCGCCAAGGGAGGGGCCGAGGGCCTGATCTGTGTTGCGACGCCCGACGGGGCGGGCATCGCGCTCAAGGTCGAGGACGGCAGCATGCGGGCGCTGCGCCCCGCGCTCGCTTCGTTCCTCGGCCTCGGCGACGACTTCGGACGTGTCCCGATCGAGAACAGCAGGGGGGAGACAGTCGGGGAGGTGCTCGTCGAGTGAAGGTCCACGTGATCAGCGACATCGAGGGGTGTGCGGGAATCGTCAAGTGGGAGCAGACGAGCGGCGACAGCCCGCTCTACCAGGAAGGCCGAAAGCTCTACACCGAGGAGATCAACGCTGCCGTGCGCGGCGCCAAGGCGGCGGGCGCGACGGAGATCGTCGTCATGGACTGCCACGGGGCGGCGGGCGCCTACCAGTTCAACTCGCTGATCGCGGAAGACCTCGACCCGGCGTGCGAGTTCGTCGTCCAGGAGCGCTGGACGGGCTACACGGCGTTCCTCGAGTCGGGCTGCGACGCCGCGCTCTTCATCGGCATGCACGCAATGGCCGGCACCGAGCGTGGCGTCCTCAACCACACGGTGATGGGCACCGAGTGGCGCGCGCTCTACTTCAACGGCACGGAAGTCGGCGAGACCGGGATCAACGCCGCCCTCTGCGGCCACTGGGGATGCCCGGTCCTGCTCGTCACCGGCGACACGTCGACCTGCGCCGAGGGTACGAAGCTGCTCGGTGAGGGACTGACGACGGTCGCGGTCAAGGACGGAACCGGACGGTTCGGAGCGCGGAACCTCGCTCCGAAGCGGGCCCGCGAGCTGATCGAGCAGGGCGCCCGCAAGGCACTCTTGGACCTCTCCGCAGTACCCGCTTACGATCCGGGCCGCCCGTGCGAGATCCGAGTCGTCTTCCACCACACCGACGGCGTCGATCGGCACCGGACCAACGAGCGCGTCGAGATCGTCGGCCCACGCGAGATCGTCTCGCGTGCGGACGACTGGTGGTCGGCTTGGAAGCAGTTCTTCTTCTCGTGAGCAGCGAAGGCGAACGGTGATCGCGGCCGCCCTGGTCTGGCTCGCGCTCGCCTGGATGAGCGCCGCGCCGGTGCCGCAGCCTCGCACGGAGGTCGGTGCCGCGACGCTCCGAGGCGAGATCGTCGTCGTCGGGGGACTGACCGCGGACGGCGCCGTGTCGGCCCGGGTCGATGGGTACTCGCCGGCGACGGGCCGCTGGCGTCGCCTTCCGGACCTTCCCGCCGCCGTCCACCACCCGCTCGTCGCTGCCGACGGCCGCCGCGTCTTCGTCGCCGGCGGCTACGGGGGCAGGCTCGGGGCGGGCGAGCGGCAGCGCAGCGTGTTTGCCTTCGACGGTGCCCGCTGGCGCTCGCTTCCGCGGCTACCCGAGCCGCGGGCCGCGGGCGGAGCGGCCGTGGTCGGCGGGCGGCTGTACGCCGTCGGCGGAGTCGGGGCGGTCGGTCTCGCCCGGCGCGCCTTCGGCCTCGACCTCAGGACCAACCGCTGGTCGGTTGTCCCGGCGCCGACGCCTCGCGAGCACCTCGCCGTCGCCGCCGCCGGAGGACGGATCTACGCGCTCGGCGGGCGAACGGCGGGGTACGACACGAACCTCGCCACGTTCGAGAGCTGGGCACCGGGCGCGAAGCGCTGGCGTCGGCTGCCCAGCGTGCCCGGTGCCCGCGGCGGGACTGGAGCCGCGGTCGCCGCCGGGTCGCTCGTCTCGGTTGGAGGCGAGGAGCCGGCCGGGACGATCGCGTCGGTCTACGCCTGGGACCTCGCTCACGGCGGCTGGCGCCGGCTTCCCGACCTGCCGACGCCGCGTCACGGGCTGGGCGTCGTCGCGGTCGGAACGCATGTCTATGCGATCGCGGGCGGTCCGAGCCCCGGGCTCACGGCCAGCGGGGCGAACGAATACATCGATCTCCGGTGAGGCGTGCCGTCGTGACGCTGATCGGCACACTCCTGCTCGCCGGGTGCGGGGGCTCCGGCAGGGAGGCTCGGACGACGCTCGTGGCCACGCTCGGCGACTCGATCACCGCCGGCTCCCCCGGTTACGACCCGGACCCCCGCATGCGCGAGACGCTGGGGTTTGGAGCCGACGACAAGAGCCAGTGGCAATACTGGGCGGAGAAGGCGGACCCCACCCTCCGCTTCCGCAACTGCGGCGTATACGGCCAGCGCACCGACCAGATCGCGCGCCGCCTCGACGAATGCGCGATGGGAGCGCAGGTGCTGGTCGTCCAGGGCGGGATCAACGACATCGTCCAGAGTCGGTCCATCGACCGCGCCGCGGACAACCTACGGCGGATGGTCGAGCGCGGCAAGCAGCTCGTCGGCCGGGTGGCGCTCGTCGAGCTGCTGCCGTGGAACAACGGCTATCCGCAGGCCGACCCGAAGATCCGGGGGCTGAACGCGCTGATCCACGAGATCGCTCGCCGGGAAGACGTCCCGCTGCTTCCGTTCTACTCCACGCTCGAGGATCCGGATCGGCCAGGCAGGATGAAGGAGGCGTGGACGTCGGACGGCGACCACCCCTCCGTCGAGGGCTACCGCCTCCTCGGCGAACGAGCCTTCCGGCTCCCCTGATCGTCGGCCCGTTCGGCCACGCCCAAGGGACTGTCCCTGTGACCTGTTCTTCTGTGGAGAACCCGTGACACTCGCGTTACAGGGACTGTCCCTCCGACAACGCTCGAACAGCCACGTCCGGATCGGCTACAGTTCGGCGTTGAAGCCCTGCGACTCCAGGAGGTGGCACAGATGACGAAGACCGCATTTGCCGATCGCCTCCGGCGCAGGGCGCTCAGCTAGCTCCCGCCAGCAAGCAGCGCCTGCCCGTCCGTGCCCAGGGCGTCTTCGGCTGCCCTCAGCTCGCGTACCCAAAGGAGACTCGCGTTGCTTGCACAGCTCGGCTGGACTCCAGCCTTCGAAGAAGAGTTCACCCCGTATGCCGCCGACGGCCTCGAGCCCGCGCGCGTGACCGTCGAGCATCGGGACGCCTACGTCGTCTACACCGTGCGGGGAGAACGTCCGGCCGAGCTCTCGGGCCGGCTTCGCCACGCCGCCGTGGAGCGAGGCGACCTGCCTGCGGTCGGCGACTGGGTCGCGGTCACCGCCACCGATCCGGCGCTCGTCCAGGCCGTTCTCCCGCGACAGACGAAGTTCTCGCGGATGGCCGCGAACGACCACGGCCAGACGGTCGAGCAGGTGGTCGCCGCCAACGTCGACGTCGTCTTCCTGACCGTCGGCCTCGATGGGGACTTCAACGTCCGCCGGCTCGAGCGGTACCTCACCCTCGGGTGGGAGAGCGGCGCCACGCCCGTGGTCGTCCTGACGAAGCTCGACCTCTGCGGCGACGTCGAGGCCGCGCTGCTCGAGGTGGAGTCGGTCGCGATCGGCACTCCGGTCCACGCCGTGTCGAACCTGACCGGTGAGGGCGTGGACGACCTCGCCCGCTACCTGACCGAGAGCCGAACGGTCGCCGCGCTCGGCTCCTCCGGTGTCGGCAAGTCGTCGCTCGTCAACCGGCTGGCCGGCGAGGAGCTGATGGAGACCGGCGACGTCCGCGCCGACGGTCGCGGACGACACACGACGACGAACCGCCAGCTGCTGCTCCTGCCCGGCGGCGGCCTGTTCCTCGACACCCCGGGGATGCGCGAGCTTCGCCTCTGGGACTCCGACGACGGGCTGGCCGCCACCTTCGACGACGTCACCGCTGCCGCCGCCCGGTGCCGCTTCAGCGACTGCTCGCACGAGTCCGAGCCGGACTGCGGCGTCCGTGCGGCCCTCGCCGACGGCACGCTCGACCGCGAACGCTACTCCAGCTGGCAAAAGCTCCAGAACGAGTTGCGCTGGCTGGAGCTCAAGCAGGACGCCCGGCTTCGCTCGGAGGCACGGAAGCAGTGGCGGCGATTGGAACGGAGCCGGCGGAAAGCGTCCTGGTGAGACGAACGAGGAGAGCGACGGCGACGACGGCCATCAGGGCGCCTGCGACGACGAACGTCTCGCGCGGTCCGAGCAGCGTCCCGGCGAGGCCGCCGAGCACCATCGCCGCCAGTGAGCTGCCGCGGATCATGGCGTTGACGGTCGCAAGCACGCGCCCGCGGCAGAACTCCGGCGTCCTCCTGAGCAGGAGGGTGCTCGCGTCCACGTTCGCGACACCGTTGCTCACGCCGAGGAACGCCCAGGCGCCCGCGAAGATCCAGATCGTCGGCGCGAGCCCGGCGAGGCCGAGCGTCACGGCGAGCACCAGCGCAGCCACGGCCGTGCGCACAGCCCGCACGCCGTCCGGAACCGTCCTGCCTGCGAACACGGAGCCGGCAACCACCCCGGCGGCGAGGGCCGCAGCGACAAGCCCGAAGGCCACCGTCCCTGCGCCGAGCGTGCCACGGACGAGGAAGACCTCCACCACGTTGGTCACCTCGCCGACCAGGACGAGGGCGCAGAGCCCGAGCAGGAGCGGCCACAGCAACGCGTCCCGGCGGAGCGAGTAGGGCGCGATGGTGTCAGCCTCGCTCAGCGCACTGGCCGCTCCCCGGCCACCGCGCGTCGCCTCGATCGAGAGTGCCGCCGCCACGAGCACGACAAAGGTGCCGGCATCGACCAGCAGCGGTGCGCCGAAGCCGAACACGCCGGTGAGCACGCCTGCGACCGCGGGCGCCACGACCGACGCAACCGTGGTGAGCGACTGAGAGGCTCCGAGGGCGCGCCCGACTTCGTCGAGCGGGGCGATCTCCGGGACGAGCGCCGTCCAGGCCGGGTTGGCAACGACCTGGCCGACCTGAAGCGCAACGACGAGTGCGAAGACTCCCCACAACGGACCGACGAAAGCCAGCGCGACGCAGCAGGCGGCCTGCCAGGCGCCGGCCGAGGCGGCGACTGCACGGAACGGGTACGTGTCGACCACGCGCCCGGCGATGGGCGCAAGCACGACCACGGGAACCGTGGCACAGAGGAGAAGGATGGTGATCGACCAGGGCCCGCGGCCCTCGCCGTAGACCCGGAGCATCAGCACGAGCAGTGCCATGTCGTCGCCGAAGGCGCTGACGGCGCGTGCCGGGATCATCAGCCGGAGGTCTCGGTGCCGCCAGATCGAATCGTGAAGCATCTGCTTCACGATTATGAAGGTAGTGCTTCACATCGTCAAGTCGTTCCCCTACCATCGGGGCGATGGCACGCCCACGTCGCCTTTCAGGCGAGGTCAAGATCGAGGATCCGGGCGCACTACGCGCCCTTGCCCACCCTGCGCGTCTGGCAGTCGTGGACGAGCTCTACCAGGGCCTGGAGCGGACCTCGAGCGAGCTCGCGGAGCTCACGGGGCTTTCGCCGAGCGCGATGAGCTACCACCTGCGTGCGCTGGAGCGGTGGGGCATGGTCGAGCGTGGCGCGCCGCGCGAGGACGGGCGCGAGCGGCCCTGGCGGGCGGCCGGGCGCACGCTCAGCCTTGATCCCGAGACGGTCTCAACGGCGGCGGTGGACGTCGTCGCCGGGACCACGTTCCAGCACCTGCGCGACGAGTTCCGCCGTTGGGCTGCGGTCGAGCAGGGCGAGAGCCAGACCTGGCGCGACCTCGCCGGGGTCAGACGGTCGTATCTCTGGCTGACGGAGGACGAGGCGCGCGCGTTCTCGACAGAGGTGGGGGCGGTGGTGACGAAGTACGCGGGCGACCGCGACGCCGCGCACCATCCGCATGGAACGCGCCGGGTCTTCTGCCTCGTAGCGGTCGTCCCGGAAACGACCTAGCCCGAGCGCCGCAGCCAGCCGCGCCGCGGCTGCGTCTTCTTCCACTCCGACCGGCTCGGCAGCCGGCCGGCTTCACGCGCGCGGCGCACGCAGTCGGTGTGCGCATGGCGCCGCTGCGAGTGGTCACCCTCCGGGAAGAGGAGGACGTGATCGCTCATCGACTGCAGCCGCCGGCCGCAGAGCGGGCAGGTGTACGTGGCTGGCTTGAGGTTCTGCGCGCGGCGGAGCTCCCACCAGGAGGGCTCGGCTTCGCCGAGACCTCCTGAACGCGGGTTGCTCACTTCGACGTAGTCGTCGTGCTCGTCGTCGTGGTCGTCGTCGGTGGCACGGGGCACTTGTAGCCGGTGCCCTTCTTCAGCGTGCGGCAGCTGCTCGAGATGACCCTTGCGTCCTTCCGAGCCCGCGAGACGCTCAGGACGTCGCTCGAGACGGTGACGACATAGCTCTTGCCGTCCGCGCCGGTGCTGAGGTCGATCGTCAACGGCACCGTCAGCTCGCGGGCGAGCGCCTTGTCCGCGACGACGAGATCGGCCAGGCTGTCGGTGTACTTCCCGCCGTCGGCGAAGGCGGCCTTCTGCGCCTTGTCGATCCGCAGCATCGCGTCGCGCGTCATCACGGCGCGGTCCTTCGAGGAGAGCGTCTTCGAGCTCGAGCCCTTGAAGAGCTGGGGCAGGATGAACAGTGCCGCGAACGCGAGCAGGATGATCGGGAGAAAGCGGCGCATGTCCATGGCCGCCCAACCCTACCCGGGCGCCGCACCGAGGGTTGAGGTTGTCTCTGCGCGCGGAGAGAATAGAAGCGTGCGGCGGTTGAGGATGCGTGGGCGCACGTTGTGGGCGGCGAGCCTGATCGGCGTGACGGCGGCGACGGCGTTGCTGCTCGCCCATGACTCGAGTTCCGACGGCCCGGCCCGCTCGGCTGCCCTCCGTCTCTCGCTGCTCCGTGCGGCCGGTGGAGATGCCGAGCGGGTGCCGACGCGTGCCGCTCGCGCGGGGACGTGGACGATCGACCGCTTCCCGCGCGGGACGCGCGCGATCGCGGTCGCTGCCAAGCCTGTGACCGGAATCAGGTTCGGGCAGCCGACGATCGCAGGCGTGGCCGGCTGGGGGTTCGAGCCGGATCTCCGCGGCGACCCGACCGACGCCAACCGTCTCTACGTCAGCGCTCCCGACTCGGGGGGATCGGACACGAGCTGGATCTGGCGCTCGCTGGACGGCGGTAAGACCTTCAAGTGGGTCCCGGCCGCTGCGCCGTTGAACGGGAAGATCACGGTCTGCCCCGGCGGCGGCGACACCGAGCTCGCGGTCGATCCCGGCGGGCGCCTCTACTTCAACGACCTGTCGCTTGCGAACTTCAGCGTCGCGAGGTCGGACGACCACGGCGTGACGTTCACGCCCTGCAACTCCGCCGCCGTCCCGGACGGTGGGGTCGACCGGCAGTGGTACGCGCTCGACGGCGACCCCACCAGCGGCGGTTCGCTCTACCTCACGAACGACGAAGTGGGGAACGGCGCCGTCACCTGCGGGGCGACGAACGTCAACAACGTGCTGGTCATGTATCGCTCGCCGGTCGCCGGGGGCGCGACCGCCGGCCTCCAGTTCGGGCCCCCCAACCGGATCACGGCGCCGGGGACGTGCGACGAGGGGATCATGGGCAACGACGAGGTGAGCCCGGTGGCCACTCGGACCGGGCAGCCCGTCAACGGCCGCGCGACGACACTGCCCAACGCCGTCCACCACGTGTTCGTGCCGCACAGCGACGGCAGCCTGACCAAGATCCTGATCGCCCGCTGCTTCCCGGTCGCGTTCGGGGCACCGGTCACGAACGTGAGCGACCCGAGCGGCCTGAACTGCGTCGACTTGCCGGTCGCCGACCTCGGCTCGTACACGGCGGTGCGCGCGGGCGGCAACTTCACCTCCCTGGCGATCGACCGGTCCGGCAACCTGTACGTCGTCTGGGAACAGGCGCCGATGAGCGGCTCAGTCGCCGGCGACACGTCCCTGATGTACGCCTACTCGACCAACGAGGGCGGCACCTGGTCGACGCCGATGAAGATCCCGACCGGGCTCGCGAACAACGTCTTCGCCTGGGCCGCAGCCGGGTCGGACGGTCGCGTCGACGTCGCGTGGTACGGGACGCCGGCGCACGTCGATCCGGCGGGAGGGCCGCAGGCCTGCCCCAACGGCGGCCCCGACACCGTCGCCGGCCCGTGGGGCCTCTATCTGACCCAGACCCTGAACGGCCATGCGAAGACGATCAGCTTCTCGGCGCCGGTTCTCGCTTCGGAGCACCCGATCAGGCGCGGCGGAATCCAGACGATCATCGGCAACCAGTGCGGCGGCGCGACGAATCTCGGGCTCAACGGCACGACCCGCACGCTCGGCGACTTCTTCCAGCTCCGCATCGGGCCGCAAGGGGAGGCCCGCATCTCGTACGGAGACTCGAACAACGTCGACGGCAACCTGATGGGCTCGCACGCGATGTACGTCGCCCAGAACGGGGGGCCGGGCGTCCTCGCGAAGACCGTCCAGGGCCCGACGGCCCCGGTCGGTTCGACCACCGATCCGGCTGGTGACGCGACGTACGACGCAGCCGGCGCCGTGGGCGCGTCGATGCCGAACCTCGACGTCCTCGCGTCGTCGATCTCGTGGCCGGATGCCGCCGGCTGCCATCCGGCCGGCGCCGCCTGTCTGCGGGTGACGATGAAGCTGGCGAACCTCAGCCTGGCCGCACCGGTGGCTCCCGACCCCGACCGTGACCTCGTCTGGCTCGCGCAATGGCTCGTACCCGCCGCGGCATCGTGTCCGTCGACCGCAGCTTCGTGCGCGAACGGCGGCGCCAACTTCATGGTGTACGCCGAGTCGAACCAGGGCGGCCCGGTCGAGTGCTGGGTCGGTCAGAACGCCCTCGCGCAGAACGCCGACGGTCTCCAGCTGACCTACCCGGGCTCGACGCAGATCGCCGATCCCGGCGCGTGCACCGTCGTGCCCGGCGCCGGCGGGACGATCACCATCGAGGTCCCGCTCACGGCGGTGAGCCTCGACTCGGGCGTCGCGCCCTACAGCGACCGGCTCTACAGCGTCACCGCGAGCACCATGACGTTGCCGGCTCGCGCCAACAGCATCCCCGCGTTCGGCGGCGTCGGCGGCCTCCCGTTCAACCTCATCGACGTCGCCCCGGGCTACGACGCGACTCCATAGTGGTGCCGCCCTGCGGGCCGGGGCCACCATGACCGGTGGTTACACTGGCCGTCATGCCCGGGAACGCGCAGACCCTGGTCGAGCTGGGGCTGACCAAGTACGAGGCGAACGCCTATCTGGCGTTGATGCGCCGCGATGCCTCCGCACCGGCGGACGTCGCCCGGCTCGCGAAGGTACCTCGGCAGCGCATCTACGACGTGCTCGCCACGCTCGTCGAGAAGGGGCTCGCATCTCGCCGGCCCGGCCCGCCCGCGAAGTACACAGCGGTCGCGCCCGAGTTCGCGATCGAGCGGCTGCTCGCACGAAGACGCGACGAGCTCGACCGGCTCGAGCACTCGAGCCGCGAAGCGATCGAGGCCCTCGCCCCGGCCTTCGCCGAGGGGCAGAAGGAGCGCAACCCGCTCGACTACATCGAGGTGCTCCGCGATCGGGACGCGATCAACGAGCGGTTCGGCGAGCTCCAGGCGGGCGTCCAGTCGGAGATCCTCGTCTTCACCAGGCCTCCCTACGCAACGCCTGCGCAGGAGAACGTCGAGGGCATCGAGGTGACGCAGGCCCACGACGCCAAGAGCGTCTACGAGCTCTCGGCGCTCGACGACCCCGACTTTGCAGCGGGCGTCCGCCGCTTCGTCGAGGCGGGGGAGCAGGCGCGGTTCGTCGAGGAGCTGCCGCTGAAGCTGGTGATCATCGACGAGCGGATCGTCATGTTCGGGATGGAGGATCCGGTCGCCGGTGCCTCCGAGCTGACGATCATGGTGATCGAGCACCCCGAGCTCGCCCGCCTCCTGAAGATCGCCTTCGAGGCGGTCTGGAGCGAGGGGCTGACGTTCGACCAGGTGACCGTGCAGCGCGGCGCCGCCTGACCAGCCCCGCCCGGACACAGGGGAGGTTTGGGCACCACCGATCGTGGTTACTATCGTGCACCACGATAGGTGGTGACAATCCCCCAAGGAAGTCGCATGCGCTCTACCGCCCGCATCCTGCTCGTTGCCGCCGCCGCTCTCCTGCTCGCCGGTGCGATCGGCGCCGGACCGGCGGCGCCCTCGTCCAAGGACCTGACGAACCCGAAGGACTTCTTCTGGGCGCCCGGACAGAGCCCGGACGGGACGATCGCCGACTCGCTCGGCAACAACCTGATCTACCACGGCGGTAACGCCGGTCCCGGCGCGATCGGCGTCGAGGAGCGACCGGCCGTCTATCTGATCTACTGGGGCCCCGCCTGGGCGAAGGGTTTCCAGACCGCCGACAGCGACGGGAAGCTGTTCGCGAGCAAGACGCTCCAGAACTACCTGAACTCGTTCTTCGCCAACGTCGGCGGCAGCCCGTGGGCGGGCGTCCAGACCCAGTACTGCAACCTCATCCTGCCGGGCGCGACCAGCTGCGTCGGCGGTGCCGGGTTCGTCACGAACCCCAAGCACCAGCTGAAGGGGACGTGGACCGACCCGACACCGGTGCCGGACGACATCGTCACGCTCGGGCTCGCGGAGAATCTCTTCGACGACCCGATCGCCGCCGAGGCGCAGCGCGCCGCCGCGCACTTCGGCTACGACCCGCAGGCGACCTACATCGTCCTCACGCCGCCAGGGCCGATCGCGACCGGTCAGCCCGTCTACTGCGGCTACCACACCCAGACGACGAGCATCGACGGCCTCGGTAACCCGAACCGGATCCAGTACGCGTTCATCCCGTGGCTGAACACGAACTGGCCCGCGCTCGGAACGACCGGCTGCGGGATGCACAACGTCAACGCGACGAGCAACACGTTCGGGAACGGCATCTTCGACGGCTGGTCGATCGTCGTCGGCCACGAGTATTCGGAGGCGGTGACCGACCCGGACAACTTCTTCAGCGTCCAGGACGGCTGGAACGACATCCAGGGCAGCGAGAACGCCGACAAGTGCGCGTGGACGAACGACCAGAACATCGCGCTCGGCGGTCGCCAGTACGCGATCCAGCCGATGTGGAGCAACGAGGCGTTCGACGCGACCGGGAACGGCTGCGTCGTCTCGCGGTAGTCGCGCGACGACGCAGAGAGCGGCGGGCCGGACGCCGGAGGCCGGCCCGCCGCGATCCCTCGATCGGAGCCTGTTCCTCCGCCGGACAGGGGATTAAGGTGAGGCCGGTGGATCCCGAGGGAGAGGGATGCTGGGCCGCATGCTGAAGGCCGGTCGCATGACGCGGAGATTTCCGCGGCGTCTCGTCGTGGGCGCCGGCGCCGCCGCGGTCGCCGTCGCGGTGGGTAGCGGCGTCGTGCTCACGTCCGACCGCTCTTCGGACGCGGGCTCCGCCTCGGTCTCCCGCCTACAGGCACAGACGGCGGCGCTGCGCGCAGGCGAGATCGCGGAGCGCAAGGCCGCCTATCGGTTGGGCGCCGCCGGCGCCGAGCCTCCGAAGCGGGCGAAGGATCCGGCGAAGAACGTCGACCACGATGTCTCGCCGCCGCTGCGCGAGATCGCCGCGCACCCGGTACCCGACCGGAAGCAGAAGCTGCCGAAGAAGGATCACCCGCTCCCCCTGCCGCAGGCTGAACCCTCGGGCGATCCGGTCGTTCAGACGGGCGCGGGCGCGGCAGCCGCGCCGGCGCTCGGCCTGAGCTTCGAGGGGCTGGGTCAGGGGTTCAGGGGTCCCTCCGGGACCTTCTCCGTCAATGCGGCGCCGCCCGACACGAACGGGGCGGTGGGGCCGACGCGCTACGTACAGATCGTCAACGAGAGCTTCGCGGTCTTCGACAAGACGGGAACGCCGGTGTACGGGCCCGTGCCGACGAACACCCTGTGGAGCGGCTTCGGCGGCGGTTGCCAGTCGAATGACGACGGCGACGCCACCGTCGCCTACGACCGGCTCGCCGACCGCTGGGTTGTCCAGCAGTTCTCGGTCAGCACGACGCCGTTCCTCGAGTGCGTCGCGGTCTCGACCTCCGGCGACCCGACCGGCTCCTACTACCGGTACTCGTTCCAGTACTCGAACTTCCCGGACTACCCGAAGCTCGGGGTCTGGCCGGACGCGTACTACGTGACCCTCAACCTGTTCAACGCGAGCGGGACTGCGTTCCCGGGGGCCGGAGATGTGCGCCTGGAACCGGGCGAGAATGCTCGCCGGCCAGTCCGCGACGCAGCAGTGCTTCACCCTCGGGACGGGTGACGGCGGCCTGCTCCCGGCCGACCTGGACGGGGCGACGCCGCCGCGCGCGGGCGCCCCGAACCCGATGGTCGAGTTCGGGACGAACGATCTGCTGCTGTGGCGGTTCCACGTCGACTGGACGACGCCGGCCAACTCGACGTTCACGGGGCCGACGATCCTGCCGGTCGGCGCCTTTACACCGGCCTGCACCACCGGCGGCGCCTGCATCGTGCAGCCCGGGACCTCGCAGCGCCTCGACTCGCTCGGCGACCGGCTCATGTACCGGCTCGCCTACCGCAACTTCGGCGATCACGAGGCGCTGGTCGTCAACCACAGCGTCAACGCCGGCAGCTCAGTCGGCGTGCGCTGGTACGAGCTGCGCGACCCGGACGGCTCGCCGACCGTCTTCCAGCAGGGGACCTATGCGCCCGACGGGACCTACCGCTGGATGGCGAGTGCGGCAATGGACGGCGCGGGCGACGTTGCGCTCGGCTTCAGCACCTCGAGCTCGACCGCGCGGCCGGGCGTCCACTACACGGCGCACCTCGTCACCGATCCCTTGGGCGTGATGGGCCAGGGGGAGGGTGTCGTGATCGACGGTGCCGGCTCCCAGACGGGCGGTCTCGACCGCTGGGGCGACTACTCCAGCCTGAACGTCGACCCGAGCGACGACTGCACCTTCTGGTTCACGAGCGAGTACCTCGCCTCGAGCGGGAGCTTCAACTGGCACACCCGGGTGGGCGCATTCAAGCTGCCCGGCTGCGGCACGGCGCCGACACCGGACTTCTCGCTCTCGGCGACGCCCTCGAGCAGGACCGTCACGCCCGGCCAGGGCACGTCCTACACGGTGACGATCACGCCCTCCGGCGGCTTCTCGGCCAGCGTCACCCTCGGCGTGGCGGGGCTTCCGGCGGGCGCGACCGGCACCTTCAGCCCGAACCCGGCGACGTCGACCTCCGCGCTGTCGGTGACCACCTCGGCCTCGACCCCGGCCGGCACCTATCCACTGACGATCACCGGAACCGGCGGAGGGCAGACGCACCAGACGAGGGCGACGCTCGTCGTCCAGGCCGGCGCCCAGGACTTCACTCTCGGCGCCTCACCTGCGAGCCAGACGATCGGAAAGGGCGGCTCGACCACCTACGCGGTGACGGTCACACCCGTCAACGGGTTCGGCGGCAGTGTGTCCCTGAGCGTCAGCGGCCTCCCGAACAAGGCGTCCGCATCCTTCAGCCCGAACCCGGCGACGTCCACGTCGACGCTGACCGTCAAGACGAAGCAGCTCGTGAGACGGGGCACCTACCCGCTCACGATCACCGGGAAGAGCGGCTCCCTCAGCCACACCGCGCCCGTCACGCTGGTCGTTCACTAAGCCGGCTCCGCCTCTAGCGGATACCCGTGTCGATCGAGAAGTCGAGCCGGTCGACGTGTGCCCTGCGGACGTGGACCGCGTGCGGCGTGATGTTCCGGCCGATGCCGATGCGCTCCAGGGTCGTGACCGTGTAGATCCCGGGCGCAAGGAGGATCCGGTAGCGGCCGTCCCGGCCGGATCGGGTCCGGTACGTGTGGCCGGCGCGATTGAACAGGAGCGTCACCTGGACCGGCGCATCGCACGGGGTACCGGCGCGACACACGGGCACGATCGGCCCCTTCGTCACCATCCCCTGGAACCCGGAGACCAAGGCGAAGGCCGCGAGCAGCACAGCCACGTCCCACATGGTGCCGGATTCCGCAGGACCGGCGGGGTCGGACGGGAAGATACAGTGCTTGGGGGCAAGCGCTGCTGCCTGATGGACACTGCCTCTCCCACCATCAGGCGCGTTTCCTGCTTGCCCCCGCTGCCTCTCCCAAGCGGATTGTCGTCGGCTCGGACGGGGAGGGCGTCCCTCGTTCGAGTGATCAGATGAAGAGGAACCGGGGACAGGTCTGACAGACCTGTCCCTCTCTGTGCTCATCATTTTGCGATTGGATACGGGTCGTGACCGAGTCGGTGGCTCCGGCGGCACATACCCCGGCCGGGCAGCGCTCCTACCGCTGGGTGGCGGTCCCGCTGCTGGTCTTCGCGCTCGTCTCGCTGACTGCTGGTCTGCTGGCGGCGCACGATCCGCGCTCGAAGGGCTACTTCCGCCTTTTCTTCAGCGATCCGATCCATCTGAAGGCCGGGTTCGCGACCGCCGCCGCCGTGCTCGCGTGCTTCCAGCTCTTCACCGCCGCGTGGATCTTCCGGAAGCTGCCGTGGGCGAAGCCGGCGTGGGTCAATCCCGTCCACCGCTGGTCGGGCCGGCTGGCGTTCGTCTGCACGCTGCCGGTCGCCTACCACTGCATCTTCAAGCTCGGCTTCCAGGATCCGACGTCACGCGTGCTCGCCCACTCGCTGCTCGGCTGTGCGGTGTTCGGCGCCTTCGCGGCGAAGGTGACGATCGTGCGGCTCCACCGCTTCCCCCGGCCGGTGTTGCCGGTCGCGGGCGGCCTGCTGTTCGCGGTCCTGATCGGCGTCTGGTACACGAGCGCCCTCTGGCTGTACCGTCGGGCCTCGCCTCCGGCGTCCGCGGCGACGGTCACGAACGTCGTTGTTCCGGCCGACGCGCACCCCGCTGCGGGCCGGGCGGTCTTCGCCTCGGCCGGCTGCGCCGGCTGTCACACGCTGCAGGCGGCCGGAGCGGGCGGTCAGATCGGCCCGAATCTCGACCAGCTCCGGCCGACCTACGCGGTCGTGCTCGCGAAGGTCGAAGGTGGAGGCGGCGGCATGCCGGCGTTCAGGGGGCAGCTCGGCCCGCAGCAGATCAAGGACGTCGCCGCGTTCGTCTCGACCAGCGCGGGAACTCCCTAGGAACAGTCCCTTTAGGGACTGTCCCCACGCGAAACGATGGACGTCGCCGCGTTCGTCTCGACCAGCGCGGGAACTCCCTGGGGACAGTCCCTTAAGGGACTGTCCCCAGGCGCAACACTGTGCCTATGCGAGTGAGCGTGCGCGGCCGATGATCTTCGAGTTCGGAACCCGCCAGGAAGTCCAGCTGCTGGTGATGCTCGTCGCGGGCGCCGCGCTGCTGATCCTCTCCGGCCCGCTGCGGGTCCCGTACCCGATCCTGCTCGTGCTCGGCGGCCTGCTGCTCGCCTTCGGGCCGGGCGTGCCGAAGGTGACGATGCCGCCTGAGGTCGTCCTCGTCGGGATTCTGCCGCCGCTGCTCTACCGCGCTGCATACGCGACCGGCCTCCGCGAGCTGCGGCAGAACCTGCGTCCGATCTCCCTGCTTGCGCTCGGGCTGGTCACCATGACGACGTTCGGGGTCGCCGTGGTCGCTCATGCGATCACCGACCTCGGTTGGGCGGAGTCGTTCGTGCTCGGCGCCGTCGTCTCCCCGACCGACCCGATCGCCGCGAGCGCGATCGGTCGGCGGCTCGGAGTGCCGAGGCGGCTGATCGACATCACCGAGGGTGAGAGCCTCGTCAACGACGGCACCGCGCTCGTGCTCCTGCGGACCGCGATCGTCGCCGCCGTCGCGGGCTCGTTCTCGGTGTGGGACGCCGGCTGGCACCTCGTAGTCAACATCGTCGGTGGGGTCGCGGTCGGGCTCGTGATCGGCTACGTGATCCGGCGGGTCCGGCGCGTGCTCGACAATCCGCCGCTCGAGATCACGATCGCCTTCCTGACCGGCTACTTCACGTTCCTGCCGGCCTCGGCGCTCCACGTCTCTGGGGTGCTCGCGGTCGTCACCGCCGGCGTCTACATGGGCTGGTACACGCCGGAGCTGACAACGGTCCAGACCCGTCTCCAGGGCGAAGGCTTCTGGGACGTCCTGACCTTCCTGCTCAACGTCCTGCTCTTCGGGCTCGTCGGGCTACAGCTTCGCCCCGTCCTCGACGGCCTTTCCGGCCATGCGGGCTGGTCGCTCGTCGGCGACGCGGCCGTGATCGTGCTCGCGGTGATCCTCCTGCGGATCGTCTGGATCTTTCCGGCCACCTACCTGCCGCGCTGGTTCTTTCCGCGGATCAGAGAACGCGATCCCTCACCGCCCTGGCGCTATCCCGCGTTCATTGCGTGGACCGGGATGCGCGGCGCCGTCACCATCGCCGCCGCTCTGCTCATCCCGCTGAACACCGACGCCGGCACGCCGCTGCCCGGTCGCGACCTGATCGTCTTCTTCGCGTTCGCGGTCGTGCTCGGAACGCTCGTCGGGCAGGGTCTGACGCTACCGGCCGTGATCCACGCACTTCGGCTGGAGGCAGACGACGGCGGCGCCGAGGCCGAGGAGGCGCTCGCGCGCGTGCGGGCGGCGGAGGCCGCGCTCGGGCGGCTCGAGGAGCTCGCGCCGGAACCTTGGGTGATCGACGCGACGGCCGAGCGACTGCGTGGCCTGTATCACTTCCGGATCGACCGGTTCTCGGCGCGTGCCGACCCCGACGGCGACGGGAAGATCGAGAAGCAGTCGCTGAAGTACCAGAAGCTCCGGCGCGAGCTGCTCGAGGCGGAACGGCATGCCGTCGTGGAGCTGCGAAACACGGGCGACATCAGCGACGAGGTGATGCGCCGGATCGAGCGCGACCTCGATCTCGAGATCGCCCGGCTCGATGTCTAAGACGCCGCTTTACTCATTGAAGTGGAGTCGATAGGGTCGCCGGCATGACCGAGCTGGTCACAGCCGTCCGTCCGAGAGGGCGTCCCGCCGCCACCCTCGTCCCGCACTTCGACGTCATCACCGACGTCCTGTGCGTTGTCGCCGGTGCGGCGCTCGTCGCCGGTGCCGCCCAGATCTCGATCACGCTGGCGTCCACGCCGGTTCCAATCACCGGCCAGACCTTTGCGGTCCTGTTGGTAGGCGCCTCGCTCGGCACGGTTCGTGGCTGCGCCAGCCTCCTGCTCTACCTCCTGGTCGGCATCGCCGGCGCGCCGATCTACGCGCACCATGCCCACGGCTGGTCGCAGGTCACCTCGACAAGCGGGGGTTACCTGGTCGGCTTCGTGGTCGCGGCGGCCGTCACCGGGTTCCTCGCGGAACACCGGTGGGACCGTCGCTTCTCGTCGTCGATCAGCCTGATGCTCACCGGCAACGTGATCATCTATGCCGTTGGGCTGCCCTGGCTCGCCGTCGTCCTCAACACGAACCTGGAGAAGACGCTGGAGTACGGGCTCTACTACTTCGTCCCCGGGGACATCCTCAAGCTCTACCTCGCCGCCGCGCTGCTCCCGACCGCCTGGAAGGTCACTCGCAGACCGGACGCCTGAGCCTCACGCATGGCGCTCGAGCTCGTGCCGTGGTGAGAGTGGACGCGACTGCCAGTACTTCGCCGCCTGCACGTAGGCCGGCATCAGCGAGGCGGTCGTCGGCGGCCGCTTCGCACCTGCTCCGGCGCCGGCCGAGAAGACCACGCCGGCCACGGCGAGAGCGACGATGCTGAAGACGAGACGTTTCATTGCGATTCCTCCTGTCGTGTGGTGTGTGTTCCCTGCCACGACAGTAGGTCTCGGCGACTAGCGGTCGAATCGGGGGAGGGACCTATGTTGGCCGTCGGCGGCGACCCATCTTGCGATGCCGTCCCGATCAGTCGATGGGCGGAGTCCGTCCGGCGATGGGACTGCCGTTGACGATCGACGTGGTGGTCTGGCCGTGGACGAGGAAGCGGTCGAGCAGTCCGCTCAGCTCGTCGATCGAGCGCAGGTGGATCTTGAGGTAGAAGCAGTCCTCGCCGGTGATGCGGTGGCATTCCGCGACCTCGGGGATCTGTTCGGCCAGCTCGGGAATCCGAGGCAGCTGCCCCGGCGACGGCTTCACGCGGACGATCGCGGTCAGCTGGTAGCCGAGCTTGCGCACGTCGATCTCCGCTCGATAGCCGGTGACGATGCCGGCCCGCTCGAGGCGTTTGACCCGCTCGGCGACTGCAGGTGGGGACAGATTCACGCGCCGGCCGAGCTCGGCGAGCGAGATGCGGCCGTCCTCGACCAGTTCGCCGATGATTCTGCGGTCGGTGGAGTCGATCTCTGGCATGTTCGTAGTCAAGAGCATCAAAACTCCGTTCCTCGGTATCCACGCAGAGCATAACGCCGTTGTTTTGCTCTGTCGCCCGGGCCGGTGCGCGGCGACAATTTCCATCTCGATGCACATCAGGTCACGGACGAAGCCGGTCCCGCCGCAGGCGTACTTCGTCGGCAGCGCCGTCTTCCACTATCTCGGCCCGTCGTTCGCGGTGCTCTTGTTCGCACGGGTCGAGCCGCTCGGCGTCGCGTGGCTTCGGATCGCGACCGCGGCGGTCGTGTTCGCGGCCTGGCGTCGGCCGTGGCGGTCGCTCCGCGGCCTCGATCGCAGCGGCTGGTTGCTGATCATCGGGCTGGGAGCGGTCTTCGCGGCGATGAACGCCTGCTTCTATGTTGCGATCGACCGGCTGCCGCTGGCGATGGTGGCGGCGATCGAGTTCCTCGGCCCGGTCGGGCTCGCCGTCCTCGGCGCGCGGGTGCCGCGCAATCTCGTCGCGGTGGCGGCTGCGGCGGGCGGCGTCTACCTGCTCACGCACGTGCGGCTGGCAGGCGAGCCGGTCGGAGTGGCGTTCGCATTCGCGAATGCCGTCCTGTTCACCGCCTACATCGTCCTCGCCCACCGGCTCTCGCGGCGTCGCGGGCTGGGTGGCGTGGACGGTCTCGGGGCGGCCATGCTGCTCGCCATCGTCTTCGTCTTCCCGGTCGGGCTCGGCGAGGCGACCCCGGCGTTCGCGGATCCGATCGCGCTCGCGGCGGGCGTGGCCGTCGGATTGTCGTCGTCGGTGATCCCCTACGTGTTCGACCAGCTCGCGATGGCCAGGCTGCCGCGCGCGACCTACGCGCTGTTCGTCGCGCTGCTTCCCGCCACCGCGACCGCGATCGGTGTCGTCGTCCTGCACCAGCTGCCGGGCGCCGTCGATCTCACCGGGATCGCGCTCGTCATGCTCGGCGTCGCCGTGCACCGATCACAGGAGAGCGATGATCGGGCTGACGATGAGTTTGGACGCTCGCGGGCGTCTCTACAGACATGAGCAAAGTCAGAGCAAACATCAGCGTTTCTGTGGACGGATACGTCGCCGGCCCGAACCAGAGCCTCGAGAACCCGCTCGGCGAAGGCGGGGAGAGCCTGCACGACTGGATAGTTGCGCTGAAGGCCTGGCGCGAGCCTCACGGCCTGGAGGGCGGCGAGGCGAACGCCAGCACGCCGGTCGTCGAGGAGTCGCTGGCGGGGATCGGCGCCGAGATCATGGGCCGCGGCAAGTTCGGCGGCGGGCCGGGACCGTGGAGTGCCGATCCCTGGCTGGGCTGGTGGGGCGAGAACCCGCCCTTCCACATGCCGGTGTACGTCCTCACCCACCACGAGCGCGAGCCGCTGACGCTCGCGGACACGACGTTCACCTTCGTGACCGGCGGGATCGAGACGGCGCTCGCCCAGGCTCGGGAGGCGGCGGCCGGTGGGGACGTCTTGCTCGGCGGCGGCGCCGACGTGATCAACCAGTACCTCACGGCAGGACTCGTCGACGAGCTCGAGCTGCACATCGCTTCTCTCCTGCTCGGCGGCGGCGCACGCCTCTTCGACGGCGTCGGCCCCGAGGTCCGGCTCGAGCAGCTGCGGGCGGTCGAAGCGCCCGGCGTCACACACATCAAGTACCGGGTCGGCGGCTAGCTCACGACGATGGCGAAGCTGGTCTACACGGCGATCACGTCGCTGGACGGTTACATCGAGGACGAGAGCGGAAAGTTCGACTGGGCCGAGCCCGACGAGGAGGTCCACGCCTTCGTCAACGAGCTCACGCGGCCGGTCGGCACGCACCTGTACGGACGCCGGATGTACGAGACGATGGTCGTCTGGGAGACCCTTCCGCTCGCGGGCCAGCCCACGTTCGTCCGGGACTTTGCGGAGATCTGGCGTGCCGCGGACAAGATCGTCTACTCCACGACTCTGGACGAGGTGACCAGCTCACGGACGCGGATCGAGCGCGACTTCGACCCCGGCGCAGTTCGAGCCCTGAAGGCGGAGGCCGAGCGGGACCTGACGATCGGCGGTCCCGACCTCGCTGCAAGCGCGTTCGAAGCCGGGCTGGTCGACGAGCTCCACCTGTTCGTGAACCCGGTCGTGGTCGGCGGCGGCAAGCAGGCCCTGCCTGACGGTGTCCGCCTGCCGCTCGCCCTGGTCGACGAGCACCGGTTCAACAGCGGCGTCGTTCACCTCCACTACCGGGCGAACATCTAGTCACGCCCGCGCTCGCCGGCGCGGCGCGGCGCGCTATCCGAACGTGAACGAGTACGCCTCGGCGCCGGGTTGGAGGAACGTGATCTCGAGCGTGCGGTCGCGGACCTCGTCCTGCACGCGCACCAGCTGGTACAGGCGTCCTTCCCGGAGCACGCCGTTTCCCTCCTCGTCGACGTCCAGGCCGTGCGACCGGCCCGGGGCCCTGCCGTCGAGAAGCACGCGGAAGGGGATCGGTTCGTGCGCTCCGGGAGACAGCACGAGATGCGCGTCGCGGGCGTGGAACCGGAAGGCGATGCTCCCGTTGCCGCGGTCGAGCACGACGTTCTCACGGCCGACCGTCCACTCGCCGGCCAGGCCCCAGTGGTTGAGGGCCATGTGTGCCGGAACCTCGTAGACGCCGGGCTCGTCCAGCGCGGCACCGTCGACGGCGGCGAAGCGCTCGCCGCGCAGGTGGCCGAGATACGTCTCGGGCGTCCGCAGGTGGGACCAGTCGGCCTCCGCCTCCACGCCGGCCCCTTCGACGGAGACGAGCTCGCGCTCGATGCCGAGCAACCGCTGGACCTCGTGCTCCGACTGCTCGTAGCGGCCTTCGCCGAAGTGCTGGTCGCGAATGACGCCGTCCCGGTCGACGAAGTAGAGGGCAGGCCAGTAGTGATTGTCGAAGGCGCTCCAGATCGCATACTCGTTGTCGACCGCGACCGGGTAGTCGATCCCGCGGACCTCGATCGCCTTCCGGATGCCGTCGACCTCGTGCTCGAACGAGAACTCAGGCGTGTGGACGCCGATCACGACCAACCCGTCGTCTCGGTAGGCCTGCGACCACGCCCGGACGTACGGCTCCTGACGGAGCCAGTTGATACACGTCAGCGTCCAGAAGTTCACGAGGACGACGTGGCCGCGCAGTTCCGCGGGACCGAGTGGCTCGGAGTTGAGCCACTCGGTCGCCCCGTCGAGCGGGGGCATGTGCAGACGCTCGAAGGTAGTGCTCACGACGAGCTCCTCAGTGACTCGAAGGCAGCGCGCACCTCCTTCGCGAAGAGCTCGGGCTCCTCCCAGGCAGCGAAGTGGCCGCCCCGATCGGCCTCGTTGAAATAGACGACGTTCGGGTACGACGTCTCGACCCAGCTGCGCGGGCTGCGCCAGATCTCGCCGGGGAACGTGGTGAAAGCGACCGGGAGCGAGACGTCCGGAGGAGCCTGGCCCGCTGCGGCGGCTGCGGCCAGGGCTTGTCCGTCCTCCCAGTACGAGCGGGCCGCCGAGGCTCCGGTACCGGTCAGCCAGTAGAGCGTGATGTTGTCGAGGATGTTCTCCCGGGTGAGTCCGCCCGAGGGCTGCCCGTCCACGAAGGCTCGGGCGATCTTGTAGTAGCTGTCCGTGTCGTGGTCGAGCAGCCAGGCGGCCAAGGCGACGGGTGAATCCAGGAGGGCGTAGCCGATCGTCTGGGGCCGGGTGGCCTGCTCCAGGAAGTAGCCGAAGCCGCTTGCCCTGAAGGTGGCGAGCGCCTCGGACGCCGCTCGTTCGTCCTCGGACTCCGCCGCCATTGGGGCGCCAAGGACCGTGACGAGCAGGTTCATGTGGATTCCCAGCAGCCCCTCGGGCGCCTGGCGGCCCATTGCATCGGTGACGGCGGCGCCCACGTCGCCGCCCTGGGCGACGTAGTGCGTGTAGCCGAGGCGGCGCATCAGCTCTGCCCAGGCCCCCGCGACGCGGCCGACGTTCCAGCCGAGCTCGGCCGGCTCGCCGGAGAACCCGTAGCCCGGCAGTGACGGCAGGACGAGATGGAACGCGTCCTCGGCCCTGCCGCCGTGGGCGGTCGGGTCGGTGAGCGGTCCGACGGTCTCGAGCAGCTCCATGACCGAGCCGGGCCAGCCGTGGGTCATGATCAGCGGCAACGCGTCGTCGTGCGATGAGCGCACGTGGATGAAGTGGATGTCCACGCCGTCGATCTCGGTCGTGAACTGCGGCAACGCGTTCAGCCTCGCCTCGACCCTCGCGAAGTCGTAGTCGGTCGCCCAGTAGCGCGCGAGCTCCTTCACCGTCGCGAGCTGGACGCCCTGGGACCGATCGTCGACGAGCTCCTTGCTCGGCCAGCGCGTCTCTGCGATCCGCCGGCGGAGGTCATCCAGGTCCTCTTGTGCGACCTCGATTTGGAACGGACGAATGTCGGTGGATGTCTTGACAGTGGCGCTCATGACGACCGCCCGTTACGGAGAGACTTGAATCCGGCCCGCACCTCGGTCGTGTAGATCTCCGGCTCCTGCCAGGCGGCGAAGTGGTTCCCCTCGTCGACTTCGTTGAAGTAGATGAGATTGGGATAGGCCCGCTCCGCCCAGCTCCGTTGGGCATGGTAGATCTCGTTCGGGAAGATGCTGACCGCCGTCGGGACGGTGACGCCCTTGAAGTCGAAGAACCCGGCCTTGTTCTCCCAGTAGAGACGACCTGACGAGATCCCCGTGTTGGTCAACCAGTAGAGCGTGACGTTGTCGAGGACCTCGTCGCGCGTGAGGTTGCCGACCGGCTGCTCCTCGACGAAGGCGTGCGTGATGTCCTCGAGGCTCCAGATGTCGTGGTCGAGCATCCAGGCGGCCAGGGCGATGGGCGAATCCGCCAGCCCGTACAGCGTCTGGGGGCGGTTCCCCATCTCGAGCGCGTAGCCGATGCCCTTCGCGAAGAAGAAGCTCAACCGGTCGTACACGGCTTGCTCCGCGGCCGACAGATCGGTCGGGGCCGGGTCGCCGGCGCCGAGCACGTTGGACGCGATCACCTTCGAGATCTCGGGTGGAAGTGCGCCGGGCATGTTCGTGTGGATGCCGATCAGCCCATCCGGCGCCTGTGCGCCCAGGAAATCGGTGACGAGGGCCCCCCAGTCGCCGCCCTGGGCGACGTAGCGCGTGTAGCCGAGACGCTCCATCAGCTCTGCCCAGGCCCGGGCGATGCGCTCGGGGCCCCAACCAGTCGTCGTCGGCTTGCCGGAGAACCCGTAACCGGGCATCGACGGCACGACCACGTGGAACGCGTCCTCCTCGCTGCCGCCGTGGGCGGTGGGGTCGGTGAGCGGGCCGATCACGTTCAGCATCTCGACGATCGAGCCCGGCCAGCCGTGCGTGATGACCAGCGGCAACGCGTCGTCGTGCGGCGAGCGGACGTGGATGAAGTGGATGTCGAGACCGTCGACCTCGGTCATGAAGTGGGGGACGGCATTCAGCCTCTCCCGCAACCGTCCGAAGTCGTACTCGGTCTCCCAGTACTTCGCCAGAGCCTGCATGGTCGCGAGCTGCACGCCTTGCGACAGATCGTCGACGGGCTCCTTCTCGGGCCAGCGCGTCGCCGCGATGCGCCCCTTCAGCGCCGCGATTTCCGCGTCGGAGACCTCGAACGTGAACGGACGGATCGCTGTGGTGCTCTCGATCGCTACAGACATGCGGATCTCCTTCTCGTCGCGTGGTGACGTGAGAGAGGTTCGCAACCCAGGCGTCAGGTCGCACCCGTGGAACACACTGGTCTGCCGCGGGGTTACGCGGGCGTGACTTGCGGCTCGCCCTTCGGGAGCGCGGTACGCAGGCCCTTGCGCGAGTTGATCCCGAGCTTGGCGAACACCTTCCGCAGGTGCCATTCGACCGTGCGCGGGCTCAGGAACAGCTGCGCGCCGATCTCAGGATTCGAGAGCCCGTCCCGGGCGAGCCGTGCGATCTGCTCCTCCTGTGGGGTCAGCTGGTCCCGCGTCTCGGCGCTGCGCCTACGCACCTTCTCGCCCGTCGCGACGAGCTCCCGGCGGGCGCGCTCGGCGTACGGTTCGTAGCCCATCTCGCCGAACATGACGTGCGCGACACGGAGCTCCTCGCGCGCATCCACGCGGCGATTCTCACGCCGCAGCCACTCGCCGTAGACGAGATGCGTTCGGGCGAGCATGACGCGGATACGCGTCTTCCCGAGACGATCGATCGCCTCCCGGTAAAGGCTCTCCGCGTCCTCGCCATCGCTCAACAACGCCTTCGACCGTGCCTCGATGCCCAACGCCCAGTCGGTTCCGGTCGCGCGCGCCAGCTCCGAGAATCGCTCGAGCGCAGCTGCGGCATGTTCGTCCTTGCCGCTCCGCACGGCGGCCTCGATCAACTCCGCCGAGATCCAGGTCGAGGACCCGAGCTCGTTCGGCTGCGCCGCCACCCACTCCGCCGCCCGGAGAGCATCGTCCCAGCGCGCGAGCCCGTTGAAGAGCTCCGCCCGCGTCCACTCGCTGCCGATCAGCCACATTCCCTCTCCGCGTCGCGATACTTCGTCGCGGCCGGCCTCCACCAGAGCGGCTGCCTCCTCGTCGCGCCCACCCCAGGCAGCCAGCACGAGGGCCCCATGCGGACTTTCGTGGCTCCCGATCGCTTCGATGGTCGCGTACGCCTCGTGGGCAAGCGCCGAGCCCAGTGCGAGGTTCCCGCGGTACAGCTCGACTCGGAAGCGCTCGTGCAGCGCTGCTGGAAGGATCGACAGCGCGCCGGAACGGCGGGCGACCTGAACCTGGCGCTCGGTGAGCTCGTCCCAGCAGGCGTCGTCCCCCAGCGTCCTCGCGATGTGGCAGGCGAGCCACAGCCAGCGGAGGGCGTCCTCGTCGGACATCGGTTCGTGGCGGAAGGCCTCGACCGCCCGCTTCAGCCGGGGCACCCCCCTGCCGAAGCCCTCCGTCGTCACGTGTGCGAGGCCGTCGAGCAGGAGATCGCTCGCCCGCGGGGGGTTTGCCGCATCAGCCCAGTCCGCCGCGAGCACGGCACCTGCGACGTCGCGGACATCGCCGCGATCGGCCATCCGCCCCGCGAAGATCGCCGCCGCGAACGCGTCGAGATACGTCTCGCGTGCCAGTGCCGCGTCGAACGACTCGAGTCGCCTGGCGGCGTCGAAGAGCATGGCAGGTGCATCCTTTCCACGCGTCGTCACGAAGGCGATCTGGGCCCGCAGGAGCTGAGCGCGAGCTTCGTCGAGCTCGCCGAGCCGGCCTGCGCACGCGACCGCAAGCAGTCGCAGCGCGTCCTCAGGCGCTCCCGCCAGGTGCTTGCTCTGGGCGGCCGCCAGGGCCCTCTCGGCGCGACGTGCAGGATCGGGAGTGAGCTCCGTCGCCCGATCGAGAAACACGGCTGCGGCGGCGAAGCCGCCGCGGGCTTGTGCCCGCCCCGCCGAGTGCTCCAGCTCGGCTGCGACCTCATCGTCCGGCCCCTGTGCCGCTCGGCCCCGGTGCCAGGCGCGACGATCGGGGTCGGCGTCCCCGTCGGTGGCTTCTGCGAGGGCACGATGGACGCGGCGGCGGTCGGCGGCGCCGGCCGAGTGGTACGACGCGGATCTGACGAGCGGGTGCGCGAATTCAACCCGCCCGCCGATCGTGAGCAGGCCGTCGGCGACCGCGGGATCGACGGCGGCCCCGTCAAGACCGAGCGTCGTGGCGGCGCGATGGAGGAGGACTGGGTCGCCCAGCGGCTCCGCCGCCGCGGCCAGCACCAGCAGCTGCGTCTCTGCGGGAAGCTGGACGAGGCGCCGGGCGTAGCTCTCCTCGATCTTGCCGGCTACCGGGTGGTGGCCGTCCAGCAGGCCGAATCCCCCGGCGAGATCGGCCGGGCTCCAGGTCCGCGGCAGCTCGAGGAGTGCCAGCGGGTTGCCGTGGCTCTCCCTGATGATCTGGTCGCACACGGCTTCGTCCAGCGGGCCGTGCATGTTCTCGAGCAGCATCGCGCGCGCGTCGCTGTCGTCGAGCCCGCGAACGAACAGCTCGGGGAGCCCGGTGAGGACGTCGTCTCCGAGACCCGTACGCGCTGCGCACACGAGCACGATCCTCTCTGCGAGCAGCCGGCGGCCGACGAAGCCGAGGATCTGCTCCGACGCGTCGTCGAGCCAGTGCGCGTCGTCGACGATGCAGACGAGTGGTTGCCGATCCGACGCCTCGGCGAACAGCGTCAGCGTCGCCAGCCCGACGAGGAACCGGTCGGGCGCGGGACCCCTGCTCCGGCCGAACACCGCCGAGAGAGCATCCCGTTGCGGGCCGGGGAGTCGGTCAAGCTGGTCGAGCATCGGCGCGCAGAGCTGGTGGAGGCCGCTGTAGTCGAGCTCCATCTCCGACTCGACGCCCACGGCCGTCGCAACCTGCCAGCCGCCGACCCGGCCGGCCAGGTAGCCGAGCAGCGCGCTCTTGCCCACGCCTGCCTCCCCGCGTAGGACGGCGACCCCGCTCTGACCCGCGAGCGCGTCGGCCAGGAGCCGGTCGAGCGCCTCGCACTCTGTGCGACGTCCGCGGAGCTGGGGGCCGGAAGCAGTCTCAGCGGGCACTGGGGTCCCGCGAATGTGTCGAACTGGTGCGAGACCCCGGCCAACACAGGACTCCGCGTGTGTGGAAGCAGCAAGGTTGTAGCCGGCCCTGCTTCATCGGCGGCCCCCCGTGAGGCAAATTTTCACAAACCCTACCTGGAATGAGGGATGGCCGGAAACGCACCGTTCGTGGCGCGCCAGTGACTCGACCAGGGCATTCGACGGATGCGACGGAGGGCGCGACGCGCGAGGCTCTTGCCGACAGAGCCAACGAAGGAGGATCGATGGTCGTGGTCGGCGCGTACGGGACACGCAGCGATGCCGAGCTCGCGCAGGCGACGCTCGCGGCCGCGGGAGTCCCATCTCACCTCGCGGCAGACGACGCCGGGGGCGCGTACCCGTTCGACCTCACCGGTGGCGCGCGCCTGCTCGTCGACGAGGCCGACGCCGAGTATGCGACGGCGCTCCTGAGCGGCAAAACCTGACATGGTGCGACGAGGAAAGGAACGACATGTCTTTCGTCTCGAGAGGGTTCAGCGGGCGGCGGCGGGCTGACGCGGACGACTCCCGCGTCCCACCCGGTCAGTACGTGACCGACGACTTCCCCGTGCTCTCCGCCGGCCCGACGCCCCAGACGCCGCTGGAGCAGTGGTCATTCACGCTCCGCGGCGCGGTCGACGAGCCCGTGTCCTGGACGTGGGAGCAGCTCCGTGCGCTGCCGTCCGAGACGGTGACCGTCGACATCCACTGCGTGACCAAGTGGTCGAAGCTGGACACGGTCTGGACGGGCGTGTCGGTCGACACGCTGCTGGCCGGAGTCGAGACGAGTGCGGAGTACGTGCTGGCCTTCAGCGACGGCGGCTACACGACGAACCTGCCGCTCGATGACATGACCGGTGGCAAGGCGTGGATCGCATACGCCTACGACGGCCAGCCCCTCGATCCGGAGCACGGCGGGCCCGCGCGGCTCCTCGTCCCGCATCTGTACTTCTGGAAGAGCGCCAAGTGGGTTCGCGGCCTCGAGCTCCGCACGGACGACACGCCCGGTTTCTGGGAGAACTACGGCTACCACAACTACGGGGATCCTTGGCTGGAACAGCGGTACGCGGGCGACTGACCTGGCAGATCGCCGATGTGGTCGAGCTGATCGAGGAGACGCCGACGGTGAAGAGCATCGTCCTCGACCTGGCCGACTGGCCCGGGCACCGCGCGGGGCAGCACGTCGACGTGCGCCTGACCGCGGAGGACGGCTACCAGGCCCAGCGCAGCTACTCGATCGCCTCGGCGCCGGAAGACGACCACGTCGTGCTGACCGTCGAGCGGCTCGACGACGGCGAGGTCTCGCCCTACCTCGCCGATGAGCTTCACGCGCGCGACCGGCTCGAGCTGCGCGGACCGATCGGCGGCTACTTCGTGTGGGAGACGTCCCTTGGTGGGCCGCTCCTGCTCGTCGCCGGCGGTTCCGGGATCGTGCCGCTGCGCGCGATGCTCCGCCACCGCGCCGCCGCAGACAGCACCGTGCCGGCGCGCCTCCTCTACTCGTCGCGGTCGCTCGGCGATGTCATCTACCGCGACGACCTGAACCGCCTCGCTGCGGACGACGAGGTCGACATCCAATTGACCCTGACCCGCCAATGGCCTGCGGAGTGGAAAGGCCATCGGGGGCGCGTCGACAGGGAGTTGCTCGCCGAGGTCGCGTGGCCCGTCGACGAAGGTGCCTTGACCTACATCTGCGGGTCGACGGGATTCGTCGAGGCGGCGGCGAACGGCCTCGTGGAGCTGGGACACGATCCCGGGCGGATCAGAACCGAGCGCTTCGGAGCAACGGGACGCAGCTGATGGACGCACTCGACGGAAACGCCGTGGCGGGGCAGCTGATGGACGTGTTCGGTTTCGAGTTGACGACCGCGGTCGGCACGTGTGGTTCGTGCGGCGACGTTGCCCAGGTCGCCGAGCTCGTCGTGTACATGCGCGCACCCGGGACGGTCGTCCGCTGCCGCTCGTGCGGCAGCATCGTGATGGTGTTGACGGCGATCAGAGAGATCAACTGCGTCGACCTCGGGGGCCTCGCCGACCTGACGCTGGCGGAGGCTCCCCCGCGGCCGCCGTCGGGCGAACGCGGTTAGGGTGCCGGGATGGATTCCGAACGCGCACGCGAGCTGCTGGCCGCAGAACGCCGGCGGATCGAGCACTCGCTCTCGAGCTTGGCGCGACAGGACGACGGCGAGCCCGCGGACGAGTTCGATCCTGCAAATCTGGCGTCCGACCTCTACCAGGACGAGCTCGACGAGGGTCGAGAGGCGGACCTGCGCGATCAGCTCGCGGCCGTCGAACGGGCGGAGCAACGACTGGCCGCGGGGACCTACGGCATATCGGTCGAAAGCGGCGAGCCGATTCCGGACGAGCGGCTCGAGGCGTTCCCGACCGCGGAGCGGACCGCGGCGGAGCAGGAGCGGCTCGAGCGCGACGGCCGCTAGCTCCGGTGACCGAGCCTCGGGAGCAGACGCCGGACGTGAAGCCGCCGCCGTCGCAGCGCGAGCCCTCGCCGGCTCCACAACAATCGCGGCGTTTCCGCCCCAGCTTCTACTGGATCGCGTTCGCCCTCGTGTTGCTGGTGATCAACATCGTCTTCGGCATGAGAGCAGGGGAACCGGCGTCGCGCGTCCGCATTCCCTATACGCCTTTCTTCCTGCAGCAGGTCCGCGCAGGCCATGTGAAGGAGATCACTTCGAAGGGCACGGCCATCCAGGGAACGTTCAGCCAACAGGTGCAGTTCGAGAGCAGGAAGCCGACCACCCGGTTCAAGACCGAGATTCCGGCGTTCGCGAACACCGATGCCCTCGCCGACCTGCTCGAGGAGAAGGGCGTGGTGGTGAACGCGCAGCCGCTCGACCGGGGCGCACCCTGGTGGCAGAGCCTCCTGCTCGGCTTCGGGCCGACGATCCTGTTCGTCTTTCTGCTCTTCTGGTTGGTCCGGCGGGCGGGGAACGTGCAGAACGTCCTCGGCTCGTTCGGCCGGTCGCGCGCACGTCGCTATCAGCCGTCCGGCGACCGCGTCACCTTCGCCGACGTGGCAGGGATCGACGAGGCGAAGGCGGAGCTGACGGAGGTCGTGGACTTCCTCATGAATCCGGACAAGTACCGGCGTCTCGGCGGCCGGATCCCACACGGTGTGCTGCTTTCCGGACTGCCCGGGACCGGGAAGACGTTGCTCGCGCGGGCGGTCGCAGGAGAGGCGAACGTGCCGTTCTTCTCGATGGCGGCGTCCGAGTTCGTGGAGGCGATCGTCGGGGTGGGTGCGTCCCGCGTGCGCGACCTGTTCAAGGAGGCGAAGGAAGCGGGTCGGGCGATCGTCTTCATCGACGAGCTCGACGCGGTCGGACGCTCGCGCACGTCCGGCGTCGGCGGGTTCAGCGGAGGCAACGACGAGCGGGAGCAGACGCTCAACCAGATCCTGACCGAGATGGACGGTTTCGACTCGTCGACGAACGTGATCGTGCTCGGCGCGACCAACCGCCCTGACGTGCTCGACCCGGCGCTCCTCCGCCCGGGCCGCTTCGACCGGCGGGTCACGGTCTCGCCGCCGGATCGAGCCGGCCGCGAGGCGATCCTGCGCGTGCACGTCCGCGACGTGCCGCTCGGGCCCGATGTCGAGCTCGGCCGCATCGCTGCGTCGACACCGGGCATGGTCGGAGCCGACCTCGCCAATCTGGTCAACGAGGCCGCGCTGCTCGCCGCTCGACGGAATCACGAACGTGTCGCGGAGGCCGATTTCACGGACGCCCTCGAACGGATCGTGCTCGGTGCCGAGCGGCAGGTGATGATGAGCCCCGAGGACAAGCGGCGGACGGCGTATCACGAGGCCGGGCACGCGATCGTCGGGATGCTCACGGAGGGAGCCGACCCGGTGCGGAAGGTCTCGATCATCCCGCGCGGACTGGCGCTCGGCGTCACCTTCTCGGCGCCGGAGAGCGACCGGTTCAACTACCGCGAACCGGAGGTGTACGCGAAGATCAAGGTTGCGCTCGGCGGTCGTGCCGCGGAGGAAGTCGTGTACGGCGAGACCAGCACCGGCGCCGAATCGGACATCCAGCAGCTCACCGAGATCGCCCGCCAGATGGTCGGGCGGTGGGGAATGAGCGACGCGATCGGGCCCGTCGCCGTGATCCCGCGGGACGGAGCCGGGCCGCTCCTCTCGGGGGCCGCCGAGGTCTCACCCGACACGCAGAAGCTCGTCGACGAAGAGGTGCGCCGGATCGTCGAGCAGTCGCATCGAGAAGTCGTCGACCTCCTCGAGCAGAACCGGAGCAAGCTGGACTCGCTGGTGCAGGCTCTGCTCGAGCACGAAACGCTCGACGAGGATGACGCGTACGCAGCCGCCGGCGTCGAGCGGACCGCGGGGCAAGCCGCCGACACCTATGCGGCAGCGGCCCGGTCGCGAAACGGCGGCGAGCACTTGCCCGCTTAGCCTCTGCCGGCGATGCTAGCGCGATTCACAGATCGCTCGCCGATGCCGAACTGCAAGTCAAATACTCGGCGCGTGTAGGCTCGGGGAGGTGTGCTGACCGAGTGGATGGAGCGGTACATCGGGGCGTGGAACTTGAACGATCCAGATGAGATCGGCGCCCTGTTTACGGACGACGCTCTTTACTACCCGGAGCCGTTTGCTCCGCCGTGGCGGGGGCGTGGCGAAATCGTTGAAGGCTGGTTGGCTCGAAAGGACGAGCCGGGGCAGGCGACGTTCGAGTGGCAACCACTTATCGTGACGCCGAAAGTCGCGATCATCACGGGCACGGCCACCTATAAGGAACCGCCGAGCGTTTACAGCAATCTCTGGGTAATGCGCCTCGACTCCGACGGAAGATGCCGCGAGTTCACCGAATGGTGGATGCGGCACCCGGCCAAACCCGGCAGCTCCGCGTAAGCGTCACCAGTCGAGCAGCCGCGTCGCCGGCCGCCGGAGGTGAGCGCCCCGGGAGAGCCACCCCCACTCGGTGCTCATGCCGCCGGAAGAGATGGTCATGGTGAACGGGAGAAGAGGCTGTACAGGAGAGCGGCTACGGCCAGACGTAGACGCATCCCTTGTATCGCCTGGCGATGAAGCGTCGGGCAGCCCGGGAAGTGCGGATCTCCAACACCTCGGGTGTCGACACGCCAGGATCATCGCGCAGTGGCCGATCGAACGGGTCTGCCGCGACTCCAGCCGGCTGGAAGCCTCGCTTTCCGATTGCGGCTGAGGCAAGGCACTCACCTACGCGACGATCGAGGAGACTGACCCGCACGCCCTGGTCAGCCTCGCGCAGGCGGTTACGAGCGTGTGCGCCAGTGGGCACGGACTGTGAGCTGCTCGCAGTGACCGCCTAGACCGGCAAAGCCTGTGCCAGCGCGATCGCGCCGAGCACACCCGACCGCGTTCCGAGAGTCGGCGGCACGAGGTAATGGTCGATCTGCTCGGTCACGGCCGGTGCGGCCAGGTATCCGTTCAACAGCTCGACGACGCGAGGGCGGACGCGCGGGAGCAGTTCGGGGGCGGTGCCCACGCCGCCTCCGAGGATGATCCGCTGCGGCGAGAGCACGCAGATGACGCAGACGAGCCCGAGCGCGACGTAGTGAGCCTCGAGATCCCAGACGTCGCCGTGGCCTGCGAGCTCGTGCGCGGCGCGACCCCAGCGGGCCTCGATCGCGCGGCCGGAGGCGAGTCCCTCCCAACAGTCGCCGTGGTAGGGGCAGGCGCCGGGGAAGGGGTCGGCCTGGACGTCACGGGGGATGCGGATGTGCCCGAACTCCGGGTGGAGCAGGCCGTGCAGCAGCCGCCCGCGCGCCATGCCGCCGCCGCCGATCCCGGTGCCGATCGTGATGTAGCAGAAGGTGTCCAGGCCCTGGGCCGCGCCCCAGCGGTGCTCGCCGAGGGCGGCCGCATTGACGTCGGTGTCGAATGCGACCGGGACGGAGAGGCGGCGGTGCACTTCCTGCCCGACGTCGGTGTGCGCCCAGCCTGGTTTGGGCGTGGTCGTGATGTGCCCCCAGCTGGGCGACGAGGGTTTCCCATCGATCGGTCCGAACGAACCGATTCCGATTGCGTCGACCGGCCCTGTTCGCTCGAAGAAGGCCACTGCGCGTCCGATTGTCTCGGCCGGAGTGGTGGTGGGGATGGTCTCGGTCGCCTTCACCTCGTCTGGGCCCGTCCCCACGGCGCACTCCCACTTGGAGCCGCCGGTCTCGATGCCGCCGAGCAAGGTTCTACGCCTCTGCCGGCACGGGCTCCGGCCCGGCCGCGAGCTGGCCGTCCTCGCCCGACGGCCGGTTGTGCTTGGCGGGACAGCCGCATGACTCGCGGTGAACGAACTTGGGCTCCAGCTGTACCTTTCGGATTGCGAGATCGGGATTCGCGAGGCGCGAAAGGAGCATCGCGACCGCCTGCTCCCCGATCTGCGTGTTCGCCTGCGCGATCGTGGTCAGCCGCGGATGGAACAGATCGGCCCACTCGAAATCGTCGAAGGCGACCAGCGCGATGTCGGTCGGAACGGTGAGCGAGGCATCCCGCAGCGCCTGCATGACGCCGATCGTCATCCGGTTGTTCGTCACCACCAACGCCGAGGGCCGAGGCTCGAGGGCCAGCAGGCGATGGACGGCGGCACGCGCATGCTCGATATCCGAGTCACCGCGGACGACCAGGTCCGGGTCGAAGTCGAGGGACGCCGACGCGAGCCCGCGGCGATAGCCCTCGATTCGCTCTTCACTCGTCGCCAGGCCCTCGAGCCCGGCGATCATCCCGATGCGCTCGTGGCCGAGTCCGGCGAGGTGTTCGACGAGCTGGGCCGTGGGCGCGATGTTCTGACTCGCGATCTGATCGAGCTCGACCGGCATGAACCGGTCGATCAGGACCGTCGGCACCACGCGCTTGCGCAGGAGTTCGAGTGCCGCCGCCGGCTGCGCAGAGGGCGCGAGGATCACGCCGTCGACCCGCCGACCGAGCAGGTCCCTCGTCGCACGGAGCTCGCGTTCCGCGTCATCGTGGGTGTCGGCGAGGAGCAGCGAGTATCCGGCGCGGGCGGCTTCCCGCTCGATCGCGTGCGCGAGCTCGGCGAAGTACGGGTTCGAGATCGCGGACATCGCGAGGCCGATCGTCCGCGTTCGCCCGGTTGCCAGCGAGCGGGCGATGCGGTCGTGGGTGTAGCCGGTGGACTGGATCGCGTCGCGAACGGCCCGCTCCGTCGCCTCGCTGACCTTGCGCGTGCCGTTGACGACGTGAGAG
>JBKPMR010000032.1:0-6971 GCA_046732255.1 Actinomycetota bacterium
GACGATCACATCGCGCACGCTTTCCGGCAGGCCGAGCGGTGCTGAGCGGTCGACGCCCCACCGCTCCGTCGTCGGGTCGTACAGCAGCCGTCCGGACTCCACCAGGCTGCGGAGCACCTCGCCGACGAAGAACGGGTTCCCGTCGGTCTCGCTCGCAATCTCCCCCGCGAGCACCAGCCCGTCCGCATCCAGCTCGTGCCCGGCGGCCGCCGCCATCACCTCGGACACCTCGGCTTCGCCGAGGCCCTCGAGCGCGATCCGCTCGACGCCCTCTATTCGCCGCAGATCCGCCAGCACCGCGCTCAGTGGATGATCTCTGCCCAGATCCGAATCGCGGAAGGCGACGATCACCTGGAGCGCACAGGTGTCGGCGGACGAGACCACGTGCTTGAGCAGCGCAACCGACGCGCCGTCCGCCCAGTGCAGGTCGTCGAGTACGAGGCACACGGGCACCGAGCCCGCCAACTCAACGAGCGCTCCGGCGACGGCCGAGAAGAGCAGGAAACGCTCGGTCTCAGGATCCGAGCTCTCCGGCTCCGGCACCTCGGGCAACCGTCGCGGCAGCTCGCGTGTCAATCGCCCAAGCTCGCCTCCGTGACGGTCGACATGCCGCTCGAGAAGCTCGGACGGTGCGTGCTCCACCAGCTGCGAGCACACCGAGATCCATGGCTCGTACGGCACCGCCAGCTCCTCCGAGCACGCCCCCCACAGCACGGCGAACCCCTCCCCGTGCGCGCCGTGCGCCGAGAACGACGCCAGGCGACTCTTGCCGATCCCGGGCTCGCCGGCGATCAACACCACCTGCCGCGCCCCCGCCCGCGCGTGGCTACGCGACCGCTCCGTCACCGCTCGCTCCTGCTCCCGACCGACGAACGCCACGCTGGGCGTCGATCGCAAGAGTGCCGGCAGCGGCCAGCCGCCGACACCGGCGGCCTCGTCTGCAAGCCTCGTCCAGGGAATTGCGAATGCCTCGATCGGCTCCGGGAAGCCCTTGAGTTCGATCTCACCGACGGAGTCGAAACGGACGCCGTCGAGCCGAGTCGCCAGCATCCGCACCGCCGGCGATACCAAGATCCCATCCGTCGGCGCCTTGTCACACAGCCGCGCCGCCTCGATCGACGGCATCCCGAAGTAATCGCCGTTCTGGACCGTCGACTCCCCCGCCCCCAGACCGATTCGGACGTGCAACGTCTGCTCGGCCCGCCGATAGCGGCGCTCGAACAGCTGCTGCATCGACACCGCACAATGCACCGCCGCCGATGCAGAGCTGAACGCGACCATCAGCCCGTCGCCGGTGTTCTTGAACTCGTGCCCGCCCGACGCGCCGATCGCCTCGCGCAACAACGCGAAGTGCTCGTCCCGCAGCTCATCCGCGCGCGCCGGCCCAACCGACGTCGCCAACCGCGTCGAGCCGACGAGATCGGTCACCAGAATCGTCGCCAGCTCGATCGACTCAGACACCGACACGCTCCCCTCGCAAATCTCGCACGGTCGTCGCCGCCGCACAAGCACCGGCCGGCTTCGACCTGCTCGGAGTCCTCGCCGGAACGAGGCTGGGAAAGGTTCTCGGACGGGTTCTTAGGACGACGCGCGCAGCTGGGTGTTCAGCATTCGGTTCGCCTGCGACGCGACCACGCCGCAGATCGATGCGGCGACGGCGCTCATCACGAGGATCAGCCCCGACGCGAGTGAGAAGTTGATCGCGATGTCCTTGCCCACGCCGAGCGCAAGGAGAATCGCAGCTGCGGCTCCTGCGTTGGCGACCGCTCCTCCGGAGGTGATCGGGATCACGGCGGCGGCGGCGCCGAGGCAGATGACCGCGAGGGCGGTCTGCGGTGAGAACCTGAATCCGAGTGCGCTGAGCAGCGCCGCACTCCCGAAGGCACGCGTCGACCAGCAGGCGAATAGGTAGCACCACGCGACGACTGCGTCTTTCCGCCCGGGCACCGACGTGTGCCGGGCGACGTGCTCGCCGAGGACACGGAGCCGGCTGCTCCGTCGCAGTGCCGGTATCCGGTTCAGTCGCCTGCTGGCGACGAGCAACGTACAGCAGGCGATCCCGAAAGCGACGACGATCAGGAGCGGCGCCCGTAGAAGCGAGTTGCTCGTCGCAGTTGCCGAGATCGACAGCGGCAGCATCGCGATGGCGTCGATCATCCCGAGCGAGATGATCGAGAGCATGATCGCGCCGATTCCGACGCGGATCCCTCCGAGTTTCTGGAGCATCCCCACCTTGATCAGGTAGTCGAGACGAAACGGCAGGACGGCGCCGCTCGCCGCACCGGCACCGACCGACGCCAGGCAACGGCCCTGGCCGGGGCATTCGTCCTTCGGAAAGAGCCGGTGCCAACCCCGAGCGCGGAAGACAAGGCTGGCCAAGTACGCGAGACCGGCAGCAGCGACGAGCGCCGGCTCGGCATGATCGAGCGGCCAGCTCGCGTTCGTCAGCCGACGGGCGACGAGAATCGAGGCAGCAACCGTCACCAGGGCGAACGCGCCTCCGGCCACCAGCCGCCCCCGACGACCGCCCATCCCGGATCGAGAGATCGTGCGAGAGATCGTGCGCACTCCGCCGCCCTTTCTCGGGCTCCTCAGCCGAGCTCGCCCTTATGGGTGGCGAACGACTGCTCCCAGCCGACGTTGACCAGCATTGCGCCCACCTCTCTGATCGCGATCGCGATCTCGAATCCGATCTCGCGAATCGCTTCCGTTTCCCTCGTCGTGCCGGCGTTCGCCCGCAGCGCTGCGAGCAGGGACTCGAGACGCTCGATCTCTTTGTAGTTCTTCTCCTCCGGACTGCTCATCCGCGCTCCTCTTCTTTCCCGACGGCCGACCGGGTCACGGCGATGGCCTCGCGCGCACGAGGGAGGACAGCACGGCGTTCAGGCTTCCTGGTCAGGATCGACTCCGTCGTCGACTGAGGGCTGATCTGCGGAGTCCGTCCCGGCCGCCTTTGCGAGACGAGCCGCCGCTCTACGCTCCTGCTTCCGGACCCGCTTCTCCCTCACCGCCTGCTCGCGCTTCAACTTCTCGAATGTCTGCCGCGACTTCTTCTGCGCCATTCAGGCCCCGTTCCCATCGGCAAGCGCGAGCTGTGCTTCGATCCACGCCTCGGCCTCGTCCTCCGCGACTCCCTGGGCGGAGCTCACCTCGCCGACGAGCAGCGCACGCGCCCGGCGGTAGAGCTGGCTCTCGCCGTGTGACAGACGCGTCCCGCCTGCGGTGCGCTCGAGGCGCTCGCCGTCCCGAACGATCTCCGCGAGATCGGTCGGCCGACCCGCGGCGAGCTTGGCCTTGCTTTCCTTGATGCGCTTCGTCCACGGCTCGGCGCGCGCACCCGGCGCCGAGGCGAGCGTCCTGCGAACGTCGTCGAGCTCCCTTTCGCCCACGATGGCGCGCAGCCGCTGCGCGGCGTCGTCAAGCGGAAGGGTGACGCGCAGGCCCGTGTCGAGATCCACGACGACACAGTCGCGTTCGGTGCCGCCGACCCGCTTCTGCTCGCGCCCGATGATCCGACCGATTCCATGGGCCGCGTACACAACCGTGTCACCGACGGCCAGGCCGGTCACCTGCTCAGGTTCTTCAGCGATCACGACCCCCTCGTCTGAAACTGCGGAATCGACGCGATCGTGAGGGGCCCGTCGGAAGCCGACGGGCAACTCACCGTGCTCAGACGACCGGAGCGACGTTCGTCGCCTCGGGGCCCTTCGCGCCTTCGCGCTCTTCGAACGAGACACGCGCACCTTCGGCGAGCGACTTGTAGCCGTCGCCGGCGATGCTCGAGTGATGCACGAAGAGATCCTTGGATCCCTCGTCCGGGGTGATGAACCCGTACCCCTTCTGATCGTTGAACCACTTCACGGTTCCGTTGGCCATAAAGAAACACCTCCCTTACTTCCGTCACGAACGGGTAAGGAAGGCGCTCTCGCGCAAACCGGACTCGCTCTTGGTCACCATCACTGTAGCAGCGCCACGAGCCGGCGCGGCCGCACGACGCCGTGGACGACTATTGTCTGCGGGTGGCCGAGCTCGAGGCGATCGGGATCACGACCGCCGACCAGGCCGCGTCGCTGCGCTTCTACGGGCTGCTCGGGCTCGACGTCCCGAATCCGGGCGAGGACCACGTGGAGGCCCCGGTGCGCGGCGGGCTGACCCTGATGTGGGACACGGAGGACCTGATCAGGCAGATCGAGCCAGACTTGCCGAGCCCGGTTCGTCAGAGGATCGTGCTGGCCTTCCGGTGTGTGGACTCAGCCGATGTGGACGCGACCTACGCACGCGTGGTCGACGCCGGGTTCGAGGGCAAGACCGCGCCCTGGGATGCGTTCTGGGGGCAGCGCTTTGCATACCTGCGTGACCCGGACGGGAACACGGTCGCCCTGTTCGCACCGCTCGAATAGGTCTCCCGCGCCTCTCCACGAGGAGAGGCATGGAGGACTCGGGCGCTTGCACCGAGGAGGAGACGTCCCAGCCTTCTGATGATGGAGCGAACAGGGAACGCTGTCAGAGGGGACGGCTTTCGTTTAGCAGGACACTCACGCGGGAACCAATCACGCCCACGCCGCCGACGAAAGCCACGCCGTTCCGGGGGGACATAGGCGTTTGGCCTCGGCGGAGCTGACGGGGGCGGGAGCGGACGCGTCGGGGAGGCGCCCGCTCCCGGCCACTCGAATCAGCCTCTGGACAGATACGGCCCCGAACAACAAGCGAAGGGCCACGCCAAAGGCGGCGGGGGTTGTCCGTGCCCCCGCCGCCCGATTTGTGCTGCCTAGCGGTCCGTGACCGTTCCGTGGCGGACTTCGCCGCGCCAGGCGCCGGTCTCCGACTGCCGCTTCTCGATGAATTCCTTGAAGCGATCGAGGTCGCTGCTGATTCTGCGGGAGTCGTAGCCCAGTGCGCTGCCGAGTGCTTCCTTTATCCCTTCGGCGTCGTAGGTCATTTCGACGTTGATGCGCGTCTGGTTCGACCCGAGCGGCTCGAACGTGACCTTGCCGGAGTTGTACTTGCCGTCCACTGCCCGCCAGGAGATCAGCCGGTCGGGCTCCTGCTTCGTGATCTCAGCTTTCCAGGTGTGCTCTTCACCGCCGATCTCGGCTGTCCACTGAAGATGGCTGTCGTCAAGCTGGCGGACAGCCTTCACGCCCTCCATGAACTGAGGGAATTCCTCGAACTGCGTCCACTGGTTGTAGACGGTGTTGACGGGTGCGTCCACGTCGATGGACTTCTCGATGGTCGCCACAGGATCTCCTCTCGATTGGTGTCCCGTGGCCGTACCCATAGACGGCAGAACGAATCAAGGCCCCAGGTAGCCATCGACGAGGCAGGGCCCTCGCGAGACACGGCGTGGATCAGCCGCCCTCGCCCACCGGGACCAAAGCGTCGTCGAGAGTGGCGGCGATGCGAATGCCGCCCACCTCGGCAGCGTAGGTGAGGGCAATCCGTTCGAGTGCCTCGTCGGCCGTAGCGCATGCCGGTGCGAGGATCGTCGCTTTGAGGCCGAGCTCGCGAGCGTCGATCGCGGATTGGACAACGCAGCCCTCAGTCGCCGCACCGGCAAGCAGAACACGCTCGACCCGATCGGCCTCGAGAATGAGCTCGAGCGGAGTGTGGTCGAAGGCCGAATAGCGTGGCTTGAACACGAAGCGTTCGTCGCGGCGGGGTGCGAGCGCGCCGACGACATCACCGCCACTGCCGGCGTCGATCGCCTGCCTGACGAACCGAGGGGCATCCCCGCGCCAATCGTCCTGCGCGTCGTTGACGTAGATCACAGGCACATCCGCAGCCCGGGCGGCCGCGAGTGTCTCGGTCATATCGCCAAGTCGAGTCCTGAACGAAGCAAGCAGGGTGCCGCCGTCGTCGTGACGGAACGAGTTGACAACGTCGATTACGAGGAGCGCGTCTTTCACGACCTCGGTCAAGGCCGACCGCAGGGTCGAAGCAGGAGGCCTCTTCTCTCTACTTCGCTGACGCGCTCAGTCGCCGATGTCTTCGCGCGGGTCGTGGGCGCGGCTTCGGGTTGCGGCTTTCGCGATTCCGCGGCTGAGCATGTATCCCACCACCGCGACGGTCGCGAGAATCCAGAACAGCCGAGCGTCGATGCTGGGACTCGTGGCGGCCGCGATCCCCAGCCCGATCAAATAGAACCCAAAGACGAGGAACTCGCTGGTCAGATAGAAGGGCTTCGTCTCGCTGGTGTACGAGCCGCGTTCCGGAAACCAGTACGTCCGTCCCCGCACCGGCGCGATGCCGATCGCCCGCCGCTCTCCTCCTCCTGCTGTCGCCATCGAGCCACCTCCCTGTCGAATTTCCGGTCTCGTTCCGCGTTTCGCAATCGGCGAAACGGCGAATCAGCAGCGGAACATCGGGCAGGTAATAGAACAGGGGGAAACGAGATGGCGTTGCTATGGGTTCTGATTCTTCTGGTTGTCATCCTCGCCATCGTCGGCGGCGCAGCGGTCAACAGTTGGCTGTTTCTGCTCCTGGTCATCGCTCTCGTCCTCGTCCTCGTGGGCGCGTTCTGACGCGGAAAGAGTCGATGCCCAAGCTTGACAAGCGGATAGAAGGGGACTGACGCACTCGCGGGTAACGCAAGAGCGTCCAACTGAACGACAGCGAAGGAGGCTCACATGCCGAAGCAGGGTGATGTTCACGTCTTGCCCGGCGACAAGAGGCACGATCCACGCCGGACGAAGGGCTAACGGGCGCCACGAATGCCACTGCTGCGCCTTTCCCTGGCCGCCTGGCTCCTGCGTCGCCTGTTTCGGGCAGCGCGAACGCCGGAGGGTCGCAGGCTACTCCTATTCCTCTGGGCCCTCGCGCTACGTCGGCGTCGAAGAAAGCGAACCGTCGCCGCAGGTCTGTAGGGCGCGCTCACCGCGCGGGGACCGCACCCCGCGCGCGCAAGCATGGCCTGATGCAGCCGTGCCATCGCGGCCCAGCTACCCGGAAGGTCAGGGCGGTAGTTCAGTCGT
>JBKPMR010000033.1:0-11763 GCA_046732255.1 Actinomycetota bacterium
GGGGGTTCCCGCCCAGCTCCTGCGCCCGTTCGAACGCGGCCGCTCGATCATCCGCGGCGACCTCGATCCCGAGCTGCGGACGCGGCTCCTGGAACAGCGTGCCCACCGGCCGCAGCCGGCGCGAGACGACAAGGCGATCGCCGCCTGGAACGGGCTTGCGCTGGCGGCGCTGGCCGAGGCCGGCCGGCGGCTCGCGAATGCCGCGCTGGTTGACGCCGCAAAGCGGCTCGGCACGTTCCTGCTCACCGAGCTTTCGGCTCCCGGCGGCCGGCTGTACCGGTCGTGGCGGAACGGGCAGGCGAGCATTCCCGGGTACCTCGAGGACTACGCTGACGTAGCGAACGGTCTCTACGAGCTCCACGTCGCCACCGGCGACCTGCGCTGGCTCGAGGAGGCGAACCGGCTCGCCCGACTCGCGGTCGACCTCTTCGCCGACGAGGAGCGGGGCGGCTTCTTCATGACTGCACGCGACGCCGAACAGCTGGTCGCGCGCAAGAAGGACCTCGACGACAACCCGGTGCCGTCCGGCAACTCGATGCTCGCGTTCGTGCTGCTCCGCCTGGCGCGGATCTACGGCGATGACGAGCTGGAGCGGCTTGCCGCCGGCGTCCTCCGGCTGCTCCATTCGAACCTCAGCCGGATTCCGTCGGCCTTCGGCTGGGCGCTTTGCGCGCTCGACCTGTATCTCTCGACGCCCCGCGAGCTCGCGATCGTCGGCTCGCCCGGCGACGAGATCGCGCGTGCAGCGCTGGCGCCGTTCGATCCGACGGCGGTCGTCGCCTTCGGTCCCGACGACGAGGTGCCGCTGCTCGCCGGGAAGTCGAAGGTCGACGGCAAGCCCACGCTCTACGTCTGCGAGCGCTTCGTCTGCCGCGCTCCGGTCACCGACCCGGCGGACGTGGCCTGATCCCGACGTGGTCGCAGGGGCCGAGGCCCAGGGACAGTCCCTCGACCCACGGTTGCGGACACTGCGGCACCCGGTCAATCCGCATGGTTACGTGGGGTGTCGTTTCATGCGGACACGGCCAGGGGCCTGTCCCTGGGACACGGCGGGACGGGCGTCGTCCGGCCTAGACGACGAACGTCTCGGGGCGCGGGGTTCCTTCCGCGAACCGCCCGGCGTCGAAGGCCGACAGGTCGAGCGTCGGCTTCCGGCCGGCGATCAGCTCGGCGATGTGCTCGCCGACCGCCGGGGCCTGCTGGAAGCCGTGGCCGGAGAACCCGGTCGCGTAGAGGAACCCGTCGGGCTCTGACGCGCGTCCGACGAGGGCGTTGTGGTCGGGGCTGACCTCGTAGTACCCCCACCACGAGGTCTGCACCGGCAGCTCTTCGAGGAGCGGCAGCCGCCGCAGGCCGTGGGCCGCCACCTCCTCGAGCGACGGCTCCCTCCCGCCGAACACGATTCCGGGGCCTTCGCGGTGGAAGTAGAACGAGGTCGAGAAGTCGATCGTCAGCGGGAGCCGCTCGGGCAGACCGCCGTCGTCGGGCGAGAACCAGATCCAGCGCTTCTCGCCCTCCACCGGGAGGTCGACACCGGCCGTCGCCGCCACCCCCTGCGACCACGCTCCCGCGCAGCAGACGACCGAGCCGCAGGCGATCGGGCCGCCAGACGTCTCGACGGCGGCGACGCGTCCGGCCTCGACCCGGACCTGCGTCACCGCGCAGCCCTGGCGCACGTCGACGCCGCCGGCGTACCAGCGCACGACCGACTCCGGTGAGGCGTAGCCGTCCAGCTCGCAGAAGGTGGCGGCGAGCAGGCCGTCCCGTGCGAGCTGGGGGACGAGCTCGAGTGCCTCGTCGACCGTCAGCTCGCGGGACGGCACCCCTAGCCGGTGCTGCAGCGCGAGCGCGTCCCGGAACGCGCGCACGTCGTCGTCACGGTCGAGCAGGAAGAGGTAGCCGTGGCGACGGAAGTCGATCCCCTGCATGCGCTCGAACTCCGCGAGTGAGCGCAGGGCGATCCGGATGTTCAGCTCGTCCGAGAACTGGGTTCGGATTCCGCCCGCCGAGCGGCTGGTCGAGCCGGCTCCGAGCGTCTCCCGTTCGAGCAGGACGACGTCCTCGATGCCGAGCGCCCGCAGGTGCCATGCGACGCTCGCACCCATGGCGCCGCCGCCGACGATCACCACGTCGTGCGTTTCCATCCGCGCCGGCTACCTTACGCCGCTGCCACCTCTTTACGGTGGCCAGGCACTGGTGAGACGACGACCTCGGCTCGGGCTTAAGGTAGATGGCATGGCGCTGTTGGAGGTGCGAGGCCTCACCCGCCGCTTCGGCGGGATCGTCGCCCTCGACGCCGTCTCGTTCGACGTCGAGGCGGGGGAGATCGTGGGATTGATCGGCCCCAACGGCGCCGGTAAGACGACGACGTTCAATGTGATCACGCGCCTGTACCGTCCGGACAGCGGCGAGCTGACCTTCGCGGGCGAATCCTTGCTGTCGACGCCTCCACACCGGGTGATCCAGCGCGGGATCGCGCGCACGTTCCAGAACCTCGAGCTGTTCAAGACGATGACGGTGCGCGAGAACGTCATCGTCGGAACGCACGCGCGCGGAGGCGACCGCAGCGTGGACGAGATCATCGACTACGTCGGTATCGCAAACGTCGCCGAGCGACCGGCAGGATCGCTGCCCTTCGCGACCCTCAAGCGGGTGGAGACCGCACGGGCGCTCGCCTCAGGGCCCCGCCTCCTGCTGCTCGACGAGCCCGCCGGCGGGCTGTCGCACGAGGAGGTCCAGCAGCTGGCCGCCTTCGTGCGGCAGATGCGGCAGGACTTCGACCTGACGATCCTCCTCGTCGAGCACCACATGAACCTGGTGATGAGCATCTCCGACCGCGTGAACGTGCTCGACTTCGGCCGCGTGATCGCGGCGGGCACGCCACAAGAGGTCCAGCGGGATCCTGCCGTGATCGAGGCGTACCTCGGCACCGAGGACAGCTAGTCAAGCATCAGTGCCAGGCACCCGCCGTTTCGGTGTTGAGGTGCCTGGCTCCGATTCCGTCTCTCAGCTGAGCGCCTCGGTCAACAGGTCGCGGTCGACGTGGCCCGCCGCATACCCCGACGTGCCGTCGTCGAACAGCTCACGGGCGCCTGCGACGAGCGCGCCGTAGGCGGTGCCGGCGAGGAGGCTCCCGGTGGAGATGCGCCTGACGCCGATCGCCTCGAGGTCGCCGATCCGCGGTCCGGCCGGCAGAGCGAGGACGTTCACCGGCGCGGCGACCTCCTCGACGACACGGCGAATCTGCTCGAGGTCGGTCAGACCCGGGGCGTACAGGCAGTCCGCGCCGGCGTCGCGGTAGGCGATCAGACGCTCGATCGTGGCGTCCAGATCGTCGACGCCGCGGATGTGGTGCTCGCAGCGGCCGGTCAGGACCATGCCCGCCGCGCGCGCCGCCTCCGCCGCCTCCATGACGCGCGCCGCGGCCTCGGCGACGTCGTCGATCCCGTCGGTCGCCGGGTTGTAGTCCTCGATCGAGCAGCCCGAGGCGCCGGCCCCGGCGAGCAGGCGCACAGTTTCGGCGACTCCTCCCGGATCATCCGGGTACAGGCGCTCGCTGTCGACGTTTAGCGGTACGGAAACTGCCGCTGCAACGGCGGCGACGTGGTCGACGAGCTCGTTGCGCGTCACCTGCTGGTCCGGTTTGCCCAGCGACCAGGCAAACCCGGCGCTCGTCGTCGCCAGGGCGGGGAAGCCGAGCTGCTCCAGCAATCGGGCGGAGCCGACGTCCCACGGGTTCGGCATCAGGAAGAGCCGGTCCTCCTGGTGGAGTTCCCGGAAGCGCGCGCGAGGATCGGCGGCGGACACGACCCCATCTTGACGAAACGGAGTGGGGTCGCGCCGCCGCCGGACGCCGGAACTACTGCGACGCCGAGCTGGACAGCCCCTGCGCCGGGCCGTTCTCCGTATGCACTCGGGCGCCTGCCGGAGGCGCGCCGAACGGCGGGCTGCCGGCCGGCGCATCGACGATCTGGCACGGCAGGACTTCGCCGTGCGCCAGGGTGATTCCGATCGCGCTCGGGCCGGTCGCCTCGGACGGTCCGTTGACCTGGGTCATGATGACCAGCGTCGTGTCGGCCGGAAGGTTCTTGCTGATCGTGAAGCGGGTGTGATCCGGAGTGTGCTCGACTCCCCCCTTGATCGCCGCCTTTTCGGCGCCCGCGGTGACCGCGGAATGGTCATCCGCCGGGGCCGGGGTCCCTGGAGCGGCGGTCGGCCAGGGCTGCTTGCAGGCCTTGCCCGGCGGGAGATACTGGACGACCGCCGGGATGCCGGCGTCCCGCAGCTTGCGTTCCAGGCCGGCCGCGTCGCTGAGCGAGCTGATCTCGACCGTCACCGTCCCGTCGTCGTTCTTGTTCACCGCGTAGGCAGGTGCAGCGCCGCCGCTGACCAACTGCACGGCGGCCACGGCTGCGACCGCAGCGAGCACGACCGTCGCTCCCGCCAGCGCAAGTCGCCGCGGCGACCGCGACCGGGCCCACGACCTCCGACCCTTCTCGACCGGCTCCTGGCTTGCAACCATCATGCTCCGCAGCTCCTGCAGCAGGCGATCCTCGAAACTCATGACGACACCTCCGGTTGTTCGTTGATCCCGAGAGCTGGGAGGGCGAGTCGGCCCTGCAGCGACCTGCGGGCGCGGTGGTACCGCACCCGGGCGGCAACCGGGTTGATGCCGAGAGCCCGTGCCGCCTCGGCGACAGTCAGCCCGTCGATCGCCACGAGCTCGAAGACCGCCCGCTCGGCGTCAGAGACGCGGGCGAGCTCGGCGTAGAGCGAGCGGGCCGCCGACTCGGCGTCGATCCGGGCATGCAATGCGGCCAGGTCCTCCTCGTCGACCAGGTCGCGGCCCTCGAAGCGCGTCGCAACCCGCAGCCGCCTGGCGGTTCGGCGTCGCTCGTCCGCGACGACGTTGCGAGCGATTCCGAACAGCCACGCGATCGGCCGGCCGCGATTCCTGCGGTAGCTTCCGGCCGACTCGATTGCGGCCACGAAGACGTCTGCGGTCAGGTCGGCCGCAAGGTAGGGATCGCCGACGCGGCGGGCGACGAATCGCTGCACCGCCTCGACGTGTTCCCGGTAGAACCGCTCGAACGCATCCGGGTCGCTCGCGATCTCGAGCTGGACCCGGCCGTGGTTGTGCCCGGCCACTCGCACCTCCTTCATTCTCGCTGTCAACGGCTCTTCGCCGGAGACGCGGCGGGCGTTACATCGGTGCGGGTGGCCGGGCCTTTGACGATCAGGCGGCGTCGGCGAGGTCGTCGCCGCCGGCCGCGACGACGTCGTCGAGTTCGCCCGCGAGCTTCGCGAAGGCGCTCTGCTCGAGCTGGCGGACCCGCTCGCGGGTCAGGCCGAGCTCGCGGCCGATCGCCTCGAGCGTGAGGCTCTCGCCGTCGAACCCGAACCGCAGCTCGACGACGCGGCGCTCCCGTTCCGGCAGGGCGGCGACCGCCTGCCGGATGCCTGCGTCGCGCAGGCTGCGTCCGGCCTCCTCGGTCGGGTCGACGACGTCGGGGTCGGGCAGCAGGTCTCCGAGCTCGCCGTCCGTGTCGTCCGATACGGAACGGTTCAGCGAGACGGTCGCCTCGACCGCCTCGAGCGCCTCCTGCGCATGCTGCGTGTCCATCTCGGCTGCGCGGGCGAGCTCCTCCAGTGTCGGCTCGCGCCCCTCGGCCGTCTCGAAGCGCTGGCGAGCGCGGGCCAGCTTGCGCCGGCGTTCGTCGACGTGGACGGGGATGCGGATCGTCCTCGCCTGGTTCGCGACCGCGCGCTGGCAGGCCTGACGGATCCACCAGGTGGCATAGGTCGAGAACTTGAAGCCCTTCCGCCAGTCGAACTTCTCGACCGCGCGGTTCAGGCCGATGACGCCCTCCTGGACGAGGTCGCCGAGCGGCACGCCCTGACCGATGAACCGGCGGGCGATGTGGACGACGAGGCGCAGGTTCGAGTTGATCATCCGCTCCTTCGCCGCGTGGTCGCCGCGCTCGATCTTCTTGGCCAGCTCGACCTCTTCGGCCGCAGTCAGCAGTGGGTACCGCCCCAGCTGGTTCATGAACAGGTTCAGCGAGTCGCCGGCGGCGGCGTCGAATGAAACGTCGAGCTTCTCCTCCTCCTCGGATTCGGCCTCGACGATCGACGTGATTTCAGCGTTCAGGGTCAATCAGCTCCTTCGTTTTCGATGTACCTCTTCCAACGAAGGTTGCGCGCTCAATATTCCTTTAGCCGGCTCGTGCCCCGGACGGGGCGCGGCCGGCCGTCGTTCGCGTGTCGTCGGGCTCTGCCCGACGGCGCTGCGGACTAGATCGTCAGGCTCTCGAGGTCGCGCGGGTAGTCGGTGAGGATCTCGATGCCGTCGTCGGTGACGACGACCGTGTCCGAGTGGCGGAAGCCGCCGACACCCTCCTGGTAGACGCCCGGCTCGATCGTGAACACCATGCCCTGCTCCACCGGTGTGTGGTCGCCGATGTCCAGGAACGGCGCCTCGTGGTTGCGCAGCCCGATCGCGTGGCCCGTGTGCTGCTTCCAGAGGGGGAGGATGTCGTGCTTCGCGAAGTAGTCGAGGACCGCCTGGTCGACGTCGGCGCACGTCACCCCCGGCCGGAAGGCATCGAATGCGACCTGCTGCGCGGCGACCGTGTGCTCGAACAGCCGGCGCTGCTCGTCGGTGGGCGTGCCGACGACCATGCCGCGCTCGAGCTCGGCGTTGTAGCCCCAGATCGGCGCCGCCGTCTCGCTGACCAGCATGTCGCCCTCCTGGAACACGATGTTGTGTGCAACCGCGTGCGCCCACGCGCTGCGGCGGCCGATCTGCCCGCGGTATCCGGCGGTCGCCCCGTCCTGCGAGCCGAGCTGGCCCGCGTAGTCGGGACCGAGCGCGGCCAGCATCGCGATCGTCGCCTCGTGGCCCGCGCGCAGGCTCGCCTCCGCCTCGGTTGCGCCCGGGACCGAGTACTGCTGCAGCAGCCGGTGCGCGTGCTCGCACCAGCGGGCGCTCTCCCGGATCAGCTCGATCTCCGCCGGGCTCTTCCGCACCATCATGCTCTCGATGTACGGGGCGACCGGGCTCACCGTCGCGCCGGTCACCTCCGAAAGCAGCGGCCCCTGGTAGCCGAGGATCCCCGGGTAGCCGTCGGAGTCGGCGCCGATCGAGTTGCGGACGCCCAGGTCGTCGAGGAGGGGGGCGAGGATCCGCATCGGGTGCTCGGTGCCCGGATACTCCGGGTAGGACTCGACGCGGTCGAAGTCCCCCTCGGCGTTCGTTCGCTCGACCTCGAACTCTGGGACGAACGCCAGCCGGTCACCGTTGCCGCCGAGCGCGACGACGACCGGTCGCTCGGTGGAGAGGAAGTTGAAGCCGGTGAAGTACTTGATGTACGACTGGTCGAAGAGGACGATCCCACTCAGCCCACCTGCGCGGGCGTGGTCGAGCAGCTGCCCGCGGCGCGCCGCGAGCTCGTCCCCGGAGATCCCTGTCGCCTGCATCTCGCGCACGATATCCCCGCCGCGATCCAGAGCCGCCGTTGAACCGTAGTCGGTGCCAATGTGCATGATTCGGCGGCGATGACGGATTTGGCCACGGGCACGGCAACAGGCCTGCTCGAGCGTGCCGACGAGCTGGCGGCGCTCGCCGACCGGCTCGAAGCCGTGGCGTCGGGCGGCCACGGCCACGTAGTCCTGCTCAGAGGCGAGGCCGGGGTCGGCAAGACGGCGCTGATCCGCGGGCTCTGTGACGGCCTGCCGGGCTCGGTCGGGGTCGTACGCGGCGCCTGCGAGCCGCTGTTCACACCGCGGCCGCTCGGACCGCTGCTCGAGATCGCCCACGAGCTCGACGGAGACCTCCTCCCGCTCGTCGATCAGGGCGCGAAGCCCTACGAGGTCATCACTGCGCTCGTGCAGGACCTGACCGAGCAGGCGCCGGTCGTCTTCGTGCTCGAGGACGTCCACTGGGCGGACGAGGCGACACTGGATGTCTTCCGTCTCCTTGCCCGCCGCGTGGAGACGGTGCCTGTGCTCGTCATCGCCAGCTATCGGGACGATGAGGTGGACGTGACCGATCCGTTGCGGATCGTGCTCGGGGAGCTGGCGACGAGCGCGGCGATCAGCAGGATGAAGCTGAACGGGCTCTCGCGGGGGGCCGTTGCCGAGCTGGCCGAGCCGCACGGTGCGGATGCGGACGAGCTCTACGTCAAGACCGCCGGCAATCCGTTCTTCGTCGTCGAGGTGCTCGCCGCCGGGGCGGACGCGATTCCCGACACGGTTCGGGACGCCGTGCTCGCTCGGGCCGCTCGGCTCAGCCCGTCAGGAAGATCGGTCCTCGAGGCGGTCGCAATCGTGCCCCCACAGGCCGAGCTCTGGCTCCTCGAGACCCTCGCGGGAGACAGTGTGGACGGGCTCGACGAGTGCCTCTCCTCCGGAATGCTGCGAACCGACCCTGCGGGCATCGTCTTCCGGCACGAGCTCGCGCGGCTCGCGATCGAGGACTTGGTTGCACCGCAGCGGAAGCTGGAGCTGCACCGGACCGCCCTGGCGGCGCTCAGCCTGCCGCCGGGCGGCGGCGTCGACCACGCCAGGCTTGCCCACCACGCGGAGGCGGCGGCGGACAGGGAGGCGGTGCGCCGCTTCGCTCCCGCCGCGGCCGCCCGCGCCGCAAGCCTCGGGGCCCACCGCGAGGCTGCGGCGCAGTACGCCCGCACCCTCCGGTTCGGAGCGGACCTCTCGCCGACGGAGCGTGCGGATCTGCTCCATCTGCGGTCGATCGAGTGCTACGTGACGGACGACAACGACGAGGCGATCGAGGCGGGGCAGGACGAGCTCGAGCTTCGGCGGGCGCTGGGGCAGCGCCAGGAAGAGGGCGAGGCGCTCAGCTGGCTGGCGTACATCCTCTGGTGCCCCGGTCGCTCAAGGGAGGCGCAGCGGGCCAGGCATGAGGCAATTGCGCTGCTCGAGACGCTGCCGCCGGGTCGCGAGCTCGCAAAGGCCTGGATGGACCTGTGGTCGGTGGCGGACGTCATGCGGGCTCTCGACCTCGGGATGGAGCTCGGCGACCTGGACGTCTCCATCCGCGCGCTGTCGATCCTGGGAAACCGAAGGTTCGCGGAGGGTGGACGAGAGACAATCGAGCAGTGCATCGAGCTGGCCCGCGAGGAAGGCTTCGTCGAGCTCGCGGGCTGGATCTACTCGCATGCCTGCGGCGCGGCGATCGGCGCCAGGCAGTACGAGGTTGCGGTCGCGATGAGCGACCAGGCGGTCGACTACTGCAGCGAGCGGGGTCTGGAGCTCTACCGCTTCTACGCACTCGGGTACCGTGCGCGCGCCAGGCTCGACCTGGGCTGGTGGGACCAGGCTGCGGAGGCCGCTGACGAGGTTCTGCGTATCCGCCGGGCTTCGATCCTGCCGCGCATCTTCGGGCTGGTCGTTCTCGGACTCGTTCGAGCGCGACGCGGCGACCCCGGTTACGACGATCTTCTCGAGGAAGCGTGGGCGCTGGGCGAGCCGACCGACGAGCTGGAGCGCATGGGCCCGGCCGCGGCTGCACGTGCCGAGGCTGCTTGGTTGGCGGGCGACCGGGAGGGCGTGGTCGCGGCGACGGAGCACGCCCTCCGGCTGGCGAAAGAACGAAAGGACGGGGCGGCGCTCGGCGAGCTGACCCTTTGGCGTCGGCGGGCCGGCGTCGACGCCGACGTCCCGGCCGGTGCCGCAGAGCCGTACTCTGCTCAGCTGGCAGGCGACTGGAAAGCCGCTGCCGCGTTCTGGGACGAGACCGGCTGCCCATACGAAGCGGCACTCGCCCGCGCCGACTCCGGCAGCGACGAGCCGCTGCGGCAGGCCCTCGACGAGCTGCAGCGCCTGGGTGCACGGCCCGCCGCTGCGATCGTCGCCGGCCGCCTCCGCGAGCTCGGCGCGCGTGGCCTTCCCCGCGGTCCGCGACGCGCGACGCGCGACAATCCGGCCGGCCTCACTTCGCGCCAGCTCGAGGTGCTGGAGCTGCTGGCCGAGGGCCTGCGCGACTCGGAGATCGCCGCGCGGCTGTTTCTGTCCGAGCGGACGGTCGGTCACCACGTCGGCGCGATCCTGCGCAAGCTCGACGTGCGCAACCGCGGTCAGGCGACTGCCGAAGCGATCCGCCTCGGTCTCGTCTCCCAAAGATAGGTAGAGCCACAGCGCAACCTGAGCAGGCGCCCCGATGCCGCCCGGGGGCGGCGCCTCCTACGGTCGAGTCCACAGCGTCACCGGGCAAAGCCCGGCGACGCGTGACAGGTGGCCGGCCGCGCCCCGCGCGGGGCACGAGCCGGCTAAAGGAACAACGACCAGGAGGTGCAAGGCAATGCGCAAGCTCATCTTCCTCGCCGTCGCGGTGCTCGCCGTCGGTATGACGGCAGCGCTCGCGGCCGGCGGGACCACCCGCGGCTCGCACAGCGGCGCCAAGGCGACGCCGCTCGCGCAGTCGCTTGCGGCCATGCGGCTCGCGACCGCGAAGTACGCGACCAACCTCAACCGGGCAAAGGCGGACGGCTACAGGATCATCACGCCGATGATCCCCGACATGGGGATCCACTATCTGAATCCCAAGATCGCAGGCTTCGACGTAACCAAGCCGGCGATTCTCGTCTACCAGAAGCGCGGTAACCAGTACCTGCTCGGCGCGCTCGAGTGGGTGTTCACGTCGAAGCCGAAGACGCCGCCGCTGCCCGGCGCGCGGTACGGTGCCTTTGGGGCGGCGTGCCACTACGCCGACGGAACCTTCACGCCGGCGGCGTCGCAGGACGACTGTGCCAAGACGAGCCCGCAGAGCGGCGCGGCGTTCGGGTTCTGGCATCCGAACCTGGTCACTCTGCACGTCTGGCTCTGGTACCAGAACCCTTCGGGGATCTACGCCGGAACGAACCCGCTCGTCACGCCCTTCAACGAGGGCTGAGAGGCGGATCGGATGCCGAGATACATCGTGGAGCGCACGTTCGACGGCGGCCTGCAGGTGAGGGCCGACACGGCCGGCGCAGAGGTGTGCAGCGCTGTCGTCCGTCGTAACGCCAACGAAGGCGTGACCTGGCTCCACTCATACGTCAGCGACGACGGCAACCGGACCTACTGCGTCTACGACGGGCCGAGCCCGGAGGCGATCAGGAAAGCGGCCGCCGTCAACGACCTGCCGGTCGACCGGATCACCGAGATCAGCGTCCTCGATCCGTACTTCCGCATCTGACCGGCGCCGGCGCGGGCACCCGAGTCCCTCCTCTCCGGGTGCCCGCGCTCCGTTCACGCAAAGCGTTCTTCTCTAGCTGGGCTGCGGGACGACGCGGATGTAAGGCTTCGGCTCTTCCCACTCGCCGAAGATCTCCTTCGCCTCGTCGTTGGAGACGGCGCCGGAGATGATCACCTTGTCGCCCTGCTGCCAGTTCACGGGCGTCGCGACCCTGTGCTTCGCCGTCAGCTGAAGCGAGTCGATCACCCGCAGCACCTCGTCGAAGTTGCGACCGGTGGTCATCGGGTAGACGAGGACGAGCTTGATCTTCTTGTCAGGGCCGATCACGAAGACGTTGCGCACCGTCTGGTTGTCCGCCGGCGTGCGGGCCTTCGGGTCGCCGGAGACTTCGGCGGGCAGCATCTCGTAGAGCTTCGCGACCTTGAAATCGGCGTCGCCGATGATCGGGTAGTTGGGCGCCGTGCCCTGCGTCTCCTCGATGTCCTTCGCCCAGGCCTCGTGGTCGCCGGTCGAGTCGACGGAGATGCCGATGATCTTCGTGTTGCGCTTGTCGAACTCCGGCTTCA
>JBKPMR010000034.1:0-11179 GCA_046732255.1 Actinomycetota bacterium
ACCTGGCTCAGGATCCGGTGGTCGGTGAACAGCGGGACGACGACCAGCTGGGCGAAGATGCCCGGCTGCATACGCTCGAGCATCCGCCAGGTGGTGCGACCCTTGTCGGGCTCGCCGAACTCGATCGCCCACATGAGCCCGAGCCCTCGCACCTCCTTGACCACCTGGTAGCGCTCGACCAGCGGCCGCGTGCGCTCGAGCAGCAGCTCGCCCAGCCGCGCAGAGGCGCCGACCAGGTCGCGCTCGTCGAGCTCGCGTACCGTCGCCAGGCCGGCGACGGTGGCGTAGTCGTTCGGCGCGAAGGTCGACCCGTGACTGAACGCATGCTCGAGCGAGTCGAACACCGCGTCGTAGACCGCGTCGCTCATCAGGAGCGCGCCGACCGGGACGTATCCGCCGGAGAGGGACTTCGCGACCGGCATCAGGTCGGGCTCGAGACCCCAGTGCTCGGCGGCGAAGAGCCGGCCGGTGCGGCCGAAACCCGTCTGCACCTCGTCCAGACAGAACAGCGCGCCGTACCGGCGGCAGAGCTCCTGGGCGGCGGCGAGGTAGCCGTCGCCGGGGAGGACGACGCCCTTGCCGAGGATCGGCTCGACGATGAACACTGCAACGTCCTCGCGACGCAGCTCGGCCTCGAGAGCGTCGAGATCGTCGAAGGGCACGCGTGCGACACCAGGCAGGTACGGGCCGAAGCGGTCGGTGAAGGCAGCCTCACCGTTGACGGACAGCGACCCGAGCGTGAGCCCGTGGAAGGCGTGCTCCACGCAGACGATGCGGGCACGGCCGGTCGCTGCGCGCCCGAGCTTGAGCGCAGCCTCGACCGACTCGGTGCCACTGTTCGTGAACAGCACCTTGCCGATCGACGGCGGCGCGCGGCGCACCAGCTCCTCTGCGAGCAGCGGCGTTACCGGCGAGACGCCCATCTGCGGCGCGTTCGGCGTCTGCAGCTCCATCGCCTCGGCGACCCAGTCGCGGACGCGGGGATTGTTCCGGCCGACGTTGAACATGCCGAACCCGCCGAGCCAGTCGAGGTAGCGCTCGCCGTCCGAGTCGTAGAGGTACGCACCCTCGGTGCGGACCCAGTCACGGTCGAAGCCGATCGTCCGCAGCACCCGGACCATCTGCGGGTTGACGTAGTCGGCGTGGAGGTCGAGCGCCTCGCCGGCCCTCGCCTCGAGCAGGTCGCGCAACTCGCCCACGCGGCAAGGGTACTCGTTGCCCGCTCCCCCGCCGGCGGCCTTTGTCTTTGCGTCGAAGCCTGCTATGTACTGGCACACAGCTACCGGGAAGGGAGAAGGATGCGACTCACAGGAACGCTGCTGCTGCTTGCCACGGCGCTGGTCGTGGCGGCTGTCGCAGGTGCGCAGGGGCCGCCGCCGCCAAAGGCTGCGAACGGGCACCCGGCCACGGTCGTTGCCCACGGCGTGAACACGCCGACGACGTTCGCGTTCGGCGGCGGGAACGTCTTCGTGGCCGGCTACGGCGATGAAGAGAAGCCGAAGATCACGGGCGGCGTCTACGTGATCAAGAGCGGAAAGGCGGTGAAGCTCCCCGGCTCACCGCCGCACGTCGTCGGCCTCGCCTACGCAGGCGGAACGTTGTACGTGAGCGGGGGCGTGAAACAGGCCGGCATCTACGCCTGGAGCGGCTGGAACGGGACCCGCTTCACGAAGTCACGGGTCGTCGCCGCGCCGCACAAGAACTTCACCAGCTTCCTCGGCATCGCCATGGGTCACGACGGGAAGCTGTACGCCGGCGTCTCGATCGGCGACAAGAAGACGGACGACTACAGCAAGGGCACGACCCTCTACGCGAACAGCGTCGTCTCCGTCGACCCGACGTCCGGCAAGATCACCGTTGTCGCACGCGGGATGCGCCAGCCGTGGCAACCAGTGTTCGTGCCTGGTCACAGCGGGCCGCTCGTTTCCGACCTCGGCCAGGAGAACCTCGGCAAGAAGCATCCTGTCGACCGGATCGTGGAGATCAAGCAGGGCGCCGACTTCGGCTTTCCTTCGTGCCCGGCGCAGCCGGCGACGTGCTCGAAGTACGACAAGTCCTTCGCGGAGTTCCCGGCGCACTCGTCGCCGATGGGCCTGGCCGCGTTGGGCGGGAAGCTGTACGTCGCCCTCTTCGGCGGCGTCGGCAAGGGGCCGACGGTCGTCTCGATGCCGCTGCGCGGCGGCAAGTACGTTCCCGTCCTGGGCGGGTTCGTCGCCCCGGTGGTCGCACTCGGCGCGCACGGCGGGAAGATCTACGCCGGTGACCTGACCGGCTCGGTGTACAGCTTCGCTCCCTGATTCGTTCCACGGCGGGAGGAGAGGTCGCTCTCCTCCCGCTCGCGTAGCGGGCGCGACTAGCGCTCGCGACCATTGCGCATCGACGCCGGCCAGAAGCCCTGCTTGCCCGGCGAGAGGATGCCGTTCGGGTCGACCGCGTCCTTGATCGTCTCCACGAAGCGCCGGTAGGCGTGGCCGTTGAAGCTGTACTGCTCCTGCGCGAGGTCCATGAAGTCGAGGTGGGCCCGGTATTCGCCGTAGCCGTACTTCGCCGCCTCGCTGACGAGGAGTTTCGAGGTGTCGTAGGCGCGGCGGGTCTGCCCCTCGTCCTTCGTGTCGAAGATGACCATCGTCACGTGGATGAAGCTCCGCGAGTTCGTCGGGATCAGGACGGCCGCGTAGTCGAGCTTCGCCTCCTTCTCGACCAGCCCCCGGATCACGTCACGCATCTCGATCGCCTCCTTGCCACTCAGCCGGCCGACCGGCGAGAAGCCGATGTGTCCGCCCTCGTCGCCGCCGTACCAGCCGGTCATCTGGTTGAGCTCGAGGTTCGGCACGCCGGCCTGAACCCGTGCAAACGGGTGCTCCAGGTCCTCCATGTCCTCCGGTGCGCACTTCGAGCCCCAGACCTCGACGCCCGGGATCGCCTCGAACGCCGCCTTCACCTTTGCGAAGCGGTGGTCGACGACGGCCTCGTCGCCGTACAGCGCGAACCGCATCAGCCAGCGGCCGATGTCGAGCTCTTTCGCCATGTGGTCGATCGCGTCGTCCGGCATCGGATCCTCGCCCTGGTACCACGGCGCGCGGTTCGAGAGCACGGAGGCCATCGCGACCGCATTCCAGATCTGCGGCACGTTCTCGATCGTCCGGTCGAGCATCAGGCGTCGGAGCGTGTCGACGATCGGCCCGAGGTCGTCGTCCTTCCAGGCGCGCAGCCAGAGCGGCATGTAGCACTCCGGCCACGGCATCAGCCACACGCCGAGCTTCGTGACGATCCCGAAGTTCGACTGCATGAACAGCTGGTCGAGCGTCGGCCCGAGGCTGCGCTTGTAGACGTGCCAGGAACGGTTGTTCGGCATCGCGCCCATCCCCGTGCGGAGCAGCTCGCCGTTCGCGAGCACGACCTCCATCCCGCAGTAGGCCGCCATGTCCTGCGCCTGCGGCAGGTAGGTCGCGCCGTTCTCGAGGAAGTTGCTGACCACGCCGCCCCAGCCGAGGTCGGGGATCGAGACCATCAGCTTGTGGCCGCCGGCCTTGATCGCGTCGTACAGGTCGAACCAGCGGACGCCCGGCTCGACGACGCAGTACGCGAGCTCCTCGTCGATCTCGAGCACTTTGTTCATGTTCCGGAGGCTGACGATCACCGAGCCGTCGAGGCGCGGCGCGGGACCGCCGTAGCCGTTGTTCATTCCGCGGCTGTGGGGCCAGAGCGGGATGCGCCGCTCGTTGGCGACGCGGACGACCGCCTGCACCTCCTCGACCTTCGTCGGCATCACCACCGCGGAGGCGGAGAAGTCGGTCCAGGCCTCGTACTGGAAGGGATCCCGGAACCCGCGGAGGTCGTCCTCGGCGGTGATCACCTTGTCGGCGCCGATCTCGGACGCAAAATGCTCGACCGCGGCGGCGAACTCGTCCTCGGAGACGCCGGGCGGGAGCCGGACTGGGGTGCGCTGCTGGGTGGCCATGCCGGGCATCGGACCACCTCGGCGGTGCGGCGTCAAGCGGCGCTTCCTTTCTCTGGGGACAGTCCCTTCGGGGACAGTCCCTACGGCGCCAACCCGGTCAGCCAACGGCGCGGGTTGTCGATCATGATCCGGTCGATGTCGGCGTCGGCGACGCCGCGCTCGCGGAGCTGCGGGAGGATCACGTTCGACAGGTGGAGGTAGTCGGCCTCCTCCCCGGCGAACGCCGCGTCGCCGACCATGAAGTCGTGGAACGTCGCCCCGTCGTGTGAGAAGTGCAGCCGGTCGACCTCGACGAGTCCCTCCGCCAGCGCGGCGCACACAGTCTCGATCCGCTTCACGTCCGGGTTGAAATGCTCGATGTTGAAGCGATCCCAGCCGAGGTAGGCACCGCTCGCCGCGAGCCGGCGAATGTAGTCGAGGTCGTTGGAGTCGCCGACGTGCGCGATCACGAGCTTCTCCGGCGGCACACCGGCGGCGGTCAGCGTCTCGAGCGCGACCACACCGGACTGCGCGGCGGCGTTCGTGTGCACCATCACCGGCGCGCCGGTCTCGACCGCCGCCGCCGCGACCGCCGCGAGGATCCGCGGGACGTCGCCGACCAGCCCGTGCTCCTCGACGGCGCACTTGACGAACGCCGCCTTCACGCCGGTGTCGTCGATCCCCTCGGTCAGCTCGCGCACGAAGAATCCGGCCAGCGCCTCCACCGTCCGGTAGCGGAGGAACTGCGGTAGCTCCATGAACGCGTAGACGCCGGTGCAGACGACGATGTTCAGGTCGACCTGCTCGTTGACCCGCTGGATCCGCCGGACGTCGCGGCCCAGTCCGACCGCGGTCGGGTCGACCAGCGTCTCGATCCCGGCCGCGCGGGCCCGCTGAAGCTTGGCCGCCGCGTCGGCGACGCCGCGCTCCTCGTCCCACCAGGCGTCCCCCCAGCGGTGGTTGAAGTTCGCGAGCGTCTCCTGGCCGAGGATGAACACGTGCTCGTGTGGCAGCGTGCGTCCGAGGCGCTCCGCCTCGACCGGGCCGCGAACGGTCTCGACGGTCGCCACGCACCGTGTCTACCACGAAGCGGCTGGTCAGTTCAATCGCACTGCACACGACGCTTCGAAAGTCGTAGGCTCCTCTCGCTCAGGTTCGATCGAGACAAGGAGTCAGGCATGCCGCGTGCGATCGTCGACACCATCCTCCCGACGACGATGGTCGGGTCCTACCCACGTCCGCGCTGGTACACCCAGCAGCTGCTCGGCCGGGACGTCCGGGTCGCGTTCAAGGAGGTCAAGTACGAGGAGGCCTACCACGACGCCACCCAGGTCGTGATCCGCGACCAGGAGGAGGCGGGCTTGGACATCGTCACCGACGGCCAGATGTCGTACGACGACTACGTCGGCGTGATCGGCTCGTTCTGCTGGTACATGTACGAGCGGATCGGGGGCTTCGAGGAGGCGCGCGAGGAACACCCCTCGGTGACGGAGGAGAGCGAGCACAACCGGGTGAACGCGCTCCTCACCGACTGGGGCGGCGTGATCAACAGCGGTCCGGTCACCCACGGCCCGATCCGCCTCGTCGACCTGTTCAAGATCGCGCAGCAGTACACGGACAAGCCGATCAAGGTCTCGGTCGGCGCCGGCCCGGTCAACCTCGCCTGGCACGTCTACTTCCAGCACTACAAGGACCCGCAGGAGCTCTGCTACGCGCTCGCCCCGATCTTCAACGCCGAGATGAAGGCGCTCGTCGAGGCCGGCGCGAAGTACCTCCAGCTCGAGGACCTGGGCGCCTGGCTCCCGCTGTTCACCGGGAACGACGAGGACTACGTCTGGATCAAGGACGTGATCGCGAAGTGCGTCGAGGGCGTGGACGCGTTCATCGGCTGGCACTTCTGCTTCGGGAACGCCTGGGGCAACGACATCCTCAGCGCCAACTTCCCCGAGGGCTACCAGACCGTCCTCCCCCACTTCTTCGACACGCCCGGCATCGACCAGTTCGTCCTCGACTACGCGAACCGGGACATGGCCGGGGTCGAGTTCCTCGCCAACCTGCCGACCGACAAGGAGGTCCAGGTCGGCGTGCTCGACATCCGCTCGATGATGATCGAGTCGCCCGAACAGGTCGCCGCGCGCGCACGCAAGGTGCTCGAGCACGTCCCCGCCGAGCGGGTCACGCTCTCGACCGACTGCGGCATGAAGCCGCTGCCGCGGATGGTGGCGAAGATGAAGCTGGCGGCGCTGACCGAGGGCGCGGCAATCGTTCGCGGCGAGGTCTAAACCAGACGAGTCGGGCCCGCCATGCGAGCAAGACGAGCCGGGCCCGCCATGCGGGCCCGACGTTCAGGGCCCTGACCCGAAGGGGCAGGGGCCTTGACGTTGACCTGGGCTGCGTAGCGGTGAAGCCAGCAGCCGGTCACAGAGCGCGCGTAGTCGGGTGCTGCGGTGTGGCGGCCTAGCCTTCGGCCGACACCGGCTACCTTCCGGCGCGGACGCGGGCCGAGGCCCGTCGCGGCCAGTTGCTCAGCGCGGGACTTTGCCACTCTGAGCATGTCGTCGGTGTTCGCCATGCAGGGCGATCCTACGCTTGGGCTGCGGCTATAGAGACACTAGGCCAGGCCGAGCAGCCGGACGGCGTTCTCCTTCAGGACGAGCGGTCGCACCTCGTCCTTGAAGGGCGCCTGCTCGAAGTCGGCCAGCCACCGCTCGGGGGTGATCAACGGGAAGTCGGAGCCGAAGAGCACCTTCGTCCGGAGCTGCGTGTTCGCGTACTGGACGAGTTGCGGCGGGAAGTACTTCGGCGACCAGCCGGAGAGGTCGATCCACACGTTGTCCTTGTGCAGGCAGATCGAGATCGCCTCGTCCTGCCACGGGAACGACGGGTGGGCGAGCACGATCTGGAGGGCCGGGAAGTCGGCGGCGACGTCGTCGAGGCGCATCGGGTTCGAGTACTTCAGGCGCAGCCCGCCGCCGCCCGGAACCCCCGTCCCGATCCCGCTGTGGCCCGAGTGGAACAGCGCCGGCAGGCCCGCCTCGGCGATCACCTCGTAGAGCGGGTAGACCTCCCGGTCGTTCGGGAAGAACGCCTGGAGGTTGGGGTGGAACTTGAACCCCCTCGCGCCCTGTTCGACGAGGCGGCGTGCGCGCTCGACCGCGTCCGGCCGGGCGGGGTCGACGCTGACGAAGGGAACGATCACGTCGGGGTTTTGCGCAGCCGCGTCGAGGATCTCCTCGTTCGGGATCGGCGGCATCCCGCTCCGCGACTCCCAGTCGACGGTGAAGAGGACGGCGGCCAACCCGCGCTCCCGGTAGTAGGCGGCGACGTCGTCGACCGTCGGCAGCGGCTCGTCGCTCTTGAAGTACCTGGCCGCCGCGGCACGGAGCTCGGGCGGCATCGGATCGTGGCCGCCGCGGGTCAGCTCCGTGTGGACGTGGACGTCGATCGCCCTGACGGCACCGACGTCGATCACGGCGACACCGTTCCCAGCTCGTCCTGGAGCGCCGACCCCCACGCGAGCAGCTCCCACTCGGCCCCGGGCGCACCGATCAGCGAGACGCCCGTCGGCAGGCCGCTTCGGCTCCCGATACCCGACGGCAAGGCAACGACCGGGAAGCCCGTCCAATCCCAGTAGTGCGTCAGCGAGAGGTCGTGGAGGTCGCTGAACGCCTCGTCGTAGCCGCTTCCGCGCAGCGGAGCGACGATGGGCAGCGTCGGCTCGACGATCGCGTCGATCCGGTGCTCGGCCAGCCAGTCGGTCCACGCGGCCGCGTCCTCCACGCGGCGCATCTGGCCGGCCACGTACTCCTGGGCGGACATCGCCCGGTCCTCCGCGTGCTCGAGGCGGGTGCGGATCGCAGGCCGGTAGTCGCCCCGCCGGTCGTCGAAGCGGCGGTGGTAGACGAGCATCTCCGTGAGGACGAGATCGAAGAACTCGGTCAGCACGTCCAGCCGCACCGCCGGAGCCGGCGGCTCGACCCGTTCTGCCGGGAGGGCAGCGAGCGCCCGCTCGAACCCGTCGGCGACGTCGGGGTCGAGATCGGCGATCCGCGGCGAGACCGCGTAGCGCCGGAGCGGCCGGCGCTCCGCGGGCGGCTCGACGCCGGCGAGCGCGGCCAGCAGCGGCTCGCAATCGGCGACGGTGCGGGACATCGGCCCCGGATGGTCGAAGGTCGGCGCCAGCGGCACGATCCCACGCAGCGAGAGCAGGCCGCGCGTGGGCTTGATCGTCGACGTCCCGCACTCGGACGACGGGATCCGGAGCGAGCCGGCGGTGTCGGTGCCGGTCGCGACCGACACCTGTCTCGACGCCAGCGCCGCGGCGGAGCCTCCGCTCGAGCCGCCGGCCGAACGATCGAGCGCCCAGGGGTTTCCGACCTGGTCGGTCGTCCCACCGCAGGCGAACTCATGCGTGTGCAGGTGACCGAGCAGCACCATCCCCTCCGCGGTGAGCCGTGCCCAGGCGTCGCAATCCCGCTCCGGGACCTCCTTCAGCACCTGACTGGACGCCGTGAGCGGCTTGCCGGCGACGGCGTAGAGGTCCTTCAGCCCGATCGGGATGCCGCACAAGGCGGGGGCGTCACAGGCTCCGAGCCGCTCGTCCGCACGCCCGGCCGCCGCGAGCGCGTCCTCCTCGTAGACCCGGATCCAGGCGTTGATCGAGCCCGCGTCACCGTGGAAGCTGTGCGCCCCGTCCCGCTCCCGGATTCGTTCCAGGCATGCCTCCGTCAGCTCGCGCGAGGAGAGCTCGCGCGCGGCGAGCGCCTTCGCGGCGTCGACGACACCGAGGTCGGCGGGCTCGGTCATGCGCCGTGGTATACACGGTTGCCCTGTGAGCCGCACCGTCCGCGACCAGACCTTCGACCTCTTCCGCCGGCGCGGCCTGACCAGGATGTTCGCGAACCCCGGCTCGACCGAGGTCGCGTTCCTGATCGGCCTCCCGGACGACTTCGAGTTCGTGCTCGGGCTGCACGAGGGCTCGGTGGTCGGGATGGCGACGGGCTACGCGATCGCGCGGGGCGAGCCGTCGCTCGTCCTGCTGCACACGACCGCCGGCCTCGGCAACGCGGTCAGCGCGCTGGCGACCGCCAGGGTGAACCGCGCGCCTCTGGTCGTGCTCGTCGGCCAGCAGGACCGCCGCCACCTCTCCTACGAGCCGTTCCTCGCAGGCAAGCTCTCCGGGCTGGCGGGCGAGTATCCCGTCAAGGTCGAGCAGCCCGTTCGGGCACAGGACGTCCCCGCCGCGATCGAGCGCGCCTATCACGCCTCACTCACCTGGCGCGGCCCCGCGCTCGTGATCGTGCCGATGGACGACTGGGGCGAGCCCGCGGACGAGGAGCGCGAGCCGGCTGCCGCGGTGGGCACAGTCCACCGCGCCGCGGCCGCGGCGCCCGCGGCGATCGAAGCGCTCGCCGCCTTCCTCGCCGATGCGCAGTCGCCGGCGATCGTCGCCGGTGCCGGCGCGGACGACCCGGAGACCTGGTCGTGCCTCGTCGAGCTGGCCGAGCGGCTCGTCGCGCCGGTGTTCCAGGAGACCTTCGGCGCGCGGGCGGGCTTCCCGCAGGACCACCGCCTGTACCTGGGCACCCTCCCGGCCGACCGCGCCGGTTTGCGCGCGCGCCTTGCTCCCTACGACACCGTGGTCGTCGTCGGCGGCCCCGCGTTCCGGCAGTCCGGCTATGCGCCGGGGCGGCTGACCGAGCCGGGGACGAGGGTGGCGGTCGTCACCGACGATCCCGAGGAGCTGCATCGCAGCCCGGCCGACCTGGCCGTGCTCGCGCCGCCGGCCGCGGTGTGCCGCGCGGTCGCAAGCAGGCTGCCGGCGCGTGAGGCGGACCCGCCCGAGCCGCTCACCCTGCCCGCGTCGCCGCCCCCTCCGGGCGCCGGCGAGCCGCTCACCGCGGGCCACGTCCTCGCCGCCCTCGCCGAGCGCCTGCCGCCGGACGCGATCGTGCAGGAGGAGGCGCCGGTCGACCGGCCGGAGCTCGCGTACCGGCTGCCCGCCCGCGAGCCGCTCGGCTACGTCAGCGCCGCCCAGGGCGGTCTCGGCTTCGCGCTGCCCGGCTCGACCGGGCTGCGGATGGCCCTCCCGAACCGACCGATCGTCGCCGTGGTCGGCGACGGCTCGGCGATCTACCAGATCCAGGCGGTCTGGAGCGCGGTTCACTACAACGTCGGCGCGATTTTCGTCGTCCTATCGAACGGTGGCTACGCGGTCATGGACGTGCTTGCCGAGCTCCAGGGCGGCTCCGGCCCCTGGCCCGAATTCCCCGAGGTCGAGCTTGCCGCGGTCGCGCGCGGCTTCGGCTGCCCGGCTCGGCGAATCGAGACGTACGAAGAGCTGGCGGCGACGCTGGACGAGGTCGTCCCCACGCTCCGAGACCGCACCGAGCCGCTGCTGCTGGACGTGGTCATCGCTCCGACGCGGACCTTCAACTACTGAGCTCGTCGACAGGCGCCTGCCGCGCCCCGTTCGGGGCACGAGCCGGCCGGCGGAGACTCCCGACTGTCGAATATGTCGAACAGTGTCTTGCATAGGGGCGCGCTCTGCGAGAGGATCAGCGCCTCGGCATCCCGCTTGCCGCGCCGCGAGATGCCCGTCCAGCCCCCGGAGATGGGAATCCACAGCTCAGAGTAAGGAGGAGGAGGGATGATGCTTCGCAGGATTGCCTTGGCGGTAGCGCTGCCGATCGCATTGCTCACCGCGATCGCGCTCGCCGCCGGCGCCACGGGCGCGACCAAGGTCGGCTCGGGGACGGCATCGGCGACGAAGAGCGTCTGCGGCCTCGGCAACGGCAAGAAGGCCACCGGCGCGCCGATCAAGCTCGGCGGGATCGACATGCTGATCCCGGGCGTCGACTTCACGACGATCGGCAAGGTCGCGAAGGCGTACTTCGACTGCGTCAACGACAACGGCGGCATCAAGGGCCGCCCGATCCGGTACATCCTCTACAACGAGCAGCTCAACCCGGCGCAGGAGCGCGCCCTCGCGAGGAAGCTGATCGAGAGCGACAAGGTCGTCGGTGTCGTCGGCAACACCAGCTTCGCCGAATGCGGTGTCAACTGGAAGTACTACAAGTCCAAGGGCTACATCGTGATCGGCGCCGGCGTCCAGGCCGAATGCTTCGGCACGCCGTCGATCGCCGAGTCGAACATGGGCCCGCGCTACAGCGACATCGGCGCCGCGCAGGCCCTCATCCGGGCCGGCGTCAAGAAGATCGCGATCGCCTCGCCGGAGAC
>JBKPMR010000035.1:0-42158 GCA_046732255.1 Actinomycetota bacterium
TGATCCGGTCGGTCGCCCACCCTGTGCGCGACGTCGCGACCGGGGCGACGAAGATCGCCGGCGGTGACTTCTCGATCCGGATTCCGCCGGATGGGCCGGCCGAGATCCGGGAGCTGACGAGCGCCTTCAACTCGATGGCAGGGTCGGTCGAGCAGGGTCGACGCAACCTCGAGCGGCAGAACGAGCAGCTGCGCGAGAGCGAGCGGGCGAAGTCGGAGCTGATCACGATCGTCTCGCACGAGCTGCGGACGCCGCTCGCCAGCATCCTCGGCTACACGAGCCTGATCCTGCGGCGCGACATGAGCCGTGAGTCCCTTCGCCGGTACGTCGAGATCATCCACGAGCAAGGGCAGCGTCTGGTCGATCTCGTCGACGGCTTTCTCTCGGCCGACGAGGAGGGCGGTCGGATGGAGCTGGAGTCCGAGCCGGTGGATCTGGCCGGGCTCCTGCGCCGCGAGGTCCAGATCGCCGCCGACGGTGCCGCCGACCACCAGTTCGTCGTCGACGTCCCCCCCGACGGCCTGACGATCGTCGGCGACGAGCACCGCCTCCGGCAGGTGGTCAGCAACTTGGTCGCCAACGCCGTCAAGTACTCCCCGGCAGGCGGGACGGTCAAGGTAACCGGCGAGCAGGATTCGAACGTCGCCCGCGTGTTCGTCGAGGACGAGGGGCTCGGGATCCCGACCGAGCACCAGTCGCGGGTCTTCTCGAAGTTCTTCCGCGGCGAGGCGCGGGCGAGCGGAATCCCCGGCGTCGGGCTGGGACTCGCCGTTGCGCGCGAGATCGTCGAGGCGCACGGCGGCCGCATCGGCTTCTCGAGCGTCGAGAACGAGGGGTCGACCTTCTGGTTCGAGCTGCCGGCGATGACCGAGTAACCCGGCGGCCCGGCCGTTTGCGGTACCGAGGCCCGTACGTCACAATGGCCCCGCCGTCAGATGGAACCACCGCCGAGAACGCTCCGGGTGGTTTCACCGCTCATGCGCGGTCCCGACGTGACCGCCGTGCAGCGGCTCGTCGGCGTGGACGCAGACGGGATCTTCGGGCCCATCACCTCGGGTGCGGTCCTCGCCTGGAAGCGTTCGCGGGGCGCTCCGGCTCCGAACGGTGACCTGACGCCGAGCGAGCGGGCTCAGCTGCTCGCGGACGTACCGCTCCGGGCCGTGCAGTTGATGGAGCGCTGGGCCGCCGACGGTGTCGCCGAGGAGCCGCCTCGTTCGAACCGCGTGCCGTCGCTGATCGCCCTCGCAGGTCGACTCCAGGTCGCCCCCGCCTACAGCGGGATGGGGTATCCGTGGTGTGCCTTCGCTGTGTTCCTCTCCGCGCTTGCCGCGGGCGGCGACTGCGCGCAGTCCGGCCTGCGCCGGCGGCTCTTCAACCCGCTCTACACGCCGGCGATCCTCCAGGCTGCGAAGGACGGGACGCACGGCCTGCGGCTCGTGCCGGCCGTATCGGCGTTCCGCGGCGATCTCGTCCTGTTCGACTGGAACTTCAACGGGGGTGATCCGGCCGATCACGTGGGCCGGCTGACCGTCGCGCCGGTCGACGGGCACGTCCACACCGTCGACGGGAACTCGGGCACGAACGGCCTCGTCCAGCTACGCGATCGCGCGATCGCCACCGTCCGCGCGTTCGCTCGTGACGCATGACGCGGCCGTACCCGAACGGGGGTGAGGCGGAGGCTAAAGCGGCTGCGCTTGAAGGCCGATACGCCTCAGTACATGGACCCTGCCGAGCGCAAAGCGATTCTCAATCGATACATGGACCACGCGCGCCGCTTCGATCAGGCTGCGGCGAGGCGGACGGCCGGCAACGCCGAGGTGATCCCCTTCCAGGCGCCGCTGAAGGAGCTCGAGCAGGAGCCGACGCCGCGGGAGATCGAGGTCCTTCAGCTGATCTCGGAGGGTCTCGTCAATCGGGAGATCGGACGGCTCCTGTTCCTCTCGGAGGAAACGGTGAAGTCGCACGTCCGCCACTTGCTCGCAAAACTCCACGCACGGTCCAGAGCCCACGCCGTCGCCGTTGGTTTCAGGCGCGGGCTCCTGACCTAGCGCTAGGTTGCTCCTCTCCACAACTTGTGGATATCCCTCAACAGGGGGAGGCCCACAGCCGGGAGGAAGCGGAAGCTATGAACGAACTACCAGGCGGTAGCGCCCCAGGCGGTTGCCCCACCTGTAGCTGCCGCACGCTTCAACGCGACGACAAGCTTGCTCATGAAGACACTCCTCAGTAGAGGGACTAACGGCAAATCGGGTTATACCCCCTTTGAGGGATGGACGCAAGCTCTCTCGGCTCCTAAACGTCTGGCCTGGCGCGAGCTCCGATCGCCGCTCTCGGTATGGGTCGCCTCGCTTGCGCTCATGGCCGTCCTTGTCGCCGTGGCGTTGGTTCTAGCTGGTCAGACCCTTGGTAGTCCTTGGGTGGTGGCCGGCCTCGCCGCCGTCGCCGCGCTAGCCGAGCGCGGACGTGTGCGCCTGACGAGATATCTCGAGGAGTCAATTTCGCTGCTGCCGACGTTGTTTGCGGCGATCGTCTTTGGCCCACTCGCCGCGATGCTGGTGGCAGCAGCTTCCATGATTGGGGCGTTTGGACCGCCCTATCTCAAGTGGGCGACCTATACGTGCACGCGCGCACTGACCGGAGCGGCAACTGGACTTGCGGCCGCATGGGCTCTGCAACTCGAGACCACACACATCGCCTCAGTCGTCATTGCCACAACGATCGGGACAATCGTGTCGCAAGTCCTCGATGCGGCTTTTGCGGCTCTCACCCTTCGGGTGCGAAAGACGGGCAATCCGGTTGAGCTCCTTCGCACCCATCTCCCTCTTGTGTTTCTGGCGGTACCTTTCTATGCCCCGCTTGTCGCTGTTCTCGCGTTTGCCTATACGGACGTATCGCCTTGGACAGTTCCGCTTTTCTTTGCTCCGGCTCTAGCTGCGCAGCGTCTGTTCGGCTTGTATCAACAGGAGCGCGAGCTCACGCACGGCCTCGCAGAGGCAAATGTCCGGCTCGAGCGCGCGAATATCTCTTTCGCGACTGCTCTTGTTGCCACGCTGGACGCGCGGGATCGTTATACCGCCGGTCACTCTGCCGCTGTTGCGATCTATGCCCGAGATATCGCACAAAGGCTCGAACTGCCAGACGAACAACAGCAGCTGGCACACCTCTGTGGGCTCGTCCACGACATCGGAAAGATCGGGCTTCCGCCGGGACTGCTCGAAAAGCCGGGCGCCCTCAGCTTGGAGGAGCGCCGCCAAATGCAGGAACACTCAGCTATCGGTGAGAGGATTCTCGCCAAGGTGGAAGACTACGCTGAAATCGCGAGGATCGTTCGTCACCATCATGAACGCATCGACGGAATGGGCTATCCAGATGGGATCGCCGGCGACGACATTCCGCTGATCTCGAAAATCATTGCCGTTGCAGATGCCTACAACGCAATGACTTCGGACCGACCCTACCGTGACGCTATGCCGAGTCGAGTCGCGCGAATGCGTCTTGCTCAGGGAGTAGAGGGTCAGTTCGACACGACGATAGTTGCTGCATTCGAGGCCGTGCTTGCCGGAGCTGCGGAGGACTACCGGACTGCTACTCGTGCCGACTTCACCCTCGACGCTCAGGACGAGTACTCTGGCGACCGGTCGGAGGAAGCGGCTTAGAGATCTGAATCGGCTGACGCGGCAATCACAGCAGCTTCCGTCCGCGTCCGCACGCCTAGCTTCTCCAGGATATGGCGAATGTGAACTTTCACAGTCGCCTCGCTGATGAAGAGCGCCGTCGCGATCTCCTTGTTCGCAAGTCCTTGGGCAACAAGCTCAAGAACCTCATGCTCTCGGCGCGACAAACGCCTTGGCTGCTCGCGCTTAGAGTTTGACGGAAGAGCAGTTCCCCGTACGAGATTCCAATCTCTGGCAGCGGTTAGGACTTTTGAAAGTTCGTCCCATAGCACTTGTTCGTGGACGGCTGATAGGAGAAGGGCGGGATACCCTCTATACGCGGTTACGTAGGAATCGATGTTTCCCACGGCCTTCGCAAGGCGGAATGCTTCGGCTGCTTGCTCGCCCGCCACTGATGCGGATTTCGACAGTTGAACGATTGCCCTAACGCATTGATCAAGGACTCGCACTTCAATCGCGGTCGACAGACTTCGAGCCTTGGCGACCAGCTCCAAGGCGACCTTGCCTCGCCCTGCACATGCATTCGCAAGAGCGAGAGTGGCGAGGAATTCAGCTCGCTCAGCTTCAAAGGGGAACCTTGCTGGCGGATTACGGAGTGTGTCTATGGCACGGACAGGAAAGCCTTGAGAGACGAGGAGTCTCGCGCGAATGAGTTGGGCCTCAAGCAGCAAGAATGTGTCCTCGTCGCGCAAGGCATGCCTCTCGAGAGAATCAGTCAGGTTGCCGCAACGCGAAAAATGGCGAAGGCCAAGTTCGGCGATGGCTCTAACCCGTTTGGCGTACGGTAGAGCGAACGTAAGCCTGGATTGCTTCGCATAGGTCTCACACCGCTTCGCCGCTTCCAGAGCAGTTGGGTAACGCCCTTGGAGCGCTAGAAATGCGGACTTCATCATGTAAAAGGAGGACCTAGCGTGGGGCTCCAACACACGCTCCACGACATTTTCTGCGGAGGCGAAATACCTTCCGCAGTTGTTCAAGTTGCCCTGCCGCACGGCGACCTGACATCGGGCGATCGCTAGTCGGAGTTCGCTTATGGCGCTTCCGTCATCGAGTTGGATGAGTCTCTCGAGTAGTTCGTCCACGTCAGGTTGGTTCAGATCCAGCGCTACGTTGAGTTGGCCCCAAACGGCATCGCGCCTGCTGGACAGATTCACGGCGTTACTGAATGCGCGATCACAATGCGTACGCGCACGTCGATTCGCGTGAGCTAGATGAGCACTCATCCCGGCGATGTAGTGCGCGCGGGAGAGCATGAAGTGACCCTTTGGAAGGCGTCGGGCCGCCCGCAGAGCGAGATCTTCTGACACCTGCCGTCGGCCCTCATGGAATGAAATCTCGGCCTCTGCCAGATCCATGATGGGAGCGTCGATCTTCATAGTGCAACCGAGGTTGATCCAGCTTCTGACAGTGGGTATCCGTGCTGCATCAAGCATGATCTGGAGGCCGCTCTCAAAGAGCGACACGAATAGATCTGATGAGAACCCGCTATTCACGAGCGCGAATGCGTCGTCCCAGAGCCCCCGCGAACCAAAGTGGCGTGCGAGGCGCGCTCTATCTGAATCACGTCCCCTTGTCTCGTCGCGCGCCTTCGCCATGAGAAATCTCCGAAGCAGCGGATGGAACTCGGCCGTGCCGGAGCGCATCGATAGGAAGCCGAGGCCAGCTGCTTGCCGGACGACCGACCTGCCTGCCTCCCCCAAAAGCAAGTCCACAACGCCGTGTCCAAGAGAGGGAGAGAGCGCAAGGCGGCAAAGCCCATCCTGGGCTTCGGGTGAGGCAGCCTGGTAGAGCTCTTCCGCGAAGTAGTCGTATAGGGCATCAGGTAGAGAGCCCTTCGGGGGATCAAGATCGTCGGTGAGCGCCGCGAGTCCGATTACCGCGGGCCATCCTTCTGCGAGCGCGACCAGGCCTGCGGCCGGCGCGTCCTTGCGATGCGACAGCACCTCCGCGGCCTCGTCGTGATCCATCGCGAGGTCCGTACGGCCCAGCTCGTACACCTCGCCGTAGAGCAGGCGTCGGGCGGTCGCCCAGGTCGGCCGCTTGCGGCTCGTGAGCACCATTCTGATCGGCGTCTTCCTCAGGAGCAGATCGATCAGCCGTTCCGGCGCTCGTGCCTCCATGGCGAACTGGTAGTCGTCGAAGACGAGCCAGGTGTCTTCCGGCCAGTCGGCAAGATCCTGTGCGAACAGGTCGACGAGGATGTCGACGTCCTGCTCCGCCGTGCCTGTCGCGCGCATCCGGTTCACGGCGCGAACTCCGGCGTCTGGGACCACTTCGGAGAGCGACTTCGAGAGCCCGGCGAGGAGAGCGGCCACGTCCGCTGCCGCGGTCGTGCCCCGGTACCAGACGTGTGGCCGCTCGGTGACCCACTCCCGTGCGAGGGTGGTCTTGCCGAACCCGGCCGGTGCGATCAGCATCAGCGCGCGGGCATTGGCGTTGTCGAGCAGGCGCGTCAGGCGAGGCCGCTTGATGATGTAGCGGCGCGCAGCCTCGACTGCTGTCTCGATGCCTGCCATCGCCAGCTCGCGGGACGCGTCCCGTTCGGGCGACTGTACTCCCGCGGGCGGCGAAAGCGAAGCACCCGTGCGCGCGGCCCAGGCCGCGCGCACGGGAAGCTCCATCACTGTCCGTCCAGGGCGCTCCGGAGCGGGTCTTCTCCCGTCACCTTGCGGTAGGCGGCAGGGATCTGGCGCCGACGCGGTACTCCGAGCTTTTGTCGAAGCGCGTCAGAGTGTGCCTTCGCCGTGCGCGGGGAGATTGCGAGTTGTTCCGCGACCTCCTCGTTCGAGCAGCCTGCCGCGATGAGGGCGACGACCTCGCGCTGCCGGGCGGTGATCCCTGGCGGCGCACCGATCACTGTTCCGACCATGCGGGGAGGCTAGAGGCGAGCAGGCATCCCGACCATTGATCAAACGGCGTATTTCTTCGGAGTACGTCAGCCTATGCCGCGACCGCCGACTCGCGGACGAAGCTCGCCTCGTGGCCGCGGGCGTTCGCCTCGCGGAGCTCGTCTTCGTCGAGCGCGCCGATCCTGAGCAGCAGGTCGAACTCGTCGCGGAGGTGGGTGCGCATCATCTCCGGACCGTCCGTGGCGATCGTGAAACGGACGCCCGCATCGGCGAACGTACGCAGAGTCGTCCGTACGGCGGCCTCGTCGGGGAGCGCCTTCGTCAGGAGGTTCGACGTCGGGCAGATCTCGAGCACGATTCCGCGCTCGCGCAGCTCGCCGATCAGCCCCGGGTCGCGGGCAGCGAGGATCCCGTGCCCGATCCGGTCCGGCCGGAGCGAGTCGACGACCTCCGCGATCTCCTCGATGCCGTGGGCCCCGCCTTCCTCGCCGACGTGGATGGTGACCCCGAGCCCGGCGGCACGTGCCTCTTCGACCAGCGGCGCGAGCTGCGCGTACGGGTAGCGACCGCCGTTCGGACGCGGCCCCGCGATGTCGATCCCGACGATCCCCCGCGACCGGTAGCGGATCGCCTTCTCGATGATGATCTGGTTCTGCCGCTCGTCGAAGGTGCGGTCCATCATCAGGATCAGCCCGGCACGCACCTGCGGGTACTCGAGGCTGGCGCGGTCGAGGCCGCGCGCGGCGGCCATGATGATGTGGTCGAGGTCGCGCTCGCCGCCGCGGTTCCGCTTCATCGGGTTGAAGCGCAGCTCGAGCGTCGTGATCTGCTGGGAGCGATATGCGCCGCCGATCGCCGCGTGGACCGACCGCTCGACCGCGATCGGGCTCGACTGGATCAGCTCCGTCCAGTGGTAGATCGCGTCGAGCGCGTTCAGGTCGGGGACGCCGCGCGGGTCCGAGACCGTCACGAGCCGGTCGAATTCCCAGTAGTCCTTGACCGGCAGCGCGATCCCCTGCTCGTGCGCGATGCTCCACAGGATCTCCGAGGCGACCGAGCCGCCGAGGTGGGTATGCAGCTCGGCGAGGCCTTCTTCGAACACGGGCCGAGCATAACGCCCAGCCACTAGGCTCCTGTCGGGATGAAGGTGGGGATCGTCGTGCCGTTCTCGTGGTCATTTTGGGGTGCCGTCCTCGAGCACGCGGAGCTCAAGGCGGAAGCCCTCCATGCGCGCGGCCACGAGGTGAAGATCGTGATCGGGAACGATCCACCGGGCACCTTCACGCGCGCGCTCCACCCCAGGCACGGCCGCCACGACGACCCGCCTCCGGACGTGATCCCGGTCGGCCGAACGGTGATCGTCCCCGCCAACGGTTCGCTCCCGAACATCTGCCTCAGCCCGTCCGTCCCCTTCCGGCTCAAGCGGGTGTTCGCGGAGGAGGGGTTCGACGTGCTCCACGTGCACGAGCCGATGACGCCCGCGATCTGCGTGTCGACGCTCGCGGTCGCCCGCTGCCCGATCGTCGCGACCTGGCACGCCGCCGGCGGGCTTGCGTGGATGCACGTCGGGATGCCGTTCTGGGGATTCCTGCTCGATCGCATCGATCATCGGATCGCCGTCTCCGAGGAGGCGAGCTCCTCCGCACGCAAGTGGAGTCCGCAGTGGGACTGGGAGGTGATCCCGAACGGCGTGCTCATCCCGCCGGAGGCCGACCCGGGCAACCGCGACGACACGATCGTCTTCATCGGCCGGCACGATCCGCGCAAGGGCATGCCGATCCTGCTCAAGGCGTGGCCCGACGTCCACCGGCGGTCCGGCGCCCGTCTCCGCTTGGTCGGCGCCGACCCGCTCGCAGTCCAGTTGCTGCTCGCGCGGCACCGGATCCCGCACGACGGGATCGACGTGCTCGGGTTCCTCCCGCAGGAGGACTTGACCCGCGAGCTGCTGCGGGCGAAGGCGCTGGCGGTGCCGTCGGTCGGCCAGGAGAGCTTCGGGATGGTCTTGACGCGTGGCTTCGCCTGCGCCGTGCCGGTGGTCGCGTCCGACATTCCCGGGTACAGGGCGGTCATGACCGAGCACACGGGGATGCTGGTGCCGCCGGGCGATGCGCGTGCACTCGCGGACGCGCTCGTCGAGATGCTGGCGGACGAGGAGCGCCGCCGTTCGTTCGGCGAGAAGGCGCGGCAGGTCGCGATCGCGCGCTACTCGTGGGACCGGATCGCCGTACGGCTCGAGCAGATCTACGAGGAGGTGGCCGCGTGACGTGGCTGCGTCATGCGCTCCGGCAGCCGTGGACCCGCGGCGGCCTCGTGGTCGCGTTCCTGGCCGGGGTCGGCGCGCTGCTCTGGTGGCACGGGCCGCACTGGGGCGACTTCAAGGACGCCTTCACCTCCGTGCAGTGGGAGTGGGTCGCCGTCGCCGTCGGCCTGAACCTGCTGTCGATCGTTGCGCGCTCCTTCGCCTGGGACGCCGTCATCCGCTCGGCAATGCCTCCGCCCTTCCCGCGCTTCCGGCTCGTGTTCGCCGCCTTCTGCGTCGGGCTGCTCGCGAACGTCGTCGTTCCCGGGCGGGTGGGGGAGCTCGCGCGCGTCGCCGTCCTCAACCGGCGGCTCGACGGACGGCGGCGCGGTTTGTGGCCGACGCTCGTCGGCACGGTCTTCGCCCACCGCGTGTTCGACCTCGTGCCGGTCGTGATGCTGGTCGTGTTCGTCCTGGTGACGGCGGACATCCCCGGCTGGGCGTTCACGAGCCTGGTCATCGTGCTCGCGGCCGGGGTCGGGCTCTTCCTGTTCGCGTTCGCGAGCGCCCGCCACTACGGCAAGACGCGAATCGAGGGTATGGGGTCGGTGCGGCGGATCGTCACCATGGCCCGTCTCGGGCTCGGCGTGATGCGGAGCCCCGGCGCGGCCGCGCTCGCGATCTTCGGCCAGTGCGTCGGCTGGATGCTCCAGTTGCTTGCGGTCTGGTCGGCGATGCGTGCGTTCGACATCCACGAAGGGCTGTCCGCGGCGGCCGTCGTCCTGCTCCTGATGAACGTCGCGACGATCATCCCGCTCTGGCCCGGCAACGTCGGCCTCGTTCAGGTTGCGGTCGCGACGCCGCTCGTTCGCTACGGCGTCGACTACGGCAGGGGCGTCGCATTCGGCTTCGGGCTCCAGGCGATCGAGGCGTCGGTCGGCGTCGGCATCGGCCTGATTTTCCTCGGACGCGAGGGTCTGTCCTTTGCGCGGCTGCGCGAGATGCCGGGGGCGGTACGCGCCGACGAGCCGGAGGGCGGCGAGGACGTCTCCCCGCCGGTGTCGGAGGAGGCGACCCAGCATGAGCCCGAGCGCGCTCGCGTGCCCGGCTAGTCTCAAGAACGTTCTTCGCGCTTCCGCTGCCGCGGAAGCGCTGGCCGTCGGCTTCGGACGGGCCGGAGTCGCGTGCAGGCAGCTGCCGGTGGGAGACGGCGGAGAAGGGACCGTCGACGCGCTCTGCACGGAGTTCGAACCGGTCGAGACGGTCGACGCCTTCGGCCGGCCGCGGATCGCGCGGACCGGGGAATTGCCGGACGGCACGCGCGTGATCGAGGCGGCCGAGGCGATTCCGCTCGACCGCGAGCGTCTGGACGCGATCGCCGCGTCGAGCCGTGGCCTCGGGCTGTGGATGAGGCGTTACAGGGACTGTCCCTTGGTCGTGACGGTCGGGGGCACGGCGACGATGGACGCCGGGGCGGGGCTGCTCGAGGTGGTCGACGGCCTCGCGGGGCCGGTGCGCGTGTTTTGCGACGTGTCGACGACGCTCTACGACGCGCCGCGGCTGTTCGGGCCGCAGAAAGGAGCGACGCCGGAACAGGTGGCCGCGCTCGAGGAGCGGTTCCGGACTGACGAGCGACTCGCGTCCTACGCGGAGCTGCCGGGTTCCGGAGCGGCCGGCGGGCTCGGAGCGGCGCTCGCCTCGCTCGGCGCCGAGCTCGTCCCGGGAGCGGACGCGGTCCTCGATCTGGTCGGCTTCGACCCTCGCCCCTACGACCTCGTCGTCACCGGCGAAGGGACCGTCGACGCGACGACGTGGGAGGGGAAGGCGCCGTCGGCGGTCGCCCGCCGCTGCGCCGGCGCCGGGGTTCCCTGCATCGTCTTTGGCGGCCGTGTCACAGGGACAGCCCCTATAGGGACTGTCCCTACAGGGACAGTCCCTGCCGAATTGGTCGCGTTGAGCGGCGATCCGGACCGCGCCGAGGCGGACCTCGTCGAGCTCGGAGCGTCGCTCGGGCGGCGGCTAGACGCGCTCGGCGGAGCGTAGGCGCTTCGCCATCACCTGGAGCAGCTCCCAGGCGATGCCGGCGCTCTCCTCGACCAGGGGGCGGAACTCCCACGACGTCAGCCCGTAGGCGGTGACGTCCGTCGCCGCGGTGACAGTCGCAGACCGCGGACCGTCGTCGATCAGCGCGACTTCGCCGAAGTAGTCGCCGGGGCCGCCGGAGCCGGTGCGCTCCCCCTGGACGCTGTAGTCGACCTGGCCGTTCCCGATGACGAAGAAGCCGACGCCGCGCTGACCCTCGGTCGCGATCACGTCCCCTTCGCGGAAGGAGCTCTCCTTGAAGGTGCGGGACAGCCGCTCGAGATCGCGGTCGGAGAGGCTCTCGAAGAGCTCGACCTGGCGAAGGAGCTCGGGAGGAGCAGGCACGATCGGTGAGCTTATCCGTCTGGGCGCGCGGAGTCGACTCGCTTTGCGAGCTCCTCGATCCGTCCCTCGGCCGCCTCCAGGCTTGCGGCACAGAAGCGGTACAGCTCCTCGCCACGCTCCCAGAGCTTCAGCGCCTGGTCGAGTCCGGCGTCGCCGCGCTCGAGCTGCTCGACGATCTGCGCGAGCTCCTTCTCCGCTTCCTCGTACGTCATTCGACCCGTGCTCCGAATGTGCCGTCCGCCACCTCGACCGAGACGCCGTCCCCGGCGGCAACCGCGCGCACCGTCCGCACGAGTGCGCCTTCGCGGCGGACGATGGCGTAGCCGCGGTCGAGGGTGGCGCGGGGCGACAAGGCCCGCAGGCGCCCGGCCTTCTGCGCCAGAGCCGCTCGTCGCCGCTCGACGAGCAGTTCCGGTGCACGGCGAAGGCGCTCATGGGTTTGCGCGAGTCGCTGCGAATGGCGGTCGAGCGTGCGGCGCGCCCCACGGGCGAGTGCCACCCGCGACCGGCCCAGGCCCGCGACCAGCTCCTCGAGGTCCGGCACGACCAGCCGCCCGGCCGCCGTCGGCGTCGAGGCCCGCCGGTCGGCCGCGAGATCGCACAGCGGCGTGTCCTGCTCGTGCCCGACGGCGGTCACAACGGGCACCGGGCAACCGGCGACTGCGCGCACGAGCCGCTCGTCACTGAAGGGCAGGAGGTCCTCGAAGCTGCCGCCGCCGCGGGCGAGGACGACGACGTCCACCTCCGGCTCGGCACAGATCGCCGCCAACGCCTCGACCATCGCCGCCGCCGCACGCTGGCCCTGCACGAGCGTCTCCGCGACGACCACCCGGGCCGGCGGGAAGCGGGACTGGATCGTGGTCAGCACGTCCCGCTTCGCCGCCGCATCGTTGCCGGTGACGAGCCCGATCCGCCGCGGAAGGCGGGGCAGGGGCCGTTTCCGGTTCTCTGCGAAGAGCCCCTCGCCGGCGAGTCTGCCCTTCAGCCGTTCCAGCGCCGCGAGATGCTCGCCGATCCCGAAGCGCTCGATCGACAGCGCCCGCAGGCGGAGCTCCCCCTTCTGCGTCCAGAGCTCCGGCCGGCCGTAGACATGGACGCGTTCGCCGTTCGCCAGGTCGAGCCGGAGAGCGTCGAACTGTCCCCTCGGCATCGCCGCCGACAGGCAGGCGCCGTTCTCGGGATCCTTGAGCGTGAAGAAGACGGTCTGCCAGCCGGCCTGGCGGCGAAGCTCCGTCACCTCTCCCTCGATCCAGATGGTCGGCAACCGCTGGAGCCAGTCGGCGACGCCCCGGTTGAACGCGGCCACGGTGTAGACCTTCCGGTCGCCGTAGACGATCGGCTCCACCTTCATGCGCTCATCGTAGGATGAGAGTGATGAGCGAGGGACGGATCGAGGCGATCTTCATTGCGGCGGAACACGGTCAGCTTCCGCATGAGGTCGAGTCGGTGCGCGCGGTCGCCGGCAAGGGGCTGGAGGGAAACCGCTACTTCGACACCGGCCGGCCGGAGCAGGAGCTGACGCTGATCGAGGCCGAGCAGATCGAGCGCGCCGCGGTCGAGGACGATTTCGAGGTCGACCCTGCGGCGACCGGGCGCAACGTGCTCACGCGAGGCGTCGACCTGAACAGCCTCGTCGGCAAGCGGTTCCGGGTCGGCGAGCTCGAGTGCCGCGGGATCGAGCTCTGCGAGCCGTGCACGACCTTCGAAGGGAACACGGCACCCGGCGCGATCAAGGTGTTCGTGCACCGAGCAGGCCTGAACGCCGAGATCCTCGTCGGCGGCCACCTGCGCCTGGGAGATCCGGTAACGCCACTCTGAGACGCCGCGCTCAGGCGACCGAGCCTGAGCGCACCTGCTAGAGCAGAATCCGCGCAGCGGTCTCGTGTGCGCAGCCCGACGCGACGAGCTCGACCGCATCGTGCAGATCGGCGTCGCTGTCCGCGATCTTCTCCGCGAGCGGCAGCGGGTAACCCGCCTCGATCAGCACATGGAGCCGCCAGCTCTGCACCTTGGCGCGCTCGTCGTGGTCGGTCTCGAGAGTCTGTGCCATTTCGGTGATCTCGCTCACGTCGGCTTGGTTCGCTCTCTCCTAGACGTTCCCTCTCGGACGAAGTTGGATCCCCTCATCGTTTGTTAACGACGGAGAACGGTCGCGGAGGGCGGCCTCCAGCTCGCGTACTCGGCGCTCGAGCGTGCCGAGCGTTCCCTCGTAGCGCCGCTCGAGGCGGCCGCCGGCGGTGTCGTGGAACTCGGCGAGCCGCTCGGCCAGGAGGCGGTCTGCCTGCTTGACGAAACTGTCGACCGACCGGTCGAGCTCGCGGGCAAGCTGACGTCCGGCTTCCTCTCTCGCGGCGCGGATGGTCGAGTTGAACTCGACGGAAGCTTCCTCTGCGAGCCGGGCGGCCTCGCGGCTGACCGAACGCTCGACCTGCTCGACGAGGCGGCGCTCGACGTCGTCGAACGTCTCCGCGAGCGTGCGCTGCGACTCCGTGAGCTCGCGGTCGATCTGCTCGGTGAGCGCCCGCTCGCGGTTGCGCAGACGGTCTGCGACCTCGTGCAGGGCGCGACGGCGCTCGGCAGCGTGGGTCTCCAACTCGTTGTTCGCCTCGTTGATCGCGTCCTTGATCTGCCGCGAGATGTCCTCGCGCAGCCTGGTCACCGCCGCGCGATGCTCCTCGGTGTCGGAGACCAGCCGCTCGGTCTCGGCCGCGAACCGAGACTCCGCGTCGGTCATCAGCTGGCGCTGCCGCTGCTCGAGCCTGGCGACCTGCGTGGCCAGGCCCTCGCGGGCGCGCTCGACGTCCTGCGACCAGCCGCTCAATTTGCCCTCGATCTCTTTCTGGGCGGCGATCAGCCGTCCCGACAGCTCCGTGAGCACGCGCTGCTCCGCGCGAACGAGCTCGTCGCGACGCTCGTCCGCGAGGCGGCGGTGCTCCTCGGTGAGCAGCGCGCTCGTCTCGGCGCGGGCCACGGCGAGCGTCCGCTGGAGCTCTGCCACGCTCTGGTCGGTCTCGCTCTTGACCAGCGCGTCGAGTCGTGCCTTCGCCTCGAGGAAGGCCTCGTCCTCGGTCTGGCGCTTCCGGCGCATCGGCCTCCAATCGTAGGCGAGTATCTGAGCCAGTGGAGCTGCAGGCCGAACTCGAACGCATCGCCGCCGCGGCGGCGCAGCTCGCGGGGCCCGACGAACGGCTCGAAGGCGTGATCCCGACCGAGCCCGAGCCCGGAACCCGCATCTACCTCTGCTCCTATGCGGGCCCCTTGCGGAGATGGGCGGCGGTCGACGGGACCGGCATGCTCGTCACCGAGCGGACGCGTGTCCGTGCGGCGGTATCGATCGCCGCCCTGTGCGAGCTCGCCGAGGAGTCGGCCGGCGGTGGCAAGCTCGAGGAGCTGCGGCAGGAGCTGGTCGCGCTCCGGATCACCGAGCACCCAGAGGGGATCGAGGAAGCCGAGGCGGCGGCCCTCGCGCTCGAGCGGGCGATCGAGTCGCCTCCGCGGTTGGCCTCGCCGGACTATCTCGACACCGTCGGCGTCGCGGTCCGACGCCTCGAGCTCGCGCTCGGCGAGAGCATGAGCTCGCCCTTCGCCGAGACGATGAAGCACGCCTCAGCGGTCATCGACGAGCTCGAGCTCGACGTGGAGGCCGGCTATAAGGGCGACCTCACGTGACCGCTGCAGGCTAACCTGGAGCCATGGAAGGCGGCTTCAACTTCCCCTTCGGAGGTGACCCGGAGGATCTGATGCGCGGGCTGCGCGAGTTCGCCGAGCAACAGGCGGAGTCCGTTGCGGAAGCGCAGCGCGAACAGTTCGCGACCCTCACTCTGAACACGGCCGTGGAACTGACCGCCGCGGCACTCTCGCGCGTGGAGGCAACGGGCGGAGCGGACGAGCAGGCGCTCGCGCTCCGCGACGCGATGCGGATTCTCTTCCCCGAGGCGGTAGCGCTCGTCAGCGCAGCCCGCCAGGGGTTCATGCGCGAGCGCTGACCGCTCTTTTCCGGGGTTGCTCGGCGAGGGCGAGCAAGGCGAGCAGGACGACGACGATCGTGGCGGCGACGAGCCCGGTCGTCCGGGCGCCCACCGGGATCAGGACGAGGAGCAGGATCGTGACCGCCACCCAGGTCGGGCGCTGTGAGTACCCGATCCGGGCGGCGCACGCCATCACGCCGGCGAGGTAGAGAGCCGGTCCGCCGAAGGCGACCAGCGCACCGGCCGTGTTCAGCTCGGCACGCGGGTGGGCGATCATCAACTCGTCGCCGACGGCGGCGAGGACGATGCCCGCCACGATCGGCAGATGGAGGTAGGTGTAGACGTCGCGGCCGATGCGGCCGGCCTCGGTCGCAGCGGCCCGCTCGATCCGCTCGGCGACTGCGGCCGCCACCCGCCCGAAGTAGAGCCACCAGAGCGCCGTCGAGCCGAGGAAGGCGAGCCCCAGCGCAGCCAGGTGGGCCCCGCTCAGACCTGTGTCGGACGCGGTCACGCCGCTGAGGACGATGCTCTCGCCCAGGGCGATGATCACGAACAGCTGGAAGCGCTCGGCGAAGTGGCGCCCGTCGATCTGCCACTGGCTGGTCGGTGTGGAGCCGTGCCCGGGGAGCCAGAACATGACGAGCGGGGCGGCGAGGTCGAGGCCGAGCGCGGCGATCCAGAGAGGCCACCGTGCCGCGTCCCAGAGTCCGCCGGCGACCCAGAGCGGCGCCGAGAGGACGCTCCACGCGAGGATGTGCCGGAAGTTGCGGTTGAAGTCGCCCGGCGGGGTGACGACCACGACGAAGGCGTTCCGGCCGATCTGGAGCGCCGAGTAGGCACACGCGAACAGCAGCGCTTCGCTGCCGAATCCGCTCGGGATGGCGACCGCCATCAGCAGGCTGGCCAACATCACGAAGACGAGAATCAGCCGGACGGGGAGGGTGTCCGGGTCGAACCAGTTCGCCATCCAGGTCGTGTAGTTCCAGGCCCAGTAGACGGCGACGAGCATGAACGCGGTCTGCGCGTATCCCTCCCAGCTGAGGTGGTCGAGCAGGTGGTGGGAGAGCTGCGTGACTGCGAAGACGTAGACGAGGTCGAAGAAGAGCTCGAAGAAGGTCGCACGTTGCTCGCCACCGTCCCGGCTGCGCATGTACGGGATGTCCGGGATCACCGACTGCCGGCGATCGGGCGCAGCGGGTTCCATCCGCATGCTCAGCGTCGCGACCGGGTCGGCGCCCCGTCCGTCTTGACGGCCTGAAGGAGGAACGCCGCGGGAATCCGCGGGTCGTGTCGCCCGCCGGTTTCCTTCGGCGGCGGCGGCAGCTCCTCGAGCTCGACGAGCTCCAGCTGGGCGCCGACGATCGCCGTGACGATCTCTCCCAACCGCCGCCTGCCCTCCTCGAAGTAGCTCTCGCGCCAGCGCAGGCCGACCGGATCGATGCAGTCGAGGACGGGATGGCGGTCGCAGAGCACGAGGCGGCCGTGCTTGCGGAGCGCGGCGGCGAGCGCGGAGGCGAGCAGGCGGAGATCGGGTGAGAGCGCCAGCGTTCCCTCGCCCGCGTAGACGAGCGAGAACCTGCGCCGCCTGAGCTGGAGCGGCAGCTCGTGCAGCTCGGCCTGGAAGAACGCCGCGCCGGGTACTCGCTCCCTCGCGACCGCCAGCGCCTGCTCCGAGGGGTCGATCCCGCTGACGAGCGCGCCGAGCCCGATCAGCTCCGCCGTCGACTCGCCGGTCCCGGCCGGAAGATGGAGGACGTGCTTGCCCTCCACGTCGGGGAGACGCGCGCGGACCGCGTCGGGCATCCCGCGCTCCGGCTCGGCGGCGCGGCCGAACCGCGCTTCCCACGCCTCGCGGTTCTGCTCGGTCGGCCACATCGCTAGACGACCAGCGAGAACCCGCCGTCGACCACGATCGTCTGGCCACGGATCATCTCCGCCGCGGGCGAGCAGAGGAAGGCGACGGCGTCGGCGACGTCGCCCGGCTCGACCAGGCGGCCCGCCGGCGTGCGCTCGAGGCTCGAGGACAGCATCTGTTCCCGATTTGGAAAGTGGTCGAGCGCCTCCGTCTCGATCACCCCGCCCGAGACGGCGTTCACGCGGATCCCGCGGGGAGCCAGCTCGACGGCGAGATAGCGGACGAGCGCCTCGAGAGCGGCCTTCGAGGTACCGACCAACACGTAGTTCTCGAGCACGCGAGCGGAGCCGAGGCTGGAGACGCCCACGATCGACGAACCGGCCCGCATCTGAGGGGCCGCCGCCCGAGTGAGCGAGAGAAAGGCGCGTGCGTTCGCGGCGAGCGTCCAGTCGAAGTGCTTGTCAGTGGTCTCGAGCGCCGTGCGGATCACGCCCGTCGCCGCGCAGTGCACGAGCGCGTCCAGCGGGCCCAGCGCGGCGACCTCCTCGGCGACGCGGCTCGAGGCGACGTTGCCGCGGACGAGGACGGGCTCGGCGCCCAGCGCGCGCAGCTCTCCGGCCGTCTGCTCGGCGGCGGCGTCGTTGCGGAGGTAGCCGACCGCAACTCGCTCAGCGCCGTTCTGCGCAAAGCGACGGGCGATCTCCCGACCGATACCGCGGGTACCGCCCGTCACCAGGACGGCTTTGCGGCGGGTCACCTCTGTTTCGGGAGCGGGCGGTCCGCCGTCGCCGAGCTCGGGATCTCCCGCCAGCCGGAGCGGGTCGTCGACTCGCGGCGCTGGTCGTCGGCCTTCGACGAGGCGTGGCCGAGACGGTCGAGCAGCTCCATCTTCTCCTCGGCGTACCGGCGAACCGGATTGTCCTCCGGCAGATCGAGCACGAGCTCCCGGACGCGTGCGCGGATCTGGTAGGCGAAATGCGGCGTCGCCGGTGCGACGAGCGCGTCGATCTCCTCGGTGGTCGCCACGCGGCGAAGCCTAGATCATCGGCCAAGAAGCGGCCGACGATCTAGAAGGCGACGGCCTCTTTAGACAAGCCGCCGAAGGCGGATTGTCTAGTTTCAGGAGATGCGGCGTCCCAGCTCGGTCGACCTGATGTTGGCCGCGACGATCGTCATCTGGGCTTTCAACATCACGGTCACCAAGTACGTGCTCACGCACGGCTTCCAGCCGCTTGCGTACGGGGCGATCCGGTACGGGGCGGCGGCCCTGCTGGCCGTCGCCTCGACGATCGCCCTGGAGCGGTCGCTGAGAGTCGGCGGACGGCGAAGTCTGGCACTGATCGCCGCCGCTTCGCTCTTCCTGCTCGTCAACCAGTTCTCGTTCGTATACGCACTGAAGCTCGGCTCGGCGACGACCGTCGCGCTGATCCTGGGAATGACGCCGATCTTCGCGGCGATCATGGCGTCGGTCGTCGGTCTCGAGCGGCTGAGCGGGCGATTCTGGATCGCGACCGCGATCGGCTGCGCCGGCGTCGCCCTGGTCGCTCTCGGGTCGGGGGGCGATCTCTCGTCCGATCTCGGCGGCGACCTGCTGGCGATCTTGCTCGCGATGTCCTGGGCTGCGTACTCGGTGACGATCGCGCCGCTGATGCGCCGCTACTCGCCGTACCGGATCAGCGCGGTCGTCCTGCTCGTCATGTGCGTCCCGTTCGTCGCCGCCAGCTCGCCCCAGATCGCCTCCCAGGACTACGCGTCGCTCGGCTCGCTCGTCTGGGTCGGGCTCGCGTTCGCGATCGTCGGGCCGCTGTTCCTGACCAACCTGCTCTGGTTCACCGCGATCCATCGCGTCGGACCCTCGCGGGCGACGCTGTTCGCGAACGTGCAGCCGTTCGTGGCCGCGGTGTTCGCGGCCCTCATCCTCTCGGAGCGGCTGCACTGGCTCCAGATCGTCGGCGGGGCGACGATCCTCGCCGGCATCGTCCTCGAGCGCCGGTGGCGGCAGGGGAGGGTGGAAGGTGCTCCGCTACGGCGCGTTTCGGACGAACGCGCGGAGCCGGCCGCGCTCGTAGGCGTCGACCCAGTCGAAGACGACCTCGACGAGGTCGGGCGCGTGGCGGCCGACGATGGTCGCGGGCGTGAAGAGGCCGCGGTCGGGAAGCGCGACTCGGACGTCAAGGCGGAGGTCCGCCGGGCCGATCCCCGGTAGGCGCAGGAGGGCGCCGTCAGCGCCGAGCTCGATCGTCATCCCCTCGATCAGACGGTTCGCCTGCTCGACCGACCACGCGGTTACATCGAGCTGAAGGGCTCGTCGTGCGGTCGGGTCCTCCTCGGGCATGGGCCGCACAAGACTGCCCGGGCTGCCGATGCCGCGCATAGCCCAGGCGGATCAAGTCACGAGCAGGCCGCGCCGGCGTGCCTCGGACACGGCCTGGAGCCGCGAGTGGACGCCGAGTGCGCGGAGCAGGCCGCGCACGTGGTTGCGGACGGTCTCCGGCTGGATCCCGAGCTCGCGCGCGATCTGGATGGTCGAGTGTCCCAGCGCCAGATGGTGGAGCACCTCGAGCTGGCGCGGCGTCAGCCCGTGCCGGGCGCGCGGCGGCGGCTTGAAGGGCACCGCGACGGGTTGGAGCACGCCGAACACGCCCACGACCCGGTGGTCACTTCCCTCGATCGCGATCGAGCTGACCTCGATCGGCAGGTGGCTCCCGTCCGGGGCGATCACGTTCATCTGGTAGTCGGTGGTCTTGGTCGTCCCGAGCACCTTCTTGGAGAACTGACGTCGCCAGTTGTGCGAGCTCTCAGGAGCGACCGACGTTGCGAGGTGCTGTCCGATGCAATCGCCGAAGAGCTCGACGGCGCGTGCGTTCTGCCAGCGGATGACGCCGTCCCGGTCGGCCACGCCGGCCGCCACCTGGACGTCACCGAGCACCGCGTCGAGGTCGCCTCCGAGCGCGGCGACCGCCCGCGACACCTGCGTCGGCGGGCCTGCCATTGCCCGATCGTACTCCCAGCCCGGAGTAAGATCCAAGCGATGGCAGCGCCGGACGCGATGCCGCTCGAGGGGTGGGACCACGTCGAGTTGTGGGTCGGGAACGCCAGACAGGCGGCCTACTACTTCGAGCACGCCTTCGGCTTCACGCGGCATGCGTACGCGGGGCCGGAAACGGGCGTCCGCGACCGCGCCTCGTACGTCCTGCGCCAGGGCGAGATCAGCCTGGTGGTGACTAGCGCGCTGTCGGACGACCACGAGGTGGCGCGGTTCGCCTGTCGGCACGGCGACGGCGTTCGCGATATCGCGCTGCGGGTCCCGAACGCGGAGGAGGCCCACCGGGTCGCGGTCGAGCGCGGCGCACGCAGCATTCGTGGGCCGGAGTGGCACGAGGACGAGTTCGGCCGGGCGCAGACCGCGTCGATCGCGACGTACGGCGAGGTCGTCCACACGTTCGTCAACCGGGCCGACTACGCCGGCCCGCACCTTCCGGGCTTCGTCGCGGCCGAGCCGAACGGCTCCGCCCCGGTCGGGCTCACGCTCCTCGACCACTGCGTCGGCAACGTCGAGCTCGGGAAGATGGACGAGTGGGTCGGCTTCTACGAGCGGGTGCTCGGCTTCGAGAACATCATCCACTACGACGACGAGCAGATTCACACCGAATACTCGGCGCTGATGTCGAAGGTGATGGCAGACGGCGAGGGGAAGATCAAATTCCCGATCAACGAGCCCGCCGAGGGCCGCCGAAAGAGCCAGATCGCCGAGTACCTCGAGTACAACCGCGGTCCGGGCGTCCAGCACGTCGCGATCCAGACGGACGACATCGTCCGCGCGGTCGAGGAGATGCAGGCGCGTGGCGTCCTCTTCCTGACCACGCCGGAGGCGTACTACGAGGACGCCTTCGACCGTGTCGGCGACATCGAGGAGTCGTGGGCCGACCTGCGGCGGCTGCGGATCCTCGTCGACCGCGACGAAGACGGCTACCTCCTCCAGATCTTCACGAAGCCGACACAGGACCGGCCGACGCTCTTCTTCGAGGTGATCCAGCGGCACGGGGCGCGCACCTTCGGCGAGGGCAACTTCAAGGCCCTGTTCGAGGCGATCGAGCGTGAGCAGGCGCTGCGGGGCAACCTCTAGGCGATCGGCTCAGATGCGTTGAGGTGGCTCGCGCTCTTGCCGGCGCTCCTCCTCCTGACGGTCGGGGGAGGCGCTGCGCACGCGGGTTGCACACCGACGCTCGAGTGGGAGGACGCGGGCCCTCGGTGGTCGCCGGACGGCTCGCAGCTCGCGTTCTACCGCGTCCTGCCCGGATGCGATCCGGCGCCCGTCGCCGTCGAGGTGATCGACGCCCGGCGCGGGCCGGCCCGGCGCGTCGGCATCGAGAACGGGCAGTGGCCTCCGAGCTGGTCGCCCGACGGGAGGCTGCTCGCATTCGGCGGCCTTCGGGGGATCGTGCTGGCATCGATCGAGAACGGCCGAACGACTCAGGTGACGGTACAGGCGACGGCTGGGTCGGACAGCGCTCCGGCCTGGTCGCCCGACGGCGCCTGGATCGCCTTCCGTCACGGGCCCCCGGCCGCGGGGCCGGAGCTCTGGATCGTCCGTCGCGATGGATCCGGCGCGCGCAGGCTCGCCGGCGGGTTGCACGACCACGCGTTGCCGGTCTGGTCGCCCGACGCGCGCGAGATCGCCTTCGCCGGCTCCACCGGCGGCTCGGTCGACGTGCAGGTCGCCGACGTCGCGAGCGGCAATGTTCGCACGGTCGCACCGAGCCCGGCGTTCGATGCGGAGCCGGCGTGGTCGCGCGACGGCTCCACGATCGCCTTCACGTCGGAGCGGGATGGGCACGCGGCGGTCTACGTGGTCGCACGGGACGGCTCGAACGTGCGCCGCTGGATCGACGGTCACGATCCGTCGTTCGCGCGCGATGCCGACGCCGCGGCGTACGTCCAGGCGGGCGGCATCTCGGTGGAGGCCGGCGCAACACCGCCCGCGGTCGTCGTCACCCGGCCGGACGTGCTCGGCCCGGTCGACTGGCGCCCGGTCGCTGCTCAACTCCCTGACTTCGCCTTCTCGGCCGGCGGCAATTGCCGCCGGTACGGCATCTACGTGTTCACCCCCGGCGGCTTTGAGCGGCGGGTGACGAACCCGTGCGTGTTCAGCGGCGACGGCGTCGTCAGGGGAACGCCTTTCCGCGACTTCCTCTACGGAGGCGTGGGTCCGGACCGGCTGCTCGGCGGTGGCCGCGCCGATCTCCTCGACGGCGGCGCGGGCAACGACGTCCAGGACGGCGACGGCGGCTGGGACACGCTCCTCGGCCGTAGCGGGAACGACGTGCTGATCGGCCGTGGCGACCCCGACACGATCGTCGGCGGCCCGGGCCGCGATCGGATCGCCGCGGGCGGGGAGCGCGACACGATCCTGGCGAAGGACGGATGGCGGGACACGATCGACTGCGGAGGCGGTCGCGACACGGTCACCGTCGACCGGTTCGACCGGATCGCGCCGAACTGCGAACGCGTGCGTCGCTAGTGCGCCGCCGACGAACCGCCTAGCCTTCGCCCGTGAGCCCGCAGCGCCGTACCGCGCTGATCTCCGTCGCGGCCGCCTGCGCCCTACTCGCGCTCAAGCTGGTCGCGGGCATCGCGAGCGGCTCGCTGGGGCTTGTCTCGGAGGCGCTCCACTCCGGGACCGATCTGGTCGCGGCGCTGCTCACCTTCTTCGCAGTCGGCGTCTCGGGCCGGCCGGCCGACGCGCAGCACCAGTACGGCCACGGGAAGGCCGAGCACTTGGCGGCGCTGTTCGAGGCAGCGGTGCTGGGGATCGTCAGCGTCGGGGTTGCCGCGCTCGCGGTCGCCCGCCTCGCCGGATGGATCGAGATCGACGTCGACGCGGCCTGGTGGACCTTCCTGGTGATCGGGATCGTGGTCGCGATCGACGTCTCGCGGACGGCGACGTCGCTGCGGACCGCGCGGCGGTTCGAGAGTGCCGCGTTGCTCTCGAACGCGGTTCACTTCGGCAGCGATCTCGCCGGGTCGGTCGCCGTCCTGATCGGGCTGGTCGGCGTTCGGGCCGGGTGGCCGGACGCCGACTCGGTGGCGGCGCTGTTCGTGGCGGTGCTCGTGCTTCTCGCTGCGCAGCGGCTGATGCGCCGCAACATCGACGTCTTGATGGACCGGGCGCCGGCCGACGCCGAGGCTGCGGCACGGCAGGCGATCGAGGCGATTCGGCCGCCGGTCCGGCTGCACCGGCTGCGGATGCGCTCCGCCGCGGGCCGGCACTTCGCGGACGTCGTAATCGCGGTTTCGCCCTCGGCGGCCGTCGGCCAGGGCCATGCGGCCGCGGACGCGGTCGAGGCGGCGGTCGAGCGCGCGCTACCGCAGACGGACGTCGTCGTCCATGTCGAGCCGACCGAGGAGGATGCGGTCCTGCGCGAGCTCGCCTACGCCGCGGCGATGAACGTGCGGCGCGTACGGGAGATCCACAACATCAGCGTGTTGCACGTGGACGGGCGCACGGAGGTGTCGCTGCACCTGAAGCTGCCGGGCGAAGCGTCGCTGGAGGAGGCGCATCGAGTCGCGAGCGAGGTCGAGCGGGCGATCGCGGACGCGCTGCCGGGCGTCGACACCGTCCGAACGCACCTCGAGCCGCTGGCCGAGGAGGCGGAAGGCCGGGCGCCGGCCCGGGGGGAGGTGGCCGCCGACGTGGAAGCGGTGACGCGCATCGTCAGCGCCGAGACCGGCCAACCGCCGCGGGAGCTCCGGTTCCTGGACAGCGACGACGGCCTGCTCGTGTTCCTCACGCTCGGGCTGGACGCATCCGCGCCGCTCGCCGAGGCGCACGCCCGCGCGAGCGAGATCGAGGAGCGAATCCGGAAGGAGCTCCCGGGCGTGGCCGAGATCATCGTCCACACCGAGCCGTAACCCGCTTCGAGCAGTGACAGGCTTGAGCCTGTCACTGCCGTCCGTGAGGGCCACGACTAGGCTCCGGCCGTGAAGCTGTGCATGTTCAGCCCCCGGGAGCTCGATCTGGAGCGCGGCTGGCCGGGCCGGATCGAGGGCGACCGCGTGATCCAGCTCGCCGCCCAGACGTTGCAGTCCTTCTTTACCGGCGGCGGTCAGGCGCGGGAGCACGCCGAGTACCCGCTCGCAGAGGTGGTGCTGCGGGCGCCGGTGCTCCATCCGCCGTCCGTCCGCGACTTCTACGCGTTCGAGCAGCACGTGCGCACCGCGCGTGAGCGACGCGGCGCCGAGGTGCCGGCCGAGTGGTACGAGCAGCCGGTCTTCTACTTCTCCAACCCGGCCGCGATCTTCGGCCCCGACCAGGAGATCCCGTATCCGCAAGGGAGCGAGGAGCTCGACTACGAGCTCGAGGTCGCGGCGATCGTCGGCATCCACGGCACGATCGGCGGCTTCACCGTGATGAACGACTGGTCCGCCCGCGATCTCCAGCGCGCGGAGATGAAGGTCGGGCTCGGCCCCGCGAAGGGCAAGGACTTCGCCACGTCACTCGGACCGGTCGTGGTCACCCCCGACGAGTTCGACGGCGCGAGTGCCGTCATGGTCGCCCGCGTGAACGGGGAGGAGCGGTCGCGAGGGCAGCTCGCCGACATGCACTTCTCGTGGGAGCGGATCGTGGAGCACGCGGCGCGGAACACGCGCCTGTACCCGGGGGACGTGCTCGGCTCCGGGACCGTCGGGACCGGCTGCATCCTCGAGCACGGCGACGGGCGCTGGTTGAAGCCCGGCGACGTCGTCGAGCTGGAGGTGGAGGGGATCGGCGTGCTGCGCAACACGGTCGGGCCGCTCAGTGGCTGAGATTGCGATCGTCGGGGCGGGCCTCAACGGCCTGGCGGCCGCCTGGGCCCTTCGTCGCGAGGGTCGCGACGTCGTGGTCTACGAGCAGTTCGAGCTCGGTCACGCCCGCGGCTCGAGCCACGGTGCAACCCGCATCTTCCGGCTCGCGTACCCGGAAGCCGCGTGGGTGCGGCTCGCCCAGGAGGCACTCGAGGGGTGGCGAGAGCTCGAACGCGAGAGCGGGGAGGACCTGCTCCTCCTGAACGGCCTGCTCGAGCTCTATCGCGAGGGCGTGATCAGCTCCCGGGGGGCGCTCGAAGAGTGCGGTGCCGGGAGCGAGCTCCTCTCGCGGGACGAGGCGGAGGCCCGGTTCGGTGTCGCCGCCGCGGCCGACACGAACGTGCTCTTCCAGCCCGACGCGGGCGTCGTCTACGCCGAGCGCGCGTTGCGCGCGCTTGCCCGCGGGCTCGAGGTCCGCGAGCGTCAGCGGATCGAGTCCCTGGACGCACTTGACGAACCCGTGGTCGTCGTCACCGCCGGCCCGTGGGCGCGCAGGCTGCTGGCGCCGGCGGGCATCGACCTGCCTGTCGTCGAGACCCGGGAAACGGTCGCATACTTCCGGCTGGACGGACCCGTCCCATCGGTGGTCGCCGAAGTGGTCACCCGCGGCCACGGCTTCTACGCGCTGAGCGACCCGGAGTTCGGACTGAAAGTCGGCAGCCACATGCGCGGCAGGCCGTCGGACCCTGACGAGGAGAGAGGCGCCGACCCCGACCTGGTACGCGAGATTGCCGCATGGACGGCGGAGCGCTTCCCGCGGGCCGACCCGAATCCGGCTCACGCGCAGTCGTGCTTCTACACGACTACGGACGACGAACGCTTCATCCTGGAACGCCATGGCCGCGTCGTCGTCGGCTCGGCGTGCTCGGGCCACGGCTTCAAGTTCGGCCCCGCGATCGGCAGGCGGCTCGCGGCGCTCGCCATCGAGGCCCTATCGTCATAGGGAGTGATGGAGGGCGGGATCAACCCGACCCTGAAGGCGGTCAGCGACGCGGTCCTCGCCGTCGCCGCGGACATGTCGGTCGAAGAGGTGCTCCAGCGCCTCGTCGAGAGCGCGCGGGAGCTGGCCCATGCGCGCTACGCGGCGCTCGGCGTCCCGGACGGGGAAGGCGGCTTCAGCCAGTTCCTCACGTCGGGGATGAGCGACCAGCTCCGGGCCTCACTGGGCCCGTTGCCGCGCCAGCACGGCGTGCTCGGCGCGATGCTCGAGGAGCGCGAGCCCTACCGCAGCCCCGACATCCACGAGCATCCGCGCTTCCGGGGTTGGTGGCCGAAAGGGCACCCCGACATGCGCTCCTTCCTCGGCGTTCCGATCGCGTCTCCTCACGGCGTGATCGGCGCCTTCTACCTGACCGACAAGCAGGGCGCGCCCGACTTCACCGACGAGGACCAGGAGCTGATCGAGCTCCTAGCCGCGCACGCGGCGATCGCGATCACCAACGCCCGTCTGTACGAGCAGAGTCGCGAACTTTCGGTCGTCGCCGAACGCAACCGGCTCGCGCTCGACCTCCACGACGCGGTCAGCCAGAAGCTCTTCGGGCTGGTCCTGACCGCCGAGTCGGCACTAACGCTGCTCGACCGCGAGCCCGAAGCGGCGCGCGAGCAGGTGGCGAAGCTGCAGTCTCTGGCCCAGGAAGCCCGGGACGAGCTCCGATCCCTCGTCCTCGAGCTGCGTCCGCCCGACCTCGAGCGGGACGGGCTCTGCGGCGCCCTGCGCAAGCACGTCGAGCTGCTCCGGCGTCTTCAGGCGGTCCCGATCGAGCTCGAGCTCGACGCCGGTATCGGGGGGAACCCTGGCCGCGACCGCGAGCTGCTCCGCATCGCGCAGGAGGCGCTCCACAACTCGCTCCGCCATGCGCACGCGCAGCACCTCGCCGTCCGCCTGGACCGGCAGGACGGCAAGGTCGTGCTCGAGGTGGAAGACGACGGCGTCGGCTTCGACCCGGCGGCCCGCGGACTGCGCTCGACACATCTTGGGCTGACGTCCATGGAGGAGCGAGCCGAGCGCCTCGGCGCGCACGTCGAGGTCCGGTCGGCTCGGGGACGCGGGACGACGGTTCGGATCGAGGCACCCGATGCCTGACCCGATCCGGGTGCTGATCGTCGACGACCACGCCGTGGTGCGGGAAGGCCTGCGCACGTTCCTCGACCTTCAGGACGGGATCGAGGTCGTCGGCGAGGCCGCCGACGGCGACGAGGCGCTCGCCGAGGCGGAGCGTCTGCGCCCGGACGTGGTCTTGATCGACCTGGTCATGCCGCGCGTGGACGGCATTCAGGCGATGCGAGAGCTCCGCCGGCGCTCGCCGCGAACGCGGGCGGTCGTCCTGACGAGCTTCCTCGACGACGATCGGCTGCTGCCGGCGCTGCGCGCGGGCGCGGCCGGCTACCTGCTCAAGAATGCGGAGCCGCAGGAGCTCGCCCGAGCCGTTCGAGCGGCGGCGGCCGGGGAGGCGCTGATCGACCCGGCGGTCGCCGCCAGGCTGGTCGCGACGCTCGAACAGGGCCCCGAGACCAGGGCCGATCTGCTCACCCCGCGCGAGCGGGACGTGCTCGCGCTGCTCGGGCGCGGCTACGCGAACAAGCGGATCGCCGCCGAGCTCGGAATCGCGGAGAAGACGGTCAAGACCCACGTCAGCCATGTGCTGGCCAAGCTCGGCGTCACCGACCGTACGCAGGCGGCGCTGTATGCCGTTCGCGAGGGGCTCGTAGGTCCCGGGTCCTAGGTCGAATTTCCAATCGCCGTCGGGACCCGCTCCGGCCTAGTCTCGGGATATGGGCACCAGACTCACAGCCAGCAGTCAGATTGCCGAGACCGTCGAGTCGTGGCCGGGCGTGACCTCGGGCCACGGTCGGCGCGGCGAGTTCGCGTTCAAGGTCGGCGGCCGCGAGATCGGCCACCTGCACGGCGATCACGCCGCGCACTTCAGCTTCCCGAAGCAGACGTGGCACGAGCTCCGCCAGGAGGGCCGAATCGGCCCGCACCCGGTGTTCCCCGATTCCGTCGGGCTTGCCGCGCGCCGGATCGAGGACGACGCAGACGTCCGCGACGTGATCGCGCTCATGCGCCTGAACTACGACCGCATCGTCGCCCGTCACGGGCTCACGGATGCCGCCTGAGATGCGGGTCGGCATCGTCACCGGAGCCTCGCGCGGGCTCGGCGCCGCGCTCGCCCACGCGCTCGTCGATCGCGGCTGGCGGGTCGTCGTCGATGCCCGTGACGGCGAAGCGCTGCGCCGCGAGTGGGGCGAACGGACCGACCTCGTGATCCCCGGTGACGTCACCGATCCAGCGCACCGGCAGGCGCTCGTCGAAGCGGCCGGGAACGCGATCGACCTGGTGGTGAACAACGCGAGCACGCTCGGGCCGAGCCCGCTGCCCGCGTTGGCGCGGTACCCGCTCGAGGCGCTCCGGCAGGCGCATGAGGTCAACGTCGTCGCGCCCCTCGCCCTCGTTCAGCTCGCGCTGCCGCGTCTCACTCCGGGGGCGCGCATCCTCAACGTCACCTCCGACGCGGCTGTCGAGGCCTACGAGGGCTGGGGCGGCTACGGATCGAGCAAGGCTGCGCTGGAGCAGCTCACCGCAGTGCTCGCCGCCGAGCATCCGGACCTCCGTGTGTACGCGGTCGATCCGGGCGACATGCGGACGCAGATGCACCAGGACGCCTTCCCCGGCGAGGACATCTCCGATCGCCCTCTCCCGGATGAGAGCGTGCCGGGTCTGCTCGCGTTGATCGAAGCCGACCTCCCGAGCGGGCGCTACCGCGCCCGTGAGCTGGCCGAGGTGCCGGCATGAGCGCGCTCGCGTTCGAGCTCCCGGCTCCGCTCGAAGCGCGCGAACCTCCGGAGGCTCGTGGCCTGCGGCGCGACGACGGCCGCCTGCTGGTCGCGACCAGACACGACGGCCGGATCGTCCACGCCCGCTTCCGCGATCTGCCGACGTTCCTCGAGCCGGGCGATCTCGTCGCGATCAACGTCTCGGCGACGCTCCCGGCCGCGTTGTCCGCGGTTCGCGAAGACGGAACGAGTCTGACGCTCCATCTCTCGACACCGGCCCCTGCCGGCGATGACGACCACTGGCTGGTCGAGTTGCGCCGAGACAGCTCGCCGTTCCCCGACGCACGGGCCGGGGAGCGTCTCGATCTGCCGGCGGGAGGACGGACAATACTCCTCGCACCATACGCCGGCGGCAGGCGGCTCTGGCTCGCCCGGCTCGACCTGCCGGGAACGGTGGAGGCATACCTTGCGAGGCACGGCCTGCCGATCCGGTACCGCCACGTCGATCGCGCCTGGCCTCTTCCCGTCTACCAGAACGTCTACGCGCTGGAGCCCGGGAGCGCGGAGATGCCGAGCGCCGGGCGGCCGTTCACCGCCGAGCTGATCACCGCGCTCGTCGCCCGCGGCGTCGTGGTCGCGCCGCTGACGCTGCACACCGGCGTGTCCTCTCCGGAGCGGCACGAGCCGCCCTATCCAGAGCGGTACCGCGTCCCGGCCGAGACAGCCGCCCTCGTCAACGCCGTCCACGGCTGGGGCGGCCGCGTGATCGCCGTCGGCACCACCGTCGTGCGTGCGCTGGAGACGGCGACGGAGCCCTCGGGGACGGTCTCGCCCGGCGAGGGCTGGACGAACCTCGTCGTCACGCCGGAGCGCGGGCTGTGGACGGTCGACGGCGTGCTCAGCGGCTGGCACGAGCCCGACGCGTCCCACCTCCAGCTGCTGCAGGCCGCGGCCGGGGAGGCTCTGCTGGACCGCTCCTACCGCGAGGCGCTCGAGCATGGCTACCTCTGGCACGAGTTCGGCGACAGCCACCTCGTCCTGCCGTAGAGCACCGCCTCGTTATCCTTGACCCATGCCGATGTACCGCCGGCTGGGGGACGTCCCGCGGAAGCGCCACATCCAGTTCCGCGACAACGGGACGCTCTTGAACGAGGAGGTGTTCGGGCTCGAGGGGTTCTCGGGGAACGAGTCGATCCTCTACCACCTCCAGTCGCCGGTGCGGATCCGAGAGCTGGGCGACTTCGAGCCGATCGCCCGCGACGAGTGGGTGCCGGACGCCCACGCGCACCGGCACTTCCGCACGTACGACGTTCCCGAAGAGGGCGACCCGATCTCGGGTCGGCGACTCCTGATGTGGAACCAGGATGTGGAGATAGCGCTTTGCCGGCCGGCAAAGGGCATGGAGTTCTTCTACCGGAACGGCGAGGGCGACGAGGTGATCTTCGTCCACGAGGGGTCGGGAACGCTGGAAACGATCTTCGGCGACGTCCCCTACCGCGAGGGCGACTACATCGTCATCCCGCGCGGGACGACCTACCGGTTCGCGAACGGCGGGCCGGAGCGGCATCTCGTGTTCGAGTCGCCCGGGCTGATCGAGATCCCGCGCCGTTACCGGAACGAGTACGGACAGCTGCTGGAGCACGCGCCCTTCTACCACCGCGACATCCACCCGCCGACCGAGCTGAAGACCCACCGCGACCGCGGCGAGCACCTCGTCAAGGTGCGCGTCCGCGGCGGCTACCAAACCTACGTCCTCGACTACCACCCCTTCGACGTGGTCGGCTGGGACGGCTACGTCTACCCGTGGACGTTCAACATCGAGGACTTCGAGCCGATCACCGGTCGGATCCACATGCCGCCGCCCTCGCACCAGACCTTCCAGGGCCAGAACTTCGTCATCTGCTCGTTCTGCCCGCGGAAGCTCGACTTCGACCCGCTGGCGATCCCGATTCCCTACGTCCACTCGAACGTGAACTCGGAGGAGATGATCTATTACGTCTCCGGCAACTTCTCCTCGCGGAAGGCCGTCGACGTCGGTTCGGTGACGCTGCACCCGTCCGGGATCCCGCACGGGCCGCACCCTGGGCTCGCGGAGAAGTCGATCGGCCTGACCGAGACCCACGAGCTGGCGGTCATGTGCGACACCTTCCATCCGCTGCGGCTGACGCCGTTCGCGCGCGACCTCGACGACGGCACCTACGCCTACTCCTGGTACGAAGAGCCTGGAGCGGGCACCACCGACCAGGACCCGGCGGGAGTCACATCGCACCTCTAGGAGCTCCTAACGCGATGAGCAGTTGTGTCCCCGGGCCGGGCTGGGCGGCCCGCTACGGCGTCCTCAGTCGCGCCAATATCTGATTTCGATATTGGCGCTCCCTGCGTCTTTGCATCGGACTCGCCCATCGCACCCCGGGAACGAATACTCATTTCTTTAGGAGCTCTAAGCGGCCGGCTCGTTCTCGACTGGGACGGGACCGTCACGGAGGTGGACAGCCTCCACATGGTGCTGCTCGAGTTCGGCGACGTCGGCGTCTACGAGCGCGCCGAGGAGGACCTCGGCCGGACGATGACGCTGCACGAGGTGATCGGCCTCGAGTTCTCGACCGTTCGCACGCCCCTCGTCGAGGTAGCGGCCTGGCTGGTCGAGAACGTCCGCGTGCGGCCGGGCTTCCACGAGCTCGTCGAGCGGTTCCGTCCGCTGGTCGTCTCCAGCGGGTTCCATGAGCTGATCGAGCCGATCCTTGCCCGCGAGGGCGTCGACGTCGAGCTGCGCGCCAACCGGCTCGACCCGCGGGCGGACGGCTGGCGCGTCCTGTGGCGCGACGAGACGGTGTGCCCGGTGTGCGGTGAGCCGTGCAAGCGGGCGCTCGTCGCTGCGACCGGCCCCTTCGTCTACGTCGGCGACGGCTACTCCGACCGGTGCGTCGCACTCGCCGCCAACCGCGTGTTCGCCCGCGAAGGCCTCGCCGACTACCTCGACGAGCAGGGTGTTGCGTACGAGCGGTTCGACACGCTCGTCGAGGTCGCGGAGGCGCTCAGCTGACGAGCGTCGCGACGATCGCCGCCGTCGTCGGCGTCGTCAGGATCTCCGCCGCGGCCAGGCGTTCGCTCGCGAGCCAAAGCTCGCGCACCGGGTCCGGGCCGCCGTAGCCCGGCGTCAGGTCGTCGAGCACGAAGATCGTCCCGCTCCGGCCCAGATCGAGGACGGACGGGTCGGTCTTCGTCGCCTGCCCGCCGCCGTCCACGAAGACGAAGTCGAAGGGGGCGTGCGGCGGCAACACCTCGCGCCAGTCGCCCTCGAGCAGCGTGACGTTGCCGAGACGGGCAAGCGCGCCGCGGGCGGAATCGGCCCGCACCGGGTCGAGCTCGACAGTGATCAGGCTGTCGGCGTCGGCGGCAATCGCCCGCGCGCCCTCGCCGAACGCGGTTCCGATCTCCGCCGCATACCTCCCGGCGGCGAGCGCGCGCAGGAGCGCCTGCACCTCCGGTAGCGACGAGCCGCCCTCGGTCACGCCGCCATGATGCCTTCGTGCCCCTGCTGCGGATTCCCAAGCCGTACGACTTCGAGATCTCGACCGAGCGCTTCCGCGCATTCGGGCCCGACCTGGCCAACCTCTGGCACGAGGGCGGGCTGCACCGTGTGGTCGGCGGCCGCGAGGTCAGGATCGAAGCGGGGCCCGGCGGCGTCCTGGTCGAGCCGCTCGACGCTCGGATCGAGGCGGAGGTTTCGACGCTGCTCGGCCTCCCGTTCGACCTCGAGGCGTTCTACGACCGCGCCGACGACCCGATCGTCCGTGACCTGATCTCGAAGCTCAGCGGCTTCCGGCCCCCGCTTGCACCCTGCCCGTTCGAAAGCCTGGTCACGTCGATCAGCGCGCAACAGGTCTCGCTCTTCGCCGCCTTCGCGATCCGCAACCGACTGATCGAGCGGTTCGGCACCCGCGCCGAGCACGCCTACGAGTTCCCGGCGCGCGAGCGGCTGGCGGCGGCGGACGAGGAGGAGCTCTTCTCGCTCGGGTTCTCACGTCGCAAGGCGGAGTACGTGATCGGGCTGGCGCGGTCGGACCTCGACCTCGACGCGCTCGCCGCTCTCCCCGACGAGGAGGTCAAGGCCCGGATCACCGCGGTGCGCGGACTGGGAGAGTGGACGGCGGACTGGTTCCTCGCACGGCACCTGGCGCGGCCCCGCGCCTGGGCTCCCGGTGACCTCGGCGTGCGGAAGGCGGTCGCGGCGTTCTATGGTGACGGCGACATCCGTTCCGTCGTCCAGCGCTTCGATCCCTTCCAAAACTTGACCGTCCACTACCTGCTGACCGGCGCCAGGGTGCTGGGATGAGCGGCGTCAGCGTCAGGCGCGCGACCGAGGCCGACCAGCCCGGCCTCCGTGAGCTGTGGGAGGAGTTCGAGGCCGAGGTCCCGGCGCCGCCGGAGTTCGTCGAGACGTGGGACGACGAGTGGCAGGACGTCGCCGCCGACATCGCCGGTCGCGGCGCCGTCTTCCTGGCCGAGGACGACGACGGCGTGCTCGGCTCGGTGCGCGCGCGGATGCTCGCCGGAGATGTTTGGCACATCGTCTTCGCCTACGTCCGGCCGAGTGCTCGGCGGCAGGGGCTGCTCAAGCAGCTGATCGCGCCGGTGCTGGCGGAGGGCCGTAGCCGGGGCTCCACCCGCGTCACCCTCGACGTGATGGCGGACAACAGCGCCGGCGTCGCGGCGTGGAAGCGGCTGGGGTTCGAGAACGAGAAGCTGTACATGGGCGCAGCTCTGGAGACGGTCGCGACTCGGGCCACGGGCGCTGCCCATCGCCCGTCGTCCGGTGCGCTGTACGTCCAAACGGACGACCACGACGTCGTCGAGCAGACGGTCGCGAAGTACCTGCCGCGCATCGGCAGGTCGGCGGGCACGACCGTGGCTTCGCCGCGGAACGGCTGGACGCGGGTTGACGACGAGCTGTGCAGCCGCGATCCGACGGCCCTTCGCCGGCTCGCTCGAGAGGTGTCGCTCGCCCTCGGCGCGATCGTCCTCACGCTCGGTGTCGAGGAGAGCGTGGTCGTCCGATACGTCCTCTGGGACCGCGGCGGGATCGCGGACGAGTACGCGTCCGTCCCCGAGTACTTCGGCGAGCTCCCGCCGGGGGACGTCGTCGCCCTCGGCGCCAACCCGACGGTCGCGCACCGGCTGACGGGCGCCGACCCGGCGCAGATTCGTACGGTCGCCCGCACGGCCTCGTCGCCCGACGAGCTGCCGCCGCCCGACGAGTTGCAGGCGCAGCTGGCCGAAGCGCTCGGGGTAGGCTGAGCCGCGGATGCTGACGCTCTACGACGCCGACCGCTGCCCCTACTGTGCGCGTGTCCGGATCGCCCTCGCCGAGAAGGGCGTCGAGTACGAGACCGTCACGATCGACCTCCAGAACCGCCCGGACTGGCTGTACGAGAAGAACCCGCTCGGCAAGGTGCCCGTGCTCGAAGACGACACGTTCGTCCTGCCCGAGTCGGACGTCATCAACGAGTACCTCGAGGAGCGGTACCCGGAGCCCGCCTTGCTTCCTGCCGACGCCGCGGCGCGCGCCCGCGTCCGGCTCGCGATCGAGCGCTTCGACGTCAACCTCGGCGACGCCTACTACGCCTTCAGGCGGAGAGATGACGGCGCCGCCGATCAGCTCGCGCACTGCCTCTCCGTGCTGGACGCCGCCGTGCCGGCGTGGCCGTTCGAGTACGGGCTCGCGGACATCGCGTACGTTCCGTGGCTGATCCGCCTCCGCGGCCTGCTCGGGGTCGAGCTCCCTGAGCGGCTCGCCGCCAGGCTCGAGGAGCTGGCGAAGCGTCCGGCGGTCGCCGCCGAGCTCGACGTCGTCGCCGCACTGCCGAGATGAAGATCGCCTTCCTGCACGCCCTGCCGTTCGACGGCCGGATGTGGGAACCGCAGCTGGATGCCTTCGGCGCCGAGCACGAGGTGCACGCGCCGACGCTGTATTCCCTCGGGTCGAGCTTCGACGAATGGGCGCTCGGCGTCCTCCAGTCCGTGCCCGGCCGCTTCGTCGCCGTCGGCGCGTCGATGGGCGGGTATACCGCCTGCGCGATCGCGCGACTGGCGCCGGAGCGGCTCGAGGCGATCGTCATGGCCGGCTCGCGCGCCGATGCCGACCCGCCCGAGCGCGCGCCTCTGCGGGAGGAGTGGATCCGGATCGTCCGCACGGAAGGCGGCGAGGGCCTTTGGCAGGCGCAGGCGAAGGACTTCTTCGCGGCCGGCACCCCTCCGGAGATCGTCGAACGCGGGCATCGGATTGCGGTCGAGCAGGATCCGGCGGCGCTCGAGCGCGCGATTGTCGCGATCCGCGACCGTCCGGACTCGACCGAGGCGGTGACGGACGGCTTGCCGCTCCTGGTCGTCGGCGGCGATGCCGATCCGCTGATCCCCCCTGCGGTGGAGGAGCAGCTTGCCGCCGGGTCCCCGAACGGCCGGGTCGAGATCCTGGAAGGCTGCGGACACGTGCCGAGCATGGAACGGCCCGACGAGTTCAACGGCATTCTCTCGGCGTTTCTCTCGGCTCTGTGAGCGCGCTGCCCCCTGTCGTCGACGCCGCCTGGGTGGCGGCTCATCTGGGCGAGGAAGGGTTGCTGCTCGCCGACGTTCGCGGGCCGAACGCGCACATCCGCGGGCACCTGCCCGGCTCGATCCCGCTCGTGCTCGGCTCACCGGCGCCGGTCACGGAACGGGCCGTGCTCGAGGGGCTCGCCGCCGAGGTGGGTCTCCGTCTGCGCAGGCACGGCGTGACCGGCGAAGAGCGCCTCGTCCTCTACGACGGCGGCGACTGCATCGGCGCCGCGGCCTCATACCAGCTGGCCGAGCTGGCCGGGCATCCCGCCGTGGCGGTGATGGCGGGCGGGCTCGCCTCGTGGCAGGGTGACCTCGAACAGGGGGTGGTGGAGCTGGACCGGAACCGGAACGAGCTGGACCCGCGCTTCGAGGCCGTGCCGACGGTCGAGGAGCTGGCCGGGCGGCTGGACGATCCCGAGCTGACGATTCTCGACGTGCGAAGGACAGACGAGTTCACCGGCAAGGGTGGCTACCCGTGCGACCCGCGCCAGGGGCACATCCCGGGTGCACGGCACCTCGAGGTCGGCGAGCTCTTCTCGGCGCCCGGCATGCCGAAGCCGGAGGAGGAGATCCGCGCTCTGGTCGGGCTACCGAAGGACGCAGAGATCGTGGCGTACTGTCACTCCGGTTCACGGTCGGCGCTCGCGGCAATGGCGCTCCGCTCGGCCGGCTACCGGGCACGGAACTACACCGGCTCGTGGCACGAGTGGTCGCGTCACGACGAGCTGCCGCTCGAGCGGTAAAGCCTCTGAGCTAATGAGTATTCGTTCCCGGGGGTGCGATGGGCGAGTGCGATGCAAGGACGCAGGGAGCCCCGATAGTGACCTAACTATCGGGGCGACTGAGGACGCCGCAGCGCGCCGCCCAGCGCGGCCCGGGGACACAACTGCTCATTGCCTTAGGGGCTCTTGGGCCCAGCCTCGGCGGCGCCGGGTACCGTGGGGACATGAGGCGCCGTTCAGCGGCACTGGCGGCAGCCGCTGTCGCCGTCGTCGTTCTCGCGGGCACCGCTGCCGAAGGGCGCTCGCGCGACCGAGGAGTCGGAGCCACCACGCCGCGCGTCCAGGAGTACGCGGTACCCGCCGGGTCGTCGCCGCACGACGTCGCTCCCGCAACGGACGGGACGGTTTGGTACACGGCCCAAGCAGCCGGCAAGCTCGGGCGGCTCGAACCGGCCGACGGAACCGTTCGCGAAGTCGCTCTCGGCGAAGGATCGGCGCCGCACGGCGTGATCGTCGGCCCGGACGGCGCGGCCTGGGTCACAGACGGCGGGTTGAACGCGATCGTTCGGGTCGATCCGCGGACGCTCGCCGTCCGCCGCTACCCGTTGCCCGCGTCCAGCGGCTTCGCGAACCTGAACACCGCGACCTTCGACCGGCGCGGCGTGCTCTGGTTCACCGGGCAGTCCGGGATCTACGGCCGGCTCGATCCGCGTACGGGGGCACTCCGCGTCTTCCGGGCGCCGGGCGGTCCGGGACCGTACGGAATCGCCACCACACCGACCGGGGGCGTCTGGTACGCGTCGCTGGCGGGCAGCTACATCGCGCGGATCGACGTGCGCACCGGGAAGGCTGCGGTCGTGCGGCCGCCGACGCGAGGTCAGGGTGCACGGCGGATCTGGTCCGACTCGCGAGGACGGCTCTGGGTGAGCGAGTGGAACGCCGGACGCGTTGCCCGGTACGACCCGGCGACGAAGCGCTGGCGGGAGTGGAGGCTCCCTAGGGCCGCACAGCCGTACGCGGTCTACGTCGACGGGAAGGACACGGTCTGGTTGACCGACTTCGGGGCCGGGGCGATCGTGCGCTTCGAGCCCAAGACCGGACGGTTCACGACCATCCGGCTCCGCTCGGGCGCGAACGTCCGCCAGCTGCTCGGCCGCCCCGGCGAGGTCTGGGGCGCCGAGTCCGGCGCCGACCGGCTCGTGGTCGTCCGGATCTAGGCTGCGCTACCCACCCACCTGCACCACCTGATAGGACGTCGTCGGCGTCGGTGGAGTGCCGAACCGGGCGTTGACGACGTACAGGTGCCGGCCGAGGCGGTCGATGGTCGTCGGCACGTCGAAGTCGGAGTCCGTCAGGACCATGCTCACGGTTCCGCGCTCGAAGTCGGGCGTGAGCCGGACGACGGCGATCTGGTTCAGCCGGTTCTGGACGACGAAGAGCGTCCGCCCCTGGAGGAGCAGCCCGTCGCCGTTGACGAGGGTCGTCCCGCCGAGATCGATCTGGTGGGTCTCGCCGGTCGCGGGATCGACGGTGAAGAGGAGACCGGTGTTGGACTGCACCGAAACGAGTCGCCTGCCGTCCGGCGTCGCCTCGATGCCGTTCAGGTTGATGCCGTCGGCGAGCTCGAGATCGCCGCTCAGCGGCAGGGTCTCGGCGGCCGTCCCGAGCGTGCCGTCCGGGGCAACTGGAACGCGGTAGAGGGCGAGCCGGTTCGAGTCGGTGAACCACGCGCCACCTTTCGTCACCGCGACGTCGTTGACGAATGTCGGCTCGGAGCCTGTCGCGAGCTGGTACGAGGCGAGCTGGTCGCCGGTGGAGGCGTCGTAGACGAACCCTTTCCCGGTGGCGCCGCCGGCGACGAAGAGGCGATTCCGTGCATCGATGCCGATCCCGATCGCGGCTGCACCCGAGCCGCCCGGGACCAGCACTGCACCCGTGCCTGTGCGCAGGTCGCCGCGGAAAACGGCGCCCGTGGGGATCGAGCCGACGTAGAAGGTCGTTCCGCGGCCGATCGCGACCCCTTCGGGCTGGAATCCCGGCGGCAGTTGCACGACATCGGGGAACGGTCGATCTGCTGCGAGCGCGACCGGGACGGAGAAGGCGGCCGCGACGGCGAGCACGGTCAGACGGCGCATCATCGCTCCTTTCTCGATTCGCCGTCCGATACCCCGGGACCGGCCCGGGAAACGCCCGACGGGGCCGGCTCTACGCCGGGCTCAGCACCGCTGCCGAAGCGGCCGGCACGTGGCTGGCGATCCGCATTGACTCCATGATCCAGTTCGAGTCCCAGGTCCTGCGGCCGTCGAACGAGAACGACTGCTCCCACCTGAGGTTGTCGTCGTCGATCAGCGTCCACTCGTACCGAACGCGCAGGTGCACGCCCTCGAGGATGTCGTCGCACTCGAAGCGGCCGATGCCGTCGTCCTCGAAGCGGCCAACCACCGGCTCGTCCAGCTCGCCGGTCCCGTACGAGGACGCCCACCAGATCCGCCAGAGTCCGGTCTTCGGCTCGAACAGGCGGAGGGTGTAGCCCTCGAAGCCGGGCCGCCCGGGAAAGTCGGGAGCGTGGTACGTGTCGGTGTTGCCGAGCCCGGCGACGATCGGGCGAGCCTCGGACCACGCCTCGAACTCGATCCACTCGTCGTCGAACGGGACGAGCGGGTTCACCCGCTTCCGGTTCGCAATCCGCCAGGCGCCGAAGAGGAAATCGAAATCGTGCCGTCCGTCGTTCTGTCCCATGCCTCTGGCGCTCCTTCGCTCGATTGGTGAGCCGGGACCGTAGAGGAGATTGAGGACAGTTTTTGTCCGCAGCCGTGCGACAATCCGGGCATCTCTCGCCCGGCCTCCAGACTGCTCGCATTCCTCGAGCTGCTCCAGAGCCGCCCGGTCGTCGACGGCCGTGCCGCGGCGACCGACCTCGGCGTCACCGAGCGGACGATCCGCCGCTACGCGGTCGCTCTCCACGACATCGGCATCCCGGTCGACGGGCAGCCCGGCGTCGGCGGCGGCTACCGGCTCCGGGCCGGCACGCGGCTACCCCCGTTGATGCTGTCCGACGACGAGGCGACCGCGGTCGCCTTCGGGCTCGTCGTCGCCGAGCGCCGCGGCATCGCCGCCGGGGATGCCCTCGCCAAAATCACGCGTGTCCTCCCGGAGCGGCTCGCCCGCCGGATCGAGCGCCTGCGCGACGAGGTCAGCCTCCTGGGCGAGCCCGATTCGTCGCCGCCCGCGTCGAGCGAGACGCTGCTCGCAGTCGCCGAGGCGGTCCGGCGGCGCCGCTCGCTCGACATCGACTACACGCGCGCCGACGGCCGCGCGAGCACACGGACGATCGACCCGCTCGGCCTCGTCGCCCGTCGTGGACGCTGGTATGTCCCCGCCCGCGACCACGCGAGCGACGAGCTGCGCACCTTCCGCGCCGACCGGATCGGGCGCGCCGCGATCGCCGATCCCGCCCCGCCGCCGGAGCCGGGGTTCGATCCGGCCGCGCACGTCATTCGGATGCTTGCCCGCCTGCCCTACGAGTGGCGGATCGAGGTGCGCGTCGATGCTCCGCTCGACGAGATCTCGCGGCGCGTGTCGAAGACGGTGGCGGAGCTTGAACCGGACGGGACGGGCACGCGGCTGGAGATGGGCGCCGACTCGCTCGAGTGGGCCGCCGGCTTCCTGGCCAGGTTAGGTGCCGAGTTCAGAGTGATCCGGCCGGTGGAGCTACGGTCGCACGTCGGCGAGCTCGCCGCGCGCCTCGCCCGCGCTGCGGGCTGACGCGACCTCCAGGAAGGCGCCGCAGAGCCCGCGCCCGAGCTCGTTCCAGGCTGCGATCCGCTCCTGCGTCTCGGCCCAGAGCTCCTCGCGGTCGAGGTCGAGCGGGAACTCGACCTTGTCGTCGAGCCACAGACGGACCGTCTCGAGCGTGACCTCAGCGTGGAACTGGATCCCCCACGCGACCTCGCCGAGCCGGTAGGCCTGGTTGCACCGTGCACTGCGGGCCAGCTCCTCGGCCGCGGACGGGACGTCGTACGTGTAGTAGTGCCACCCGAAGACGTCGAGCCGGGTGGGCAGGCGGCCGAACAGCGGATCGTCCGCGGCCGCATCCGTGAGCTCGACCGGAAGCCAGCCGATCTCGGGGCCGCCCGGGAGCGGGTACACGGCGGCGCCGGCCGCCTTCGCGATCAGCTGGATGCCGAGACAGACTCCGAGCAGCGGCACCCGCCGCTCGAGCAGCCCTCGGATGAAGGCGTCCTCGTCGCGGAGCCACGGATGGCGGTCGTCCTGGTCGGCGTGCATCGAGCCGCCGAAGACGATCACGGCGTCGTAGTCCTCGGTCGCGAGCGGCGGCGGCGTTCCCCAGGCAAGGCTCCACTCGTCGTACCGGTGGCCGGCACCGACGATCGCGTCGTAGAAGACGCCCCCACGCGCGTTCGTGCCGTGGATGACCGACAGGACGTTGATCGCTTCGTCGCTCACACGCCCAACTGTAACTGGCCGGTTTCGGGCGGCTCGAGCGCTCCCGCGGCGGGGACGCCCTGCTCGTCGAGGAGGTCGCGCAGGATCCGGGCGCTCCGGGGCGCGTAGTTCGAACGGTTGTTGTTCATCATCGCGTACACCTCCTGGGACTCGTTCGCGAGGCGGGTGAGCGGCTCCACCCACTCGGCGAGCTCCTCCGGCGAGTACATGTGGTCGAAGCGCTCCGCCGACGATCTTGCGCCGCGGATGTTCCACGTCTTCCAGTTGCGGCCGTGGAAGCGGACGTACGCGACCGGATGAGTGGCGGCTGCGATCCGGGGGAGGACGTTGCTCGCGCGCGTCCGCGGTGAGTCGACGGAGACGTACGAGAGGCCGTGACGCTCGAGGAAGGAGAGCGTGTCGGCGCGCTCGTCCTCCTCCATCCACGAGCGGTGGCGGAACTCGACGAGCGGAACGAGCGGGTCGAGCAGGGGGCGGACCGCGGCCAGCTCCTCCAGCGCCTCGCGCGACTTCTTCACGCGCGGGTGGTACTGGAGCAGGACGCCGCGCAGCTTGCCCGACGCCTCGAGCGGCGCCAGCGACTCGCGGAACTCGCGGAACGCCGACTCGCGGTCTGCCTCCTCGTGGCCCGTCATGCTCTTGCTCGCCTTCGCGTGGAAGACGAAGCCGTCCGGCGTCCGTACAGCCCATTTCTCCGCCGTCTCCGGTGAGGGCAGGTGGTAGAACGGCGAGTCGACCTCGACCGTGTCGAAGCGCTCCGCGTAGTAGGCGAGCCGGGCGGCGGGCGAGGAGACGCCGCGCGGATACCAGTCCTTCACGAGCCCTTCGTCCGCCCAGCTGCACGTGCCGATGCGGATCGTCGCCATGACTCCAACTTAGTCGGCAACGCGGCCCGGCGAAGCCCGGCCGCGTGCAAAGTCGGGCAGCCTACCTACAATCGGCCGGTGGATTCCCGCCCCGTCGGCGTGTTCGACTCGGGCATGGGCGGACTGACCGTCCTGCACGAGTGTCTCGTGACCATGCCGCACGAGGACTTCGTCTACCTCGGCGACGGGGCACGCCTTCCCTACGGGCCGCGGCCGTTGCCCGAGGTCAGCCGGTTCGCGCACGAGATCGGCGCCTACCTCGAGGGCCTGGGCGTCAAGCTGATCCTCGTCGCCTGCAACTCGGCGACGGCGGCGGCGCTACCGGGCCTGCAGGAGTCGTTGTCCGTGCCGGTGGTCGGCGTGATCACGCCCGAGGCGCACGCCGCCGTTCAGGCGACCCGCAACCGCCGGATCGGCCTGCTGGCGACGAGGGCGACGGTCGCCTCCGGCCGCTACGAAGAGCTCGTCCGCACGCTCGACGCCGGTGTCCGGATGACCTCGAGCGCGTGCCCGCGGCTGGTGCCGCTGATCGAGAGCGACGACCCGTTCGGGCCGGAGACGTCCGAGGCCGTCCGTGAGTACGCCCAGCCGCTGAAGGACGCGGGCGTCGACACGGTGATCCTCGGCTGCACCCACTATCCGCTGATCAAGCCGATCTTCCAGCGCGTCTTCGGCCGCGGCATCACGCTCGTGTTCTCGGCGGAGGAGACCGCGCTCGAGGTCGCCCAGACGCTCGGCCGGAAAGGGATCGAGAACGATCCGCATCGCGAGGGTACGTACCGGTTCATGACCACCGGCGAAACCGAGGTCTTCCGCGTCACAGGAGCGCGCTTTCTCCAGCTGCCGATCGACGGTGTCGACCACGTCCGGCTGGC